>NZ_DALYXB010000005.1:229666-339640 GCF_031982545.1 Lacrimispora sp.
GTTCTTTGGACATAAAGGTATGTCCGCAGGACGTTCCTCTTTCTTGTCCATGTTCTTTGGACATAAAGGTATGTCCGCAGGACGCGCACCTATTTCTTTCTGACTGTCACAGAAACCCATTCTCCCTGATAGGTAATCTCCACCAGTTCAAAGGCATCGTTGGCAGCAAATGCCTGCTTTACAGCTTCTTCCTTCATATTAATGATACCGGAAGTTATAAAGACAGTTCCTTTCTTCATATGAACCGGAATTTCCTTCTGTAAAGGAATAATGACATCAGCCAGAATGTTGGCCACTACTACATCATATTTTTCAAAGCCTGCAGCCTCTTTTACTTCTTTGTCATTGATGATATTGCCTTTTAAAACCTTAAATTTCTCTGGATCTATGTGATTGGATTCCATATTTTCCATAACGGCAGTGATGGCATTTTCATCTAAGTCTGTTCCGAATACTTCCCCGGCTCCAAGCTTAAGTGCTGTAATTCCAAGAATCCCGCTGCCGGTACCCACATCAAGAACAAGGTCACCTGGTTTCACATATTTTTTTAACTGACGAATGCAAAGCTGCGTAGTCTCATGCTGTCCTGTACCAAAGGCAGTACCTGGATCAATTTCGATCAGAAGTTTTTCTTTATGCTCTTCCGGGATCTCCTCCCAGGTTGGTTTAATTAAAATATCGTCAACAGTAAATGGTTTAAAATACTGTTTCCAGTTGTTAATCCAGTCTTTGTCCTCAGTCTCGCTGGTCTCAATGGTGCGGGCTCCCAAATCCGTAAACATGGAAAGCTCATCAAGTCCCTCTTCCACCTTTATTAACATCTCTTCTATATTGGTATCAGAGTCCGGATCTAAGTAAAAGCTGACTCTCGCCACTCCCTCATCAGGTGGCAGTTCCGGAAGAATGTCAATAAACATCCCTTTCGTTTCCGCTTCTGTAAGAGGAATATTGTCTTCGATTTCAATTCCTTCAATTCCAATTTCATCAAACATGCTGCTGACTAAATCAACAGCCTCCGTTGTTGTAGTAAGAGTAAATTTTTTCCATTTCATAACGATTCCCTATCCTTTTATAATTTTCACAAAGAGACACAACAAAACCACAAGTACAACAGGGCGTACGATCTTCAGCCCGTTTTTCACCACAAGTCCGGAACCGATGTAATGTCCTGCAATACAGAATACACCAGCTGCCAGACCTAGTGGAATTAAAACTTTACCATTTATTAAAAATGTTGTCAGAGCCGCAATGTTTGAAGATAAATTAATCACCTTGGTGGTTCCGGAAGCACTTCTGATGTCCATTCCTGCAAGACCGGTCAGTACGAGAAGCAAAAACGTTCCCGTTCCAGGCCCATAAAAGCCGTCATAGCAGCCAATCACAAGGGCAGCCCCCATGGTGATCAGAATCATTTTTCTCTCAGATACTTCCTTATTTTCTTCCTGCTCTCCCAAATCTTTATTCTTTAATACATAAAACGCAACAACCGGCAGTGCCACTAACATCATGGTTTTTAACACCGTCTCACTTGCAAGCATGGATAAATGGGCTCCAATAACAGAACCTCCTATTGCCAGAAGTGCTGCGCACAAAGACAGTTTCACTTTTATATAACCATTTTTTGCAAACCGTGCCGTAGAGACCACAGTCCCCATGGCAGATCCCATCTTATTGGTACCAATTGCAAGATGCGGCGGTATTCCCGCAGCAAGATAAGCAGGCAGTGAAATAAGTCCACCTCCGCCGGCAATGGAATCTATCAGTCCAGCCAGAAATACAAGAGGACACACAATTAAGTATTGATTCATCTTCTGTTTCCTTTCTTTCGTCGAATCCTATCTGAATAAAAATCCTTCACAAGGAAAACCACATGATATCATAACATACAATGATATGGGTTGCAAGCGCAGAAAATCGGGCTTTCTCCAGCATATTCCGGAAAAAATATAATTTTTTTATTTTTTTTTAAAAAGAATGCAATAAAATTTCCACTTGGTGCATTAACTAATAGAACGGATGAAAAAGACTTTTGTTCCGTAGCAGATATAAGGGCAAAAAAAAATATCAAGTAAACGAAATTCCTTGATGCATTACACTCCATCACACCCGCCTGAGTGTCTGTGACCGGAACAGAATCTTTTTTACAAAATTACAATCTAAAGGCAATTAGAATTTGTAATGAAAAACAGGAGAAATTTGGAACGGCTGATGATTCAGTCATCTCAAATGTCTCCTGTTTTTCGTTTATACAAAAAAGTCCTCACGGAACCCATGCCCCGTCAGCCCCCACCTGATAACCATCCGGCGTGACTGTATTCAAAAGAAGTCTGCCCTGTGTTCCGTCAGACATGGTGTTAAAATAATATGCTTTTTTGTCAATCAGCTGCCAGCCAGTTCTCATGGCACCAAGCATTCCATCATCAACAGGATTTAGATAATACTTTGCGCCATTCTGATCCGAATACCAGCCTGTGACCATGTGTCCCCCCTGATCAAAGCGGTACCATCTGCCGTTTATAAATTTCCAGCAGTTAGAAGGCCATGTGCCGTCACTATACTGAAACCACCAGCCTGCAGGACTATAATACCATCCTCTTCCAGTACTGCGGTTTCCCGGTCCATCGTCATCTTCATCCTCATCATCCCAGAAGTCAAAGTAATCACCTGAGTTACCTGGTCCGCCGATTTTGGTGCCGGAACCATTCCAGCCCGGAAAATCTCTGGCAGTCTGTCCATTATCCGCCCATGCATTCATGGACAGCAGGATTATCATTCCTGACAAGACTGCTGCCCATACTATTTTTTTTCTTACCCCTCTCATACCTTCTCCCTTCTCCGTAACATGTACTTTCAAAGGCTTTATTTAAAAAGTCCCTTCTTTTTATGTTTATCACCGTCCGGGTTCCCGTTCATGGCTTCATCGAAATTCTTCAAAGCTTCTTTTTGCGCCTCAGTAAGACGTTCAGGTACGGAAACCACCAATGTAACATAGTGATCGCCTCTGACTGCACGGTTACGTAAAGTAGGAACGCCTTTTCCTTTTAAGCGCACCTTGGTATCTGTCTGTGTTCCTGATTTAACTTCGTATTCTACATCGCCGTCTACGGTTTTTATCAGTATGGTGCCGCCAAGTGCTGCTTTCGCAAAGGAAATGGGTACCGTGGAGAAAATACTGGTATCCTGACGTTTAAATATGGGATGATTGGAAACCACTGCTTCAACCAGAAGGTCTCCCCTCTCTCCGCCATTGGTTCCAGGCTCCCCGGCTCCAGCCAGTCTTACAGACTGTCCGTTGTCAATTCCGGCAGGAATGGTGACTTTGATCTTCTTTCTCTTTGTGATATATCCTGTACCATAGCAGTCCGGACATTTTTCCTTAATCACTTTACCGGTACCGCCGCAGTCCGGGCAGGTCTGTACGTTCTGAATCTGACCAAAGAAGGACTGCTGGGTGTACATAATCTTGCCTTTCCCGTTGCATTTGGGACAGGTTACTGGTGATGTACCCGCTTTTGCACCGCTTCCATGGCAGGAAGCACACTCTTCCTTAAAATTGATCTCGATCTCCCGTTCACAGCCGAAAATCGCTTCTTCAAAGCTGATGCGGATGCTGGTTCTGATATTTGCTCCCTTTAACGGGCCGTTATACTGGGCGCTTCTTCTTCCGCCCCCAAAGATATCTCCAAAAATATCTCCGAAAATATCTCCCATATCGGAGCCGCTAAAATCAAAACCGCCAAAACCGCCAGCTCCGCCGCTTCCATCAAATGCAGCTGAACCAAACTGGTCATACTGGCGTCTCTTGTCCGGATCGCTTAAAACGCTGTAAGCTTCAGAAGCCTGTTTGAATTTCTCTGCAGCAGCAGTATCTCCAGGGTTCGTGTCCGGATGGTATTTTTTAGCCAATGCGCGATAGGCCTTCTTAAGTGCTGCATCATCTGCATCTTTGGAAACGCCAAGGATTTCATAATAATCTTTTTTACTTTCTGCCATCTTAGGTCTACCTCTCATAATTGTAAGGAATTTATTCCTGCGGAAAAAGTGCTGTATTCCTACAACACTTTCCCCAAAGCCCTGTCAAACGACTTAATATTAAACTTCTTTGTAATCTCCGTCCACAACATCGCTTTCCTGGTAAGAAGCATCTGCTGCTCCCATGTCAGGACCTGCGCCTGCGCCTGCCTGAGACTGTGCCTGCTCATAAACCTTTGCAAACAATGCCTGAGCGCTGTTCATCAGTTTTTCGCGGCCTGCCTTAATATCTTCAACCTGAGCATCGGTCATATCTTCCAACGGAGCTCTGTTGATTGCTTCTTTTAATGCATTTAAATCAGCTTCCACAGTTGCTTTGTCTGTATCTGCGATCTTATCTCCAACTTCCTGAAGTGCTTTCTCTGTCTGGAATACCATGGAATCTGCATCATTTCTTGCATCAATGGCATCCTTGCGTTTCTTATCCTGAGCCTCGTATTCAGCTGCCTCTTTTACAGCCTTATCGATATCGGTATCGGACATGTTGGATCCGGAGGTGATGGTGATATGCTGCTCTTTTCCTGTTCCCAGATCTTTTGCGGAAACGTTAACGATACCGTTGGCATCAATATCAAACGTAACTTCGATCTGAGGAACACCTCTTCTTGCTGGTGGAATTCCATCCAGACGGAACTGCCCGAGAGTCTTGTTGTCTCTTGCAAACTGTCTCTCACCCTGTACTACATGAATGTCAACTGCTGTCTGGTTATCTGCTGCAGTAGAGAAAACCTGGCTCTTCTTTGTAGGAATAGTAGTGTTTCTCTCGATCAGTCTGGTAGCCACGCCGCCCATTGTCTCGATGGATAAGGAAAGCGGAGTTACGTCAAGAAGAAGGATATCGCCTGCACCTGCATCGCCTGCAAGCTTACCACCCTGGATACATGCACCGATTGCTACGCACTCATCTGGGTTTAATGACTTGGAAGGCTCTTTGCCTGTCAGCTGTTTTACTTTTTCCTGAGCTGCCAGCATACGGGTAGATCCACCAACTAAAAGTACTTTTCCAAGCTCTGCTGCTGTCATTCCTGCATCTTTTAATGCACTCTGTACCGGAATCGCAGTACGCTCGATTAAATCAAGTGTCAGTTCGTCAAATTTAGCTCTGGATAAGTTCATGTCCAGATGCTTAGGACCTTCTGCTGTTGCAGTAATGAAAGGTAAGTTAATATTGGTTGTGGTGGAAGAAGATAATTCTTTCTTAGCCTTCTCAGCAGCTTCTTTTAATCTCTGCATAGCCATCTTGTCACCTGATAAGTCAACGCCTTCTGCCTTTTTGAATTCATCCACCATCCACTGTGTCAGACGGTTATCGAAATCATCTCCGCCTAAACGGGTATCGCCGTTGGTAGAAAGTACTTCAATTACTCCATCACCGATTTCGATGTTGGAAACATCGAATGTACCGCCGCCTAAATCGTATACCATGATCTTCTGTTCTTTTTCATTATCAAGACCATAAGCAAGTGCTGCTGCTGTCGGCTCGTTGATAATACGTTTTACATCAAGACCTGCAATTTTTCCTGCATCCTTGGTTGCCTGACGCTGTGCATCGTTAAAATAAGCCGGTACGGTAATAACTGCTTCTGAAACTTTTTCTCCTAAATAAGCCTCTGCATCTGCTTTTAATTTCTGAAGAATCATTGCAGAAATTTCCTGAGGGCTGTAGTTCTTTCCATCGATGGTAACTTTATAATCGGTACCCATATGTCTTTTGATGGAAGAAATGGTACGGTCTGCATTGGTTACTGCCTGACGTTTTGCAGGTTCACCAACCAGTCTTTCTCCATTCTTTGTAAATGCAACAACAGATGGTGTTGTTCTTACGCCTTCGCTGTTTGGGATTACAACTGGCTTACCGCCTTCCATAACGGCTACGCAGCTGTTTGTTGTTCCTAAGTCAATTCCAATGATCTTACCCATAGTTTTTTCCTCCTATTTTATAAACAAAATTGTGAGAGTTTCTGATTTATTATTAATTAGCTACCTGTACCATGGAGTGTCTTACCACGGTATCCCGATAGGTGTAACCTTTTTGAAGTTCCTGGGAAACTACATTCTCTCCAAGAGAGTCATCCTCCACATGCATAACCGCATTGTGGTAATTGGGGTCAAATGGCATTCCAACCGCTTCAATGGGCTTAACCCCTGCCTCATCCAGAGTTTTCATCAGCTGTTTATAGATCTTTTCCATACCGTCAGCAAAAGGTGATTCCTTATCTGCTTCCGGAATCGCTGCCAGGCCCCGCTCAAAATTATCAACTACGGGGAGAATTCTCTCTATGATGTCCTTAGCTCCGATTTCAAACATGGCAGACTTTTCTTTTTCAGTCCGCTTTCTAAAATTATCAAATTCAGCCATGGATCTTTGAAGACGGTCTGTAAGCTCCTCAATCTTCTCATCCTTTGGATCTTTTTTCTCTTTCTTCTTACCGAAAAAGCTTTTCTTTTCCGGCTCCTCTTTTGCATCGCCTTCCGGTTCTGGTGTCTCTTCCTGTTCCTGTGAACATTCTTCCTTACTGTCGCAAGTAACGTCTATCTCTTTTTCAGAGGAAACGGCATCTTCCTGATTTGTCGTCTCTTCTGCCAGATTCTCGTCTGTTTTAACATCTTCCATGCTCAATATTCTACCCTTTACCTTTCATCTTTTTTCAAAATGGTATCCAGCTGGGTCATTAAATTCCTCAGCGTATTGAGTACCTTTTCATAATCCATTCGCTTGGGGCCAATGATACCGATGGTACCTCTTAAACCTTCCCCAAGTTCATAGTTGGCGGTAACGATACTGCAGTCCTTCATCGTCTGTACAGGTGCTTCATCTCCGATGTACACCTGGATTCCAGAGCTGCTTTCTGAACTGTTTACATCATCTACCAGTTCCTGAAGTAGTTCCTTCTGTTCCAGCGCACCGATTAACTGACTCGCTTTTTCTCCGTCGCTTAATTCGGGATATTTAAAAATATTGGTTGCTCCGCTGGTATAAATCTGAAGATCTTCATCATCGGCTCTGATGGCCGCTGCCACCTCCGATAAAACCCGGTCCACCACTTCGCTGTGGGGACCGGCCTGGGTCTTTAACCTGCTGATCACTTCTAAATTGATCTCTTCTATAGAAAGCCCGTTTAAAGCATTATTTAAAAGAATGTTAAGATTCAATATTCCTTCGTCGCTCAGTTCTGAACGAATGGGGATTATGGCGTTCTTTATAATATTGCCTTCCACCACAATTACCACAAGCAATTTTTCTTCATCAACCTTGGACAGCTGGATAAACTTTAACTTGTTATGATGGTACTGGGGCGCACTGATCATGGCTGCATAGTTGGTATTCTGGGCAAGCAGCTTAGCTACCTGCTTTAACATGGATTCTACCCGGTCCACACGCTTTATCATTAATTCTTTAATCTCAGTAAACTCATCTTCCTTTTCCTGAAGAATGGTATTCACATAGAAGCGGTATCCCTTATCGGAAGGAATCCTTCCAGCAGAAGTATGGGGCTGCATAATATAACCCATCTCTTCCAGATCAGACATCTCATTCCGGATAGTGGCGGAGCTTAAATTCAAGTCCGTATATTTTGAAATGGTACGGGATCCTACCGGTTCACCTGTTTCCAGATAAGTTTTAATAATCGCTTTCAGTATAATGATCTTCCGTGCATCCAGCTGATCCTTATCATCCAAACTGCCACGCTCCTTTCAGAGGTATTTGTTAGCACTCGACGTTTAGGAGTGCTAACATCTTCTTTTCATAATATATTCTTTTTTTCTACATTTGTCAATACATTCCTGAAAAATTTTAAATGAAGTTTTTATGACCTGCATGTACATTTTATCTCAATTTTCTATCAAATATTACAAAGCCTATGACATTTTTTTCTTGACATTTAACACTTTTGTAATATAATGGTAATTGATACACCATAACAACACGATTGCGAGGTAAATCATGATTAGTTTTTCAAGACGTTTCCGGATCACCGGATTACTGACACTCCTTTGTATTCTGCTGTTATCCACTACTGCAATGGCTGCCCAGACGGCTGATAGCCAGAGTACAGCAAGCCAACAGTCAGGGAGTGTAGATACGGATAAGCAAATGAAAAAGAACAGTACCGAAACGGTTGCTACTGCAAGTGACGCTACGATGAGCGATGTAGGACCGGGCATAGAAAAGAAAGAACTGCCAGAAGAAAAAGCACCCACAGGTCCGGTTTTTGAAAGAGGAGCATCTTTGGGAATATTCTCTGCAACAGCCTACTGCCCCAGCAGCTCAGGAAGACAGCAGAAGACTTACTCCGGAACCATACCACAGCCGCTGCACACATTATCTGCAGATCTTACTGTACTGCCACTTGGATCAAAGGTCATGATTGATGGCGTTGTCTATACGGTGGAAGATACCGGAAGCGGTATCAGAGGAAACAAAGTGGATATCTATTTCGGAAGCCGGGGAGAAGCTCTCGCTTTTGGAAGACAGTCAAAAGAGATATTTGCTGTAATAGAAAGATAATAAATCATTGTCCATATATGTTGCCGGAAAGCGGATTTCTCCCTTTCCGGCATCTTTTTTATGCAGAAAATCCTGCTGCCGGGTATAGAAAGATATAAAAACTTGACAAATATGGAAAAAAGTGTAAAATAATTACTTGTACCTCATTTATTACAAATCTGTTACATATATTTATATTATATTAATTTGTATGTACTTTTTGTGAAAAAGAAAGGAAGTAATTATTACATGAATAAAACAAAGAAATTACATTGGTTCCTCGGAACATTACTAATGATAGCATTTTATACAATATCACCCGCTTATGTCCTTGCAGAGCAGACTCCTGGGATTATAGACGGTGCGGATGAAACCAGCATCCGGGGATGGGCCTGGAACAGCTTAAATCCCTCTTCCACCCAGGAGGTTCAGGTCATCATTACCAATCAGGCAACCGGAAGTGTTGTGGGAGAACTGACTGCTTCTGCAACGAAATACAGAGAGGATCTGGCTGATCAGGGCACCGGCACTGGAAATTACGGATTTGAAGTATCCGCTCCCTGGAACAGTTATGGAGATGGTTCCTATCTTGTAGAAGCTTATGCGGGCGGTCAGAAGCTTTCCGGCTCCAGGGTATATGGTGTTGGTTCCTTTGCTTCTTCAAACGGGCTTCGTTCCCTTGGAATGTTCAGGACCACAGCTTACTGCCCATGCAGAGGCTGCTCAGGCAGATGGGGAGGAAGAACCAGTACGGGCACGGTGGCCACTGCAGGCCATACCATTTCCGTTGATCCAAGAGTGATTCCTTATGGAAGCCGCCTTATGATCGACGGAGTGATTTATACGGCTGAGGACTGCGGCAGTGGGGTAAGAGGAAATCATATTGATATCTTTTTTAATACCCATGGAGAGACCCGGGCTTATGGCACCAGGAGTGTGGAGGTCTTTCTGGTTCAGTGATGAAGCTTCATAATAGAATAAGGGGTCTGCAAAGAAAGTAATTGTTCTCTCTTTGCAGACCCCTTATGTTATAATAAAAACTCGCTCATCACGTAATTGCTGATATCAATTCCCCGTTCTGTAAGCCGGTAAAACCCTTCCTTTAATTCCATCAGGCCTTCCTGCTCCAGTTTATCAAGGATTGGGCCATATACATGGCGTATATTCTGGCCGAAACTGCTGACAAAACCATGAGCAGAGACTCCTTCAATCAGGCGGAGACCCAAAAACATAAACTCCTCCATCTTTTCTTCCATGGAGAGGTGTTCAAACTCCTGTCTTAAAAGCTTGTCAAACTCTTCCTTTCTTCCAAAACTGCCTTTGATATAATTCTCGTAACTGGCTGTGTTATGAGAACGGCAGCCATTCATATAGGAAGAAGATCCAAGTCCCAGACCTAAATATTCCACTCCTGTCCAGTAGCCGATGTTATGCCTGCATTCATATCCCTTTCTGGAATAGTTGGAAATCTCGTACCGCTCATATCCCTGTTCTTTTAAGAACTCTCTGGTCAGATAATACATTTCTCTCTCCATATCTTCGTCAGGGAGCTCAGGAAGAGACATCAGACGCCTTCGTTCCTCTCCCGTCATAGAATCATTATCCATTTCCACATGATCTCCATAGCGGTCATAAAACGGGGTTCCTTCCTCAACGATGAGGCTGTATGCCGAAATATGCTCTGGCTTTAACATGGTAACCTTTTTTAATGTATTCTTCCATGATTCCACTGTCTGACCGGGAATGGCCGAGATTAAGTCCACATTTACGTTATCAAATCCCGCCATGCGCACTCTCTGATAGCTTTTTAAAAACTCATCGTAGGTGTGTATTCTGCCAAGATAGCCAAGTTCTTTATCGTCAGCTGACTGAAGTCCCATACTAATCCTGTTTATTCCGGCACGTTTGTACTGAATGAGTGCCTCTGAGGTAACGGTTCCCGGATTGGCTTCCAGGGTAATCTCCGCCTCCGGATGTATGTCAAACTGACTGTTTAATGCGTTAAGAATGGCAGTCATCTGATTTGCTTCCAGAATAGAGGGCGTCCCTCCCCCGATAAATATACTGATGACCTGATATTCTCTGGTATATGCACTCTGGTATTTTATCTCTTCCAGCAGCTGTTCTGTATATTCCTGCTGCATCCGTTTATTTCCGGGAAATGATAAGAAATCACAGTAAGCGCATTTACGTGCACAAAACGGGATGTGCACGTAAATCTCCATATTTTTTTTATTCATCATCTAATTTTAGTACGCTCATAAATGCCTTCTGCGGTATCTCAACGTTACCGACCTGGCGCATACGTTTTTTACCTTCTTTCTGCTTTTCAAGAAGTTTCTTCTTACGTGAAATATCACCGCCGTAGCATTTGGCAAGTACATCTTTTCTCATGGCTTTTACTGTCTCGCGGGCAATGATCTTGCCACCGACGGCTGCCTGAATGGGAATTTCAAAAAGCTGTCTGGGAATCTCATCTTTTAGCTTTTCACACATTCTTCTGCCGCGCTCATAGGCGGATTCTGCATGTACAATAAAGGAAAGTGCATCCACTTCTTCTTTGTTGACTAATATATCCAGCTTTACCAGTTCCGACTTTTCATAGCCTTTCAGCTCGTAATCGAAGGAAGCATAGCCTCTGGAACGGGATTTCAGTGCATCAAAGAAATCGTAGATGATTTCATTTAGCGGAAGTTCATATTTTAAAAGGGCTCTGGTAGCTTCCATATATTCCATTCCAAGATAAACACCACGGCGTTCCTGACAAAGCTTCATAATGGCTCCTACAAATTCCGTAGTTACCATAATTTCTGCGCTGACAATGGGCTCCTCCATATATTCAATCTCGGTAGGATCAGGAAGATTGGAGGGGTTGGTCAGTTCCAGCTTCTCCCCATTCTTTTTGAATACATGATAGACTACGCCAGGCGCTGTAGTCACAAGATCTAAATTATATTCCCGTTCCAGACGTTCCTGAATTACCTCCAGATGAAGAAGTCCCAAGAATCCGCAGCGGAAACCAAAGCCAAGGGCAAGTGATGTCTCCGGTTCAAAGAATAAAGAAGCGTCATTAAGCTGAAGCTTCTCAAGTGCATCACGAAGATCATTGTAACGGGCTCCGTCGGAGGGGTAGAGACCGCAGTACACCATGGACGTTACCTTTTTATAACCAGGAAGAGCCTGCTTACATGGCCGGTCAGCATGGGTAATGGTATCTCCCACTGCCGTATCCTTTACGTTTTTAATACTGGCAGATAAATATCCAACCATACCTGCTGATAATTCTTCACAGGGTAAAAACTGGCCTGCGCCGAAATATCCGACTTCCACTACCTCTTCCACCGCACCGGTGGCCATCATGCGAACTTTATCTCCTTTTTTCACCGTTCCTTCTTTTACACGGAAGAATACGATGACTCCTTTGTAAGAATCATAAAGGGAATCGAAGATCAGAGCCTGAAGGGGCGCTTCCGGATCTCCCACAGGGGCGGGTATTTTCTCAACAATCGCTTCCAGTACCGCTTCAACATTGAGACCTGTCTTGGCAGAGATTCTGGGTGCATCGTGAGCTTCAATGCCGATTACATCTTCAATCTCCTCAACCACCCGCTCTGGCTCCGCACTGGGAAGGTCGATTTTATTTAAAACTGGAAATACATCCAGATCGTGATCCAGTGCCATATAAACGTTTGCAAGGGTCTGAGCTTCAATTCCCTGGGAGGCATCTACTACTAAAACAGCGCCGTCACAGGCTGCCAGGCTTCTTGAAACCTCATAATTAAAGTCAACATGACCCGGTGTGTCAATCATGTTAAAAACGTATTCCTGTCCGTCATTTGCCTTATAAACAGTACGAACTGCCTGGGCCTTGATGGTTATTCCACGCTCCCGTTCCAGATCCATATTATCAAGAATCTGAGCCTGCATCTCTCTGCTGGTCAGCAGTCCTGTTTTCTCGATAATTCTGTCTGCGAGAGTTGATTTTCCATGATCAATATGAGCAATAATGCAAAAATTACGTATTCTATTCTGCTGGGCAGCTGCCATAAAATATAATCCTCTTTTCTGATGTTTCTGGTGTCTTCAAATATACCATTAAAATCAACGGTTGTCCACCGGGAAAGCGTTGAATTCCCTGATTCATATTCATTTCCTGTTACTATTTTCGCTTGCAAATACAGGAATTATGTATTAGAATAATAGGAAAGAAACAACCGCCCCATTACAAGGGGTTGGCCAATTAAAAGAGTTGAAATTCCACCCTCGAACTCGCCAAAGTATACAAGGGTGGTTTTTCTCTGTCCATTTTCAGGACTCTAGAGAGAAATTTGCTACTTACAATTATAAAAAATAAAGGTAAGCAATGCTAAAATGAATGTACCAAAAGCCATAAGGTCTTTAAAGTCATATTTCATTCACATCACCTCCCATCTATGTAATGATGGAAGGCCAACGCCCCTGCAGTGACACGATTGTTCCATGTTCTTATGGTAACATATCCCAATTTGACATGCAATTGATTTTCCCCTCTGCAGATTACATTTTCAGAAAAGACCCAAAGCTGGATAATCCTGATAACATAACAGGCTTCCAGCTTTTTTATTTGCTACTATGTTGTTTGTTAATTACCTTTTAAGACCATATCCAAAACCTCTGAAAGGGGTTCCATGGCATTTAATGCTTCCTGATAGGAATTGGTCTGGGCGCCGACTTCAATCAAAGCGGATCTGGCTCTTAAATGCTGGTTATAGCGTAGCCCTTTTATGTAAATCTTGCGGGTAAGCCCAGGGAAATAGGCTGCGCTGTCCAGCTGCATCTGAAAGCTGAAAGCAAGATTCTTCTCTCTGTATGGATTGGGCAGATATTCAATGGGACCTTCCGGGGTCTGGCTGACTCCGTTAAAGAACATGACAGGAGCTGTCATTTTCCCATTAACTTTATTTACCATATGCAGATCACTGCTTACTCCATCCCGGTGCACATCCAGAATCACTTCGATAGACGGATTATCCTGAAGAATTCTGGTAATGCCGTCAAGGGCGTATGTATATGCTTTGTTTCTGTCCAGCTTTCCATTTTGCAAGTCATAGACAGAGGTATCGTGAATGACATTGTAACCCTTTGCTGTTAACAGCTGGGTTAAATAACTTCCGATTCCCACTACTGTTGCTTCCTTATTACCAGACGCAAAATCAGTATATTCTTCCTGGGAGTGAGTGTGGTAGATTAAAATCTGGGGTTTGTCATTTCCTCCTTCCAGAGTAAATTTCTCTGAAAGAAACTGATCGGCTTTCATTAAATCCCGCCCAGCGGTGGTTGAGGTATGAACACTGTAAAAATGCTTCATCATATAATCGTAGTCTGCCAGCTGCTCCTTCCGGTAGGTGGTTCCCACAATGGGCCAGATACTGCTTGATGCGCAGGTCATTGCAGCATTCTTTTCCCCACTGACAGGTACGGGCTGTTGGGGCTCTTTGGCCACTTCCTGTTTTGGGGGTTCAGCGGCCGCCTGGCTTTCCGGTGTCTCCTGGGAAACCTTGGGTGCACCGGCATTTACGCTTCCATCTTCCCCACTCTCTTCTCCCCCATCATATAGAAGAAAGCTGTGTTCCTCGTAAAATTTTCGGCTTTCTAGATAACTCCTGTAGGCAGGATCATTTTCTCCGTAATAATCTTCTGTTGTTCCGTTTTTATTCGTATAACGGGATAAGGGGGAATGACTGAAGAAAAAACCACAAAACAGGCTTCCAAGTGATTTTTCCCGATACAGGTTCTTCCCGCCTTCCCCTTCCTGCTCCCATACGGAAGCAGGATACTGGTAACGCCAGATTATGGCGGCGCTATCTGCAACGCCCTCTCCAATCCAGTTTTGAATATCTTTTAAATCCAGCCTGCCTGCTGCCTGGGAAGCTTCTTTAAGACTCAAAAAAACGGCCAGAATCAGGCTTACTGTAATCATTAATTTTTTAATTATCCGGTTCAATCTTTCACTGCTCTGTTTCATAGCCGCCTTCCTGCATTCTTGATTATAATATACTATGCAGAAAGGTGGCTGTTTACTACGAAACTTCCTGTCCCAAAAAGGTCATGTGGATCCCCTCGGAGATGGTAAAGCTTAATTCTTTCACAGTTTCGTCAATATCTGGAGGGGTTACATAAAGCGGTCCGAATTCTGGCTCTAAAAGTTCCCGTATCAGATCATACTGTTCATCAGAATTAAGATTTTCCATAAAATCTCCCATTCCTTTGGTTTCCATGTTTTCTGACAGTGCCCGGATTAAGGTTGTCACTGTATCATGGACGATTGCGGCCGCCCCTACTACAGTAGGTACGCCAATTGCCATGACCGGTACCCCTAAACTTTCTTTTGTTAAGCTGTTACGGTGATTCCCCACTCCGGAACCTGGATGGATTCCGGTATCTGTAAGCTGTATGGTTGTGCCAAGACGTTTGACGCTTCTTGCAGCCAGAGCATCAATTGCAATAATGAGATCGGGCTTTGTCTCTTTAATAATACCTTTTAAAATCTCGGCTGTCTCCATTCCGGTCTGAGCCATAACGCCTGGTGCAATCCCGCTGATCACAGGCATGGGTTTCCCACGCCAGAAATCGTCTCCATACTGAACCTTTAAATGCCTGGTAACCTGGAGATTATTAAGAACTCTGGGCCCCAGAGAATCGGGAGTTACAGAAGAGTTACCAAGTCCTGCCACCAATACATGAAAATTGGGTTTCGTGAAATCTTTTCCTTCCAGTAGCTTGGAAATCTGTGCTGAGAGTTCCTTAGACACCTCTCTGTGATAATCCTCATCTTTTAAAGACAGCTGGTCTGCCTCCAGGGTAATATAGGTTCCAATGGGTTTTCCCATGGCCTTTGACCCTTTTTCATCAAGGATTTTTACCTCTGTCATTTTAATCCGGCTGTCAGCCCGATGCCATTCCCTTAATGATACTCCTGATATTTCTCCGCCGTCACCAGGAAAACTTTCTTTTTCTTCAACTGCAAGGTCTGTACGTACTTCAAATGTGTTTTCCATTTCTTCCTCCTTTCCAGCATTTCTAAGGTATTTTCTGCAAAAAAGCAGGAATTATGTATTGACATATGTACTGAAATTAGCTAAAATATAAAAGTATGTTTACATTGAACTGTCCGTGTCCAGACTTTGATGCAAAACAAAGAATAAATCATATTACATTTTATTGGAGGTGTACAGATTGGCTAACATTAAATCTGCAAAGAAAAGAATCTTAGTTAACGAAACTAAGGCTGCTAGAAACAAAGCGATAAGATCCAAAGTGAAAACATCCATTAAGAAAGTGGAAGCTGCTATTATTGCCGGTGACAAGGCTGCTGCACAGGTAACATTAGTAAATGCTATTACAGAGATCGACAAAGCTGCTACTAAAGGCGTATATCATAAGAATAACGCTTCCAGAAAAGTATCCAGAATCTCTAAAGCTGTTAACGCTATGGCTTAATTCATAAACGATATTTATCCCGTTCAGACTAACCCCCTGAATGGGATTTTTTGGTTTGGCGGGATCTCATTTCACCGGATCCCGCCAGGTTTTTATTGGATCTGAAGTGCGCCGTTCTGGTCTGACTTTAAGTGAAGCTCACCTTCATACATACTGCCGTCAGCTGTCAGGTGGTAAAGTTCATTTTTCCAGATCACCCACTGGTCTTTTGCCATTTTTCCGGCACTGTCTAAATAATACCACTTTCCGTCACTTCCGGTTTTCCAGGTATCTTTGACCATATATCCAGCTTCATCAAACCAGTACCAGGTATCTCCATCCTGATACCAGTCATTTTTCACATAATCTCCTGTATTCCCTAAATAAAATCTCCATCCGTTCTCCTCTTCCACCCAGCCGGATTTTACTTCTGCTGCGGATAAAAGAGAATCTTTAAAATCTTCCCATGTGTGAATGGTATTATTGTATACATAAGGATTGGGGCAGATTTTACCGGTTACATCGTAGTGTCTGATTACGTGATCTTCTCTGATTCCGTATTGTTCCATCAGATTTTTAGTTAATTTTTTGGCTGAGGCTACGGTTGCATCTTCAAAATACCAGTCTCTGCTTGTGTCGGATTGGCTGCCTTTGTTTCTGACACACAGCTCAATACCAATGCTGTTGCTGTTGCGGCATTCGGGATGGATATAGGTTTTGGCTCCGCAGTGCCATGCGACGTTTTTGTCTTCAACAGATTGCCAGATTTCCCCGGAAAAGCCTACAAAGTAGTGGGCGCTGGCGCCTACGTACTGGGAAGCATAGTATTTACAGTTTGCTTCCGCGCCTCCCAGCGCTCCTACATAATGAATGACGATATATTTAATACGGCTTAGCTCGCCGTTACTGTAGTTATATGGGGTTAGAAGTTTATTTATTTCCACTTAAATCCCCTCCCTTCTTCCCGAGAATCCCATGTCATCTGCATCAAAGGATTCCCGGAAACGTTCGATTTCTGTATAATCGGAGTCTTTTAAATTTTCCTGTATTCCAAGTAGCTCGATGTTGCTCATGTCTTTGGTTGATTCGCTTTTTACCATAGATATCACCTTGTCCCTTTCTATTTATCATATGAAGAAAGGTGGAGAAATGTCACGGGGCGGTGTACTTGGTAAGATTTTAGGTGCGGTCAGGAAGCTCGTCGGTGTACTGTGACAGGAACTTCTTTATGGCTTCCCATATGTGTTTTACGGGTAGTCCGCATAGTGTCATGTTTTTTAAAATACTGACCAGTTCGTATGCTATGTATAGAAGGCCGAAAAACTCGGCCACACCTATGGAATTAACTGGCAGATAAGATCGGATTGCTTCCGGAATAAAACCAATTAAGTTTAGATGTACAATTTGGTCAAGTACAAGGAGGAACGCGAGTGAGGCTACCATGGAGATTTTACGGATAGCTCCGTCTATTCCAAAACAGCTGTTAAATTTATGCTCCTTTATTGCTCTGATGCAACCGAAGCATGTGTCCATTACTACTGCTAAAATAACTAATTTAATAATTGGACTTCCCCAAGCTAGGGCAAGCAGTTCTAAAATTTTATCCATACACATTTTCCTAACACTTTCTTAATTTTCCCAATAGTTTCTTTTCCCTAAATGCTCTCTTTAGGGGTGATTGTCACAACTTATGGATTTTCTGTATTTGATAAGTCCACAACACTAATAATTTGTGAGTTGTCCATAATTTCTATTTTTATAAATTGAAATCATTTAGGAATTTATAATTGTTCATCATATTCAGTGTCATATATTCTACCATTCTTATCAAAGAAGATTACAGCTTCATCTATTACATTTAATTTAAAAATTCGATTTTTGTAATATTAACTCCACCATATATAGCCTTACTAGCACTCCAAAACTTAAGTTCGAAAAAAGCCTGCTCATTTATGCCACTAATATCTATCTCCGTTGTTGTGTAAGTTTGATATCCAGCATAAAAAACGTTATAAAGAGTCTTAATATATTTCTTTTTTGTCGAATAAAACAATATATTACCTACGCAAGCCAAACCATTTGGATCATATGCAAAAGTTGATGTGTAGGTAAATCTAATCCTGGAAAATGGGGAGTAATTAGCACTTACTTTACTTCCTATATAGGTATAGAGTTTCATATCATCATCGCTGCCACTATCCATTCCTTCTAAATAAATTCCACCAGTGCTTATACTATAGCGATAACCCCCATAGTAAGGTCGCACGCCATCAGCAAGCACACCTGAAAACGCGCCATTTAAAAAACCACCCGACCAGTTGCTAAATAAGAATAATCTGGTAATGTACCAACAAGTCCTCCAATATTGACACCTTGTTTAATATTGCCCGCATTAAAATTAGGGATACTCCCTTGAATCCAGTTAACTCCATTTAGATAATGTGCATTCCTAACCCCTAAACATACAGTACCTTCCCAACATGAATTATTTGTAGCATATGCACGGTCAGTACCTGAAACATCAACATTTTGCCATGGAATACTACCATTGACTTTAACACCATTTACCCAACCGCTTCGACCACTTAGAATAGAATTTGTATCTGCATTTCCTTGAGTTTGACTTGCTAAATTGTTGGCCGTGATCTTTCCGGAGCCATTATGATATCCGGCTGGGACTGCATAACTCCCACCAGCATTAAGTGAAGCTGAAACAGCCCCAATGTTTTGCATCGTACCAGTACGCTTTGTTTTTGCATCTTTATTATAATAGGTCTTTTTGTCAAGTACCTGACTATCCGATGCGTCTCCCGTCAACTCTAGAGTTCCATCGACCACTTCATCATCTGAATCAATTGTAATAGCTGCATAACCCTTTAACAATTCTGCCCTTGTTGCTGTACAATCATCAGATCCAACTCCATTACCTCCGGTTCCTGAAATACTCACTTTACCCATTCACACTCACTCCTCTCATATATACACTAAAATCTTCTGTTGGCTTCTTTTCCCCGCAATACAACGTCATATACCCATCTTCTGTCTCCCCGTAAGTTACCATTCCTGTCATTTTTCTTTGAAGCTTTACAGCTGCAGCATCCAGATTTTTAGGCGTACAAGGACTTAGTACCGGATTATCAGTTGCTTTCAAACCTGCCACCGCAACTCTTTGGCTGTAAGGTGCCGTATTGCTCCAGCCAGAAGCAGGAATACTTACCTCTATTAACTGTTCATGCTGCTCCTGAACCATCTTATTATAAAAAGTATTATTAAAAAGCTGTTCAATCTCAACCGCCAACTCCTGGCCATCTGCCAGTGTATCCCTGTCCCATTTACGAATTTCTGCCGTATATTCCGGCGGATTCTTTACATCACAAAATGCCATAGTAAAACCTCCTTAAAATATTTCATCCATATCATAGATTTGAGGAATATCTGCATCTTTCCCTTTTCGCATAAAGGTTCGGTATGCAATTAAATCTCCTTCTGCATCAAATAATCCCATTTCGGATATTTCACTTCCAGTTAATTCTCCTTTTTCCAATGTAGCCGTATAACGGCAGGCAGTCTCCTCATTGTTTACGTAGGTGTGAGCCTCCACTTTCTTTTTTAAAAGTTCATGATAAAGAGCGACCTCACCTCCGGAAGCTGCCTTTGGCTTCCCCTCATCATTTACGCCCCCGTCTCCCCACGCCATATGAGTGATAATGGGAAGAACCATATCTCCTGCATGAGCTTTGCAAAATTTCTTTCTCCCTGTTACTGTAATAACTCCATTTGTAATGTCTGCCATATATTTTCCCTTTCCTATAAAATAGTTAAACCGCCATTTAAGTTACGATTACCGTCCATTGCCCATTCATTTTCCAATACATTCCTGTTCGTAATACAAACAGGACCGACCGCCATATATTCCATCGCACTAAAACTAAAACTCATCACTTCTTTTATTTTAGAATCATTTTTTGATTCTGCTTGTACTACAATCATTTCATTATCTAAAAATAACTGCCTTGGTATGCCAACTGATATATGTAACTGCTCTTCCCCTTTATGGGCATGCTGTATTTCTGCGCGAACCCTGGTTCCCACAGGATAAAAGTCAATGGGACTTTCATCATTGTACCCATTTAATTTATTGTCCCCGTTCAAGATCCAATTACGATCCAGATTCAAATGCGCCAGATTATATCGAGGAAAAAAAACAGTGCGAAAAGTTACGGTGTTAAAAAAAGATATGTTTGCGTTATAATTCCCCTGGTATTTACTGCAAAATTCTGCTTCCAGATTTGCTGGTATTATTCTTCCTACCATGTCCCGAATGCTTTCCACAATGACCAGAGAACACTCTTTTACTACGATTTTTAAATTGCTCTTAAGGATATCCACGTAGATTTCATAACTGTCACCAAGAAGTGATGTTAACTGCTCCAGTAACTTTCTTTGGGTATAGGGGAGCTGATAATTCCAGTTTGCTAATACAATATTTCTTCTTTCCTCAAGAGAAAGTGACGCGTCCCCTTTAATTCCTAACAATGACTCCCATCTCTTTATCCCCTGATAATCCGAGGATACTATAAAACTGTTATCCCACAGAATTCCAATGTTTGAATACAGCTGCCTCAATTCTTTTTCTTCAGCTCCGCCTATTTCATTAAACTCTCGGATTCCTCTTAAATAATCTGGAAAATATGATATTAAATCAATTTCTCTTTGATTAGGCATCCACATCACCTCGTAATGCTATCTTCTCAGAGGAAATTACATAATTACCATTAACTCCATTGATCCTTGTATCCATGACATCAAGAACCCCTTCCACATCCAGCAATCTGCTTTCAATTCTGGAAATCCTGACAATAATGTTATTTAACTCTTGCCACGAATGATTCAGTTCTTCAAAATATTCATCCATAGTTTTTTCAATAAAATCTTTACATTTACTGGAGTCATACCCTGTCTGATATGTGATTTTTGCAGTAATTGATACTACCTCTGCCTGGGCGCCTACAACAGAAACTTTATGACCAATAGGCGCAATCCCATAGCCTTTCCCCTGATCTGTAATTGGATCAATCTGTTCCTGCACATGTTCAATTAATTCCAGGCTGGGAGAATGAAAAGAAGAATCAACAATGACCAGTTTCACCGTTCCGCCTCCATTCCAGGCAGGAAACACCTTTACTCCACCTACTCCAGTAATCGCCGAAACTTTCTCTTTATAATCTGCAATATTTCCACCGTACGCCTGAGATTTTAAACTGTCAAAATATCGTTTACGAAACCGTTCTGTTTCCTCTTCCTCTTCTCCTGGTACTAAAAGTTCTGTAAGTTCAGCAAATGTTAACCCTTTCATATATTCAATGGGAATCAATCTGCCTAAATTTGCATTTCCGGAAGTACCAATCGTTTCACACCGCATCCGGTATTCAAAGTTACCTAATTTTTCTATAGCCTTGTAATTCATTAAGTTTTGAGAGAAACGACTTCCTATTGGAATTTCCATATTAAATCGTGCCTTTAGCTCTGCATAAGAAGCTGCCTTGGGAATAATTCCGCGCTCAGCTGCTCTACGTATTAAAAATTCTCTGTCTGCTGTATCCGCAAAAATCTCTTTTAAAACCTGGTCAATCTCTATGTACATAATAGCAAGCTCTGCAGCAGCTGGAGCCAGCGCAGTATAGATTACAGAACCTTCCCTTTTATCTAAGTCAGATGATACTTTATCTAACATACGCTTTAATATGTTCTCATACGAAACACTTTCATACACTTAAAAATTCACCTCCTTTTCAGCATTAATTTCTCCTACCGGAGTATGGACAGTAAATGTTACAAATAGTGATGTACCATTCTCTTTGAAAGAGAAATTATCTACCTCATTGATTCGGTCATCTTGCTTTAGGGCTTCCTTGATTCTCTTTTTCACTTTAGCTTTAACCAGCCCTAACGGTTTTCCAAAAAGCCTGTTTAATTCCACTCCATAATTCCAGCTATAAATTAGCCAGTCAAAACGCTCCGTATTCAGAATGCAGTAAACAGACTGTCGAATTGCCTCTAAACCATCTGTCATCCCCATAATACGACCGCTGTTCATAACAAGACGGAAGGTTTTAGATGGCTGCTCAATTACTTTAAAGTCCTGCTCCAAAATATCACCTGTTACTGGAAGCATAGTATCCCCTCCTTTACCATCTGCCCGCGACTACGTATTGTTGTCCTCCCCGTTTTTGAATGAGAAGAATCTTGTCTCCATTTTTCAGCCCCGCCTTTACAGTCACTGTCATCTCTCCCAAGCCTGGTATTTCCATTACACTTAAATGGTCTGTAAACTGTTCTGGTAATATTATCTGGGACTTTGATAAAATAGTTTTCTGATCTATTCGGATTTCTAAGGGATCCGTGTTAAGCACAGAAGCGGTTATAACATCACAAGGATCTCCAGCCTCTACAGCCTGCATCACAATTCTTTTAATGTTCTCTATCCATTCAACGTCAGCCAACTATTTTTGCTCCTCTCAATGTTAAATCCATCGTATGAATTCCTTCATCAATTTTGTGAGTGACTGATTCAATAACC
Organism: Lacrimispora sp.; assembly: GCF_031982545.1. Taxonomy (GTDB): domain Bacteria; phylum Bacillota; class Clostridia; order Lachnospirales; family Lachnospiraceae; genus Lacrimispora. The sequence goes on from NZ_DALYXB010000005.1 coordinate 252,226, forward strand.
AGATAATTTTTACAACTTGTGTCTAATGTATCCAGAAAAACCGGGATAAGACAACCAGCTCTGGCACGAATATCACCAAATGCATCTTTTATTGTCAGGGAACGGGAAGGGCGATTGTACAATGTTAAATAGGTTTCTGCTATTTTTTGCCCATCCACTCCCTTTTCAATGGATTCATCTTTTTTAAGGACTCCCCATTTATTTATGTTCTCTGTACTTTTCGTAATGTAACACTCTCTTTGTTTGGTATCACTATTGTCGTAATACAGTTTGATGAGATTAAAGGTATTGCTGTCAATACTGACTTTATAGTCATAGTCCTGTGCTGTTGTTTCATCAATCATGATATCCAGCTTCATGTTTTCCATAGATTTAAGTGTTAATTTTCCTACATCATCATAGAAAGTATATAATTTCCCTGAATGTATCATTGCAAGATCCATATTGTTTAAAATAATATCAAACAACGTCTTGTCTTTTTCTTTTCTGGAAAATCTCTGACCAGTATCCTCAAGCTCTCCTGTCTTTAGATGAAAATCATCCGCAATCATCTGTATTATTTCAGCGGCAGTTAAATCCGTATAATTATAAGTTTCTTTATTTTTAAGATACCGAAGCTGATCGTATGCTGTAACCTTTACCTGACCATCACTGTTCCAGTTACGTTCGAAAATAAACCCAAAGAAAACAGGGATTCCAGTTACGTCCAACCGGACAGCATTGCCCTCTTCAATTTGAAGCATTTTGTCCGGGAGAAGCGTAAATGTGCACTTTCCTGGCTGTCCTCGTCGCTGGGTTTGCCATGAAATATTTCCGCATACGACTGGTTCATAAACGGTTCGATTGTTTTGGATATATAAATGTGCTTTCATTTTTCTCCTTTCCTAAGGCATCATTAATACCTGATTTGGATAAATCAAATTAGGATTGGAAATTTTATCGCGATTTAACTGGTAGATTTCTTTCCACCGGCTTCCATCTCCAAGGTTTCTTTTAGCAATGGACCAAAGGCAATCTCCTTTTACAACCGTATATTCTTTTTCTATAGGCGGCTCTCCCTGACGTTCTTCTTCCAAGCTGGTCACTTCATTTTGCGATTCATCCTCTTCGATTTTAAAATTCATGATTTTTGTTCCATAACTTTTATATTCTTTCATGTTAAGAGACACTACCAGGTCAAACCCCTCACTGACATCATCTGTGACTTTATAGTCCTCCAAAGTCACATCAAGAGTTGTGTCAAATAAACTGTTTCCCATTAGTCCTTCTCGAATTGCAGTAAATTCAAAAAAATTTCCATTATCCTTAAGTTTTTTTATTTTAGTTAAGAAATCTTCTGCACTCCCTATACTTCCATCCCAAGTGGCACATGGATATTCCATTTGAGGAATAATTACATCCAGGCTTATTTCAGCAAGACCAGTTGGCTTAACTAAATTTATCTCTTCTCCATTAATGAGATTTACAGTTTTATTCTGTCCATTGTACTTTAATGGTATTTTTTCTGGTGGAAGAGGAAGAAGCATTTCATCAATATAGATTTGATAAGCCACTAATATTCCATCCCTTCTGCGGAAGAAACCAGCATTTCTGTAGTAACATCGCTAAGCATTCGAGCTACGTTATCAATGTCCGTAACAGTCTTTATGGTGTTATTGTTATTAACATCCACCTTCAATTCCGCCAGTGTAAACCGGTTAATAATTTCCTGCTCAGCTGCATCCCGCATGTACTTTAATTCCTCATCTACGATATCCATCGAATCTGCCATAGCTGCTGTACTCGCCGCCGTATTACCTGTGTTTTTTATAATATCTTCATTGGGTACCTGTGTATTTTCCACAGGATCATGCTGCTTAACATTTGTTTTTAATTCCTCATATTTATTTTTAACTCCATTTTCTATACCCGTCCCCCAATTATTACCATTCTTATAAGCATCACCATAATTAAAACGATCATGTTCTAATCCCGCTTCAGACATCATCTTATCTAAATCCAATGGTTTAAACTTTTCTTCGTAAGTCCCATTTCCATGTTTCTTAGCAAATCTATCATAAAAACCATAAATGTCTTCTCTCCAAACTGATACTGTTGCTTCAAAATGAGAACCAGTAACCAGATCCAGAGCTTTTGCCACCTTCTGAATCAGGCCCAAAATTTGATCTCCGAAATCAGCAAATAGATACACTGCCGAAGCAAGAGGATCGCGGAACATATTTGCTATAAAATTAGCCAAGAAAATAAAAGGATTCAGCATAAATTCAACTACTCCAATAACCATTTCTCCCATAGCCATCAGGATATTACCGATTAAAGCTAATGCCGCTGAGAATACCCCGCAAATTATTCCTGTAGCACTATAGGATGTTCCAGCAAAATGATTAATAGCCGCTACTCCTGCATAAAAAAGAGCAATAATCGCAATAAGCAGAATCAGGAACCAAGTCAGAGGGGAAGCTCCCAGTGCTGCATTTAGACCTTCGACTGCAATCTTTTGTGCTGTTGTAGCTACAACATTGGCCCAACCGCAAACCGTACTCAAGGCTGTTTGAGCCGCATTAGCAGCCATTACCAGCCAACCAGCTCCCAAAACTGCATTATAAACAATTAAGGCAGCAACAATACCCAGGATAACAGGTTGGAGAACCGACCATGACTCAGCAATAAAACTACCAATAGTTCCCGCTACCAGTCCAATTACACCAAAGATCCCACTGATATTTTCAACATCTCCCTGCAATCCTGATGTAAAATCTTGAATACTTTTTGTAACAAAGTCCACTATCCCACCAATTGGTCCTGCTAATCCAACATTAATTGTCTTCGCTAGTGTACTGAGAGCACTTGCTGCATCGTTATACTTTATATTGTCTAGTTCCTCCAGATGATCTTTTGTCAATTCAACAGATCCACTTAGGTCAGCCAGTGCCATTACACCGTCACTTCCAATATTTCCCCAGGCATCACCAAACAGTTTAACTCCTGCCAGATTCCTGCTTACCGGGTCTTCCATATTGTTTAAGGCATCCAATGTCTGCATAAAAGCTTGCTTTGCGGTCTCTCCTCCACCTTTAAATGCTTCCGTCATTTTATTTGCATCAAGTCCCAAAGCAGCGAATCCCTGGCTGGAATCTTTTCCCCCGCTGACTGCCCGCTTTGAGAATTCGCTAACTGCAGCACCAAGAGAAGCAATTGAAACTCCTCCATTTTCAGCACCGTTGATTAGTGCCTGGAACATTTCGTCACCGCCAAGGCCCAGGCTTTTAAATCTGGATGAATACTGATTAATTGTCGCCAGTAAATCGCCATTCTTATTAAGACCAGCCTGTGTTCCCTGAATAATTAAATCAAACGCTTCTGCACCAGATATACCAAACTGCTGTTCCAACATGCCTGCAGACTTTATACTATCTGTCAGTCCATACCCAAAAGTATCTTGCATCAGCAGGCCTGCACGGGTTATCTGCTCTAATCCGCTTCCCGTTTGTCCAGTAAGCTGATTCACTGCAGAAAGGCTTTGTGCTGCCGAACTAAGACTGGGACTTAAATTATCAATATAAAGATTGGAGGCACTTTTTTGTGCTGCACTAAGATCCGGTCCTTGCATACCGGTTCTTGTCTGTATGACATTACCTGCGGATTTCATATCGTTTGCCTGATTGAAAATATCCATGGCACTTGTCTTAATACCCATTTTCTTTGTAACAGAAACAACTTTTTCCCAGGCTTTCTTTAGCTTTTCGACTTCTTTCTCATTCTCTCTTGTGTTCTCAGTTAACTCATCCTGCTGGTCTTGCACTTGATATACCGTTTCTTCTATTCTGTCATACTGGAGGCGAATTCCAGCCAGTGAAGATTCCCACATTTGCATACCAGGTAGCGCCAACGCATTTGATGATGCCATTTGTAAGCTACGCATAAGACCGGCAGTCATATTAATGGAAGTACTGACTCTTTTTAGTACAGGTGTTGCACCGTCAACAAGCTGTATTGAGTTTTCTAATGTCGCCACACTTCTACCTCCTTTCCATTTATTATTTGGGAAACGTCTGTTAAGGCGCTTCCCTCATTTACTACCTGTGCCTGGCCTTTGCTTTTTGAGCCTGCTTCTTATCATTTTCCAGTTTCAGATTCACTGCTGCAATAATAAATGCTTTCTCATAACGGTCAAGGCTTAAAAATTCATGTGGCCATTTGTGAAGCTTGTGGAGGCAATAGTAAGCAATGTTGGCTTCCATATCGCCTCCATCTATTAGTTTTTTGCCTCTTCCACCTGCTCTTCCAGTGTTGTATCAAATCCATTCACCTGCTGGATCCGCTCTAAATATCCGGCATATTCCCCGGCAGTCAGCATTGCTTTTAACAGAGCGTCTGCCCCCATTACCTGGTAGGAATCCTGTAGACCTTTATCATTTAAATTGGGATACACAGTACATTCTGCCGCCAGCTTTCCAAGATAAAGATTATAATCAGTCTCCTGTGTATACTGCCCCTTTTTGCCAGTGACCTGTACCCGCTTTGTGCACTCTTTCCTCAGCGCTTCATCTTCTTTTGAAGTAATCGCTTTAATCTCCCACTCCACCGGTTTATTTTTCTGACCAATAAAACGTTTTGAAGCTACAAATTTCTCATTCTCCGCTTTAACAGCATTCTGACTTAAAAAACAACTTAAATCTCCCATTTTCATATCCCTCCTTGTATTTACTGCATCCCTGCAATTGTTCCGAAACGTTCTGGCATTTCCCAGCTCTCAAATGTAAATTCAAATTCATCCTCTAAATATTCTCCTGAGGCATCAAACTTGGTAATGATTCCACCGTTTAAGTTACAGTTCTTTAAAATGACAGTTTGTCTTCCTACACTGGAAGCAGGGTCTTCATTTGTAACCTGGATATCAAAGTAGATATCCTTGCCAGTCTGCTGGTATCGATATAAAATATCACGGAAAATGCTTGTGTTATAGTGAAATGTTGCAGAACCGGTCCCCTTCATTCCAACCGTCTTGTTACCTTTCATAGCTCGTCCGAGAATAGGAATTTCAGACTTCACTTTTTCAATCTTTGCTTCCAGATTTAAAGCCTGCATGAAATTAAAACGCTCATTTTCAATTGTAATAAAGCACTCTGCTTTTGCTGCGCTGACTGCGTCCCACGCATTCATTGTTATATTACTCATTATTCATTACCCCTTTCTTATGAAACGACGACTGTCATGTACAAAATACTCATACAATTAATAGGCTGAACCGGGAAATTCACTAAAACAGACCGTTTCCCCTCCCCCTTATCCACTGTGACCGCTTTTGCATCAAAGTCTTCAATTGCTCTTAAAACTGCCAGCTGTTTTCCGTAAGTTACAATATCATTCCACAGGCTGATTCGCCCTGCATTATCATTGGGCATCTTTCCCAGATACCGGGAATGAAAAAGTTCAGCAATATCATTACCAATCTGGTCCAGTACGCGAATGGTCTGGTTATTGGAGAAATCTTCACCTTTTTCATCTGTATAGGTTACCAGTGTATTAATATCTGTAAGAACCCGGATCTCACTTCCAACTTTATGTAAAAGGAACTTGCCGGCCTTCATTGCATCTGCAAGCTGCAGCTGGGTATAAGGAACTTTTACAGTGTATTCTCCGTCATACTTCCTGTTTTCCACTGTTTTGTTAATATCGCAAGCTGCTTCAGCACCTGTTACCCAATAAACCAGGCCTGCAGTATGCTCTTTGGCCTCATTTTCCACTGATATAATTCCTTCATGATCTGCTTTTGAATATTGATGTAAAACTGTCTGGAATTTTACTCCGACATCATCTCTCATTCTCCTGGTAAAGGCCGCAAATAGTGCTTTTACATTATCATCCTGTGAGGGGCAGCAAAGTATCTGGTAAGAGCTGCTTTCTATTGCATGTAAAAATTCAGAATAATCTTCGCCGGTTATTTCGTTTCCATCGGTACCACCAGCAAATGGAAGTCCTGCAGTTTCTGCCAGTGTTGCATCCTTTTTAAAAACTACGTAATTGTTATCCTTAAGTTCAGCTGATTTTGAAACAGTCTGAACATCTATTTCTTTTCCATCAAACAAAATGCTTACATTAAATTTTGAATTGTCATCCACATTTTTTGAGATGACTGCCATCAAATTGTTTCCCCGGATTCCGGAATATTTTGCTGTTCCATAGTCACAGAATGCATGGTTACCGGTATTTAACCGATAGAAGATTCCCTTTTTCATATTTTGGAATAATTCTCTTACAGGCAGCATTGCTGCATCCTCAACCGAATAACCAAAAATTTCTTTACTGTTATATTGGAGTTCCTCAGAGGTGACTTCAAAAATCTCCTTTTCCGGTCCCCAGCTTAAAATCATTGGAATTGCGGCCACACCTCTGTCACCAAAGGATACCCCAGATGTAGCACGATTAATAAAATTTATATACGCACCGGGAAATACCTTATTTTGTGTTTTAAAATTTCCTCCACCTAACATACGTTTACCTTACCTTTCTTAAATCGATTCATTATCTCATCTGCTTCTGCCAGTGAATAAGTTTTTCCGTTATCTAACAATGCACATAGCAAGTCACTCTGGCTGCAATACTTCTCTGAACAGATTAACTGTTTTTTTGTATAACGTACTGCCTCAGATTTTTCCGCAGCCTTTCTTCTACTGTTTCCAGTCATTAATTTACCTCTTTCATTTTAAGTTAATGTCCTCCATAGACACTTCCTCCTCCTGATTTTTCAGAAAGAATATTTGATATTCCGTTTGAAATTTCAGATTACCGTTTTCTACTAATCCAGATCTGTCTTTGCTTCCTATAACTGCCCCATTTTCCAGAGAAATCGATTCCAAATGTTTCATTAACAACTCCAATACATGGTACCGGTTCTCATATTGCTCATCTGCTTCCTTGGGATAATAATTAATAAATATTTTTATAATACAGCAGTATCGCTTCCCGTTTATACAATTTTCCGACACCTGTGAAATTCCGGCTACGAAGAAGGATTCTTTCTCCTCTTCTTCAATAGATCCTAAACAAATCTTTGTTTCAGGAAAGATAAACCTCAACTTCTTAATTATTGATTCCATTAGTTTGTTATACATTCTTTGCCTCCATCCCTCTCACCTACCTTCTACCAGAATTTTATGTAGTCTTTTTGTCTACACTGTCATTAAAAAAAATATCACTAATCTCTTCCAACGATGCAATCCCAAGCAACTCACACAGCACTTTAATCTCACCCGCCTTAAACTGACTCTTATTCCACAGTTTTCTTCGAAACCCATAACTGGACAAGTGAAGTCTGTCCGCAATCCACCCCTTTTTCAGCCCGGATTTTTTGATTAACTCATTTAACCGAACCGTATTGGTCATTCCCTCCTCCTTTCTTGTAGTCTTTTTGTCTACACCATCATCATACTCCGTCGTTTCCTTTTTGTCAACACGTTTCTCAATTTTTGTTGAAAGTAATTCTACTCCGTGTTATAATGCTGTCATGGAGGTGGTCCTATGGATATCGGTCAGATTATAAAACAAAGACGTGAGGAACTGGGAATGTCTCAGGAAGAGCTTGCGAATAAGGCGGGTTACAAATCCCGTTCTTCCATCAATAAGATAGAGGTAGACGGCAGAGGCCTTCCCCAGTCTAAAATTACTGCAATCGCAAAAGCACTGAGAACAACTCCGGCTTCCCTCATGGGCTGGGAGGAAACAGATATTTTTGCGCTGGATCATGAAAACAGCTGTTTTGGAGAGTCTGCCAGAGAAATGCTCAGTAATTTTCAAAAGCTCAATGAAAGCGGACAAAAAGAGGCGCTAAAACGGGTCAGTGAGATGGTTCACATCCCTCAATATACAAAAGCAGACCCGGTTGTCCGTCCTTTGCATCCGGATTCCCGATCTTATTTACAGCCGGTAGCGGCTCATGAGCGGACGGATATAGAAGTGACTGAGGAAATGAGACAGCATGATGATGCCTTTTTCGATGAATAAGGGATAAAATTCGTTGAGGTGATTTATTTGAATTATGATATATTATTAAAGGAAGCAGACTCTGACGGAATCATGATTAAAGAAAAACCATTAATTGGTAATGACGGACGGATTAGGGGCGATCAGATCCTGATCCGGCAGAACATGTCCGGCTATCAGAAAGCCTGCGTACTGGCTGAAGAACTTGGACATTACTACACCACTGCTGGAGATATACTGGATCAGTCTGATGTTTCAAACAGAAAACAGGAACGCACGGCACGTTTATGGGCTTATAACAAAATGATCACGTTGGAGAAGCTGGTTGCCGCGAAAGAGGCCGGCTGCAGAAACAGCTTTGAGATCGCAGAGCATTTAGAGGTTACAGAAGAATTTCTTTTGGAAGCACTGGAATGCTATCGGTCAAAATATGAGAAGGGGCTGCAAAAGGACAATTATTTAATTCTTTTTGAACCGTTTAATATTTATAAAATGGCAGAATAATTTTTTTCTTATCTTAATGTCACCTGATGCATCATATATTATCCAGAGGTGATGAACTATGCAGTCCTGCGAACTGGTAACACTTGTGTCATCCATTGCCTGCTGTCTTGCAAAAGACCGGACAGCTGACGAAATTGCACTCCTCAGCTGTATTTTCAGTCAGCTGGGCGATACCCTGGAGACGATTGCAGCCCACCAGGCTCTCTGTTGCGGCAATGATAAAAATGACAATATTAATGATGATATATTTTTTGGCTTTCAAGGCGAAAGAAGACGGGAGCGATAAGGAACTACTCACCAGTTCCTTATCCTCCCGTTTTCTGATACAGACAACCTGTTGGTTTAATATTTTGCAGTCAGCAAAAGCTCCACTGCCATACGATCCGAAAGTCTTCCCGTTTTAACCGCTTCTTCCGCCTCAACGCAGGAATTCACATAAGAAAGAATCTGTTCCTTGGAAAAAGTTCTTGCCTGAGGCATCAGCTTACCGGCAGCAAAAGGCGGAATTTTAAGCTTTGCAGCGATTCCCCCTTTATCCATTCCCTTGCCCATCAGTTCTTTTACCTGCAACAGCTGATTAAACTGTCTTGCAATGAGAAACATGATTCTCATGGGAGGTTCCTTTAATGTAAGCAAGTCCTCATAAAGTTCAAGGGCCCTTTTTGTCTGGCGGTTAACGATGGAAGTCACCATATCAAATATTTTATTGGTCGTCCGCTCTGTACAGATCGCCATCACATCTTCATCTGTTATGACATCTCTTCCTAACGTAAAGCTAATCAGCTTTTCCAGCTCCATGCGGATATTTTCCATATCATCACCGGTCATGTTTAAAAAAAGCTCCATGGTCTGTCCAGTCACCTTCTTTCCTTCTCTGGAAAGTAATGTTCCTGCCCACCTGGCCAGCTGATTCATATCCTGACGCTCCATCTCGGCGGCATAACCAAGTTCCTTTATCTTTTTAAACATTTTGCTTCTCTTGTCCACTTCTGATTCCACAAACATCATACAGGTTGTATCCGGCATCTGGGGCAGATAGTTAACCAGTTCTTCTGCAGCCGCCTTAAAAAATCCACTGTCTTCTACAAGGATCAATCGTTTCTCCGAAAAAAAAGGCATCGTATCAGCAAGACTTATGAGCTCCTTTACATCAATGGATTTTCCGCCAAACTGATTGAAGTTCATGGTATCTCCCTGAGTTATGGCCGATTTCATCTGATTCTTGTAGCTGTTTTTTAGAAATGCCTCTTCTCCATATAAGAGATAAACCGGCTTAAAACTGTTATTTTTTATATCCTGATTCAGGGTCTGCATCGCATGTTTCACTCCTTTTCCTTCTTAACATTATACCCATGGTTCCTGTTTCCGTCAACGAAAGTTGAAAAACGGATCCTGGTTCCATCCGTTTCCAGCCTGACTGCTCCATACATTCCAGTTCCAAACACTGTAACATTCCGCTCATTAAAACGTTCTAACACTTCTTTGTGAGGATGTCCGTAAGAATTCCCCTGGCCATAAGAAATCACAGCCCAGACAGGTGAAACTGCATCAAGAAATGATTCGCTGGATGAATATTTTGAGCCGTGGTGAGCCGTTTTTAAAACGTTTACTTCACATAATGACAGATCTTTCTTTTTTTCAAGAAGAAGTTGTTCCTCCCGCTCCCCCATATCACCGGTAAACAGCATATGGCAATCACCATAGTCCATTTTAAGCACCTGGGATTCGCCGTTAACATCTGTTGGTACGTCATCTTTTCCAGGATAAAGACAGGTAATCGATAGCTTTCCTATCTTCATTACATCGCCCCCTGTCAGATACCGCACACAAGCTCCCCTGTTTTTTCCCAGTGCTGCCAGAGATTGTATCATCTCCTCATCCCGTCCATGATAAGGAAGATATAAATTCTTAATCTGTATATCCTCACAGCTTTCCAGCAAATATTTTACTCCGCTTAAATGATCCAGGTCTCCGTGACTGACGAATGCATAATCAATTACTGAAACACCAAGAGACTTCAGACATGGGGACAGTGTATACTCTCCCAAAGATTTTTTAGAGGAACTTCCACCATCAATCAGCACGCACGCCCCTTCTGTCCTGAGCAAAATCCCATCTCCCTGCCCTACATCAAGAAACCAAGCCTCCAGTCCCTTTACCGGCTCTGGTAATATAAGAAATATGGATAATATATAAAATCCTGTCAGGAAAAGAAGTTTTCCTACATACGGAATTTTTCCTTTTTCCGGGATACGTTCATTTCCTCCCACGGTATCAATGCTATTTTTCTCTGCTTCCTTTTCAACCCTGCTAAATAATTTCATTATAAAAATGCAGCCAGTAAGAAGACCCCCATAAGTCACCAGCGTTCTGATACCAGGCCTGCCTAAAATAATATTGCTCCCCGGCATTTCCTTCGCAATGTTTAAAAGAATCTCATACAGAGACAGTATATAATGCCCGGTTCCCGCTGCCGCGGTTCCAAAAACAGGACTTAAAGAGCCAAATGCAATCACTCCCAGACCGGAACAGAGAACTCCGCCCATCAGTGGAATGACCAACAGATTCAAAACCAGACCATAAGGCGGAATCTGGTAGAAATGAAAGGCTGTCACAGGCAGCGTGATCATCTGCACCGCAAAGCATGCAGAAATACTTCCGGAAAAAAGGCTATCCTTTCCCAGCCAGCCGTGTATAAGCGGAGCGATCGCTCCTATTGCCAATACGGCACCGAACGAAAGCTGAACACCTCCCTGCATCAGGAGTGACGGAGACTGAAAACCCAGAAAAAATAATGACAGCGAAGCTGCAGACAATAAATCATAGGTTCTTCCAAGACAGGCAGCATAAAACCCCAGACACATCATCACCCCGGCCCGTACCACAGAAGGGCTTGCACCCGTTAATATGCCATATAAAATCAGAAGCACCATACTAACAAGACCTGCACCCCAAAAGCCTGCACCAGACCTTTTTATCAGCTTGTAAAAAGACAGTCCGATAAATGACATATGGAGACCGCTGATGGCAAGGAGGTGGGCAATTCCATTTTTCTGGTATAAATCCTTAAGATCCCTGGAGATACCCATTTTATCGCCCAGCACTGCAGCCGTAAAGATTCCTGCATCTGTTTCTATTGCGTCCCGGTAAAGAAGAGTTTTACTATAGACTTTAAATTTTCTTAAAAACTCCAAAAGCGGAGACTTCCCCACTTCTACTATATCAATCCTCTCTGCAAAAAGGGTAAAATCCACCCCCAGAGACTGATAGTAGCTCTTAAAATCAAACTCTCCCGGATTTCTTGCCTGTGAAAAGGGCTGTACCTCGCCCCGCACAGCAACAATCTGTCCGATTCCCAGAGATTTTAAAGAAGCACCTTCACACTCCTTTAAAGAAACTATGATTCCGGGGGGATCATAAAAAACCTCTTCCCACTTCCCTTTCATCATTTTTCTGATCCGGTTATTCTTCAGAGTCAGACTGACAACTCCCTTCTCATCTGCAATAGATGAGATACTACCCCGTACCTCTGTGTAATAACCTGTAATTTCTAAAAGCCCGCTATCCCGTTCTCTTAATTGATCCATCTCAAGATCTGCACGAGCCGAGCCCAGATAGAAAAAAACAAGAGGCAAAAAGACCCAAAGCGGGTTTCTGCCTCTCCTGCAACCACAAAAAATCATCCCGGCAGCAATCAGCGCCGGAATAAAAAGCCAAGATGTCAAAGCCAGCAGTACGGCAGTCTCTCCAAGTACAAATCCCCCTGCAATCAGACATAATGGGCGTTTTATTGTTGTGTTCCTCCTGTTTCTTCTGTTGATTCCTCATTTTCCTTATTGTAATCCAGATTTCGCTCAAACTGCTGGTTCAAAGAAATGGAGTCCCGAAACATCACATCCTGAGAACCATTGACTGTGATCTGAACCTTGTTAATGGATGAAACCGCAGCCAGAGAGTTGACGATGGAATAGATGGGGATATATTCCTTTACCTCCAGAGTATTATTGAGAAATGAGGAGTCAAAATTGATGTAGCACACATTTTCATTGACCGACACATTGATCAGTTTGGTCTCCTTCGGCAGCGTAGGGTTCAATCCCGGTCTGCCAGGACCTGCAATCAGCTGTTCAATTACCAGCTTTTCCAGAGAAGTATTAATATTATGAACTACTTCTCTTGACTCCTTTACCAGCTTTTCTCCGCTTTCATCGGCAAAATACAAGGACAGTTCTGTCTTTTCAAATGAGTTGACATTGCTGATATTATCAATAAAATCCGTACTCTGCATTGGTCCCACCGGATTTCCGGTGCTGTCCATAAGCGGCTGTTCCGCTGTGTAGATTGCTACGTATGCGATTCCCTTGATCTGAGTCAGGGTTCTGACAAGAGCCGCCCTGCAAAGAATCTCTCTGGTGCTGTTCATCATCGCATAATTATTATCAAAATACAGATACAACACTGTATCCTCCAGCTTATACCGCTCAAATCCCACCTTGTCCGGGACGGCTGCCTGCCGGTCTAAATCCTTGGGAACGTTACGCAGCTGTTCCATCAGATTTTTAATTTTCCAGTCTGTTTCCTCTTCTGATTCATCCACAGGCTTTTCAGGCATGGTATATGGCTGAGGCTCCATTTTGGTCATGGCCGAATTCAAATAGTAGATCTGATAAAGTTCCCCGCTATCCGTGCTTTTTTTTTGTGCTCTTCCTGAGCAGCCGGATAAAAAGCATACCACAGACAGCAGAAATATCAACATACCCATTCGTGGCTTCATCCCTATCCCTCCTGTTCCTAAGAAATGTATGTAAGAGGAATACGTACAGTAAATGTAGTACCCTCTCCCTCTTTGCTCTGAAGCTTGATCGCTCCCTGATGCATCAGAACAATCTTTTTAGTTATGGATAAACCAAGTCCGGTTCCTCCAGTCTCCCGGGATCTCGCCTTATCCACCCGGTAAAAGCGGTCAAATACCCGTTCCTGGAACTCTTCTGAAATCCCAATCCCTGAATCTGCAACTTTTACATAAAAGAACTTGTGGTCTGCATCAAGGGTAACCCGCACCCAGCCGCCTTCTATATTGTATTTAATGGCATTTTCAACAAGATTGCTCAGTGCCAGAGACAGCTTCATCTCATCCACATCTGCCGTAACTTCCCGCATGCTTTCAAAGGTCAGTTCAATATTGCGCTTCCCGGCAATGGGACGAAGACGTTTTAAAATCAGCTCCAGCAGGCCGTTAATTTTAACCTGGGCTACATTTAAGTTAGCCCCTGCTGTCTTATCCATTCGAACAAGAGCAAGGAGATCATCGATAATTTTATTCTCTCGTTCAATCTCTTCCGATATATCGCTTAAGAACTCCCGGTACAGTTCCACCGGAGCATCCTCCATCCCAATGAGAGAATCTGCAAGTACACGAATAGACGTAATGGGGGTTTTCAGCTCATGTGATACATTGGAAACAAACTCTTCCCTGGACTTGTCTACCGCTTTCAGTTTCTTTAACGTAGTATTAATGGAATCTGAAATCTGCCTGGTCTCCTTGTAAACACGGGAGATAATATCTTCATCTATGTTTCCTTCTGCCGCACGGTTTAACATCCTCTGCAATTCCCGAAACGGCTTCATTAAAAGTTTTACCAGAAGAACTACCACAATTGCCAGAATTGAAATAATTAAAAGCTGCAAAAATGATCCTTTATCCGATACTGTGACAATGCGGTTTAAAAGATCTTCAGAAGATGCTGTGATGATCATAACACCATCAATCTCTTTTTCCTGACTATTGGAATAGATTGGAATTGTGAGAGAAAAATACTTTTTTTCCTGATTGTATTTGCTGCTGTTTTCACCGTTAAAGCAACGGATCACTTCCTCCGACACATTGGTCTTACCTGCAGAGAGCGAAAAGGTATCGCTGATAATACGAAAGCTCTTATTGATAATTACAATTCTTCCGTTAAACATATCCGCTTTCACAGCCATCTCATTATCCAAAAGGGGATCCTTAGGATCCATCGTTAAATATCCAATTCTGGTCATCTTATTGCTTAATATCCAGCACTGGTTTTGGATCTCCTGCATTCGTGAATCGATCAGGTTTTGCCGGAATGCTCCCAACAGAACAGAACTCCCGACAAAAACCGGAATACTTCCTATAAACAAAAAGACGAGGATCAGAGTGACCTGCAGGCTGATAACGGGCTTTCGGCTGAATAGTTTATCCTGAAACATGGTCTCACCTCTCCAATCTCTGACTTATCATAAATTTATTTTTTTGGTACATGTAACTGCCAGTGCACCCGGACCGATATGACAGGAAACGCTGAGGGAAAGATGATCCACATGGATCTCCCCTGTTTCCGGAAATAGCTCCTGAAGCTCCCGCTTAAATTCCTGAGCTGCTTCCAGACTGTCTGAGTGTACAACTGCTATATGAGTCACCGCACCGTTTGGATCATTAAAACGTTCATCCATGTCCTTTTTTATGGCTGCAATCATCATGGCTTTCGCCTGCTTCATGGTTCTTGCCTTGGCAAATGCATCAAGCTTTTCTCCCTGAATGGTGAGAACCGGTTTAATCCGCAGAAAACTGCCAAGCAGTGCAGCCGCAGGAGTGATTCTCCCCCCTTTTTTCAAATATTCCAGAGTATCCAGGGTAATGTAAATGGTGGAGTCCATCTTAGTCTCCTCCAGTTTTTCCTTGATTGCCTGAGGACTTATCCCCTGATCTGCCATCTCCTTTGCATCAAGAACAGACTGCCTCTGGGTCACAGAGATTCTCTGATTGTTAACAACAAACACTTTCCCTTCATAATCATCCGCCAGCATAATGGCTGTCTGACAGGAACTGCTTAAACCACTGGACATGGGTATGTGCACAATGGCATCGTATTCTTTTAACAGTTCATTCCATAAATCCATTAAATCACCGGGTGACGGCTGTGAGGTAGAAATATCAGCGCCGCTTTCCAGCTTTTCATAAAACTCCTGCTGGCTTAAGCTGATATCCTCATAATACATCTCTCCATCCATCATAAATGGCATGGGAACGACATAAATTCCAGCTTCCTTTCCCTGCTTCTGGGTAATTCCGCTGTTGCTGTCTGTAACGATCGCTACTTTCATTCCGGCTCTCCTTTATTTCTCACATTAAGTATTCTTCTCTGCTTCACTCACAGAGGTATAAAGCTGGTAGTACATGCCTTTCTTTAAAAGCAGTTCTTCATGATTTCCTTCCTCCACAATGCTGTTATCGGAAAGGACTAAAATACGGTCAGCATTCTGTATGGTAGTCAGACGGTGTGCGATAGTCACCGTTGTTCTTCCTTTGGAAAGCCGTTCCAAAGACTGGGAAACCAGCTGCTCGCTTTCATTATCCAGCGCAGAAGTTGCCTCATCTAAAATCAGTACCGGCGGATTTTTAAGGAATACTCTGGCAATACTGATCCTCTGCTTCTGACCTCCGGAAAGCTTTACACCACGTTCCCCAACGTATGTATTGTATCCATCCTTTAATCCTGTAATGAATTCATGAGCGCCTGCCATCCTGGCGGCCGAAACCACCTCTTCCATGGAAGCCCCGGGACGACCGTATTCAATATTCTCAAAAACGGTTCCTGAGAACAAGTAAACATCCTGCTGTACCACACCTACTGTGCTTCTCAAGCTCTTAAGGGTCACTTCCCGGATATCCTGACCATCAATTAAAATTCTTCCCTCAGTGGGATCATAAAACCGCGGTACCAGGCTGCAGAGAGTGGTTTTTCCGCCTCCCGACGGGCCTACCAAAGCCACCTTTTCACCCGGTCTGATCCTTAAGTTAATGTGTGACAGAACTGGATTCCGGTCATCCGGATATTCAAAAGAGACATCTTCAAAAGAGATTTCCCCATCGATCTTCGTCAGAGGTCTTGCCCCCTCTTCATCAAATATATCTACATTGGCATCCATCAGTTCCATGAATCGGTCAATTCCTGTTATTCCTCTCTGGAACTGCTCCGCGAATTCAATAATTCTTCGTATGGTAGTCAGCAATGTGCTGACATAAAGAGTGTATGCCACAAGATCTCCCGGCTCAATGAGACCTTTAATCATAAAAATACCGCCTGCAACGATTACCACTACGTACATCAGACCGTCAAACATCCGAATGGTATTCTGGAAAGCCGCCATATATTTATAAGTTTTTCGCTTGATCTGTAAGAATTCCTGATTGTCCCGATTGAATTTCTCTATCTCTATCTTTTCATTGGCAAAGGCTCTTACCACCCTGTTTCCAAGCAGACTGTCTTCTATCCTTGCATTCAGTTCGCCAATATGATTTCTCTGATGCTTAAATGCTTTTCTCACCTGTATGTTAAAATAGGTACAGGATACTGCCATGACCGGAATCAGCAGGAAAATAAGGATGGTTAAGGGGAGATTAATCCCAGACAGGATAATAAAAGAAATTACTGTCTTTAAAAATGCAATGAAAAATTCTTCCGGACAATGATGGGCAAACTCCGTCACCTCAAATAAATCGCTGGTTATCCGTGACATAATCTGCCCGATCTTGGTGTTATTAAAATAATTATCCGAAAGCTTCTGGAGATGGCTAAATGCCTCCTCTCTCATATCCGTTTCAATGGCAGCTCCCATCACGTGACCCGTATAAGCCATATAGAAACTAGCCATACCATCAATGATCCTCAGACCGAAATAAAGTGCCCCAATGCTTATAATGGTGCGGGCAGTCAGTGCCGATAAATCCCGCAGCCCCTGATTGGTGATATACCGAAGAATCAGGGGCAGCACCATCTCACAAATAGTGGTTAAAGACGCACAGATTAAGTCCATTACCATGATTTTTGTATACTTTTTATAATAAGGCACAAAGCGCCTCAGCAATATGCCTGTTTTCATCTCTTTTTGATTCATACGTTCCTCTACTCTGTTATGCGAATGCTTTTTATCAGTTCCAAAGCCCAGTCTTTTTCCCCCGGTTTTCTGCTTACAATATTAATATTCATACGCTGGTCTTTATAAAGTACCTGGGCAGATACTCCATATCTGGTCTCTCCCGGCTTCTCCTCCGGTTCATAAAATGCAACCCTGACCTTCGCGTTATTCAGTTCAAAATCCAGAATCTCCTCAGGTTTGCCCTGTTCAAACCACTGGGGTTTAAACTCCGCTTCTCGTCCTGCAAAGACCGCTGCGTAAATATAGTAATCATGACCGCCGTAATCTCTGCCGTCATAATAATGATCCATTGCGCTGTTATCTTCCTCATCGTACAAAAAATTCCCTGGAAGGGCAAAACTCATATTACCGATCTTACGATAGACCAGATATTTTCTGCAACCGATGGAATCTTCAATATCCATAGGATTTACAGACTTCATCTCCATGGGAGTATGGGAATCAAGAGCACAGATGTCAAGATAGGTTTTATGGGGAAAGGGAATATCCGGATCCATCACATATGCTTTTTCAAGAAGCTCTATAATTCTTTGATTTACATAAACGTCCTGAGTACTCCGCTGGGATGGCATAAAATAACAGGACTGGTTTAAAAGAACCATAGCACTGTTTCTGTAATATCTGGCATCTTTTTGAAGATCATTCCACACAAAAAAATCCTTGGCAAATGCAACACTCATGCCGGAATGAACCATACCTGCAATCTCTTTAAATGAAAAAGACCGGATGTGAGTAATCAGCTTTCCTTCCTGCCTGGATGGAACATAGTAGATGGCAGGCCAGCAAAACATATATTCCCCTTTTTCACTCCAGCCGGATACTAAATCCATCAAATCGGAAAACCATTGGTAAAAATACTTTTGTCTCATAGCCAGAAAATCTCTTTTTATGAAATAACCGGTTCGGTCCTCTACTTTTAGTTTTAGCTTCTTTTCCCGTGCTGCTGCTTCTAAAAATTCTACCACTGCAGCATGAAACCCGGGACCTGCAATGTTTGTCTGGCTCTCTCCCTGAAGCTTACGCTTATTCCAGTTAAACCAGATATATCCTTCCGGACACAGCTGAACAAGCAGCATGCCTTCAATGCGAAAACACTGATATCCCATCTTCTTTGCCAGATCCTTTACCATAAGCTCCGCGGACTGAGTGTTCCAGGCAAATCCGGAAAATATTTTTTTCTTGGGCTCCAAAGAAAATCTGATTCTTATACTCATCTGAAATCCTTCCTAACATACCTTTCTATATTCTATCGTATTTTTGTTAGAAATGGAAGCACAAAACGTATATGGACAAAGTAATTTTCAAACTTTTATAAAAAAGAAGACCACCCAGCAGGTTTACCGGGAAGCCCTCTTCGTTTATTACATTAACGGACAATCAGTGATTTTCCTGTCATCTCTTTCGGCTGTTCCATACCCAGCAGTTCAATTAAGGTCGGTGCGATGTCTGCAAGGCAGCCGCCCTCTCTCAGCTTACAGGCCGGATCCGCATTTACCAGAATGAAAGGAACCGGATTGGTTGTATGGGCTGTAAACGGTTCTCCCGTCTCATAATCCAGAAGCTGCTCTGCATTACCATGATCTGCACAGATAAACATGACTCCGTTCATCTCCTTCACCGCATCAACCGTTCTTCCCACACACGCATCAACCGTTTCAATGGCCTTAATTGCAGCATCTTCAATACCGGTATGTCCAACCATGTCCGGATTTGCAAAATTCACAATGATAACATCGTATTTGCCGGAAGTCACAGCCTCTGTCAGTTTGTCGCAGACAACCGGAGCGCTCATTTCTGGCTGCAAATCATAGGTGGCAACCTTTGGTGACGGCACTAAAATTCTGTCTTCTCCCTTATTGGGCTCTTCCACACCGCCGTTAAAGAAAAATGTTACGTGTGCATATTTTTCCGTCTCAGCAATTCTGGCCTGAGTCATGTTGTGATCAGCAAGGAATTGGCCAAATGTATTGACAATTGCTTCCTTTTTAAATGCAACCAGCTTATTTTTAATTGTCTCATCGTAATCCGTGAAGCAGACATAGGTGAGATTCAGACGCTTCTCTCTCTCAAATCCTTTAAACTCATCATCGCAGAAAGCTCTTGTCAGTTCTCTGGCACGGTCCGGACGGAAGTTAAAGAAGATAACCGAATCGCCATCCTCTACCACAGCAACCGGTGCTCCGTTCTCAGTCACAACAAATGGCTCTACAAATTCGTCATTCTTCTCTGCCACATAGGAAGCCTGAATACCAGCAGTTGCTGACTGGGCCTGATTTCCTTCTCCCTTTGTCAGTACATCGTAAGCCCGTTTTACACGGTCCCAGCGGTTATCTCTGTCCATGGCATAATAACGTCCGGAAACAGATGCTACTTTGCCTACGCCAAGCTCATTCATCTTTGCTTCCAGCGCTTCCACATAGCTTTTTCCTGAAGCAGGAGGTGTATCACGGCCGTCTAAGAAGCAGTGAACAAATACCCTCTCAAGGCCGTTTTTCTTAGCAAGTTCCAATAATCCATAGATGTGACCGATGTGGCTGTGAACACCACCGTCTGAAACCAGGCCCCACATATGAAGTGCGGAATTGTTCTTTTTGCAGTTTTCCACTGCCTGTAAAAATTCTGGAACGGTAAAGAAGTCTCCGTCTGAAATTGCTTTTGTAATTCTGGTCAGCTCCTGATATACGATACGTCCTGCACCCATATTTAAGTGGCCAACCTCAGAGTTGCCCATCTGGCCGTCCGGCAGACCGACTGCCAGGCCGCTGGCATTGCCTTCTACGTAAGGACACTGGCTCATCAGCTGGTCCATAACGGGAGTTCTCGCTTCACACACAGCATTATGGTCGCAGTTATCATTTAACCCGTAACCATCAAGGATCATTAATACAACCGGTTTTTTGCTCATAACTAGTTCTCCTTTTCCTTCTGTTCATTCTATCGTAATTATGCTTATTGCAATCATTGTCTTTCAACACATTATTTTACATGATTTCGAAATTTCTTGCAACCTGGGAATGGTGATAAATTATCAGGAAGCAAAAAGCTGCTCCCTGCCCGAAAGCAGACAGGAAGCAGCAGCTGTGTTATTTCTTATAATTGACAATATCTCCGAATTCCGGTTTTAAGGATGCTCCTCCTACAAGACCGCCGTCGATATCCGGCTGTGCGAACAATTCTGGTGCGCTGCCGGCGGAAACAGAACCGCCATACTGAACCCGGATTGCCTGTGCAGTTGCTTCATCATAAATTTCAGCAATACAGGAACGGATAGACTGGCAAACTTCCTGAGCCTGCTCCGTAGTTGCAACCTTACCTGTACCGATTGCCCAGATAGGCTCGTAAGCGATGACTGCTTTCGCAGCATTCTCAGCCGGTATATTTAAGAATGCAATCTTAATCTGCTGGCGAATCCAGTCAATGGTAATTCCCTGTTCTCTCTGTGTCAGTGATTCACCACAGCAGATAATAGGAGTCATTCCATATTCAAAAGCCTTTAATGCTTTTTTGTTAACGGTTTCATCCGTCTCTGCAAAATACTCTCTTCTCTCGGAATGACCGATTACCACGTATTTTACACCTGCGTCCTTTAACATAGCCGGTGAAATCTCTCCGGTATAAGCGCCCTTGTCCTCATAGTACATGTTCTCAGCGCCGATGTTAATGTTAGAACCTTTTGCTGCCTCCATGGCAGGAATGATGTCGATAGCGGGTACGCAAAATACCACATCTACTTCATCGCTTGCTACTAATGGCTTTAATGTATTAACAAGCTCCACCGCTTCGGTTGGAGTCATATTCATCTTCCAGTTTCCTGCAATAATTTTTTTTCTGGACATAAAATAACCTTACCTTCCGTTATTTATTATCTGCTGCTGCAACGCCTGGCAGTTCTTTGCCTTCCAGGAACTCTAAGGATGCTCCGCCACCAGTAGAGATGTGGGTCATCTTATCAGCAAAGCCAAGTCTCTTTACTGCATTTACAGAATCTCCGCCGCCGATGACTGTGGTAGCATCACTAAGTTCTGCAACTGCACGGCAAATCTCCAAGGTACCCTCTGCAAAGTTAGAGAATTCAAATACGCCCATCGGTCCGTTCCAAACAACAGTCTTAGCGCCTTTTAATGCTTCCTTAAACAGTTCAATGGTTTTAGGTCCGATATCAAATCCTGACCATCCAGCTTCAATGGTTTCTACCACTTTACGCTCTGTATCATTGGAGAATTCTTTGCCTATTACATTATCGATAGGAAGAAGGAGTTTCACGCCTTTCTCCTCTGCCTTTTTGATCATCTCTAATGCATAGTCAAGCTTATCTTCCTCACATAAGGAATTTCCGATCTCTTTGCCCTGAGCCTTCGCAAAGGTATAAGCCATACCGCCGCCGATAATTAAGGTATCAACCTTGTCAAGAAGGTTGTTGATCACGTTAATCTTATCGGAAACCTTTGCACCACCCAGGATAGCCACAAAAGGACGTACCGGATTCTCAACTGCCTGACCCAGGAACTTAATTTCTTTTTCCATTAAATATCCAACAACATTCTCAGATGTATATTTGGTAACACCTACGTTGGAGCAGTGAGCTCTATGAGCAGTACCAAATGCATCGTTTACAAAGATTCCATCACAAAGAGATGCAAGCTCTTTTGCATATTCTTCTGCGGACTCATCTTTGCCGTATTTGGTCTCTTCCACTCTGTAACGGGTATTTTCAAGAAGAAGAACTTCTCCATCCTTTAATTCCTCAGCCACTTTCAGTGTCTCAGGACCAGTTACCTTAGGATCGTTTACGAATTTAACTTCTACGCCAAGACGCTCACTTAAAGCCGGAGCAACTGGTGCTAAAGATAACTCAGGAAGAGGCTCGCCCTTTGGTTTTCCCAGATGGGAGCACAAAATAACTCTTGCGCCCTGATCAAGCAGCTTCTTTATAGTAGGAATCGCTCCGTCAATACGGTTAAAGTTCTGAATAACACCATCCTTTAACGGTACATTAAAATCACATCTTACAAGTACTTTCTTACCCTTTAATCCGGTTAAATCATCAACTGTTTTTTTATTAAGCATCTTTTTATGCTCCTTTCAGAATATGTTGTTACAACATCATAAAAAAACAAAAGGCCCGGTCCTTTACGACCGGACCCTTCGTGGATCTTTAGCCTAATTCAGCAAAGTACTTAATTGTACGAACCATCTGGCTTGTATAAGAATTTTCATTGTCATACCAGGAAACAACCTGTACCTGATATAAATCATCACCGATCTTGGAAACCATAGTCTGAGTTGCATCGAATAAAGAACCAAATCTCATACCGATTACGTCAGAAGATACGATCTCATCTGTGTTGTATCCGAAAGACTCACTTGCTGCTGCTTTCATAGCTGCATTGATTCCGTCTTTGGTTACATCAGCACCCTTAACGACTGCTACTAAGATAGTGGTTGAACCTGTAGGAACCGGAACACGCTGAGCGGAACCGATTAACTTACCGTTTAATTCAGGAATAACAAGACCGATTGCTTTAGCAGCACCGGTAGAGTTTGGTACGATGTTTGCTGCACCAGCTCTTGCTCTTCTTAAATCACCTTTTCTGTGAGGTCCGTCAAGGATCATCTGATCACCTGTGTAAGCGTGAATGGTGCTCATGATACCAGACTGGATCGGAGCATAATCGTTTAATGCCTTTGCCATAGGAGCAAGGCAGTTTGTTGTACAGGAAGCAGCGGAGATGATTGTGTCTTCTGCTGTTAATACATTCTCGTTTACGCTGAAAACAACAGTTGGCAGATCGTTGCCGGCTGGAGCAGAGATAACTACTTTCTTAGCGCCTGCATCGATGTGAGCCTGGGACTGAGCTTTGGAGCAGTAGAAACCAGTACACTCAAGTACTACATCTACGCCAACTTCTCCCCAAGGAAGATTTTTTGCATCTTTTTCTGCATAAATTTTGATGGTCTTTCCATCAACTGTAATAGAATCCTCAGAAGCTTCTACTGTGTGAACTTTCTCACCGTAGTATCCTGCATATCCGCCCTGAGCTGTATCATATTTTAATAAATGTGCTAACATCTTTGGATCTGTTAAATCGTTGATTGCTACTACTTCATAGCCTTCTGCACCAAACATCTGTCTGAAAGCAAGACGGCCAATACGTCCGAAACCGTTAATCGCTACTTTTACTGCCATAATTCAATTCCTCCTAAGAATAAAATTAAAAGTGATCGTTAAATATTAATCAACTACCGTTTATTCTACCTAATATTCCAGTAAATAGCAAGTCCTTTTTTTAATTTTAGCAATTCCTCACAATTATTTTACATTTCATTCTTGACGTATCCGGCAAGATTGTAAGCATGATCGGAAATGCGTTCCAGGTTGCTGATCAGGTCTAAAAATACCACGCCTGCGGCGGTGCTGCACTCTCCAGTCGAGAGACGTTCGATGTGTTTTTCCCTCAGCTCCTCCTCCAGGGCATCTACCTCATCTTCATACTTAATCACCTTGCGGACCTCATCCATATCTCCTCTTCTCCTTGCATCAATGGAATGGGAGAACGACTGAAAAGCCGTCTGACAGATCACCTTAAGGTCAGATATTCCGGTTTCAGAAAATGTCACTTCATGCTCCGCCATATATTCCGCCTGTTCCGCCAGATTTTCTGCATGGTCACCGACACGCTCAATATCGTTGATACTGTAAAACAGGTTGTTGACTATTATTTTCTGCTCCTCTGTCAGAGACAGATTGTTGATTTTGACCAGATATTCCGTCAGCATCTTTTCCATATTATTAATCGTCTTTTCGGTTTTATACACATCTTTTGCTTTATTGACATTTTTAGAAATAACCGCATCGATGGCAAGCTGCACATTCTCCATGGCGATCTGTCCCATATGTACCACTTCCATGGCAGCGGTCTCCACTGCGAATGCAGGTGATTCAAAGATTCTTTCGTCCAGATGCTTCATGGTTTCACTTTCCTGATCACCGGCTTCTTCTGATCCCTTTTTCTCCTCCGGTACCAGCATACCAGACAACTTCACCAGCTGATTTGCAAAAGGAAACAGAATGCAGGTATTGGTTAAATTAAATATGGTGTGGAAAATGGAAATCTGCACTGCTGTAATGTTGTGGCCTGCAATATCTGGCAACGCTATAAATATAAGAAACGATGCAATTCCAAATATGATAGAACCAATGACATTAAAGGAAAGATGAATCGCGGCAGCCCGCTTTGCAGTCCTGGAACTGCCGATACTTGAGATCAATGCAGTCACACAGGAACCAATGTTTTGACCCAGTGTAATGAAAATAGCAGCATTGGTAGTAACCACTCCATTCATTGCAAGGGTCTGTAAAATACCAACGGAAGCCGAAGAACTCTGTAAGAGGGCTGTTACCAGCGCTCCGATTATCATGCCAAGAAAAGGATTATTTCCCAGGACACGGAATGCTTCTGAAAATATCGGCGCGTCTGTATAAGGTGAAATTGCACTGGACATGAAATCAAGCCCTATAAACAGCATGCCAAGTCCCACCAGTATCTCACCGATGGTTCTGGTCTTCTGCTTTTTCACAAATAAAAGAAGAACCGCTCCGATTCCCACAAGAAGGGGAGCACAAAATGAAGGTTGAAATATAGAATATGCATCTCCCAGCTGATTCATGGAAACAATCCATGCTGTAATGGTCGTTCCGATGTTTGCACCCATGATTACTCCCACAGCCTGAGTCAGATTTAAAACTCCTGCACTAACAAAACCAACTACCATAACCGTAGTTGCACCGCTGCTCTGGATAATAGCCGTAATTACTGCTCCCAGGAGTACTGCCATAAAGCGGTTGTTTGTCAGCATACCCAGAAACTGACTCATACGGCTTCCTGCACTTTTCTGCATGCCGTCTGCCATGGTATTCATGCCGTACAAAAACAGTCCCAGCCCTCCCATGAATGTAAACAAACTCGATATGTCATTAACCGACATTGTTACCTCCTTGTAACCAATATGTATTTTTTACTACAGATATCTGACCGTGCATTTATCTGCGCCGTTTAAAATAATACCATAGAAAGATTTCATTTATCAATGGTTTTTAAAATTTATGTAAAATTCTGTTTAAATTTGTGTAAAACAGTCCGTTGAGCAGATTGCATTTCCAGTCATGTTTGTTTATAATGAATTTAATTTTTGGAAAAGGAGACTCCTATGCTGCCAGACTATCATTTTCACACAGAATTTTCAGGGGATTCCACCACACCAGTCAGAAACCAGATTGAACGTGCCATTTTGCTTCAAATGGATTCCCTATGTGTGACGGATCACCACGACTATGACGTAGATTCCCCCATCGATTTTACCTTAGATCCGGAATTATATTTTAATACCATGTGTCAGCTTCGGGAAGAATATAAGGAACGAATCGACCTTCGCATCGGAATCGAACTGGGACTGCAGCCCCATTTAAAACAGTACTATGACCAGCTGCTGAAACGCTATGATTTTGATTATGTAATCGGATCCACTCACTTCATTAACCGCAAGGATGCTGCCTATCCCGAATTTTTTGAAGGCAGGCGGGAAGAAGACGCATATCTTCAGTATTTTGAGGCGACACTGGATAACGTAAAACTGAAAGACGCTTATGATGCTGCAGGACATATCGACTACATCGTCCGATATGGTCCGAATAAAGCAGCTTATTACAGCTACCATGCGTATCAGGATATTATTGATGAGATATTAAAGACTGTAATTGAAATGGGAAAAGGAATTGAACTAAACACCGCGGGTTACAGAAAGGGAATCGGTCAGTCTAATCCATCCGGGGATATTATCAAACGTTACCGGGAGCTGGGCGGCGAGATTATTACGGTGGGATCTGATGCCCACATACCAGAAGATTTAGGTGCAGATTTTCAGACTGCAAAAGAGCTTCTGAAACAATGCGGTTTTTCCTATTATACGGAATTCAGAAGAAGAAAACCGGAATTTAAACCACTGTGATGCATCAAAGACAATACGGATTGGAGAACTATCATGAATGTATTTGACATCGTCGGGCCTGTAATGATCGGACCTTCCAGCTCCCACACAGCCGGAGCTGCCCGAATTGGTAAAACTGCTGCGCTCCTTCTTGGAGAACCGGTAGCAAAAGCGGATATTTTGTTTCACGGTTCCTTTGCTAAAACCTACAAAGGCCATGGAACCGACAAAGCCATTGTAGGTGGAATCTTAAAATATGATCCCTGGGACCCAGGAATCCGGACCAGTCTTGAAACGGCCGAAAAGCAGGGCATTTGTGTTAACATTCATACCGGTACCATTGAAAATGCCCATCCAAATACGGCTTTAGTGACCCTTACCGGATCAGGCGGTGCTACGCTTTCCGTCCAGGGTGCTTCCATTGGAGGCGGCAATATTGTGATAAACAAAATCAACGACATGGAAGTATATTTTACCGGTCAGAATACCACATTAATTGTCATGCATCAGGATGTTCCCGGTATCATCGCCCAGGTCACAAATCTGGTTGCTGCCGGCAACGCCAACATCTGCAATTTCCGGTTAAACCGCCAGGAAAAAGGCGGAATTGCAATTATGACAATTGAAATGGATTCCGATGTGGACCCTTCTTTAGTGCCTGAGATCCGACTTCTTCCTCATGTATACAATACCATTCTTTTAAAACTGGGCTGAAAGAATCAACCGACTGGAGAATATAATGAAACTAAAATATAATACGGTGGAAGAGCTGGTTGAGGCCGCTTCTTCCAGCCACAAGAAAATTTCTGAAATCGTTTTGGAGCAGCAGGCCGGAGATATGGAATTAACCATAGAAGAAGTCTATGGAACCATGGAAAGCAGTTTTGATGTGATGCGCCAGTCAGTAATAAGTGGACTGGACGAAACCCTCCGGTCTCCCAGCGGTCTTTCCGGAGGTTCTGCTGCAAAATTAAAAAAAGCCGTAGAGGAGGGAAAAAACCACTACGGTCATCTTCTTGGCAATGCCATCAGCATGGCACTGGCCGTTACGGAATTTAATTCCTGCATGGGAAAAATTGTAGCTGCTCCAACTGCCGGATCCTGTGGGGTAATTCCTGCAGCCCTGATCTCCGTTATGGATGAATACGATCTCCCAAAGCGTGACATTGTCATGTCTCTGTTTACTGCTTCTGCCATAGGT
This sequence comes from Lacrimispora sp., assembly GCF_031982545.1. Lineage (GTDB taxonomy): Bacteria > Bacillota > Clostridia > Lachnospirales > Lachnospiraceae > Lacrimispora. The sequence goes on from NZ_DALYXB010000005.1 coordinate 279,863, forward strand.
ATGGTCATTGCCAAATGCGCCAGCATTGCCGGAGCGGAAGGCGGCTGCCAGGCTGAGGTTGGTTCTGCTTCTGCCATGGCAGCCGCTGCTCTGACAGAGATTTTTGATGGTACACCCCAGATGGTATCCGACAGCTGTGCCATTGCATTAAAAAACACCATGGGCCTTGTCTGCGATCCCGTTGCAGGACTGGTGGAAGTTCCCTGCATCAAACGAAATGCCATGGGTGTAGCCAATGCCTTTACCGCATCCGAGCTCGCCTTGGCAGGAATCAAAAGCGTGATTCCTGCAGATGAAGTAATATTCGCCATGAGACAGGTGGGACAGCTCATGTCTACCTCTTTAAAAGAAACAGCCGAAGGAGGGCTTGCTGCCACACCTACCGGCTGCCGCCTGTGCAGACAGATTTTTGGTCCGGAAGCCTGCAGCGGAGAATGATCTTATAATTTTATATCTGATATCATTTCTTCATTTTGGAAGAGAGAAAGGCATAGAAGTCATTTTTCTCTTCCTTTAATATGCGGTTGGGCAGAACAAATCCATGTGTGGAATTTAAGAACACCAGTATCATGGAAGGCTTTTTTCCTATTCTTCTGATTTTGTTCCAGCTTATTTCCTGCTTTCCCTCTCCCTCGCCCACATGTATTCCGGTGTCATCAAACCGGATTATGATATCCTGACTGGCTGATGCCTGTTTCTTTGCTTTCCCATAAACCGCAAGAGGCTGAATGACAGGAAAAAGGCAGCAGCCTAACACTGCACAAATCCGGAAGAAATTTCCCGAAGTTTCCCATCTGACTATGGTAAGCGTAAGAATTGCAGCCGTAAAAATCAGATTGCATACACCTACCATAGACCCGTAAATATAGTACATGGACAGCTGCCAGATATCCATGCCTGTATTTTTGTAAGTATACTGGTATTTCATAATTCATTTCCTCCCATAACAGAAATCAGGCATTGAAAATAGCAATGCCTGATTTTATACTTGCTTATCATTTTGCAAATAAGGACGGTAACCAGAGACTGGCTGCCGGTACAAACGTAATGATCAAAAGGGTGATAATCATGCAAAGGTAAAATGGGAGGGTCGCTTTTACCACCTTCTCCATTGGAAGCTTTGCTACCGCCGAACCAATAAACAATACCGCACCAACCGGTGGTGTTAAAAGACCAATACCGCAGTTAAGTACCATAATAATACCAAACTGAACCGGATCGATTCCAATGGAGGTTGCAATCGGAAGTAAAATAGGTGTTGCAATTAAAATAATCGGCGACATATCCATGATACATCCAAGTATCAGAAGAATCAGGTTTAAAAGCAGAGCAAGTACAATTGGATTCGATGTTACACCAGTGATTGCATGTGCCGCCATATCCGGAACATGAAGTGATGTCAGGCAATATCCAAATACATTGGAAGTTGAGATAAGGATAAGAACGATGGCAAGTGTATTGACGCAATCATCAATTACATTCCAGACACCTTTCCAGTCTAAACCTTTGTAAATAAAGACGCTGACTATGAGGCTGTAAATAACTGCAATTGCTGCAGATTCTGTTGCAGTAAAGACACCGCCAACTACTCCGAAAACAACAATCAGTACGGCTGCAAGAGCCCAGAAAGAGATACCCAGCTGCTTTACCAGATTCTTCATGCTGAATTTATCTCCCTTTGGATAATTTCTTTTTACTGAAATTATGTAGGATCCAACCATAAGAGAAATTGCCAGAAGCGCTCCTGGTATATATCCGGCAAGGAACAGGCTTCCTACTGATATACCGCCGGCAGTCGTCGCATAAATAACCATATTATGGCTTGGAGGCACTAAAAGTCCCTCGCAGGAAGAGGTGATTGTAACGGCTGTTGAGAAATCGTCGTCATACCCCTGATCCACCATCATGGGGATGAGGATAGAACCCAGAGAAGCTGTATCAGCTGCTGCGGAACCGGAAATACCACCAAAGAAATAGGAAGCAACAATATTTACCATTGCCATTCCCCCGCGCATCCAGCCTACACAGGCATTTGCCAGAGCGATCAGCTTTTCAGATATACCGCCGGATCCCATGAGAACGCCCATGGTAATAAAGAATGGAACTGCCATCAAGCTGAAAGAACTGATTCCTTTTACCATCTGCTGACAGATTACTGCCAGGCCGCTTCCCTGGGAAAGCAGACACAATACTGCTGATAATGCCACTGCATAAGCAATGGGAAACCGAAGGAAAACCATAAGAAAGAAACTTCCCAGTAAAACCAGGATTGCAATATTACCGCCCATTACAGATTTTCCTCCTTTTCAAAAAGACGTTTGATATCATTGTATAAAGCTTCCAGTTCGAAAATAATCATGGCGCCGCCTGCTAATGGCACCGGGAAGTACATCCAGAACCGTGAAAGCCATGGCATACTGGTATAAAAGCCTTTTGAACCAATACCATGAGCATATTTCCAGCCAACAGTCAGCATAATAAATGCAAGTGCAAGAATGGATAAATCTGCCAGAATATCAAGAACCTTGATCAGATTTTTGGGCAGATAGGTATCCAGCGCGGTCATACGGATATGAGATCCTCTCCGAATGGCAAGAGCTGCGGACAATACCGCCATATAGCACATAAATGTTAAAACAATCTCTTCACTCCATGCCGGGTCAGGGATAAAGGAGATATATCTTCCAGCCACCGACATCGTGGTTATTAAAACATCTCCAATCAAAAGTAGCTTACATATAAACAAAACAATCTTATAAACAATATCATAAGCCGGCTTTATCTTATCAATTGTTTTGAAAATTTCTGGCATAAAGAACCCCTTTCTAATAGTGAGGGCACAGAAAGCTTTCATTTTCTGTGCCCCACTTGTCAACACTGATTATTTCATATCAAGAATCTTCTGATATAATTCTGCATTATCCTTTGTGTTTTCAGCAATTACATCTTTGCAGGCTTCCTGCCATGGTGTAATGTCATTTACTTCAACTACATTTACGCCAGCAGCTTTTAAACCGTCTAACACTTCCTTCTCATTATCCTGGGAAAGTTTCTGGTTAAACTCGGAAGCATACTTAGCAGCCTCCGTCATGGCTTTCTGCTGATTCTCAGTTAATTTATCCCAGGATGCATCTGAAATAATAACCTGAATGGCACCAAGTGTATGTCCGTCAAGAATTATATTAGGAGCAACTTCCTGGAATGCATTTCCCTTATAGTTGGCAATAGGCTGCTCTGCTGCATCAACAACACCTGTCTGAAGAGCGGAATAAAGCTCGTTCATGCTTACGACAGTTGCGTTTGCGCCTAATGCACTTACCATTCCTGTCATAACAGGATCACTGGAAACACGGATTTTTAAGCCTTTAATATCATCAATGCTGTTAATTGGTTTCTTGGAGAAGAAATGGCGGAAGCCCTCTTCACCGTAGAATAAACCTCTTACTCCTAAACCAATATCGTGGGGCTCCATTAAAAACTCTGGAGCAAGATCACTTTTTACAAATTTCCAGTAATGATCACGTCCTGCAAATGTGTAAGGAATGGATAACAGTTTTGACTTATTTGCGCCGTAGCTGGTAAGAGCGAATGCAGAGATACGAGACATATCAATGGTTCCGCCACCGCCAAGCATGTTATCAAGAACATCATTCTCTGCTCCCAGAACACCGCTGGCCTGTAAATCAATTTTAATGGATCCGCCAGACAGTTCCTCAACTTTATCCTTAAATGCCTGGTCTGTTTTACCTACAATTGTGTCTAATGGATTTACTTCTGCATATACAAGTGTTACCTGTGGATCTGTGGAAGAAGCCTCTTTGGATTCTCCTCCTTTGGTTGTCTCGCCTGCTGCTGCGGTAGTCGCTGCTGCAGTGGTTCCCTCAGTTGCGGTATTCGTCTTTGCATTACCGCCACATGCCGTCAATGATAAGGCTGCAATCGCAGCTAGCATCAAAGCACTCAGTCCTCTTTTTTTCATGTTAAAACCCCTCCTTTTAAATTTCCTCGCCTGTTGGGACCCATATTGTTGTCTCATAATCCCCCAGCGAAATTATTCTAACATACAAAAAGTCATAGAACCACGGTAAATAATTGCGAATCCTAGTATTATTTTAACATCTTTTTTATAGGTGGATCAATTTTCTTTATGTAGTATTAACATTGTTTTTGTTTTTGCAGCCTTCCATTTGACATTTCAGTCAAAAAAAGACCCGTACATCTTGTACGGATCTTCATCACTTTTTTCTTATTCCTCCATCTTTCTTTTATAGATCTCAATTACCCTTTTCATTGCCTCCTGGCCAGGAGCTCCGATGGTCATTCTCTTTTCCACACAGGTCTTTAAGCTGATTGCATCGTAAATATCTTCTTCAAAAACAGGGCTTATGGCTTTGTATTCTTCCAGAGTCATATCATCCAATGCGATTCCTTTCTCTATGCAGAAAAGAACCAGCTGACCAACGATTCCATGGGCATCACGGAAAGGAACTCCGTGGTTTACCAGATAATCTGCGGCATCGGTAGCGTTGGTAAAACCATTCTTTGCACTGACCTCCATCACATCCTTACGGAAGGACATGGAGGAAATCATTCCTGTAAAAAGAGCCAGACAGCCTTTTACTGTATCAATCGCATCAAAAGTCAGTTCCTTATCCTCCTGCATATCCTTATTATAAGCAAGAGGAATTCCCTTCATGGTAGTCAGAATGGAAATAAGTGCTCCATATACCCGTCCTGTCTTTCCCCTGATCAGTTCTGCAATATCCGGATTCTTTTTCTGAGGCATAATGCTGCTTCCCGTGCTGTAGGAATCATCAATTTCAACAAAACGGTACTCATTGGTATTCCATATAATAATTTCTTCACAGAACCTACTTAAGTGCATGGAGATGGTTGATAAGGCACTTAAAAGTTCAATTAAATAATCTCTGTCTGCAACTGAATCCATGCTGTTTAACGTAGGACCATCAAAGCCAAGAAGCTCTGCGGTGTATTCACGATCCAGAGGATAGGTGGTTCCTGCCAAAGCTCCGGATCCCAGCGGACAGTAGTTCATTCTCTTTCTAATATCCAAAAGGCGGGAATAGTCCCGGTCAAACATCTCAAAATAAGCACCTGCATGATGGGCCAGCGTTATTGGCTGGGCTTTCTGCAAATGGGTAAATCCAGGCATATAGGTATCCAGATTTTTCTCCATTAAAGCCAGAAGTTCCTTTAAAAGCCCCTTTACTAGAGCGGTTAGTTCATCGATTTCATCTCTGGTGTACAGTTTCATATCCAGAGCCACCTGATCATTTCTGCTTCTTCCCGTATGGAGACGTTTTCCAGCTTCTCCGATCCGTTCCGTTAAATTTGCTTCAACAAACGAGTGGATATCTTCATGCTCCGCCGTGATTGTAAGGGCTCCGCTTTCCAAATCGGCACAGATTCCTTTCAGACCGCCGATAATTTTATCCCGGTCCTCTTCACTGATAATTCCCTGTTTTGCCAGCATTGTAACGTGGGCAATGCTTCCCTCAATGTCCTGATGATAAAACTTCTGGTCAAAAGACAGGGATGCGTTAAAATTGTGAACCAGCTGATTGGTTTCCTTGGTGAAGCGACCGCCCCATAATTTCATAATTAGTTCTCCTCTTTCCTTAGTTAGTTGTATGAGTCCGCATGGGTTTGCGTTTTTTGTTCTTTCCTGCTGCCAGGCCTGTCAGCACCAGAAGTATCAGGATACTTCCTCCTGTAATCATTCCTCCGGCTTTTAAGCCCTCCGGCATATATTCAAGGGAAACTTCATGTGTTCCGGCAGTCATATGAACGCTTAAAAATGTATCAAAGATTTTATAGGGTTCTGCTTCCTTCCCGTCGATCTTTACAGACCAGCCCTTGTCAAAAGGAATGCTTAAATACAAAAGTCCTGCCTTCTCAGCATCAACCGTTCCCTTAATCTGGGTATCGGTCCACTTTGTAAGCTTAAGGGAATTCTTATTTAACACCTGATAAACAGATTCCAGGCCTTCGGGAAGAAAACGGTAAGCACTTGCTATTAAATCCTGATCATTGTCATCATTTCGAAGTGTAACTTCTTCTCCTGATTTTAAATAGCCAAGTTCCAGTAAATATCCACGGCTAACATTATCAAAGTTTTTTGTCTTCTCTCCCAGAAGGGCAGCGACTTTTTCAACCTTCTTATTGCTGACAAAAACATAGTAATCACCATCTGTATCCGGTGTAAATGTAAAGCTCTTTCCCTTTACTTCACTGGGTACTTCTGAAAGCACCGGACTTGCACCCAATACTACCGATAAATCATTTTGAACCTCAGCCGGATTAGTCAGCTCCAGCTGCCAGTTATTCTCTACATCATATGGCATCATAAAGCCTAATGAAAGTGCATAATTATTCTTCCACAGCTGCATGTCGTCCTGAACCGAAACAAGAGAGGATACTTCATTTTCTCCCGCTTCTTCTGAGTACAGCGCATATTTCACAGCAAAAAGTGCGTCTACCAAAGGAGTGCTGCCTGTTATACTGTAGGCATTGGTTGAACTTTCACAGCCAAGCTTTTTGAAAAATTTAGACAGATCCGCGTTGGCGGTGGACGAAAACAGGGATACTGATGGAAAATTCATCCATGCACCGTCGTTCTTGGTTTTTCTTGTAACCTTTTCCACCCTGTAAAAATCCGGGTTAGGCAGCAGACCTTCTGTTAAGTCTATGGAGGCCTTATTATCTTTTACATAGTTTGTACGGCTTGTAGTTGTTACACTTGTAACTGTAGTATTGACTGCTGCCTCCAAAGCTACCACTCCAAGAGCCAGCAAAATAAGTACATTCCGGTTGATTCCTCTCTGATAAAGACTGATCAGTCCTGTATAAACTGCCAAAAAAATTATGGCAACATAAAAGATAGAAAAATGGAAGGCATCGTCTGTAATCAGTTTCTGAGCCATAATCACAAAGATTACAGTGGCAAAAAAGGCTGTTACAACATGTTTCCATGGTATCTCATGTAAATAGATATAAGCATGATATCCTGCTGTCAGTATGAGAAAAATATAGATAAAGGACTGCCTGCAGGGAAGGCTGTTTGGATAATGAAATCCATGCCAGATAAAATTAAGTACATTAACGGAGAAGCTGGCATAAAAAAACAATAAAAGGGAGCACATGACAATCTTATCCCTCTGCCGGATCTTTCTGCATCCAAGATACAAAAGGAAAAAGATAAGAATTGCCACTCCACAGTAAATATTCGGCCAGTGATCCAGTCCGATTTCTGTTTCCACTGCTGGCAAATGTCTTGCTATCATATCAAAGATGGAAAAATAGGAGCTGAATGTCTGGGGAAAGTTAATATCTCCAGACGCAGTCATCTTCATGGCATAGATTTCAGGCAGCAGTACTACTGCAGCCAATCCTCCTGCAAGAAGTGAATACACTGCAAAATGAACCCCGTTTATCAGAACCTCTTTCCAAGGTTTTCTTCCTTCCAGAATCAGAAGTGCCAGGAAATAGAAAACCATAAAAATACATATCATAATAGATATGTAATAATTCGATAAAATTGATATCCCAAGTGCAATGCAGTAAAGAATGCATTTCTTTTCCTGAACCAGTTTTTCTAATCCAAGCATAATAAGCGGGAACAAAAGAATACAGTCCAGCCACATAATATTCCAGCTATACGCTGCCATATACCCGGATAATGCATAAAAGATCCCAAAGAAAGCGATTCCAAAATCAACTGTCCTAAAATGCCTGCGCAGATACCAGGAAAAAGCAAGGCCGCTTAATCCAATCTTTACCACAATCATATAGGTCATGAATTCAATGATAAATTTTTTCGGACAGAGAACGATCAGCCAGTTTAAGGGACTTGCCAGATAATAGGAATAAAGAGCTGCAAAATTAACTCCCATACCAATATCCCAGCTATATAACAGGCTGCCTCCATGAGTCAGCTTATACTGGAACTCAGAGAAAAAAGGCGCATACTGATGATACATATCCGTTCTTAAAAAGCTTTCTTCTCCAAAGGGAAAGATCCCTCTCTGGGCAAATATAATGATCATGATAATAACAGGCACAAAAAAGGCGGCAATCAGACCATCCGAGTCCTTTACCAGACTTCCACTTCTATGCTCTTTTTTCCGAAAGGAACGGGAAACCTCCTGGTGCTCTTCTTCAGAAGGATCTTCCCCGATTTCTTCCTCTGTATTTACATATTCGTCAACGGGATAATATTCACTGTCTTCATTGGAATCATCAAAATCATAAAGTTCTTCCATTCCTTCTACCGGAACCTCCAGCCTTATGACAGGCATGGATTCATAATCCGGTTGTTCTTCTCCCTCGTCCCCCCAAAAACCTGTATCCTGTCTGTCATCCGTTTTTTTCCCTTCCCGGATGTCTCGTGTTTTATCTTTTTTTTCATCTGATGTCATCTTAAGAATATCCTCTAATTCCTTTGAAATCTTTTCAATATCGTCATCGCGTTCCATTTTACTTACCTCTCTTTACAAGGGGGAACCTCACTCTTTCGGAATATGAAAAGCTTACTGAATACATAATTTACAATCACAACAACGATGGACACCAGTATTTTGCTTACATATTCATCCATATTGAGCCAGGAAACCATTATCACCATAAGAACCATTTCCATGACGCCTGATGCAGCCCTGCATGCAGTAAAGGAAATGATCTCCTTTACCACAAATCCCAGATGCAGATCATAGCTTTGAAATACAAAGATTTTATTAACACCAAATGCAAACAGCACAGAAACCAGCCAGGCTGCTGCAGTACTGATCCGATAGTCGACTCCGGCCTTCACCATTCCAACATACACGATCCAGTTGACTACCGTGGTAAGGACACCAAATACCAAATAGGATATGACCTCCCGGTTCATAACCTTGTCCCATATTTTTTTAATCATAATAGCTGTTCTCCTGTAAAACACATTTCCTCTATTGTATTATAGGCGCCGGAAATTGTAAAGGGAATCTAAGGGGACGTTACCAGAAAGTCCTTAGCCCCCTCTGTATAGTGTACCTTGCCATCCTCGGTAATAAAAACGCCATAAACATCATCCATGGAATTTAACAGCTCCATTCCCTTTTCCAGGCCCATAGAAAAACATGTGGTGGATAATGCGTCCCCATCAACCGAAAGCTTTGAAAGAATGGTGACGGAAACCAGCCCGTTCTCATAGGGAAAGCCATCTCTGGGATTTAAAATATGATGATAGTTCACCCCGTCTTTTTCAAAATGGCGCTCATAAACCCCGGAGGATACCACAGACATATCTTCTATATTCAACGTTTCAATGGTCTCATTTCTGTCTGCATAGGGCTTTTGCAGACCAATCTTAAAAGGGCTTCCATCTGGTTTTTTCCCCACACAGAGTACATTTCCACCCAGATTAATCACTGCACTTTTCACTCCCTGCTCAAGAAGATAATCTTTCATGCGGTCTGCTATATAGCCCTTTGCAATTGCCCCCAGGTCAATGGAAGAATCCGGAGATAAAAAGTTAAGGGTATCATCTTCAAGCTTTAAATTCTGGTAACCTACTTTTTTCACCGCAGCACTGATTTCATCCGAAGGGGGAATAACGGGATTTGAAGCAGTAAAGTCCCATAAAGAAGACAACGGTTCAATGGTAATATCAAAATCACCATTGGATATTTTGGAATAATAAAGCCCCTTGGAAAGCAGGGCTGTCATATCCGGTGACAACTTCACAGATGTTTCCTGTTCAGGTCTGTGATTGATTTTATAAACTTCACTGGTTTCAATGGTTTTACTGAAAATATTTTCATAGGAACGGCACAGATCCAGACATTCCTTTAATATTTTAGGATCATCGTTATCATAAAGGGTAACTGTTACAAATGTATTTAACAAAAATCCAGATTTACTGATTGGCTCTATTTTTCTATGACATCCGGTAAGAAGACTGACGGCCAGGCAGACCGCCAAAATCGCTGCTTTTCCTTTTTTCATTCCTGATCCTCCAATTTATTACCGGCTTCCCTTGCGTGTTCCACAAACATCCGGCGTACACCTTCAATTTCCCCCATTCCTTTCAACCGGCAGATCACATCATAACCATCTGCTTCCAGCCGGCTTTTCCACGAATCACTGTCGTTTCCAGCCATATCATTATGAGCATGATCTCCGCATACAATCATCATGGGCTGAAGAACGACTCGTCTTGACTGTTTCCTTTTTAGTGCTTCTATTACATCCTCAATGGAGGGTTCTGCTTCTACCGTTCCCACATGATACCTGGTATATCCCTGTTTCTTTAAAATTCCGGCCAGGCGATCATAGGCGGCATTGGCTTCATGCTCGGAACCATGGCCCATAAACACAATCTCCGTACCTTCCGAATCATATTCCTTTGTATCTTCCGTCAAAATCTCTGTAAGTTTTAAATAATCTTCCTCAGAAGAAAGAAGAGGAGCACCGATCATCAACTGGTCAAACGAATCTTCCTGTTTTTTTACAGCATTGACGATACAGTCATATTCTTCTCCACCCATTACAAGAGTCGGTTGGATCAACACCCGTTTAAAGCCTTCTGCTGCCAGCTTTTCCATGGCTTCTTCTACTCCGTCAATCATAATATTATCCCGTTTTCTTAATATATCTATAATGATCCGGCTGGTAAAAGCCCGTCTTAATTCATAAGTAGGGAATTCAGCTGCTACAGCCTGTTCAATGGCTTCTATGGTCTTGCTTCTGCTTTCGTTATAACTTGTCCCAAAGCTCACTACTAGTAATGCCTGTTTCATCTTTCTGGTCCACACTTTCTAATCTTTTTCCTGACTACCATATCACAGATGATTTTTGCTGTCAAATTCCTTTTTACGCACCACAGGCGCAGAACCAAACGGTTCTGCGCCTGTGATACACATTGCATACATTTTATTGGAGATTATCTTAAAAATCTACCTCTTTATCATAGTAACAACAGGTTAACAGCTTCTCCATCTCAGCCGGGGTAATTGCCCGTGGGTTGGAGCCGGTGCATGCATCACCAACTGCTAACTCAGCTACTGCCGCTAATTTATCATTGAACTCTGCTTCGTCAATGATTCCGCCTTCATATTCCTTAATACAGGTAGGAATATCCAGCACCTTGTTCATGGAACGGATCTCAGCAATTAATGCATCAACCAGTTCTTCATCTGTACTGCCCTCTAAACCAATGAAACGGGCAATCTCACCATAACGCTTTGCTGCCTCAGCGTCTTTGGCATTAAACTTAATAACTTTCGGAAGATACATCGCATTGGCACAGCCATGCACAATGTGTCCGCCGGAATAAGCAGCTCCTGTTTTATGAGCCATGGAATGTACGATTCCAAGGAGTGCATTGGAAAATGCCATACCTGCAAGACACTGTGCATTATGCATACGGTCACGTGCAGCCATATCCCCGTTATAGGAATCAATTAAATCATTATGTATCATCTTGATCGCATGAAGCGCAAGAGGATCGGTATAATCGCAGTGAAGTGTGGAAACATATGCTTCCATTGCATGGGTAATTGCATCCATACCGGTATGAGCTGTCAGCTTTTTAGGCATGGTCTCAGCAAGATCCGGGTCAACAATTGCCACATCGGGTGTTATATTAAAGTCAGCAAGGGGATACTTGATGCCCTTGTGATAATCGGTAATAACGCTGAATGCCGTAACTTCGGTAGCAGTACCGGAAGTAGAAGGAATGGCGCAGAACTGTGCTTTTGTTCTTAAAGTCGGGAAATTAAAAGGAATGCATAAATCCTCAAAAGTTGTATCTGGGTATTCATAAAATGCCCACATTGCTTTTGCCGCATCAATGGGTGATCCGCCGCCGATTGCAACGATCCAGTCCGGTTCAAACTCCCGCATCATCTGGGCACCCTTCATTACGGTTTCAACGCTGGGATCAGGCTCTACCCCTTCAAACAATTTTACTTCTAATCCAGCTTCTTTTAAATATGCTTCCACTCTGTCAAGAAAGCCAAAACGCTTCATAGAACCGCCGCCTACGACAACAATTGCTTTCTTTCCCTTTAAGTTTTTTATTTCCTCCAGGGAGCCTTTTCCATGATAAAGGTCTCTGGGTAATGTAAATCTAGCCATTGTAAAACCCTCCTTGTGAAATTCCTGTCGTTTCTATGAGATAATTGTAGTTCAAACAGAGAGGAATTACAAAGGTAAAAAAATATATATCAGTATATAAATACTGATATATATTTAACATTCTTATTCTGCCAATTTTCCCTTTACACTGCTTAACTGTTCAAGAAATTTCTTATCCCAGCCGGTAAGTGAATACCCTTTCCGGCAAATGACCGAATCCCTGAAACGTTTCTTTTTAACGCATTGTTTTTCCACCAGCTGATACTGCTTTAGCAGCTCTTCCGGCATGGGAGATACCCACATATAGGTCAATTGATTGTCACACAAAAGCTGAAACTGGCTGCCCCGTTCATATACATAAATTCTCTTTGGGGATTTGGGATATTTCATTCCCGCTCCAATATCATCGTTTTTGCTGGAAACAATATCTCCGTGGACTATCTCAATAAAATTCATTAAATCTTCTGCTTCTATCACACTCTTATCTGCAAGAGGATGGACGTTTGACATCAGGACCCTTAAAGAATACTCAAAAACAGATTCCATAATCAGACCCTTTGCAGCAGTCTCCCTTGCATAATACTTTTCAGAAGCAACCGGATACCGGATGATACCAAGATTGTACTCTCCTGTCTCCACATCTCTGATGGTATCTGTGGAATTGGTCTCCCGAAGCCATACGTTCATCATGGATTCTTCGCCGATTTCCTTTATAAAACCAGAAAATGCAGTGCTGATATAACTGGCTCTGGGCATAGATAAAGAAAACTCCACACCGCTTCCATCTCCTGTTTTATACAGATGTTCCATTTCATCGATCTGAATCAGAACATTTCTTGCATGTTCTAGAAAGATTCTTCCTCTGGCAGTGGGCACAACTCCTTTGGAAGTCCGTTTAAAGATAGGCGCTCCAAGGCCTTCTTCCAGAGTCTTGATCGCCTTGCTGAGATTCGGCTGATCCATGTATAAATTAGCTGCTGCCTGTGTAATGGAACCGGTCTTTTCCACTTCAACCGCATACTGCAATAGCACGGTATTCAATCATCTTCCTCCTTTGTCTCCTGCCAACCGTTCTTTTCCACTTCATACAGATACTTTGACAGTGCAGCAAGCGATACTGCCATATTCTCATTTTGAACCAGTATATGGGGCGGTACAGTCAGATGAACCGGAGCAAAATTCCAGATGGCCTTCACTCCTCCTGCCACCAGCCTGTCGCATACCCCCTGGGCATATTCAGCAGGAACGGTAATAATCCCAATGTGTATATTCATACGCTGACAAAGGTTCTCCAGTTTATCCATGGAAATCACCATCTTTCCGCCGATTCTGGTATTCACCTTTCTTCCGTCAGCATCAAAAGCCATAACAATTTCAACTCCGTACTGTTCAAATCCTTTATAGGAAAGCAATGCTTTTCCTAAATATCCCACGCCTACCAGCGCTGCCTGATTGGTGTTATGAAATCCCAGAAATTCCTCCATATCTGCAATTAATTCCTTAATTACATATCCCATTTTAGGCTTTCCTGCTGTTTTGGCTACTAATGCCAGATCTTTTCGGACCTGAACCTCATTTAACTGAAGATCCAAAGCAATGGCAGGTGCGGAAATGGTTTCTAATCCATCGCTGCTTTTCTTTTCCAGATAATGATGATAAACGGGAAGGCGCTCCAGCGATTTTCTGGATATTCCTCCTACCATATGTTTCTTTTCTTCCATAAAATCTTCCCCCAGTCTCATTTAACAAATAACAGATACCGGCAACCCTTTTGTCACTTTTTAATTCACTGTACCCTGATCCTTCTGGTCCGTCAGAAACATGGCATCGCCAAAGCTGAAGAATCGGTACCTCTCCTGAACTGCTTCCTCATATGCATGAAGTACATGATCTCTCCCCGCAAGCGCAGATACCAGCATAATTAAGGTGGATTCAGGCAAATGGAAATTGGTAATCAGACAATCCAGTATTTTAAAACCATAACCGGGATAAATAAATATTTCAGTCCAGCCGCTTCCTGCCTTTAAAATACCGTCATTCGTTGATGCAGATTCCACGGTTCTGCAGCTTGTGGTTCCTACGCAGACAATCCTTCCCCCATTTCGTTTGGCATCATTCACCTTTTTTGCTTCCTCTTCTTCTACAATATAGAATTCAGAATGCATGTGATGAGCTTCTATCTCATCCACCTTAACCGGGCGGAATGTTCCAAGTCCCACATGAAGTGTGACGTGGGCAATCTCCACTCCTTTTTCCTGTATCTTCTTTAATAATTCTTTTGTAAAATGCAGACCTGCAGTTGGTGCGGCAGCAGATCCTTCATTCTTGGCATAAACAGTCTGATACCGGTTTTTATCCTGAAGCTGGTGGGTAATATAGGGTGGCAGGGGCATCTGACCAAGCTGATCCAAAATCTCTTCAAAAATCCCCTCGTAAGAAAACTGGATGAGACGGTTTCCTTCTTCCACCACGTCAATAACGGTTCCTTTTAAAAGTCCCTCTCCAAATGAAATGACAGTTCCGACTTTTGCTTTCTTTCCTGGTTTCACAAGAGTTTCCCAGATATCATTCTCTCTTCTTTTTAATAGAAGGATCTCGATCTTTGCCTCAGTGCCTTCTTTTACGCCAAATAGCCTTGCCGGAATTACCTTGGTATCGTTAATAACCAGACAGTCTCCCTTTTTTAAGTAATCCAGTATATCTTTAAAATGTCTGTGTTCGATCTCTCCCGTATGCTTGTCCAGAACCAGCAGTCTGGAAGCCGACCGGTCCTCTAACGGATCCTGTGCAATCAGCTCCTGAGGTAAATCAAAATAAAAATCTCTGACGTTCATAAAACTACTCTCCTTTATCAAAAATGCTCCTCTGCAGGGTGCCACGCAGAGAAGCATCTGTTTTAACTATTGTTCGACTGGCTGGCTGATTCACCGGCTGATTCACTGGCAGGTTCCCCAGATGACTCACTGTCTGATTCCCCAGTGGTTTCTGCAGCAGCTTCTGGCTCTTCTTCCCCTTTTTTCAGGGTATTATAAACTGCCAGAAGGTTCTCATCGGACTTTAAAGCCTTCTCAAGACCTTCGTTTACCTCTTTTGCCATCTTTTGCACTTCATCAGACTGGTTTGCTTCCTGCATAAATTCAGACTCTTCTTTGCTGTTATCTGCAACCAGGTAGCAGCTTCCATCCGATGCAGTCTTTGCATAGCAGACTATCAGGCTTGGAGCCATCGTTTCTGCCTGACGGAATTTCACATCGAATCTGGCATAAACCACATAGTCACCATCTGCAATTCCAGGTGTAGAAAAGCATTCCAGATTTTCAAAACTCTGATAAAACTTTACCTCTTCTTCCATTCTGGAAGCCAGCTGATCCAAACTCTCTTCCCCGGTTTTACCGCCATAAACTTTAGAAAGTGCGTCCCGGTCGCAGCTCTTTCTGGCGTTAAAGTATGACTTCATCAAATCATTTAATTCGGGCACCGAATCCTTTTGCAGTGCAACTTTTACCTTCTGCGGCTGATTTTCATCGCTTTGCGGTGATGTACTCTCCGCCTTGGCAGAGACCGTTTCCGGCTCATTAACGGGCTGTCCGGCTTTGTCCAAAACAACCACCGCCATGATCAGTATTACTGCAACCAATGGTATGGCGAGAAACTTCAAAAACCGTCTGGTTTCCGCTTTCAGCCCATTCCATTTTCCTAATAAGTCCTTCATTAGACCTGACCTCCTGGAGAAACAATCTCCTCTCTATTCTAACAAAAAAACAGCCAAAAATCAACAAATAACTCTTGCGCTTTAAAACAATCTATAGTAGAATGTAAAAGATGCATCTGTAGCTCAGTGGATAGAGCAGTGGCCTCCGGAGCCGCGTGCGTAGGTTCGATTCCTATCAGATGCACTATAATTATATAGAATTATTAACCAAAAATCCTTGTTTTAAAAGGTTTTTTTTAGTTTACAGTTTCTTAAGCCATTCTGAAGCAGTTTATTTTTAAAATTCATTTTGAATCCTTCTCCTTAACCATATATATCCACTTAAACAAATTTTTAACACTAAAAAATCAAAATATCCAACCTATATAAATATCTCATTAAATAAAAACCAGTCGATAACAATGGACTGTTACCGGCTGGTAAAGTTTATTTTTTCATTCCGCCTATG
Organism: Lacrimispora sp.; assembly: GCF_031982545.1. Lineage (GTDB taxonomy): Bacteria > Bacillota > Clostridia > Lachnospirales > Lachnospiraceae > Lacrimispora. The sequence continues at coordinate 296,161 of NZ_DALYXB010000005.1, forward strand.
GCAATTTGCGAAGGAATACAACTATAATAGCTGAAATAATGAGTAGTATAGAAATATTCTGACTATTAAGTTATTCAATTATAATCACTGCCCCCTTCGGTATGCAATACCCCTCCCTCAATGACAAATAGTCCACTCCTGCTTCTCATTACAGAATAATACTCCTTTTGAGTTTTAGGTAAACCATACGCGATCTGAACCGTTTTCCAGTTGCTCCTGTATATATTACCTACTTTAACAACCTCAGGAATACATTCCGTTCTGCTGACTTCCACCATATTCTTATTGTGTATCATATCAATATAATTATATCTGGTTACGGTTATGGACAATATGAGTCCCATAAGTAAAAAGCCGGACAATCCGGTGAGCATCAGCCAGTCCCGCCCAATAAAGAATAACACAAATAACAGAAGCATAACCACTAAATATAACACTCCATAAACTGTAATCCCAACAATATTAGTCATATGTTTTCCCCCAGGATACAAATCATAATCAAGCTATGGTTCAATGGATATCTGATTGAATTATACCATATATTGCCTTAAAAAAACAGATATGTCGGGTAAAATATATCATTCTATCTATTTTTAAGTACAAATAATATTATATGCCATCTGAAAAACATAACTAAATAATAATATTATTATAATTTTTAAACACAAAAAACGAGTGAAGACTAACCATGTCAATCATCACCCGTTTCATTATAATATTTCTTTTGTTCTCTTATCTAAAAATACCCGTAACTGCATTCCACATCTTTGCGAATACATTCTTCACCCGCTGCCATACTCCCACATCCACAGGAGCCGGTTCAATATCAACTGCATTGGTATTTACATCATCTTCTGAGATTTCCTGTGACCTTAAAATAATCTGGATACTGGAAGGAGTCTGGTTCTTATCCGATGTAAAGGATACCATCTTATCATCTAAATTCATTTCCAGCAGATTGCTGTCGTCAGCAATCTTATCCAGTTTCTCATCCAGACTGTTTCTGATACTCTCATTGGCCCCTTTTAACTTATTTGTGGTAGAGGAAGTTTCTGCCGCCTTTTCCAAAATGTCTATTAATCCGTTTAAGGTGTCCTTTGTGCCGCCTTCCACTGCCGCCCGGTTGTTTTTCACGGTGTTTTGAACACTGCGGAACAGGGAAATCACCTGGTTGGTTGACGAACTGATCTGTTCTACAGAAGCCGCCGTATCATCAAGCATTAAATCAAAGGCTGCCTTATTGTCATTTTTTGTTTTATTTAAACTGACTACATCTCCAATGGTGGTATCAATGTCGTATGAAATAGATGCAAGTTTACTTACAACTGCCTTACTATCCTTGACTCCTCCCTGTACATCAATTCCGGATATTGTATAACGAACACTGGATAAAATGTTGTTCATGGAGTTTAAAATTTTTGATAATACAGCTGCTGTCTGTACCAGTGCGGTCGCATTAGGGTTGCTCATACCGGAAGCAGCTACCGACTGAAGCTGGGTACGAAGCTTGGCTACCGCATCTGCCCCCAGGGAAAACTCAAGGTCATCAAGCACATCATTCATATCACTCATAAGCTGCTGCATACTTTCCGCCTGCTCTTTCAAGTCCTCCTCGCTTAAAGCCTGAGATGGAGAAGCAGTTGAACCAAGCTTCTTTAAAACGCTCTGAATCGCATCAAGCTGCTGCTCAATATCTTTAATCTCACCTGTAATCTGATCTGCATCAGACTCCTCCAGGCCGCTTTGCAGATCCCCCAGGGAATCTTTTAAATCTCTTAAGGATGAAGATAAATTATAGAAGTCTTCCCCGGAATCCTGAAGTGTTTCCACCAGAGTATTTACTTTGTTATTTACATCATCAAGTCCCTGCTTATTGGCCATAATGTCCGGCGCAAGCTGGCTGATCTTCTGATTGGCAGCTTCCAGACTGTCTATACTTGCATCTGTTTTTGAGATTATTTCATCCTTCGATGCATCGAAGTTTTCTCTTGCTCCCTGCAGCTGGCTCAGTCCCTTTTTCGTAACATCCATACCGTTGCTGATATTGTGCAGCGTATCCAGCATTTCATTCATACCGTCAAGCAGCTCATCTGCTGAATCCTTAAATGTATCCTTTGCCTCTTTCACATCAGCAATATCACTGATCTGATCCAGGGTTCCCGGAACCATCATCATGATTACTCCGCTGGATTCAAAATCATGGGAACTTATTTCAATATGAAATGTCTTTTCCTGACCTGGAACTGCTGCAAAAAGAACAGCCTTATAAGTACCCAGGGACTGGATCTGTGCTCCGGGGGCTTCAACGGAATTGACATCTTCCATATCTACCATTGTAGCAACCTGTAAAAGCATGTTGTTCTGATAATATATATTGGCATTCTTATTGGGAATGCAGTGAACGTCTATTTCTACCAGTCCATCCGCATGTAAAAGATCCTGGGCTTCTTTTGGTATACCATTTAATTTATAGGAGATATCAAAATCCCATGGAAGAACCACTTCTCCGTTATTTAACTGGCATTCATAATAGAAACGGTCCTTTGTATCTTCGGGAAGCTGCCAGGTCACTGTGTCTCCGTCAACAGCCGGCTCGGCATAATTTGACATATTGGTAACATCCTTATAAGTTCCATAATCAGAAAAGGAACGGATTCCATTTAATGTGACTCCTTTTACCACGCTGCTGTCAGTCTCTTTTCCGTAATAGTCCAGATTTACATATAGTGTTTCGTCCACAGATACAGCTGGCGGTCCTGCGTAAATATTTCCAGCCATATTAATACTGATCATTGAAGTGATGAGTGTCGCTGCTGTCAGCCGATATGCTGCGCTCCATTTACTTTTCATTGTTTTTCACTTCCTCCTGTTCCTGCTTCTTATCTTCTGTGTCCATTTTCTGTCCACCTTGTGTTTTACCGTCTTTTGATTGTTCCGCTTCCAGCAAAGCTTTCTTTTTTTCAATTCTGTTCGCTTTGAAGGCTTTTTTCTTTTCAATTAGAGCCTGATGAGAAGCAACGATCTTTTGCCGTTTTCCTTCCTCCCACATCAACACAGGATCTGCCAGGGTCAAAAGAACCGGCAGCAGGAATAGTACCATAATTACACTGATAAAAGCACCCCTGCCAATTAAATGTCCAAGACCTGCAATGGCAGATACCGATGAGATAAAATATAAACCGTAACCAACTATAGTTAAAATAGTTCCTGAAGTCAGGATAGAAAGTGCACTTTTGGAAACGGTGTGCTTGATGGCCCTTGCCTTTTCCGGATATTTTTTCTTCATATCCATATAGTTATTGGTCATCAGAATGGAATAATCCACCGTAGCACCCAGCTGAAGACAGCTGACAATAATATATCCCAGATACAATATATCCTCTCCTTTAAAATAAGGAATTGCAAAATTGATAAATACAGCGACTTCAATGGGGATCAAAACAACAACTGGTATAATCAGAGACTTAAACGTAATCATAACTACCAGGCCGACTCCCAATATGGAAAGAATATTTACAAAGTTATAATCCTCCGTGATAATTGTCTTGATATTCTGGGTAGATGGGATTACCCCTGTTATATAAGCGCCTTCCGGATAATACTTATTTACAATGGCACTGATCTCATCCGAACATTGAAACGCAAAATCACTTTCATCAGAGGATTTTACATAGATCATAATTCTGCTGTAGTCCTTTGTATGCAGCAGGCTGGTAATGCTTTTAGGTATGATCTTCTCCGGTATACCATCTGGTAAAGTGCCCGCAAGAGATGTAGCAGATCTCACATAGTCAAGATCTTTCAGTTCATCCGTCAAGTTTTTTTCCGTTACCATATTGGTATTGGGAACAACCGCAAGAATTAAATTGCTCTTTCCAAAACGGCTGTTAATCTGCTGTTCATCGTAATATACCTGGGTACCCGGACTGGATCCCAATGCACCGTTACCAAATGTAAATGCATTCATGTTCTGGGCTATAAAAGCCGGTATAACCACAAGTGCGATTGCAGTCAGAACACCATAACGCACCTTATGTACAAGAATTCCAAGTCCATGGAAGGACGGCATAAAAGAACGATGTTCTGTCTTCTTGATTCTGTCTCCCCAACGAAGCAACAGAGAAGGCATTAAAAACAGAACCGTTGCAAGACTGATTACAATTCCCTTTGCCAGAACAAATCCCAAATCGTATCCAATAGAAAAACGCATCAGCATCAGAACCAGAAAGCCAATAATGGTTGTTGCGCCACTTGCCAGTATGGACGGTATGGATTTGTGAAGAGCATTGGTGATTGCCGTTACCGGATCGTCTCCTTTTTCCCGCTCCTTTGTAAAACTGTCCAGAAGAAAAACTGAATAATCCATGGCTACTGCCAGCTGTAAGATAGCAGCCACACTGAACGTAATAAATGATATGGTACCAATCATCAGGTTGGTTCCCATATTAATGATGATTGCAATTCCCATAATCATCAGGAAGAGAAATGGTTCAAACCACGAAGTCGTTGTTGCACACAATACCAGTGCAATCATTACGACTCCCATAGCCATGGCAATACTGATCTCTCTGGTAAGGGTCTCATTTAACGATTTGTTCTGAACCGCCGATCCCATGAAATAGCCTTTGTCGCCTGTCATCTTCTGCATCTGGCTGATTGCAGACTTGGTGAGACTGCTGGAATCCCCTTCTTTAAAAATAATATCCATAACAGCATAATTGTCCTTATAGTAATCCTGGATATCATCGTAATTAATAAATATGTTCGCTTTATAAACATCGGTGGTGGTATCTGCCCACATCACCATATCCACACCGTCTATATCCGCAATCCGGTCCTTATAGGCCTTTGCTTCATATAGAGTAACAGGGCCAACCATCACCCTTGCCGTGCCTGGATATCCAAATTCTTCTTCCATTACATTAAGGCCTTTTTTCGCTGGGGCCCAGTCGGGAAGATATTCGCTCAGATCATAATTAACATGAACAAAGCAGGCGCAGACAGCAGATATAATAACTGCCAGCGCAAATAGTTTTTCAATTCGTCTGCCGTTCTTAACGATCAGTTCAATAAGGCCCGAATGTCTATTCTTAGGCCTGCTTTCATGAAGCTGTTTGTTTTTTTCTTTTGTTTTCACTGTCCTCACCCTTTATTCGTCTTTTCAGTGTATACAATAATACCATTTTCCAATTTTGTAATTATACAATCTTTTTAAGTTGAATGATTTTTCGACAAAATTCCAAATATGTCTAAACATATTGTCATTTTTTATCAACTAATGTATAATGGACTTGATTTTATTGCTTATCCATCTGCTTATCTGGTAATCATTTCTAATCCAATTTTCAACTACTGTGCTGTATCTCGCATCATGCGATTTACATAAATCAAATCTAAGGAGGTATACATATGGTATACGAACAATTTCAAAAAGCAGTAAAGGAATCACTGGAAGAACGTTTTGGCTCTGGCTACAACCTGACACTTCAAAGCATTACGAAAAACAACGGACTGACCCTTAATGGTATCTGCATCAGCAGGCCACAGGAACATACAGCTCCGGCTATTTATCTTCAGACGTTTTATGATACTTATAAAAAAGGGAAATCATTTCCCCAGGTTGTAGATGAGATTATGGAATTATATCAGACACAGCATTTGCCAGATGATAATTTTATAGAAGAACTACACTCAGAAAACCCTTTAACAGACCGTATCATCTTCCGCCTGATCAATGAACCGGCTAACCGTACCCTTCTAACCGATCTACCCCACATATCATTACCAGATCTGGATTTATCACTGATCTTCTGTCTTTCTTTAAACAAGAAAGATGACCAGCTTCTCACAGCCATTATCCACAATTCCCATCAAAAACTATGGAACTTATCCACCGAAGATTTATTTCAGTATGCAAAATTAAACACACCAGAATTATTTCCAGCACAGATCAGTTCTCTTATGGAGGTAATAAAAGAAATCGCAAGAAAATCTTCAGACACGGAAATAAAAGAGGAAGACTGGTCCGGCTTATTTGACCCATCTCCCCTGTCTCCTCCCATGTATGTCCTCACTAATCCCTACGGTGTCCACGGAGCTGCCTGTATGTTCTATGAAGACATATTAAAAGACTTCGCAGATAGCATGGAAGGCGATTTAATCATTCTGCCTTCCAGCATTCACGAAGTCTTGCTAATCCCGCACAGCAATCATATATCCTATGAAGAGCTGGCGGAAACCGTATTTTCCATCAATCAGGAGGAGGTTCCTCAGGAAGACCGCCTCTCCAACCATATCTATCACTATTCCAGATCAAAAAACCACCTGTCCGTTGTTTTTACTTCTTCTTTCCCAATCGGAACAATGAATCCATAATAAAAATTGCCATGGCAATGGCACCGGAAACCTGAAGTGTTTCCACCAGATAATGGCTGGAAAGCACCGGGTCATTGCTAATCACATAGGACACGCTTCGGTATATGGAAGCACCAGGCACCGAAGGCAGGATTCCAGCCACCAAAAACACCGTAACAGGTGCTTTACACACTCTTGCGGAGATATGACTGAACAGCGCTACCAAAAGAGTGGATAAAAAAGCCGCAGCTATGACCGATCCGGCTGCGGCTTGTACAAGAAGGTATACCAGCCAGCCGACTGCACCGATTGTTCCGGAAAGAATCAGATACTTTTTCGGAAGCTCCAGTATCAGAGAAAAGCTGATCACTGCAAGAAATGCTCCAACTGTCTGAATCACCATATAAAATACCCCCCGGCCAGCCACTGATACAGTCCCATACCAGCTCCCACTCCTGCCGCTACTGCAAGAGCAATCACCACAGCTTCCACAATTCTTGCAGTACCTGATGCATAATCCCCGTTTAATGTATCGCGGATCGCTGTGGTAAAGATTACTCCCGGCACTAACGGCATGATGGCACCAATTATAATAATATCACTTTTAATTCCAGATAATCCCCATCTCTCAAGGAAAAGAGTGGTCAATGCAATTAAGAAAGCGCAAAATGCATTGGCACAGAAATCATTTAAACGGATCTTTTGAGAAATCTCCATGGCAACCGCCAGCACAGCTCCGGTTACCGCAGCCGCCACACAGTCCCTTGCGTTACCTCCAAGAAGCAGTGTAAAAAATACTGCAACTCCCATAAAGCCCATATCCTTAAGCCTCTTATGAAACTGAACCGTCTTTCGTATTTCTTTCAGCCGCTCAAATGCCTCTTCCACCGTCATAAGGTCTGCACAAAGCTTTCTTGACACATCATTCACCAGATAAACCCGGTTTAAATTGGTATTTCTGACCGTCACCCTTCTTGCCACTGTAATCGCCTCTATGGACGGATCGTTTAAGGATGCAAAAATGCCTGTGGAAAATACGATGGCTTCTGCCGTATTCAAGCCTGCTTTTCTTAAAATATGGTCAATGGTATCTTCCACCCGAAAGATCTCCGCACCACTTATCAACATAATCTCACCTGCCAGAACAGCAGTTTCCACAAGCAGTTTATCATTCATCAGCTTATCCTCTATCCAATTAAAAAATCAAACTTCCAATCTGGTACACCACTACAGCAAAGAACCAGGCAACCGCCAGCTGAAACAGCACCATACCAAGTGTCCATCTCAGCGATCCTGTTTCTTTCTTTATGGTAGCAACCGCAGCAATACAGGGGGAATAAAGAAGGCAGAAGATCATCAGCGCATATGCATTCACTCCGCCAAATCCCACCTTGCCCAGCAATCCTGATAATTCAACCATTCCTGCTGCCGAATTAATATTACTGATTCCAAATAATACGGAAAAACTGGAAACCACAACTTCCTTGGCAGAAAGCCCGGAAATAAGCGCCACCGCAATTCTCCAGTCACCCAGTCCCGCAGGAGTAAGCACAGGAATTAAAACTCTGCCAATCATGGCTGCAAAGCTTTGTGATACATCTGTGACAAATCCATGAAACCCTGTATTGAGTACAAACCACAATACGATAGAGGCCAGAAATATGGTAGTACCTGCTTTTCCAAGGTAATCTTTCACTTTATCCCACACATAAATTGCAACCGTTCTTGCATTGGGTGTCTTATATTCCGGCAGTTCAATTAAAAGTGTATCCTCTTCCTGGGATTTTATCATCTTATGTGTCACATGAGCAATCAAAATCGCAACCATAAGTCCGATTACGTATAAAGAATAAGCCGCAACCAGCGCATGGTTCGGAAAAAACATCTCTGAAAACAAAACATAAATAGGCAGTCTGGCAGAGCAGGACATAAACGGTGTGATGAGTATTGTCCTTCTCCTGTCCCTTTCACTGGGCAGTGCTCTCGCTGCCATTACAGCCGGCACCGTACAGCCAAACCCTAAAAGCATGGGAAGAAACGCCTTGCCGGAAAGTCCCACCCTTCCCATTATTTCATTCATTACATAAGCAACTCTCGCCATATAACCACTGTCTTCCAAAAAAGCCAGGGCAAGAAACAGAATGAAAATATTCGGGAGAAAGGTAAGGATTCCTCCTACACCTGCAACGATTCCATCCACTACCAGGGAGGTAATCCAGTCCGCTGCATGAATCCCCGTCATCATCTGAAACATAAATGACGATAGATGATCCAGTGCAATCTCAAAATATCCCTTCAGGAAATCTCCTACCGTGAATGTCAGAAAAAACACAAGGGCCATAATACCAAGAAACAAAGGAACTCCCCAGAATGGGTGAGTCAGATAGTCGTCAATCTTATCCGTCATTGCCGCCTTCTGCTCTTTGTTAACCAGGCATTCGCGAATCACCCCTTCTATATAATCGTATTTCTCATTTATAATCTCTTTTTCATAATTATGGTCAATAATATTGCTTAAATCAACCGGATGGTCATTTGCCACCTCTTCATCATATTCCAAAAACTTGATGGCATGCCACCGCAGATTTTTAAGCTTTCCATAATGGGCTTTCAGTACGGTCTCCACTTTGGATACCTTGTTTTCAATTCGTGGTGTGTACGTAACCACCACTCCCTGAGGTCCTTCCTCGTAATGATGAACCACTGCATGCATGAGAACATCAAGACCGGTCCGCTTTCTGGCTGAAACCGGTACTACAGGAATATTCCCAAGCATCTCAGGAAGGCGGTGAAGATCAATCTCCATCCCCCTGTCTTCCACAATATCCATCATATTAAGAGCCAGAATCACTGGCTTTTTCAATTCCAGAAGCTGAAGTGTCAAATATAAATTCCGCTCCAGAGAGGAAGCATCCACAACGTTAATGATCACGTCAACGGATTCATCTTCCAGACACTTTCTTGTAACAATCTCTTCTATGGTGTAGCTGGTCAGGCTGTAAATTCCCGGTGTATCAATCACCCGTATGGTCTGGCCTTTGTAGATGGTCTCCCCTTCCACGCGCTCCACCGTAACACCCGGCCAGTTTGCCACTTTCAGCCTTGCACCGGTAAAAGCATTAAACAGAGTTGTCTTCCCGCAGTTGGGATTACCAACGAATGCAACACGGATTGTTCTGTTGTCATCACTCATGGCTGGTCTCCTCCTTTATCTCAATACCCTCTGAGATCTTCCTGCCCAGAGCCAGACGAGTCCCTCTGACCTTAATAATCACGGTGCCGCTTCCTTTTTTGTTTAATAAGGTAACTGGCGTCATCTCGTTGACGCCTAATGCTTCCAGCCTTCTTGTAATGGCATCTTTCACCATAACACTATATACAATGTAGGTCTTTCCGATATCTCCTTCATGAAGCTTCATAATAATCTCCTCTGAATGCAGCCTGTTCCAAAACCGGCGCACCAGGGTTCTTTCCCTGGATTGCATCCATAGAGATTTTACACTTATTGAGAATCATTGTCAATACTATCCTAATACCTGAAATATATTTTTTACTGGCTGATATCCTGAAGCATCTTTTTCACCTGTACCATTCGGTCACGCAGCTTTGCAGCCTCCTCGAAATTCAGTTCTGCTGCTGCCTGATGCATCTTTTTTGTCAGTTCTTTTGAAAGCTTTTCCAGTTCCATTGCATCCATGGATTCAGGATCTTTTTTAAACTCCTTATCACTGGCTGCTGCAGCCTTAGAGATTGCTATCAGATCACGAACTGCTTTTTTAATGGTAGTGGGAGTAATTCCATGCTCTTCATTATATCGCTGCTGAATCGCTCTTCTCCGGTTAGTCTCTTCAATCGCTACTCTCATGGAATCCGTCATATTATCTGCGTACATGATAACGTGACCTTCCGAGTTTCTTGCCGCTCTTCCGATTGTCTGTATGAGAGAAGTCTGTGAACGTAGAAAACCTTCCTTATCCGCATCCAGGATTGCAACCAGTGTAATCTCTGGAATATCGAGACCTTCCCTTAAGAGGTTGATTCCTACCAGAACATCGAAAACATCAAGCCGCATATCACGGATGATCTCCGAGCGTTCCAGAGTATCGATATCGGAATGAAGGTACTTGACCCGGATCCCCACCTCTCTCATGTAATCCGTCAAATCTTCTGCCATACGCTTGGTTAAAGTGGTTATTAATATCTTATTCTTTTTTTCCACTTCCTTGTTGACCTCGGAAATAAGATCATCAATCTGCCCTTCCACGGGGCGCACGTCAATCTCCGGATCCAGAAGTCCGGTTGGTCGAATGATCTGCTCCACCCTTAAAAGTTCATGCTCTGATTCATATACAGAAGGAGTTGCTGAAACAAACATCATTTGATTAATCTTGGATTCAAACTCTTCAAAATTCAAAGGACGGTTATCAAGAGCGGACGGAAGGCGAAATCCAAAGTTTACAAGAGTGCTTTTCCTGGAACGGTCTCCTGCGTACATTCCTCTCACCTGCGGCAAGGTAATGTGGGACTCGTCCACGATAATCAAAAAATCATCTGAGAAATAATCAATTAAGGTATAGGGCGGCTCTCCCGGTTTTCCCCCGGTTAAATGTCTGGAATAGTTCTCAATTCCGGAACAAAAGCCGGTCTCCTTCATCATCTCTACGTCAAAATTAGTCCGCTCAGAAATTCTCTGGGCCTCTAAAAGCTTGTCTTCACTTTTAAAATACTCCACCTGTTCCTTTAACTCCGTCAGGATTGTCTGTGCTGCATGCTCCATCTTATCCCTGGAAACAACATAATGGGAAGCAGGGAATACCGCAATATGCCCCAGCTCTGCCCGGATCTCTCCTGTCAGCGTGTCAATTTCCGTAATCCGGTCTACCTCATCACCAAAGAATTCCACACGGTAAGCTTCACTTCCGGAATAAGAGGGGAATATCTCTACCACATCGCCTCTGACCCGGAAGGTACCACGTCTGAAATCCATATCATTCCGGTCATACTGAATATCAATCAGCTTATGAACCACTTCATCCCGGTCCTTTATCATTCCGGGTCTTAAGGATATCACCATCTCCTGATAATCGATGGGGCTACCCAATCCATAAATACAGGAAACCGAAGCAACGATAATCACATCTTTGCGCTCTGATAATGCCGCAGTGGCAGAATGGCGCAGCTTATCGATCTCATCATTGATGGCGGAATCCTTTTCAATGTAAGTATCGGTAGATGGTACGTATGCTTCGGGCTGATAATAATCGTAATAGGAAACAAAATACTCCACTGCATTGTCCGGGAAAAATTCCTTGAATTCTCCGTAAAGCTGTGCAGCGAGAGTCTTGTTATGAGCAATAATTAATGTTGGCTTCTGCAATTCCTGTATGACATTCGCCATAGTAAAGGTCTTACCAGAGCCTGTAACTCCCAGTAAGGTCTGAAACTGGTTGCCCTCCTTAAATCCGCTCACAAGCTGGTCTATGGCCTGGGGCTGATCGCCGGTAGGTGCAAATTCTGAATGCAATTGAAACTCCATACGTTCTTTTTACCTCCTTGGTGACAACATCGTACCTGGATTATAACATAGCAGAGTTAAAAAGTATAGGCAGGGGAGGAACATTTGTTCTGATTTTATTTTTTACTGACCGGTTCCCTATTCAGCGCTCACAATCCGGCCGGTTAACGCACAGGCTGCCGCCGTTTTGGGAGAAGCCAGATATATTTCAACTTTAGAAGTTCCCATTCTTCCCAGGAAATTCCGGTTATTGGTAGCCACTACCCGTTCCCCGTCACTTAGAATTCCTCCGGTTCTTCCGCAGCATAATCCGCATCCCGGATGGGTGATAATGGCACCTGCCTCAGACAGAATCTCCATGATTCCCTGCTCCATGGCTTCCTGGTAAATCTTCCGGCTTGCAGGCGTCACAATAAGCTTCACGTAGTCAGCTACCTTTTTGCCCTTTAACACCCCTGCTGCCGCTGCCAGATCCTCCAGACGACCATTGGTACAGGAACCGATAAATACCTGGTCAATAAGGATCCCCTCCAGTTCACTGACGGGCTTGATTTTATCCACCTGGGAAGGGCATGCCATAACGGGAACAAAATTCTCTGCACGATACCGGATTACTTTTTTGTAAACTGCATCCTCATCTCCAGTCAGACTCTTCTGAAATTCGTTCAGCTGTATTTCACAATATTCAGCCGTTTTCTCATCCGGAGTAAACAAGGCACATTTTGCACCGGCTTCAACGGCCATATTGGCTATGGTCATACGGCTTGACACCGACATCTCCTCAACGGTGCTTCCTGTAAATTCAAGAGCCAGATAAGTGGCTCCGTCTGCACCCAGATCTCCGATCAGGCGCAGAATAATATCCTTAGACATCACATCATCCGGAAGTTTTCCTTCAATAACCACCTTAATTGTCTCCGGTATCTTAATCCACATGGTACCGGTACCCAGAATACTTGCCATCTCCGTATAACCAATTCCGGAAGAAAATGCTCCCACACAGCCATATGTAGTGGTATGGCTGTCTGTCCCAAAAACCACATCTCCCGGTTTTACGTATCCTGCCTCCGTCATCAGCTGATGGCAGATTCCATCACTTCTGTGGACATGCTCCATTCCGTATTTTGCTGCAAATGCATCTCCGATCCGAAAATGTCTGGTGTCATCAAGCTGGCTGGCTGGAACCAGATGGTCATAGATCAAGACCGCTTTATCCGGATCCCAAAGCTTTTTAAATCCCATTTCTTCAAATTTATCTGCTACAAAAGGAATAAAAATATCATGAATCATTACCCTGTCTGCTTTTACAGTCACGATATCTCCCGGTTTTCCATTTTGAGCACCTGTATTATGCCTGATTATTTTTTCAATAATTGTGTATCCCATTGCCCCTCCTTAATCCAGTCCGTTGCGTTTTCGCATGGCTTTCACCAGTCCGCCTGCACTGATAATATCAACCAGATTCTGAGGCAGCGATGCGATCTGATAAAATCTGCCCTGATATTCAACATGTTCATTTACCGTAACTTGAATGATGTCACCTTCCGTCATATCATCATATAAATCCGGCTGTTCCATAAGAAGCAGACCATTGTTAATGGAATTGCGGAAAAATATTCTGGCAAAGGATTTGGCTATTACGCATTTCACTCCAAGAGCCTTAATAATTTCAGGTGCCTGCTCCCTGGAAGATCCACAGCCAAAATTCTTACCAGCTACAATAATATCTCCTTCTTTGATCAGCCCAGCCAGTTCCGGCCGGAGAGGGCTAAAGCCATACTGCTTCATCTCATCTATGGTTTTTAGTGCCAGATATTCTGTAGGAATAATGATATCGGTATCAATATCATCTCCAAGAACCCAGACTTTTCCTGTAAATCTCTCCATTGTCATTTCCTTTCCCCTGATTATGCCAGCGTAATTTCTCCTGCAATCGCTGATGCCGTCACTGTGGCAGCAGAACCTAAATATACTTTGGAACTGGGATGACCTGCCCTGCCTTTAAAATTACGGGTTCCGGTACTGATGAGAACCTCATTTTCACCAATGACACCCTGACAGCTTCCCCAGCAGACACTGCAATTGGGATTCATGACAATTGCACCAGATTCCATGAAAATGTCAATGAGTCCTTCCTTTAATGCCTGTTTGTATACGGAAAGGCTTGCCGGAACAACCAGAAACCGGACACTGTCCGCTACCTTTTTACCCTTAATAATACCGGCTCCGATTCTCAGTTCTTCAATCCTGCCATTGTTGCAGGATCCTAAAAATGCTTCGTCTATCTTCACGCCGCAGACTTCTTTTGCAGGAACCACGTCATCTACAAAATCCGGTCTTGCAATCACTGGCTCGATGGCAGACATATCGATGGTATATTCCCTTGCGTAAACTGCATCAGGATCACTTTTATATACAGCTTTTGGCTTTCTCCCCTGCTCTTGCAGGTAGGCAAGGGCGATTTCGTCGGCCTCAAAGATACCGGTTTTTGCTCCTGCCTCGACGGATAAGTTGCATAAAACCATACGGTCATTGACACTCAGTGTTTTTGCGCCCTCTCCGCAAAATTCCATCACCTGATAATTGCAGCCATTGGCACCAATCTGACCAATAATCGTAAGCATAAAATCTCTTGGATAAACTCCCTCTGGAAGCTTCCCAACCAGATTGAATTTAACCGATTCCGGAACCAGCACCCAGGATGTCCCTGTAACCATACCATAAAGAAAATCCGTACACCCAACGCCTGTACCAAAGGCACCTAACGCACCATAAGTACAGGTATGGCTGTCTGCTCCAAAAATCAGTTCTCCCGGACAGACGTAGTTTTCCATCATAATCTGATGGCACACGCCCTTTCCCTCCCAGAAATCAATCTGATGCTCTCTGGCAAAATCTCTCATCTTCTTCTGGGCTGCTGCGGTTTTTGGATTATCTGCAGGCACATTATGGTCCACAATAAAGACCAGTTTTTCAGGATCTGCAATACGGGGATTGGTCAGCTTGTTATGATACATATCAACGGTTAAATGGGTTGTTCCGTCATTGCTCATCAGGCGGTCTAAATTAACAGTATGAATATCCCCCGGCTTTACATGATCCACACCGGCAGCAGCCGCTATTATTTTTTCTGCGATTGTCATTCCCATACCTGTTCCTCCTTATTTAAAGATGCAATCAGGCCGCCCTGATTTAAAATATTCTGCATATATTCCGGAAGTTTCGTACAGGAGTACTCTTTTCCCTTTGCCTTAACGATTCCCTCTGACAAAGACAGCTCCATCACATCACCTGTATTTACTTCATCCGGAAGTTCTTTGCACACAATCACAGGAAGTCCGATATTAATTGCATTCCGAAAGAAAATTCTGGCAAATGATTTGGCTATTACAGCTTCTACACCAAGAGCCTTTAACACACCCGGTGCCTGCTCTCTGGACGAACCGCATCCAAAATTCTCCCCTCCCACTACATAATCTCCCGCCTTTACTTTTTTAGGAAAGTCGGGATCAAGAGATTCAAATGTATGTACTTTCATTTCTTCCAGATCAGGTAATAACAGATACTGGGATCCTATTATCTGATCTGTATCCAGATCATTATGAAATTTAAAAATTGCACCTGTCGGCATAAGGTTTCCTCCTGCTCATACGTAATACATATTCTTTTATTTATTTTACCACAGCCATTAATATAATAATAATACATGATATGAATATTTACTATAACATAAGATTATATTGTTACTTGTCCATCTGCCATTGTAAATCTGTCCCATTTAGTATATCATATTTTTTATACCATCAATCATCAGGAGGACATTTTATGTATAGCTTTAATAACGATTACAGCGAAGGCGCGCACCCAAAGATTCTGGAAGCGATCACACGGACCAATCTGGATCAGAACAGCGGATACGGAACTGACGGGCACTGTACCCGTGCCAGGGAGATGATCAGACGGGAAATCGGGTGTGAGGACGCTGATGTTCATTTTATTGTGGGAGGAACCCAGACGAACCTGATTACTATCAGTACAGCTCTTAAACCGTGGCAGGCTGTAATCTGCGTTGCCCAGGGACATATTAATGTCCATGAAACCGGCGCTATCGAGGCCACCGGTCATAAAGTTCTTGCTATGCCGGGAAAAGACGGAAAGCTGACTCCTGCTGATATCACTCAGGCGTTAAATCTTCATACAGATGAACATATGGTCCAGCCCAAAATGGTCTATATTTCAAACTCAACCGAACTGGGAACCCAGTATTCCAAAGCCGAGTTAGAAGCAATCCGCAGTCTGTGTATGGAAAAAGATCTCTATCTGTTTTTAGACGGTGCCCGTCTGGGTTCCGCCCTGACCAGTGCAGTAAATGATTTAACCATAAAAGATATTGCCGCCTTAACCGACGTTTTTTATATCGGCGGAACAAAAGCCGGTGCTCTGTTCGGGGAAGCTCTGGTTATCAGCCACCCGGATTTAAAACCGGATTTCCGTTTTATGATGAAACAGCGTGGGGCACTGCTGGCAAAAGGCTGGCTCCTGGGCATTCAGTATGAGGAACTGTTCACCGACAATCTTTACTACGATCTGGCTTCCCATGCCAATGCAATGGCGGATATTTTAAGAAAGGGCATCAGCAGCTGCGGCTATTCCTTCGCCGCCCCTTCTCTCACAAACCAGCTGTTTCCCATACTTCCTGAGGAAGTAATAGAAACCCTTCAGAAAGACTTTGTATTTTCCATACAGGAAAAAGGAACCAATGGCCATTCTGTTATACGGCTGGTTACCTCCTGGGCAACCAAAGAAGATGCCTGCAGACAATTTTTAGACGTCCTTAAAACCTGCTCCATGTAATGAAAAAGCCCTTAAGAAACTGGCAATAAGATTGCTGCTGTCTCTTAAGGGCTTTATTTTTTATTTTAAAGCATTAATTGCTTCTATCAGCTGATTGTCTTCATTATGCTCAATCTTAATTTTTGTTTTCAGCTCTTCTTTTAATTCTACGGGAACATCTGGTTCAAGACCCTTTTTGTGAAGATCAAAACCGCTTGGTGTATAGTAATGGGCAATTGTCATCTTAATTGCAGTTCCGTTATCTAACGGGAACAACGTCTGGACAATTCCCTTGCCAAATGTTTTAGTTCCTACAAGCTTCGCTTTCTTGTATGCCTTAAGGGCACCGGAGAATACCTCAGATGCACTTGCAGACTGACCATTCACCAGAACTGCCATTGGAACATCTACCTGATGACCGTCTGAAGCATAATACTGCTCGCCTTTTCCGTTCTTATCCGCCATATAAACAAGAAGGGTTTTATTCTTCTTGGTTCTTACCAGATTGGGATCGCCTTCAATGACCAGATCATCAGGAAGAATGTAATCCAGCATGGATACAACCGCGTCCACAACTCCACCAGGGTTATTTCTTAAATCAACCACCAGTTTTTTCATTCCCTTTTTCTCCAGATCATCAACTGCACCTTTAAACTGATCAGCAGTTACCGTATCGAACTGACTTACTGAAATATATCCAACATTATCTGCCAGCATTTCATATTCAACCGTAGGCACTGTGATCTGCCGGCGCTCCATGGTCATATCGATATAATCGCCTGCCTCCTTACGAAGAACAGTGATTGTCACAGGTGTGCCTTTCTCGCCTTTGATGTAATCCTTTACTACCAGTTCCAGATCAATTCCTGTCACTTCTTTGCTGCCTACCTTATAAAGAATATCACCAGGCAGAATTCCCGCTTCCGCTCCGGGAGTTCCTTCAAATACCTTGCTGACTGTGATTACACCGGTTGAGGGATTCTGACTTACCATCACGCCAATCCCGCAGTATTCTCCAGCCGTATCTTCCATCAGTTTTTTATATTCATCAGCCGTGTAATAAACCGTGTAGGGATCCTCAAGGCCATAAAGCATTCCTTTATAGATCCAGTCTTCCACTTTCGTATTGTCTTCGTCAAATAGATAATACTTATCAATCACACTCTGAATGGTCTGGATCTTAGCCACAATCCGGTTCATATCCAGATCGCCGTTCTGATTCTCTGCCTGAACGGATTCTGCCGTTGTTCCCTTGCCATCAATTGCAGTTCTTCCAATTAAAAAAATACCTAACGACATCCCCACAATTACAAGGGCTGCCAATGTGGTAAGAAGTGCTCCGACTAGGGCACCCTTCCAAAATTTATTTTTACTTTCCACTGTCATTCTCCTATCTAGCTCATTATGGGCTTACATACTTCACTGGATTTACATAACTTCCATTCACTCTGATCCCAAAGTGGAGATGCGGTCCTGTGGAATACCCGGTAGAACCCACTTTTGCAATTAACTGTCCCTGCGACACTTCCTGCCCCGCTGAAACCAGGAGTTCGGAACAGTGCATATAAACAGTATAGACTCCCCCGCCATGATGAATCATGATATAATTGCCGGCAGAATAACTGTATGTAGAGATCGTTACAGTCCCGGAAGCTGCTGCTACAATACCTGCACCGGTTGATGCTCCGATGTCTATGCCCTGATGATTAGAAGAGGCTCCTTCGGTTGGAGATTCTCTGTCTCCGAAGGAAGAAGTGATTCTTGAAGATGACGGGCTGGGCCATATAAAGCTAATATTCCCGATTGCCACCGTATTATACGTTTTTCCAGCCTTCTGGGCAGCTTTCCGTGCTTCTTCCTCTTGTTTTCGTATCTGTGCTTCCATTTCTTTGATATGCTGTTCCTGAGCTGCTATATCTTTTTCCAGTTCGGATAAATTTTCCTGGTTCTTGGCTATCCTGTTCTGATACGATGCAAGTTCCTGGTTTTTTGCCTGTAAAAGTCCCTCAGCCTCCTGCTTTTTGTCTCTGGCAGCAGTCTGGAATCCAAGCAGATTCTCATATTCTGCCTTTAACAGAGCTTCTCTCTGACTGACCTCTTCTTTGGTTCTTTTATAATCCTCCAGCATTCTTCTATCATATGCAGCAATGCTTCTGATATATTCCGCCCGGTTATAAAGCTGGGTGAGATCGGCGGACCGAAACAGCAAGTCCAGATAATTCGTCTCACCCTTTTCATACATATATTGAATTCTGAGTTTCATATTCCGGTATTGATGTTCCTGTGCTTTTTTTGCGGTCTCAAGATCTGCTTTGGCAGTTTTTATCTGCTCTTCTTTCGCTGATATCTGGGAGGTGAGTGCCGTTAGCTGCTTATCATAGACAGCCAGTTTGTCATCCAGACCTTTCACATAAGACGCAGTATCCGCTTTCAGACCTTCCAGCTCTTTTAAAGCTGATTCCACTTCCTTTTTTTGATCCTCCATGGAACTGGCCTTTTTCTTTGCATCATTTACATCATTCTTTGTACCATAGGAGGGAAATATACATGATACGGTCATCAAAAGACCGATTCCCACTGCAAACAGTCTTTTTCCATGATTCACGGACGACTCCCCTTATACTTTTAAATGTTTCCGGATTGTAAAGAAACTGACAAAAAATCCAATTCCAAGTCCCAGTGACAAAGCAGTTGCCGCCATGTAAGGAAATATGGCATCAACGGGAAGAAACTGAAACAATCCGGAAAGAATGCTGAATTTAGTCACTACATACCCAACTGCTGAACGGTAAAGAAAATAAATGGCAATCAGGGGAAGAGATGCACCTACCAGTCCGATGATGACTCCTTCTACCACAAAGGGCGCTCTGATCATATAGTTGGTGGCACCGATCAGCTTCATAATCTGATTCTCATTTTTCCTAAATGCAGCTGCTACGGAAATTGTATTGCTGATTAAGAAAATAGCCACAGCCAGAAGTATACCAATGATCAGCATGGACAGGATTCCTATCACTTTGTTTAAGCTGTTCATACCTTCTGCCGCTGTCTTGGAATAATTAACTTTCCTTACTCCCTCTATTCCATTTAACCAGGATACAAGCTCATCCTGCTGGGTTAAATCAGTTAGAAATATTGTATAGGAAGAAGAATTGGCGAGGGGGTTGTCCTCTTCAAATCCTTCTGCAAGATCCTGCATATCACCGAAGTACTCTTTCTTTGCTTCTGACCATGCGTCTTCCGCAGAGGTGAATTTTACTTCCTTTACTTCTTTTCGTTGTTTAATCTCATTGCCAATCTGGGTGATCTTATTCTTATCAAGACCTTCGTTAAAAAATACAGTAATTCCTACTGTGCTCTCCGTATTTTTTACTACATACTGCACATTTACCATGATAGAGAAGAACAGACAAAAAAGGAAAATGCATGCGGATACTGTTGCAATGGAGGCCAGTGAAAATAATATGTTTCTGCAGATGTTTATTACACCTTGTTTCAGACAATACCAAAATGTACTAATTCTCATACGTATAACCGCCTTTTTTCTCATCGCTTACGATGGTTCCGCGATCCATCATAATTACCCTCTTCTTCATACGGTCTACAATCTCCTGGCTATGGGTAACGACAATTACGGTAGTACCCAGCTTGTTGATCTCCTCTAAAAGCTTCATGATCTCCATGGAGTTGTGCCCGTCTAAGTTGCCGGTTGGCTCGTCGGCCAGGAGAATTTCAGGTTTGTTAATGAGCGCTCTTGCAATCGCCACTCGCTGCTGCTCTCCGCCGGAAAGCTGCTGCGGGAAAAATTTATATTTGGAAGACAGCCCCACCATTTTTAACATGGCGGGCACTGATTCTTTTATACTTCTTGTGGATGCCCCAATGACACGCTGCGCAAATGCAACGTTTTCATACACATTCCGGTCTTTTAACAGGCGGAAATCCTGAAAAACCATGCCAAGCTTCCTACGGTACCTGGGGATGAACCGTCTTGGCATCTTGCCTAAATTCATATCATTTACTATAATCTTACCAGAGGTGGGTTCCACTTCTTTTAACAGCATCTTCAGCAGAGTGGATTTTCCGGAGCCGCTTCTGCCGATAATGAAAACAAATTCACCGTCCGCTACCGTCATATTGATGTTACGCAGTGCCTTGTTTCCCGCCTCGTATGTTTTACTTACGTTCCATAATTCAATCATTTTAGTCCTCTGAGTAATTTTGCATAGCGTGATTTTCTTCTTTGATATATCGTGAAACAGTAGATTCGTTAAAACGCGAGTGTGAAGAACGCGACTCCGCAGTGGAACCTCGATTACGCTTCGCTTCATCTCGGTTCACGGGCTTCGCCCTATGAAAAGAGTCAGCAATACAGATGCTTTTGTGCAAGCACAACGCATCTGTATAACTGCCTCTTTTCACACTGCTCATTGCCAGCGCTAACATTAATAGTCCTGGTTCTCCATATACTTCATATACTTCACTACCATCAGTGCAATCTTAAACGTAATTGCATCCTCAAACACCCGAAGGTCCAGTCCTGTGCTCTTCTGCAGCTTATCCAAACGATACACTAACGTATTTCTATGAATATAAAGCTGTCTGGAAGTCTCGGAAACATTCAGGCTGTTCTCGAAAAATTTGTTGATGGTGGTCAGGGTCTCTTCGTCGAAATCATCTGGTGATTTACCGTCAAAGATCTCTTTAATAAACATACGGCATAAAGGCAGCGGAAGCTGATAAATCAGACGTCCGATTCCAAGCTTGC
This sequence comes from Lacrimispora sp., assembly GCF_031982545.1. GTDB lineage: Bacteria > Bacillota > Clostridia > Lachnospirales > Lachnospiraceae > Lacrimispora. The sequence goes on from NZ_DALYXB010000005.1 coordinate 317,631, forward strand.
TATAAGCTACCACATTCTTATTACTATAGAAGATCTTACCTACATCCATCGCCATCTTGGCTTCTTTATAGGATCTGGATACTTCCTTGATCTCATTTACAATGGTACCGAATGCTACATGAACCTGTGTCATAGCCTCTGTGTTCAGCATGTCCAGAACTGTATTGGCTGTTTTCTCCAGATCATCGTAGTTCTCGCCTTCTTTTACCTCTTTAACAAGAATGATATTCTTCTCGTCTACGGCAGTTACAAAATCTTTTGTCTTTGCCGCAAATAAATTGCGCACGGTCTCCAGCGCATTCACATCTTTTTCGTGCTGCGTTTCAATAATAAATACAACACGTCTGATGTTGGTTTCAATGTGAAGCTTTTTTGCCCGGTTATAGATATCCACCAGAAGCAGATTATCTAATAAAAGATTCTTGATAAAATTATCCTTATCAAATCTCTCTTTATAAGCAACTAAAAGACTCTGGATCTGGAAAGATGCTAATTTGCCTACCATATATACATCATCACTTCCGCCTTTTGCAAGGAGGATGTATTCTAACTGATGCTCGTCGAAGACTTTAAAAAACTGATATCCCTGGATCACCTGACTGTCGGCTGGAGAATCCACGAACGCCAGGATCGAACTTTCGTAATCTTCCGCATCAGGAAATGTGGTAGCCAAAACCTTTCCTTCTGTATCGCAAATACACAGATCTATTCTTGTTATTCCTTTTAATCCTTCAATGGTTGTTTGAAGTATTTGATTCGAAATCATGGCATAATCTCCTTTTTCGTAAATTTACCTTATTCTATATTAATGCAAAAAGAAAAAAAAAGCAAGCGAGTATCATACTCGCTTGCATAAAATTTCATTAATTAGTTTAATACAACTAATTCTGTATCCTTATCAAATACATGAACTTTTGATAAATCAAGAGCAAGCTTGATTGTATCACCAGGTCTTGCAGTTGTACGAGGATTAACTCTTGCAGTAAAGTTTACTTCTTCTACATCAAAGTATAAGTATACTTCTGCTCCAAGTAATTCGTAAACTCTGATAGTTGCATCAATTACACTTGCAGGAGAAGACTCAAGGAATGCTTCCTCGTCGTGAAGGTCTTCAGGACGAATACCTAAAACTACAGTCTTTCCAACATATCCTCCATCTTCCAGTTTTTTTGCTTTCTCAGCTGGAAGAGCAATTGTGTTTCCACCAAATGTTAAAGTAACATCGCTGCCGCTCTTAGCAACAGTTGCTTCGATTAAGTTCATCTGAGGTGCTCCGATGAATCCTGCTACGAACTTGTTGCCTGGCTTGTCGTATAAGTTCTGAGGGGAATCAACCTGCATGATGACACCATCTTTCATAACTACGATTCTGGTACCAAGTGTCATAGCCTCGGTCTGATCATGTGTTACATAAACCATAGTAGCCTGAAGTCTCTGATGTAATTTAGAGATCTCAATACGCATCTGTCCTCTCAGCTTTGCATCAAGGTTTGATAAAGGCTCATCCATTAAGAATACTTTTGGATTACGAACAATGGCACGTCCCATAGCTACACGCTGTCTCTGTCCGCCAGATAATGCCTTAGGCTTACGATCTAATAAGTGTTCCAGATCAAGAATTCTTGCAGCTTCATTAACCAGCTTATCAATCTCGTCCTTTGGAGTCTTTCTCAGTTTCAGACCAAACGCCATGTTATCATATACAGTCATATGTGGATACAAAGCGTAGTTCTGGAATACCATTGCGATATCTCTATCCTTAGGCTCTACATCATTCATTAACTTTCCATCGATGTAAAGTTCGCCGGAGGAAATATCTTCAAGACCAGCGATCATACGAAGAGTGGTAGACTTACCGCATCCGGATGGTCCTACAAAAATAACAAATTCTCTGTCTGCAATTTCCAGATTGAAATCCTTTACTGCCTCAAATCCATTAGGATATTTCTTAACAATGTTTTTCAGTGATAAACTAGCCATTTACTAATCCTCCTAAAAATAAAATATATATTCTCTGTTCTGAACTACAAGCCCCCACAGCCGCAGCTCCATGTTTCTGAAATCATCATACATGAATTGTTTTTTTTTTACCATATTCTTATTTACCAAAATCCATTTGGGGCTTTTGGCTAATTTGTATAACCCTTGAAAAAACTGACTGAAACGTCAAAATATCAAGAGACAGGCTCGTACATTTCTGTCTATATTCGATACCCTGTGACTATTTTGCCTCTTATTTGGTTATATATTACAAGGCGATGTCGTTATTTTCGACATCGCCTTGTAATATTTTAAATATATTTATTTCTTTTTCGCAAGAACGTTCAGCCACTTTACGTCAGAATGACCGAAACGAATATCTTCGGTTTCCCACAGCTTCAAAATTTCAAATCTGCCGTTTTCTCTTAAGAGCTGGGAAAAAGAGTCTGCGGTAAAGTCACTGAAATACCGTTCGCCACGGAACCCCTCAAAATCTCCCAGTTTAAAAGACATATATAGAATACCCTTCTCATTTAAGGCCCTTGCTATCTTTGTAAGAATGCCTGACAGTTCCTTTTTCGGAGTATGAAGCAGCGATGCACACGCCCAGATCCCGTCGAATACGTCGTCAAAATCTATTTGCTCAAATGTCATCTGTAGTACATCAAGGCCCGTGTGAATTTCTGCCAGCTTACACATCTCAGAAGATGCATCAAGCGGTGTCACATCATATCCCAGTTCATATAGAGTAAGGCTGTCTCTTCCTGAGCCGCAGCCCAAATCCAGAATTGTATCGCCTTCCTCCAGATAATTTAAAAATTCTCTCATGATTTCTGACATATCCTGATTTACTGTTTCTTCAAATTCCTTTGCCGCATACTTATTATAATAGTCTATCGAGTCCAAAATAATCCTCCTGTTATCCGCTTACCCGCTAATTAATTACTTCTATTTTGTTTTCTGTTATCTTTACTTTACCATCTTTAAGAAGATGTCCCACTGCACGTTTAAAAGCATTCTTGCTCATGGAAAATTCCCGCTTGATTCTCTCCGGATCTGCTTTATCAGTAAATGGCAGACTTCCCGAGAACTGTTCTTCAATGATCTCAAGAACCTTTAGAGAATCCGCATCCATCTGAATATATGCTTTCTGTCTTGGACTTAGATCCAGCTTTCCATCTTCTCTTACCTTAGTGACCCTTGCTGTAATCTCATCACCTTCCCTGTATTTCTCAAAAAGCTCCTTTTGGGGAATCAGTCCATAGTATTTTTTATCTACTGCAACAAATGCACCCAGCGTATCGCTGAATTCATAGATAATCCCTGTGACCTGATCATCCTTTTTATACGGAGACTGATTGCTCATATGGGCATATACCCGCATGGTTGCAGCCAGCCGCTTACTTTTATCAATGTACAGAGTAACAAGAACGTTCTCACCGGTCCGTACTTTATATGTCTGCTCTTTATATGGCAGGAGCAGATCCTTCTCCAGTCCCATGTCCAGAAATGCGCCGATCTTGCCTACTTCCTTCACTTTCAGAACTTCGGTCTCACCAATTAAAAGCTTGGGGACTGCAGTCGTCGCAATCAACCGGTCTTCTGAATCCTTGTAGATAAAGACCGTAATCTCATCTCCCTGCCCCGTTCCTTCCGGAACCTGTTTCTTTGGAAGCAGTACAGATACTTCACTGCCGGCATCTTCTCCTAAATACACGCCGAACTCCTTTACCCTCTGGACTGTGAGGGTCTGCATCTTACCTAATTCAATCATCTTATATCCTCTCTGTTGTTCCACGCAGCCAAATGACTGCGTAAGCTGCCCCCTGTTCATCACACAGAGAAACAACGTATCCTTCCTCTGTCTTACTGACTCTGGGATAGACTGCATCTCCGAAGACTGCTGCCTTTTTATATTCCACTCTCAGTTCCGACACTTCCATTCCATCCGGAAGTACTTCCCTGGCAATCTCCACATATTTGGAATTATTCACATGGTGATTGGTATCAATGTGATGCTTGCCCACGGTAACAGGAGCTGAAACTTCATACTCATCAGGAACTTCTATTCTGCGGGGAGCATACTCCATATCAAGAGGTTTCTCCCATGTGGTTCCGTAACCGCGGATATCATCAGCCTCAATTTTTGCAGGCCGTCCTTTATCCGTATCAAACAAAAACCATACGGAATTGGCCCTTACCAGATAATTGCCCTCCTGATCGCATACTGTAAAATTACGGTATCCGTAAAATCCTTTAAAATCATAGGGCCAGGTGCTGATTATAATCTTTTCACCCAGAGTCGGATAACGGTCCACAACAATCTGCCAGGATGATAACCACCATGCTTTGTGCCTATCGATAAAATATGCCACTCCCAACCCATTATCCTCAGATTGAAAAGTGGAACAATCCTGCAGATAATTCATAATACCGGTTAATGGCAGTTTTCCATATTCATCTGTCTCACTATATCGTACTCTGCTGCCGAATGTATACATTTAAATTTTCTCCTCAAAATTATATAACATTATAAAGCATTTTTTAACGATTGTCCAGATAAAAGAGTAACAGGCTGCACCTCATTTCCCTTAAAAATGCAGAAAGTATTATCTTTTAACATAGATTTAACAGTTCGTCCCGATATCGATCAATCACAAAAAAAAACGAGACCATATCAGGTCCCGCTCAGAAGCTGGGCTACAAGGATTCGAACCTTGAAAATGACGGAGTCAGAGTCCGTTGCCTTACCGTTTGGCGATAGCCCATTAACACAACAAAAGGAATTATACAAGATATCTTTTAAATAGTCAAGTTCTTTTTGATTTTTTAGTTAAAAAATTTACCAGCTGACTTTTATAGCGGTATACTCATGGATAACAGCTCAGCCGGCCTGGCTGAACTGATCCATTGAGACACACCGTCCCTTACTTACTCGTAGCTTTTCTTTCCAAATATCCGTTTCAGTTCTTCCATGGGTAGTTTCGGTGTTCTGTCCTCCCTTAACAGCCCGTTTGTTTCCTGCATCACATCCGTCAGCTGGGTATAACAAAAACCGGAAAATTTTCTGCTCTTAATAAGAAAGTCGGTAACCGGCTCCAGGCGCTTTAGAAACTCCTCCTGGCTTCCCGCTTTATTGTAATAACCCCATCCCTCTTTTTCTGAAGAAAATGCGATACCACCATACTCTGTCATCAGAACAGGCTGTGCCCCATATTTCTGCCCATCAGCCAGAACCATACGGCGTTCTGCATGTCCATTAATAATATCTTCCATAGATTCATATTTTCCTGTATTTTCAGGCATCAGTTCATAATCATGCAATGCCAGTATATCCGTGTTCTCCGTCTGTTCCCAGCCGTCATTTCCGCTGACCAGTCTGGTTCTGTCCAACGCTTTTGCCTGATAATACAGCATATTGGCCAGGCTCTGCTGACTGCTGTCCGTTTTGATATTTCTCATTCCCCAGCTTTCATTGACAGTAACCCACGTAATAATGGACGGATGATTGTAATCCCGTTCAATAAATTCAGTGAGTTCTGCAGAGGTATTTTTCAGAGTGCTGTCTGTATACTTATAACAGCTTGGCATTTCCCCCCATACTAGAAATCCCAGCCTGTCCGCCCAATAATAATATCTGGGATCTTCAATTTTCTGATGCTTTCTTGCACCGTTAAATCCCATCTGCTTTGCAAGTATGATGTCTTTTTTAATGGATTCATCATCTGGAGGCGTTAAAAGGCTCTGTTTCCAATATCCCTGATCCAGAATCAACCTCTGATATAATACTTCACCGTTTAAAAGAATTCTTCCATTTGAAATGCAGACAGACCGGAGACCGAAATAACCTGACACCTTATCATTTAGAAGCTTTGCCTCCATCCCAATCAAATTGGGTTTTTCCAGTGTCCAGATTATCTCTTCCCTGCGCACATCTAAGTCAGGTAAAGCCAAAATGCCTTTTCCATACCCATTTTCGCAGACCACATTCAGACTTCCAAAATCCTTCTGAGTCCCGCCCTCTGCTGGAAGAGTGCTAAACAAAATTTCTGCCTTCACTTTTTCCATGGAAGAAATAAAAATTTCACACAAAACTTCATTCCGTTCCAGATCAGGAGTTGCTTTCATTCGTTTTATATAGGTTTCTCCTGCATATTCCAGCCACACACTCTGCCATATTCCTGTTGTAGGGGTGTACCAGCATGCAAAGTTTTCTCCTGTCCAGGTCTGTTTTCCTCTGGGTTTATCCTCATCGCTATAATCCATTGCCTTAACGGTAATTACATTTTTTCCTTCCACAACCAGTCCCGTAATGTCAGCTTCAAAGGGAGTATGACCGCCTCTGTGACCTGCTGCATGGGTCTGATTGATAAAAATCTCCGCCTCATAATCCACAGCTCCAAATTTTAAAAGCAGGCATTTACCCTTTAATCTGCTTTTCTCAACATCAAATTCTTTCCGATACCAGACAACATGGTGAACATCTGTATCACAGATTCCGCTCATTTCCGACTGATAGCAGAACGGTACCTTGATTTTTTTATCGAATACCGGTTCATCAAATGAAAACTCCCACTCTCCATTGAGATCTGTCCATTCTTCCCTTTCAAAATCAGGTCTTGGAACATTTTTATTTATCATTATTCTTCTCCTTCTATCCCTTTAAACCCGATGTACTGATCCCCTCCACCAGATATTTCTGCAGGCAGATAAAAATAATCACTGCTGGTAAAATGGACAGACTTGCCATTGCAAACATAGCACCGTAATCCGAAGAAGATCCCGGATCGGAAAACAGTTTAAGGGCAAGACTGACCGGATACTTTGCGGATTCATTGATATAAAGCAGGGCTGACAGGAAGTCATCCCATCTCCACATAAAGGAAAATATACTGGCAGTAATTAACGCCGGTGTGATAAGCGGCATGATAATCCGGGAAAATATGCTGTAATAGGAGCAGCCGTCGATCTTTGCGGCCTCGTCAAGCTCCCTTGGAATGCCATCAATAAAATTAATCATCAGGTAAACAAAGAAACCCTGAATAGCAAAACAGTAGGGAAGAATCAGCGGTTTATAGCTTCCTACCCAGCCTAATTTCTGATACCATAAATATTGAGGAATCATAAGCACCTGTGCTGGAAGCATCATAGATACCAGCATGGCTGCAAACAAAATTTTTCTACCGAAAAATCTGCATCTTGCAAGTCCGTAAGCTACCAGAGCGGAAGAAAAAACAGTTCCTAATGTTGCTGCGACAGCTATAAAAAAAGAATTCTTAAAAAAAACTGCAAACGAAATCTTTGCGAATCCTTTCCAGCCGTTTGTATAATTGGTGAACACAAATTTCTCCGGAATCAACTGGCCCGCTGTTAAAAAGATGGTATTTGATTCCTTAAATGAACTCATAAACATCCAAAGCAGAGGATAAATCATTACAAGTCCCAGGCTGCACACAATTACATGGTATAAAATCTTACCTGCCTTTTTTCTGGTCATCATCTGCCTCACACTCCTTCCGTATAAACCCAGAATCTTTTTGTTGCAAACAGAATCACTGTTATCACACAGATCAGCAGCAGCATTACCCACGCCAGGGCTGCACCGTATCCGGTGTTATAAAACTCAAAAGATTGCTGATACATATAAACGGTATAGAATAAGGTGGAGTTAAGGGGTTTTCCCTGGGTTATAATAAAACATTGCGTAAATGCAAGAAAACCGTTAATCATCTGCATAACCAGATTAAAGAAGATAGTTGGTGTCAGCAGAGGCAGAGTGATCTTGAAAAACTGGGAAAATTTATTGGCTCCGTCTACCCGGGAAGCTTCATAAAGCGATACCGGAATCTGCTTTAAAGATGATAAAAAAATCAGCATGGAAGAACCAAACTGCCAGATTGCCAGTATAATGAGAGTCCAGATTGCCGTTTTATTATTTCCAAGCCATGCAAATTTAGTGTGTATCCCTAAAATACCAAGAAGCAGATTCACTACACCATCGGTTGCAAACATCCGTTTCCATAATATGGAAACTGCCACAGATCCTCCTATAATGGACGGAAGATAATAAAACGCACGGTAAAAGCCGGTTGCCTTTGATGATTTCAGCAAAAGCAGGGCTACCATAAGCGCAAAGATCAGACGCAGAGGAACCGATACAAAGGCAAAATAAAACGTGACTCCTATGGTTTTATAAAACACATTATCATCAGTAAACATTTTTATGTAATTTTTAAATCCTGTGAAAACAGGCGGAGATAAAATATTATAATCACATAAAGAATAGTAAAAGGAAATTCCCATAGGTACAACCATAAACAGCAGAAAGCCCACGATAAAAGGAAGGCTGAATACCACTCCCGCTGTGCTTTCTTTGTTCAGGAAATGTCTGAGTCCTGCATCTCTCGTATCTTTCATAGACATCCTCCATTCATAGATAACTGTCTTCTTGACAGAACAGGGGCAAAGCTGTCTCTGCCCCCGTATTCTTCTGATTCCTTATTTCTTACTCATGATTTCATTTGCCCCGTTATAGAATTCTTTAGCGGCTGTTTCGGCATCATATACACTATAGCACACCTGTTCCTGTACCTGGTTTAACAGATTTGAGACTTCGCTGGCACCATCTGGCTGGGGCGGATTAATGGGGGAACAGTTTGGAGTGACTACTTCATTGACATAATGAATGACTTTCTGTTCCACATCACTCATCTTCGGTGCCAGTTCACTGGCAATCACACTGGAAGCCGGAACTCCCCGTTCACCCAGTAAAATGTTATTAGCATCGTTGGAATTGGTTAAAAAGTTTATTACCTTCACAGCTTCTTCCGGATTCTTTGAATGAGCCCCTACAGAAAAGAACTGGCTGGATTTTAAATAACCGGACTTTTTCGGATCTGCTGATGGCCAGGTAGTGATACCGATCTCCATACCTTCCGGAGCTGCTTTTTGCATTGCAGTCAGCTGGTTTGAATTATAAAAAGCACACCATGACATGGTTTCAGGGCTGGAACCGTAAACCAGGGGCTCCTGCTCTACGGAACCGATGGAAAGCTCAGCAAATACGCCCGGATCTATAAACCACCCTTCTTTGATACCTGTTTCATACATCTGGAAGAATGGAAGATAATCTTTTTCCTCTCCGCCCATCTTTTTATCCCCATAGAGAACAACATCATTTCCTCTCATGAAGTAATCCAGAAAAGCACCTGCATTGTAATAGGCAATGTTTGTTTTATACCCGGTCTTCTTATAAACCTCACGGCATAAATCAATAAATTCATCGGTTGTCATATAGTCCTTGACCACAATACCATTTTTATCTAAAAGAGTCTTATTATACAGCAGTGATGGTGCATTAATTCCTGCACAGACCGCATACACGCCTCCGTTCACCGTACCGCTTGCCATGGTATTATCAGAGATATTTGAGACATCCAAAGTGCCATTCTTTATATAGGGTGTCAGATCCACCAGAAGTCCGTTTTTGACATACTGGTCAATAAATGAATAATCCATCTGAACAATATCAGGAATCGCCTGACCTGCTGCAGATGTAGCCAGTTTATTCCAGTAATCAGACCACTCAGAGAACTGTCCCTCTATCACTGTCCCGGGATTCTGCTCTGTATACAAATCAAGTGCTGCCTGTGTTTTCTCGTTTCTGACCTGATTTCCCCACCAACTCATGGTTAGCTTCAGTTTTCCGCTTTCATCCCCTGCAGCTGCCTTTGTGGTTTCTGCTGCTGTAGACCCCGCTGCTGTAGATCCCGCCGTTGTACCTGCGGTAGTGGTTGTACCACTGCCTCCGCATCCGGAAAGGGACGCTAATGCAATCACTGACGCAATAAGTAACGCAACTTTTTTCTTCATATAACCTTCCTCCAATCATTTTTTTGTATATCAGGCGGTTTTTATTATACTTCCCTCTCTAATTCCAGTAAATGATTAAAACCGGCTTCCAGGTTGAAAAAACCGTGTTGTGTGTATAATTTGAATAGTTCTTTGTGCTTACCGGTTGTATTGGCAAAATGTTTTATATATAATTTAGCTGTCATTACTCCAGACCCGAAAGGCGGTTTTTATGAAGCATTTTATAAGAAATCTCTCTTTAAAGAAGAAGATTCATTCCATTGTATTTTTTTGCATTATTCTTTTGGCCCTGGCCTCTCTTTTTAGTATTCAGCTGATTACAAAGGCCAATCAAAAAGTGCTTTATCAGTCTGTGGCTTCCTCTTTATCCTATACTGGCAAAGAGTTAAATAACCGGTTGGATAATATATCTACAATGGCGGATATGTTTCTGGCTGATACCAATATACAAAACGGACTTGGTATTTTAAAAGATTCCTCAAGCATTCAGGACCGTTCCATTGCATACAAATCACTCTACGGAGTTTTAAATGAATATTATTTTACCTTCCGCAAAAATAACATTAACTTTATGAGTCTTTATCAGGACCGGTATTCCATCCATACTCATATTGCGGCTGGAAAAACACTTCCGGAATCCGTGGTTGAGGATCTGGTCAAAAGAGCCGAAGACGCCAGGGGACGAACTATCTGGATTACCGACTACAGCGATCAATATGGTTTATTTATGGTTAAACATTTACTGCGCACAGAATATCTGACTCTTGATCCGCTGGGAACACTAATTGTAAGCATCAACGTTGACGGACTTATTAATGGTGCCACTAACACCAGTCATTTTAATGATGACACCCGTTATATTCTTTCCAGTCAGGAGAACTTAATCTATAATTCTTCCAGTATCAAGACTGACCATAAAACTCTGTTTGGAACGTATTTTCATTCCAGATACGGACTTGTAAATAAAGATGGAAACAGTTTCTTTTACGTCAAAGGAATTATACCGGAATATGGCTGGGATTATGTCTGTCTGATTCCCTATGGCAGCATTGCAGATTCTCTTCGCACAAGCCTGGAAGTCTGTCTGATTATCATTGCTGTCTCCATTGGACTGGCTATCCTGATGTCCTCTTCCTTAATTGACTCAATCACGAGACATTTTGATAATTTAATTTTAAAAATGGAACGCTTTGCAGCAGGGCAGACTGAAATTCCCCAGGTTTCCTATGATTACAGCAAACGTACGGATGAATTAGGGATTCTGCACTCCTGCTTCGACCAGATGGTGGATAAAGTGAATCAGCTGATTAAAACCAATTACCTGAATAAAATACTGATAAAGGAAGCCCAGCTAAAAGCACTGGAGACACAGATGAATCCTCACTTTTTATACAATACCTTAGAATCAATCAACTGGAGGGCAAAAACAATTGGTGCAAAAGATATCTCTTCCATGACAGAATCTCTGGGAACTCTCCTTCGCATCACACTGGACCAGAAAAGCAAGCAGGTACCTTTAAGCAGGGAGCTTGAGCTGGTGCAATGTTATATGACCATTCAGAAATTCCGGTATGAAGACCGGCTGGAATATGAAATATCTGCCCCTGAGAATCTCGTTGGGTGTTATGTGTTAAAACTGACTCTCCAGCCCCTGGTGGAAAATGCAATACGATATGGACTGGAAGAAAATACAGAAGGATGCCGGATTTTAATTACAGCTGAAGCAGACGCTTCTTCCCTCATTGTCACAGTCAGAAATAACAGCTCCGCCTTTGAAGAAGACCTGATAAATAAATTGAAAAACCGGGAAGCAGAACCTCATGGTTTTGGAATCGGCCTGTTAAATATATCAGAGCGAATGAAACTGACTTACGGAGAACACTACGGCCTTACCCTATATAATGAGGACGACCAGGCAGTCGCACAGCTTTCTTTTCCTCTGAGTCTGCCTCCAGAAGACATTTTTAATACGAAAGGAGAATAATTATGCTGAAATTAATAATTGCCGATGATGAACGGGTAATACGGGAATCAATCTCCTCCCTGATTGACTGGAACAGCCTTGGCATTGAACTGGTAGGAACATGCCGTGACGGAATCGAGGCCTATCACATGATTCTCGATGAATCACCCCATATTGTAATGACCGACATTCGCATGCCTGGCCTCTCCGGATTGGAATTAATAGAGCGTATCTATCAAGCCCATATGGACACCCAGTTTATACTTCTGTCCGGATTCGGAGAATTCGAATATGCAAAGCAGGCAATGAAATACCGGGTCCACCATTATCTGCTTAAACCCTGCAACGAAGAACAAATCGTAGAAAGCATGAAAGATATCATAAAGGAATACTATCACCGCCAGGCTTTTCAGGATTTAAAGGAACGCCAGAAGGCGCTGACGGTTAATCTACACCACAGCATAATGGGAAATATTATTAACGAGCAGATTTTTAAGTCTGATCCTGCTAAATTTTCCTGGGATGCTTATTCAGGATTTATGGATTTCTATCAGACGGGATATGAATTATGCTTCCTTCACTATTTAGAAGAAGAATATTTAAATTCCGTTTTAAGCTGCATTTATGACTATATGGCCGAGCATGCCCCCGGCATTGAGCTGTATTGTATCTATGTAAAAAACTCACTGATTCTTTTTTTTGAAAGATACCAGGCTTCCTATGATCAATTCGATTTGTTTATGCAGAACCTAAAACCAAAAGAGCTGCCTTTTCAATTAGACTACAAACGATTCACCTTTAATAACCTTGAACAGCTTTTGAAAAATCTGATCACAAAAATAAGACGTTATGGAATTATTTATTACATGAATGGTCTGGAGCCGGTTCCTATCTGCAATTATAAAAATCTAATTACTAAAATAGAGGAACTGACTGCACGTTTGATCGTAGCAGAAGAACCGGAGCGGAAATCCTGTGTGGAAAATCTTACTGCAACTTTAAACGATATCAGCAATACGGATTTTTTAAAGCAGGCCGGATCACGAATTTTAATTAAGCTGGCTACGGAAAGCAGTTATCTGTCATCGGTGGATACCACAGAGTACCTGATGGACTTAAACCAGCAGACTGAATATTCTGAAATCCGCCGCATGCTTTGCAGAAAGCTAAATGAAATACTGAAAAAGCCTTCCAGCCGTTCCCAGCACTACAGTCCTTTCATTGACAAAATTATTCGATATGTGGTAGAGCATCTGGATGATCCTAATCTTACATTAAAATGCATTGCCGAAAATTATCTTTTTATGAATGTAGATTATGTCAGCAAACGATTCAGTAAAGAAACAAAACAAAAATTTTCAAACTACATCACTGCCCTGCGCATCCAAAAAGCCAAGCAATTATTAGCAGAAGGTCATACAGAACAGATCCAATGGGTTGCCCAGCAGGTAGGGTGTGGAAATAATCCCCAGTATTTCAGTCAGATTTTCAAAAAAAGCACGGGGATGACACCTAGCGCATACGCTAAAAAATTAAATGGAGGAGAATGAAATGACAAACAAGGAATTACTTCCGAAGATCCATCTTGTGATGGACAAACTGATGAATCTGGGAGGTGGTAATTATGAAAACGACCGCTTAGTGGGAAAGGAAGATGCAAGCCGCGGTATCATTGCCAGAGATTTTGGCATTGAAGAATGGGACTGGCCCCAGGGCGTAGGTCTCTATGGATTGTTAAAGCTTCAGGGTTTTTATGGAGATGACCGTTACTTAGAATTTTTTGACCGCTGGTTTCAAAATAATCTTCAGAAAGGACTTCCCAGTAAAAACATAAATACAACTGCCCCCTATCTTGTTTTAGCCCAACTACTGGATGCGTTTCAAAACCCGGATTACGAAAAACTCTGTCTGGATCATGCCCACTGGCTGATGAACGAACTGCCAAAAACGAAAGAAGGCGGCTTCCAGCATGTGGTAACAGCAATAGGAAACCGTGATGGTGTCTTGTTAAATGACGGTGAAATGTGGATCGATACATTATTCATGGCAGTTCTGTTTTTAAATAAAATGGGACATCGTTTCAAAAATGAGGACTGGATAGGCGAAACTCTTCATCAGGTATTACTTCATATTAAATATTTATATGACAAACATACCGGGTTATTTTATCATGGCTGGAGTTTCCCCCTAAACAGTAATTTTGGTGGAATTTTCTGGTGCAGAGGCAATTCCTGGTTTACCTATGGAATTCTGGAGCTGATTGAGTCATTTGATCAAACTCTGGATCCGGGACTTCTCACATATCTGACAGATACCTACAAAGCCCAGGTGAATGCCCTAAAAGAGTTACAGGCTCCTTCCGGGCTGTGGCATACCGTTCTTACTGATCCGGATAGCTATGAGGAAGTATCTGGATCTGCAGCGATTGCAGGTGGGATATTAAAAGGGATTAAAATGGGAATCCTGAATGAAACATATCATGACTGTGCAGCCAGGGCTGTTGAAGGAATCTGCAATAATATAGGGGAAGACGGAACTGTCTTAAATGTTTCCGCAGGAACTGGTATGGGTTACGACGCAGAGCACTATAAAAATATAACAATTCGTCCCATGGCATATGGGCAGTCACTGACCCTGATTTCACTGATTGAAGCATTAAATTAACTCAGCCGAATGTATATTAAAAAAGCGTTGATTTGCTTTCGCAAACCAACGCTTTTTGATTTTTTTCATCACTGGGCTACAAGGATTCGAACCTTGAAATGACGGAGTCAGAGTCCGTTGCCTTACCATTTGGCGATAGCCCATCAGTGCAACGAATGTATTATACTATAGCTTTCTCCTGTGGTCAAGCACTATTTTACATTTTTTTACCAAATATTCGTAAAGCTCAGGAAGAGCCTTATTGTACGGAATGCCCTTCCTGATTCACTGATTCTGTGTTCTTTTTTTCTGCCACGGTTGTATCTGTTTCCGGTGCTTTCGTGGTTGTGGTTTCAGCCGGCTTTGTCACTACCTGCTCGGTAGTCTCCTCTGTTTCCGTGTCATCAGCTTCTCCATTCCCAATTACAGGGGTCTCAAAAACGCCCTTTACAGTGGTCTGCTTACCTGATTTCGGTGATATCCCTCCAAGTACGAAGGTATATTCCCTGTCTCCTTCTAAGCCGGTTACACTGATCTCACAGTAATCTGAGTCGGTATCTTCTATCTTTGATGAGTACGTGTTATTATCTCCATCCTTTACCGAAACTGTAGGATTTTTCCATTTGACTCTCGTTTTAAAGTGAACCATGATTATGCCATTCTCATAGTCCACGTAATCAATCTTTATTTTCTCTGAAGACACCACATCCTCAGATGTAGTTGCTGCTGTCGTCGTTTCCCCGCTTGTGGCCGTAGGCTGGGTGCCTGTTGGCTCTGTATGCACCTGGCTCTGGGTCTCAGCAGATGTTGATTCCGGAGTGGTTTCAGTGACAGACTCTGTCTCTTTCTTAGTAGTGGTCTCCTCCGTTGTCTGAATACTGGTCTTAGTCTCTTCCAGAGTTTCCTCTGAAACCTTTGTCTTAGCCCCAACTGCATAGGATCTTTCTGTTATGACCTTAGCAATCTCTTCCATAGTAAGAGGAGCCAGTTCTCCCATATCTTCCATAGAAAGGGAAGAATTCTGAGAAATCAGTTCTTTTAAGAAATAAGCTTTTCCATAGGATATGTTATATTCCTGGGCCAGCTGCTTCACATCGTCTTCCTCTATGACCTGCTGGTCATACACAACCGCTTTTAATCTTTTTTCCTCCAGAGTCGTCCTGATATCAGTGACCACTGCAGATCTTAAGTTGGAAGCCTTTTTAATGCTGTCATTGGATACAGTAACCAGTATTGCATTATCCAGATCATCAAGAAAGCCATGGGTAACCATGGATCCGATTATGGCGTTAACAGCCACATTTAAATCCACGCCTTCCATATCCATATCCTCAAGTATTGTCATTCCGTCCTGATTGACCGCCTCCGCTTTCAGCACCCTGTTTTTCTTGTTTACAGATAGTTCAACACTTGGGTTCACATCAATTCCTATGACAGAATCCACTCTGCTGTTTTGATAGCTGTAACTTCCTCCGGCAAGCATAATCATGCAAAAGCAGGCTGCAATCAGTCCTGCAATCACCCTCTGCCGTTTAAAAAAAACTGGTTTTGAAACGCTGGTCTCCCCTATCTGGGGAGTGCTTAAATCAATCCGGTCCAGTACATTGGGGATTAAATCATCAGTTGCAGATTTTAAGCAGGCTTCGATCTGTTTTCTATTTAGTTGTTTGTGTTTATCTAAAGCCATATCAAAGCCTACTCCTCTCTTAAATAATTTTCCAGTTTTTTCATAGCACGGTTATATCTGGACAGAGCAGTTGCCAAAGGAATCTTTAAGCTGGCCGCTATTTCCCTGTGCTTCATTCCGGCGGAAGTATGAAGAAGAACGATCTCTCTCTCCTCTTCCTTTAAAATTGACAATGCTGCCAGCAATACCATCTTATCTGCTGCCATCTCTATTTCTGAACAGACCTCTCCGGTTTCCGTTCCAGACAAGTCTTCTAACGTAATGTCCGAGTCATGCTTCTGCTCACGGAATTTCATATAGCATAAATTCCGTGCTATGGTAAACATCCACGCCAAAGGTTTCCCCTGGGATTTGTAACTCTTTGCAGAAGTCCATATCTTTAAATAGACTTCCTGCAAGATTTCCTCCGCATCCTGGGGGTGCTTTATAATGGACAGAATAAAACTGTACATCGTGCGGTCTGTATTCTGATATAAACGCTGAAATGCCTCCTGGTCGCCCTCTGCCACTTTTTTCAAAAGTGCTTCATCGCTTAACAGGCTGTAATCTTCAGCTCCGCCAAAGCTCATCAATCCCATAAACAGCATGGATCCGATTTCCTTTCTATTAGGTTAATGCTGATTTCTGTCATCTTATTGCATAAAATGGAAATATTTTATTACCTTATTTTTCCACACCGAAACCGCTTTCCGCGGTTATGACCAGACAGCAGCGTTTATCTATCTCAGTTACCTTTTTTGTGATCTCTTCCTTTAGCCATTCCCTTTTTTTGCGGTCATATTCCCTGGGAACTACCAGATCAAAGATCAGATTTATCTGATCCTTTCCTTCTATCATTCTAAAATCATGAAATGTGACTCTTTCGTCTGTATCCTGTATCACATTTTCCACCATGCTTCCAAATTCCATTACTTTAGAATCTCTGGTTTCCACAGGATCCATATGAATAACAAGAAAGATCCCAAATTTTTTTAATGCCTCCCGTTCAATCCGGTCGATGATCTCATGGGATACCTCTACATTCACGTCATTAGGAACTTCAGCATGAATGGAGGCCATACTTCTGGTTGGTCCATAATTATGAACAATCAGGTCATGACTTCCCACAATCCCTTCATAGGCTTCCACAAAATCAGTGATTTTCTGGTAAAGCTTTGGATCAATGGGCTCACCGATTAATGGCGTAAGAGTATCTTTTGCTATCCTGATACCCGCCCACATGACGATGACTGAGACAATCACCCCCACCATTCCATCAATATTTAACCCCCAGATACCATAAATAACCACAGATAAAATAGTGGAGGTGGTGGTTATTACATCACCCATAGAATCTGCTGCCGTCGCCTTCATGACAGCTGACTGAATTCGATTTCCAAGAGTCCTGTTAAAAAACGCCATCCATAATTTTACTAACACAGACAATATAAGGATAATAACGGACACCGCATGAAACGACATCACCTGAGGGTGGAGAATTTTATCTATTGAGGTTTTAAACAGCGAAAATCCTACCTGGATAACAAGAAATGCAACAATAAATGCCGCAATGTATTCCACTCTTCCATGTCCAAATGGGTGCTCTTCATCCGCCGGTTTCCCAGCCATCTTCACACCAATAAACCCGATAATGGAGGATGCCGCATCCGATAAGTTATTAAATGCGTCTGCCATAACAGAGATACTGTTAATCAGCAGTCCCGTCAGAAGCTTAGCGGTGAACAAAAGGATATTACAGAAGATCCCCACCACACTTGCCATCAGCCCGTATCGGGTTCGAACCAGGGAATCTTCCATATTTTTATAGTCCTTAACAAATATGCGAACCAAAAAATCAGTCATAGTTCTCCTTTCCTGATTTTAAAGTTAATAGTTGACACTCTCTAAAAAAAGGCCTTCCGGAGGCACGGTATAACCTGCCATTTGCCGGTCCAGTGACTTTAATATACCAGACATCTCCTCAGGTCTTCGTTCTTTCAATCCCACTTCTATTAAAGTGCCCATAAGAATTCTTACCATATTATAGAGAAATCCATCCCCAGTAAAACGAACGAAAAGTCTGGTATCCTCTTTTTCAAATTCTATTTTCTTTAAATTTCTTACTGTTGACTTCTTCATTTTCCGGTTAGAACAAAAACTTTTAAAATCGTGTTCACCGCAGAGTAAAGCAGCTGCCCGTTCCATGGCTTCTACATCCAGGCTTTTATGAAGACCATAAATATATTTACGATCAAACACCTGCTTCTTTTCTCCCATTTCAATACGGTAAAGATATGTCTTTTCCTGTGCATTCAAACGGCTGTGAAACCGCTCCGGCATCTGATCCAGTACCTTTACCCGAATATCTTCCGGAAGGTAATGATTTAAATACTCCATTATCTCCTGTCCCTTTTTATTTATATCAACGTGAAAATTAGCAACCTGATTAAGAGCGTGTACCCCTGCATCTGTTCTGCCTGATCCATGTACCTCCACGCTTTGTCCGCATAATCGCTCTAAAACAGTTTCTATCTTCCCCTGTATGGTCTGATCGGTATTTCCCTGCTTCTGCCATCCATCATAACGGCTTCCGTCATACTCAACTACAATTCGGTAATTTGTCATTTTTTACTCCATTCTTTTGCGTATATAAAAAACAGGAGTGCTGCAATCGCAGTTCCGGCTGCCACTCCTGAACAATCCAGCCATACGTCAGAGATCTGTCCTGATCTTCCCGGTACAAACAGCTGAATGGTTTCATCAATAAAAGGAATCAGAAAACCTGCCATTCCATGGATCAATAACCGCTTCTCCATGTTAATTTCATATGATTTCACACATTGGAACAAAATTATTCCTAACAGCGTATATTCCGAGAAATGACCTGCCTTTCGGATTATATGCTCTGTGAGCCAACGGCTCTCTATGCCAGCAGAGATAAACAGATTTGTTAAATACTCCAAAACATGCCCGCTGTCAACCGATGATAAATCTGCTGTCTTAAGAGAGTTGGAGTAAATAAATAAAATATATAAGACTGCTGTCACTGTCCACACCAATCTTTTTTTCATATGTCTCACCTCAAAATTCCACTTTTATCTACCTGGCCGGCAGCCTGAATGAGGACCTCTTCCTCACGCACCAGCGCAAGTCTTACGAATCCCTCTCCCGAAGGACCAAATGCACTTCCAGGCGTTACCAGTACTCCAGCCTTTTCAAGAAGTTCTCTGGAAAATGTCTCAGAATCTTTAAATTTGTCCGGAATCTTTGCCCATACAAACATGGTTGCCTGAGGCTTTTCCATATTCCACCCAATTCGGGTCATATGTTCGCACAAAGCATCTCTTCGTCTCTCATATGCCTTTCGGGTTGATTCAACACAGGATTGATCTCCTGTAATTGCAGCGATTGCCGCTTTTTGAACAGGCAGAAACATCCCGTAGTCCATATTAGACTTTAAGGTTTTTATTTTTTCAACTATTTCCCGGTTTCCCAGACAGAATCCGATTCTCGCACCAGCAAGTCCATAGGTTTTAGAAAGAGAATTAAATTCCACACCAATCTCTTTTGCACCAGGAAAGCTTAAAAAACTGCCGCATTGACGCTGGTCAAAAACCAGTTCACTATAAGCGTTATCATGTAAAACGACGATGTCATACTTGTTAGCAAATTCAATTAAATTTTTATAGAAGCTGTCAGGTGCCATGACTGTAGTAGGATTATTGGGATATGAAACAATCATGAACCTGGCTTTTATTGCTATCTCTTCCGGTATTTCTGAAAAATCGATGAGATAATCCTTTTCTTTCCTCTGGGGCATGTAAAAAAGACTGGCTCCAGCCAGTAAAGGTCCATCGGCAAATACCGGATAACAGGGATCGGGAACAAGCACTATGTCTCCTTCGTCTATAATAGACAGAGCTATATGCGCCAGCCCCTCCTGAGAACCAAGAAGTGAGCAGATTTCTGATGTAGGATTCAGGGTAACTCCATATCGTCTTTGATACCATAGAGCGACTGCCTCTAATAGTTCTTTCTGATCATGTATGGCATAAATATAATTGTTGGGATCAGCGGCCGCTTCGCAAAGAGCTTCTGTAATATGTCCAGCCGGCGGAATATTTGGTGCTCCCACGCTTAGATCAATTACCGGTTCCCCTTTCTCCTCTTTCTGGCGTTTCAATTCCAGAAGCTTAGAAAAGATCCCCTCTCCAAAATGGTTCATTCTTCTAGCAAATCGCATGGACATTCCACCTCTGTCTTTTATTAATAAAATATAATCTTAGTTATTATAGTACAAAGGTTCTTATATTACAAGGACAGGCACTAAAAAAGTCCCCAAAAACGGCATATACCGAGTTTGAGGACTTCATTTATGGACCGATTGTGACCGGAACACCTAAATTGCAGTAACTCCACAAAACATCCATCACATCATTATCAACCGCTACGCATCCATGAGTTGTGCCATCCGGAACTCTGCATCCATGAATCATAATAGCTCCGCCCAGTGCCGTTTCCCACGGAGGCTGCTGTCCGTTTAAATTAGCATCAATAATTTCATCTCTTTGCTCCTGTGTGATGATTCCCTGCTCAAATCCCCGATTGGCATCTTCAACTCCGGGATAAGAAAGTCCAAGTGCCAGATATGCCACACTTTTGTCATTTCTCGTACAGACGTAAAACTGACCGCTGGGAGTTCTCATATCACCTTCCACCTTTTTGTTTCCGTCAGAAGACGAGGCACCAATGGAAACGGGATACTCTCCGATTAAAGTCCCATTCTGTTTTAATGACAGGATTTTCAACCGTTTGCTCACGTATATGGACACACCATTCACCGATGCAGCATTACCTGCCTTTCCATCTGCTCCCGGTCCGACCGCCTCCTGGGCATAACCGTTTGTTGCAGTCAAAGCTATCAACACAATAGCCATCAGGCCCGAAAAAACTCTTCTTATCTTTTTACTCATTCTTACGTTCACAACCATGCTCCTTCATAACTATAATTAAATACAATGACCTAAATAGCTTAAAACGGCCTGATAACAGCCTTCCACACCAGCTAGACCACTGTCCAGGCAAAGGTGATAATTCTGCGCCTTTCCCCATTCACAGCCTGTATAATACTGATAATAATCTTTTCTTTTTCGATCTGTTTCCCTGATTCTATTCTCTACCAATTCAGGATCCAGATCTTTATTTAAGGAAATAATTCGCTGGGTCCGGTGCTCAATCCCTGCGTATATAAATAGATTGATGCTGTCTTCAAGAACCCGGTCCGCACATCTTCCAACGATAATACACGGTCCCTTTTCAGCCAGACATTTAATCACTCTGGACTGAGCCACAAATACCTGATCAGATATAGGTATTTCATACAGGGGGGAAAATGAGGTATAAAGGGGTGGTTCCAATGATTGCTCTGTTACGGGAATGCTCTCATAATAACTAAGAAACTCAGTCTCAGACAGATTTGTCTCCTGTGCAGTTAAAGAAATTAATTCTTTGTCGTAGAAAGGGATTTCAAGTTTCTCTGACAGCTTCATTCCCAGTTCCCTGCCGCCGCTTCCAAACTCTCTGCTTATGGTAATCACACGATCTAACATATACCCTCCTTATCTTCCGTCAGACAATCCTATTAGTTCCTCTTTTCATAATATTCCATTCATACTGCAGAATATCAGGTATTCTTTTTGGTACATCCATCCGCATTTTATCACATTCTGAAATCTATGTATACCTTATTTCCGTATTTCGTCCATATAATCTATTCTGGAAATAAAAAAAGACCAGAGTCTTCTATTAAAAAAAGACTTCCGGCAAATAAAAAAAGCGCGAGACGGGACTCGAACCCGCGACCCCGACCTTGGCAAGGTCGTACTC
>NZ_DALYXB010000006.1:0-333289 GCF_031982545.1 Lacrimispora sp.
AGGGTTTTACATACTGTTCAATCTTCTGTTTTCAAAGTGCTTTTTGTTGTTATCTTTCTCAACAGCAACCCGTTTAGTATATCATGTCATCTCTGTCTTGTCAACAACTTTTTTTATTTTCTTTTTTTGATTTCTTTCACTGTTTTTCGACAGCTGGTATATAGTACCATGGTTTCTTTTATCTGTCAACCACTTTTTTCACTGTCCAAGAGAAAAAAATAATCATTTGGATTTGAGCGGAGAAAGAGGGATTTGAACCCTCGCGCCGGTCACCCGACCTACACCCTTAGCAGGGGCGCCTCTTCGGCCTCTTGAGTATTTCTCCGTAGTTCTTAATCTCCATATGATTCGTCTATCAAGTATATCTTTTCCAGACGCATTGACAATTATACAAAATATAATTCGACTTGTCAACCCATTTTTTGATTTATTTCTTCCTGTATTTTATCATGCACCAATTCTGCAATCTGAGTGGTCTTTAACTTCTGATAATCCTCGTAATACAAGGGTTTTAGAAAGCAGACTTCCACCTTCTGTTTTCTGGAGGAATTCTCATCAAAGGGTTTAAAGCTGTCAATTAATGCAACGGGCACAATCGGACAGCGGGCATTTACCGCACTTTTAAAAGTACCTCCTTTAAATGGCAGTAATCGGTTCCCTTCCCTGCTGCGGGTCCCCTCTGGAAAGATTACATAGTTCTTATTCTCTTTTACACCTGCTGTCATACTGGATATAATCTCTAAGGAAGCTTTAATATCCTGGCGGTCTATATAGAAACCATCCAGAGCTTTCACCACTTCCTTAACCAAAATCAGATTGGCTGCCTCTTTTTTAACTACCACGCTTAATGGTTTCGGACAAGCTTCCATGATTGCCAGCATATCAAATAATCCCTGATGATTTGGAAAGAGTATAAAACCGTTCTCAGATGGTATGTTCTCAACACCGTGGACGATGACTTCCACACGTCCTGATTTATTCACTTTCTTCACTACATTACGAATATATTCATAACGTTCTTTGTGAGGGTAATATTCTTCCTTAATCCCCATCTTCCTTATCTTATAAAACCATAAGGGCACACGTAAAAAATTTCTTACTACCATATAGAAAATTCGGTTCATGGACTGGTCTATTCCTCTCTGTATTGGGTAAGTGCAGTTTCATATAGATTATTGCCTTCGCTGTCAATTACTACGATTACGGGGAAATCTTTAATTTCCAGACATCTGATTGCCTCTGTTCCCAGATCTTCATAAGCAATTACATTGGATGAAACAATACATTTGGAAAGAAGAGCACCTGCCCCCCCTATTGCAGCAAAATAAACAGACTGGTTTTTTATAATTGCATCAATTACTTCTTTACTCCTTTTTCCTTTTCCGATCATGGCTCCAAGTCCCAGATCCAGTAGCTGAGGAGTGTATCGATCCATCCTGCTGGCTGTTGTAGGACCTGCTGAACCGATGGGGCGCCCCTCTCTTGCCGGAGATGGTCCCATATAGTAAATTACATTTCCCTTTATATTGAAAGGAAGATTTTCTTTCTTATCAAGGGTTTCCTTCATTCTTTTATGTGCAGCATCTCTGGCTGTATAGATGGTACCAGTAAGATAAACGTAATCCCCTGCTTCTAATTTCTGTGCGTCTTCCTTACTGACTGGTGCATTTATATGATATTCCATGGTTTTCTCCCTTATATGATCCTATATGATTCGGTGAGCATGCCGGTTTACATGGCAACAAATGTTAACTGCAACTGGAAGACCAGCTATGTGAGTAGGATAGGTTTCAATATTGACTGCTAGTGCAGTAACGGTTCCTCCTAATCCTCCCGGTCCGATTCCCAGTTTATTAACTTTATCAAGCATCTCTTTTTCCAGTTCTCTTACATATGGAATGGATGGTTCTTCATTTAAGTCTCTGGTAAGTGCATGCTTTGCCATCTGGGCACATTTTTCAAACGTACCTCCAATACCAACGCCTACAACCATGGGCGGACATGCATTGGGGCCTGCATCCTTTACAGCGGTTAAAATAGATTCTTTTACCCCATCCAGTCCGTCTGCAGGCTTTAACATAAATATGCGGCTCATATTTTCGCTTCCAAATCCTTTTGGTGCTACAGTTATATCAATCTGATCTCCCGGCACAATCTCATAATGGATGATTGCAGGCGTATTATCTTTTGTATTAATTCGTTCAATTGGTTCAACTACGGATTTTCTTAAATATCCTTCCGTATAGCCTTCCCTCACTCCCTGATTCACTGCATCAGACAATCCGGCTCCTTCTATATGTACATCCTGTCCTATTTTTAAAAATATGACCGCCATTCCCGTATCCTGACAAATGGGAATCAAATCTTCTCTGGCTATGTCTAAGTTCTCCTTCAGCTGACAAAGAATTTGTTTTCCCAATGCCGATTTTTCATTTTCTGCTGATCGTAAAAATACTTCTTCCATGTCCTTTGACAGGATATGATTCGCTTCTATACACATTTCCTTAATATTCTCTGTTATTTCTTCTGCTCTTATGGTTCTGATCATGATCTCCTCCAGATAAACGGTTACTACCTTTCCTTACTTAATCATATACGAATCAAATGATGAAATCAAGATAAAAAAAGGGGAATGGCATTCACCACTCCCACTAACTTTCTTTCACTATATAATAAGCCGGCTTAGAATTAATTTTTCACGAATATCCTTTATCGTTATCTGCTCCATTCTCTCTCTGCATAATTCATTCAGTTCACCGTAAATTTCATCCATCACTCCCGCCATGCCGGAAGCAACCATGCAGGGATTGTTTTCATCTCCTGATTTCCAGGAAGATGATACAAATGCCACATCAAGTGCATCGCTTATTTGTTTCAGACTTATTGTGTCCGGATCACCAATCAGATGATAGCCTCCCTCCAGACCTTCTTTTGTCGCAATAATACCTGCCTTTTTTAACTTCGCCATAACTTTTCTAACGCGGGCAGGATTGGTGCAGACATTGGAAGCCAATTCTTCGCTGGATGTAGTAATCTTTCTTTGATCCAGATATACCAGTCCGTGAACGGCAACTGCAAATTCACTTGTCATGCTAATCCCCCATTCTGCTAAATCTTGCATCATCATCTGTAATAATTGTTGTTTCAGTTTGTATCTTACCAATTTGTATGCTGAATGTCAAGGGCATGAAGGGGAAATAAAGACCTATTCATTCTTATCTTTTATACGGATTATTACTTTTTTTATTACCCTGTCTTCTACTTCCAGAATGGAATAGTGATTTGCATCATCCTCAAGCTCCATGGGAATCTGGGATTTCATTGGAATAAAGCCAAGCACTTCAATTAAATATCCGGACAATGTATCACAGGAACTGTCTATTTTTTCATGAAGAACCTCATCAAGATCGTAGAGAGAAATTCCTCCTGAAGCCCGAAACACAAAAGGTTCCAGTTCTGTAAGCAACGGCTCAGATTCTTCATATTCATCATGAATATCTCCCACAATCTCTTCAATCAGATCTTCCAGAGTGATCAGTCCGGAAACCCCTCCGTATTCATCAATTAAAATTGCCATCTTCAGCTTATTTTTCTGCATCTCTAAAAACAGATTATCCGTTTTTTTATTTTCCGGTATATAATATGGTTTTTGAAGGATCGCTCTAATATCAATGGCATCAGGTTCCATCTTGCTCATTTCGATTGAAAAATCCTTCATGGATAATATTCCGATTATATTATCTATATCACCCTCATAAACAGGAATTCTGGAATGTCTCGTATTTAGAATATCACTCAGGACCTGTTCTACAGGCTGCTCAATATCGATGGTTACCATGTCCTGTCTTGGAGTCATTATCTCTCTTGCTCTTTTATCATCAAAGAGGAAAATAGACTTGATCATTTCCTCCTCTATTTTATTAAATACGCCACTTTCCCTACCGGTCTGCAGCATGGTTCTTATTTCTTCCTCGGAAACCTCTTCTTCCAGATTTTCCGTCTTCATACCAAGTAACTTTAATACACCGTTTGTGGACACAGATAGAAGTTTGATAAATGGACCCAGCACTTTTGAAATCGCATAAATGGAACTGACTGCAAACAGACTGAATTTTTCCGCCTTTTGCAAAGCAATCCGCTTGGGAACCAATTCACCAAAGACCAGATTAAAATAAGAGAGAAGGATGGTTACTACCACCATAGCTAAACTTTTACTATAAGGAACTCCAAGTAAGTAAAGCTTCGCTCCCAGAACCTGAGAAATTCCAGTTGCCGCTGAAGCACTTGAAAAGAATCCTGCAAATGTAATTGCTACCTGGATGGTTGATAAAAACCCCGTAGAGTCTTCTGAAAGCTTTTGAATCAAAATTGCCTTTTTGTTTCCGCTGTCTGCTAACATGCGGATCCTGTTTTTATTAACTGATACAACAGCCATTTCTGCCCCTGAAAAAAATGCGTTCATTATGGTAAGGGCTATAAGCAATAAAATCTGTGCGGATATCTGCGCCGCGCCTGGGTCAGTTTCCAAGCTTAATTTCCTCCTTTAATATGGATCAAAGAAAAAGTCTCAGGAAGCAGTAAAATAAAAATTGCTGCAGCCTGAGCCTTTTCACTGTCCTTTATTGTTGATTGGTATTATAAAATAAAGAACAATATTTTGCTATATCGTTTGTGTTAAGATTTATTCTTCGGTCTCTGTTATATCTTCCGTCTCCGGAGCATCTTCCGTTTGAACAGGTTCTTCTACATCCTCAAGATCCAGTTCATCCAAACCTTCTCCTTCAGATTTGCTTCCATCATCCCGAACTTTAGCAATACTTGCAACCATGATATCGGAATCCTGATCAATGTTCATTAATTTTACACCAGAAGTATTTCTTCCAATAACGGAGATATCATTAACGGAAATTCTGATTATAATTCCTTCTGTTGTGATAAGAAGAAGATCATGATCATCCTGAACCAGCTTGGCTCCTACTATATCACCGGTTTTTTCTGTGATCTTATAACACAGAACACCTTTACCGCCTCTTCTTTGAGGTGTGAATTCTTCAATAGGAGTTCTTTTACCCATTCCGTTTTCAGAAACGATCAAAAGCTTGGGTCCCTGAGAATCCATCTGCATTCCTACTACCTGATCATCCTCATTTAACTTCATACCAATTACACCGATGGAGACACGGCCTGTAACACGTACGTCCTTTTCATGGAAACGGATACACTGTCCTTTCTTTGTCACCAGGAATATATCATTGGTGTCATCGGTAGCTTTTACTTCAATCAGTTCATCACTTTCACGCAGAACAATTGCCTGAAGACCGTTCTTTCTCACATTGGCATATTCCATCATCGGTGTTTTCTTAACCATACCGTTTTTGGTTGCCATAAATAAGAACTTGTCATCATCATATTCTTTCATTGGAATAATGGCTGTAATGTTTTCACCTGGAAGCATCTGCAGAAGATTTACAATCGCAGTACCCCTGGAGGTCCGGCTTCCTTCCGGTATCATATAAGTCTTTAACCGGTAAACACGTCCTGTATTGGTGAAGAACATGAGATAGTGGTGGGTCGTAGTCATCATCAGATCTTCAATATAGTCCTGATCAATGGTCTGCATTCCCTTGATTCCTCTACCACCACGATTCTGGTTCTTGAAATTGTCCACGGACATTCTCTTGATATAACCAAGCTTTGTCATGGCAACGATAGTACTTTCATCAGGAATTAAGTCTTCCATTGACATATCAAACTCATCAAATCCAATGGAAGTTCTTCTATCATCTCCAAATTTTGCAGAAATGATACTGATTTCCTCTTTGATTACTCCAAGAAGCTTCTTTTCATCTGCAAGAATGGCCTTTAATTCTGCAATTCTGATTTCCAGTTCTTTGTATTCGTTTTCCAGCTTCTCTCTTTCCAGACCGGTAAGAGCTCTTAAACGCATATCAACGATCGCCTGGGATTGAGGATCACTTAAACCGAACCGGCTCATAAGTTCTGCTTTTGCAATCTGAACATTTTGGGATGCTCTGATAATGTGAATCACTTCATCAATATTATCCAGAGCAATGAGCAATCCTTCCAAGATATGAGCCCGTTCCTCTGCCTTGTTCAAATCGTAACGGGTTCTTCTGGTTACAACCTCTTTCTGGTGCTCCAGGTAATAGTTTAACATCTGGAGCAGATTTAACACTTTGGGTTCCAGAACGCCAGACTGATTCTTAACAAGTGCTATCATAATAACACCAAAAGTATCCTGGAGCTGGGTATGTTTAAGCAGTTGGTTTAAAATTACGTTGGCATTGGCATCGCGGCGAAGTTCAATACAGATTCTCATACCGGTACGGTCTGATTCATCCCGCAGGTCCGTAATACCGTCGATTTTTTTATCTTTTACCAGTTCTGCAATTTTTTCAATCAGGCGGGCTTTATTAACCATGTAAGGAAGCTCCGTAACTATAATACGGCTCTTTCCATTAGGCATGGCCTCAATATCACTGACTGCTCTTACACGGATCTTGCCTCTTCCTGTACGGTAAGCTTCTTCTATGCCACGTTTTCCCAGTATGGTTGCACCTGTAGGAAAATCTGGTCCTTTTATAATTTCCAGAATTTCTTCCATGGTAGTTTCTCTATCTTCATCAACCTGATTATCTATGATCTTCAGAACGGCTCCAATGACTTCTCTTAAGTTATGAGGAGGAATATTTGTTGCCATACCTACTGCAATGCCAGACGTACCATTAACCAGAAGATTGGGATAACGGGCTGGAAGCACATCGGGCTCCCTCTCTGTCTCATCAAAGTTCGGACTGAAATCAACGGTATCTTTATTAATATCTGCAAGCATTTCCATGGAGATCTTGCTTAAACGGGCTTCTGTATACCTCATGGCAGCTGCGCCGTCTCCATCCACAGAACCGAAGTTTCCGTGCCCGTCTACCAGAGGATATCTGGTGGACCATTCCTGTGCTAAATTTACCAGGGCTCCGTAAATAGAGCTGTCACCATGAGGGTGATACTTACCCATGGTATCACCAACGATACGGGCACATTTACGATGTGGCTTATCCGGACCGTTGTTGAGCTCTATCATGGAATACAGGACTCTTCTCTGAACCGGTTTTAATCCGTCTCGGACATCCGGCAGTGCCCTGGAAGCAATGACGCTCATGGCATAATCGATATACGATTTTTCCATGGTCTTTTTTAAGTCCACGTCATGAACTTTATCAAAGATATTTGGTTCCATTTTATTTCCTCCAATTAAATATCAAGATTCTGTACGTATTTGGCATTCGCATCGATAAATTCACGTCTTGGTTCTACCTGGTCACCCATCAGGGTTGAAAATGTCAAATCCATTTCCGACTGGGAATCTTCGTCCATGTTAATTCTTAAAAGAACTCTTCTTTCAGGATCCATAGTAGTCTCCCAAAGCTGTTCCGCATCCATCTCTCCCAGACCTTTGTAGCGCTGGATCTTATTATTGTTATCTCGTCCAACCTCTTTTAAGATGGAATTAAGTTCTTCATCGCTGTAAGCATACCATACTCTTTTATTTTTCTCAATTTTATATAATGGCGGCTGTGCCAGATATACATAACCATTTTTGATCAGTCCCGGCATAAACCGGTATAAGAATGTTAAAAGCAGGGTGCTGATATGGGCACCATCAACATCGGCATCGGTCATAATAATGATTTTATGGTATCTTAACTTGGATAAATCGAAATCATCATGAATGCCGGTTCCGAACGCTGTAATCATGGCTCTGATTTCCGCGTTGGCATATATTTTATCAAGTCTAGCTTTTTCCACGTTTAATATCTTACCGCGCAAAGGAAGAATTGCCTGGGTATTTCTGGAGCGGGCTGTCTTTGCAGAACCGCCGGCACTGTCTCCCTCTACGATATAAATCTCACAGTTTTCCGGATTCTTATCAGAACAATCCGCAAGTTTTCCAGGAAGTGCCATTCCTTCAAGAGCCGTTTTTCTTCTGGTTAAATCTCTTGCCTTTCTTGCAGCCGCTCTTGCTCTCTGAGCCAGAATGGATTTATCACAGATGGTTTTTGAGATTCCAGGATTCTGCTCCAGGTAATAGGTAAGCTGTTCTCTGAGAAGACCGTCTACCGCACCTCTTGCCTCACTGTTCCCCAGTTTCTGCTTGGTCTGTCCTTCAAACTGCGGTTCTTCAATCTTTACACTGATAATGGCTGTCATACCTTCCCGGATATCTTCACCGGTCAAATTGGTTTCGCTTTCCCTTAACAGCTTATTTTTTCTTGCATAATCGTTTAACGTGGTTGTCAGTGCATTCTTAAATCCGATCAGATGGGTTCCGCCTTCCGGCGTATTGATGTTATTTACAAAGCTGTAAATATTTTCTGTATAGGAATCATTGTGCTGCAAAGCCACTTCCACATATACACCGTCTTTTGTTCCTTCACAGTAAAATACCTGATCATAAAGCGGAGTTTTCCCTTTGTTTAAATAGGTGACAAATTCTTTAATTCCGCCTTCATAGTGGAATACATGCTCATGGGAATCCTCCCTCTCATCACGAAGAACGATCCTTAAATTCTTGGTAAGGAAGGCAGTTTCTCTTAAACGTATTTTCAGTGTATCATAATCAAAGATTGTTTCCTCAAAAATGTCCTTATCAGGAAGAAATGTAACCGTGGTTCCATGATCTTCCGGATCACAATCACCGATTGTTTTTAAAGGGTACATGGTTTTACCCTTCTCATAACGCTGCTTATAGATCTTTCCTTCTGTACGGATCTCTACTTCCAGCCACTGGGAAAGAGCATTTACAACCGATGCTCCAACTCCATGAAGTCCGCCGGATACCTTGTATCCTCCTCCGCCGAATTTTCCACCTGCATGGAGGATGGTAAATGCTACCTCAACTGCAGGAATTCCTGCTTTCTTTTGAATACCTACGGGGATTCCGCGCCCATCATCCACTACCGTTATGGAGTTGTCACTATGAATGACTACTTCTATGCTGTCACAGTATCCTGCAAGAGCTTCATCCACCGCATTATCCACGATTTCGTATACCAGATGATGAAGTCCTCTGATGGATGTACTGCCGATATACATACCGGGTCTCTTTCTTACTGCCTCAAGCCCCTCTAATATCTGGATTTGATCTGCACCATATTCTTGACTCATATTCGTACGCTTCCTCCTGAATCGTTAATTTTCATTGTCTACGGTACCGTTTATTACCTTAAATATTTTATCAATATGGAACCGGTCATTTACAAAATCCTCCAGTCCCGTACAGGTAATTACAGTCTGTATATGATTAATTCCTGCCAGTAATTGATTCTGCCTGCTGTTATCCAGTTCAGACAGTACATCATCCAGCAAAAGAATGGGGTAATCATGCACAATGTTTTCTACCAGTTCTATTTCTGCCAGTTTTAAAGATAAAGCTGCAGTCCGTTGTTGCCCCTGAGAACCAAACCGCCTGATATCAATGCCATTCACCATGAAACTTAAATCGTCCCGATGGGGGCCTGTCAAAGTGGTTCTCTGCTTCAGATCCTGACTTCTGCTTCGTCTTAAAGTTTCTTCAAAAGAATCTGCCTCCACATCCGGTTCATAAAGAATACGCAAGGATTCTTTATCCCCGGATAAATTACGGTGGATGGGTTCAATAATCATTCCAAGTCTCTCTACAAACTCTTTTCTGTACAGAATGATTTCTTTCCCATACTGCACCAGCTGCATATCCCAGATATCCAGTGTTTCCCCATAGTCCGGTCGAAATGCAAGATCTTTTAATAATTTATTACGTTGTGTTACAATTCGGTTATACTGGACTAATGAGTGTACATACAACTTATTAAGTTGACATAATTCCATGTCAACGAACCGACGTCTTTCTGCCGGCCCGTTTTTTATGAGATTTAAGTCTTCCGGTGAAAAAAATACAACGTTGACAATTCCAAATAATTCGCTGGCTTTGCGGATGGGCACACCATTTACCGCTACGCCTTTGGCTTTATTTTTTTTCAAATGCATGTCAATCCGGTATGGAATGTCATTCTTTCTGACGTTTAGCTTGATATGCGACTCATCCCTGTCAAACTGTATGATTTCCTTGTCCTTGCTGCCTCTGTGGGATTTTGTCGTAGCACAGACATAGATTGCTTCTAAGACATTAGTTTTCCCCTGGGCATTGTCCCCATAGAGTATATTGGTTCCCTGACTAAAATCCATATGTAATTCATCATAGTTGCGATAATTCTTAAGCTCTATCGATTCAATGATCATGGATGTTGTGATTTCCTCTCTATTGTCCATGCTTTCTGGACATGAAGGTATGCCCACAGGGCGTTCCTCTCTATTGTCCATGCTTTCTGGACATGAAGGTATGGCTGTTTCTTATCACTCAATTTTAATGCTCTTACCATCGAATGTAACCATATCTCCGCTTCTTAATTTCTTCCCTCTTTGATACTCAGGCTGACCATTTACGGAAACAAGACCATCCTCGATAACAAACTTGGCATCAACACCGGATCCTACCAGGCCGGCAGCTTTTAAAGCCTGGCCTAACTTAATATACTCATCCCTTAATTTTATTGTCTCCATAGTTTCCTCTTTCTTGTCCACGCCTTCTGGACATAAAGGTATGTCCACAGGACGCTCCTGCAGTTAGTTTAAACAGATGCCGCGTTAAAGTTTACAGGAAGAATCAAATAAATGTATTTTCCTTCCTCATCCCGGATAAAGCAGGGGGATTTGGGGTTTAACATATAAATTGTCACTTCTTCGTCATCAATAATCCTTAATGCATCAATGAGGAATTTGGGATTAAATCCAATCATAATGTCACTTCCGGTTTTATGGGTTGGAACCTGGGCATTCATAGATCCAAAACTGGAATTCATACGAAGTTCCATCTCCTGATCTTCAATATTGATGATCAGAGGTTTTTTGTCATTTTCTCTTACCAGGATGGTTGCCCGGTCAAGACAGTCTAAAAGCTCTTTTTTGTTTACACTGACTTTTGTTTCGTAATCACTGGAGAGCATCTGGTCAATACGGAAATAATCTCCTTCAATCAGACGTGATACAACGATTGTATGATCAAATTCAAAGAGGATGTGGTTTGTGCTGAAGAAAATAAGAACCTCTTTTTCGTTATCACCGCCAAGTATCTTGCTGATTTCATTTAGAGTCTTGCCAGGAACAATGACTTTTATATCACGATAGGTATCTTTTAATTCAATATTTCGGATGGAAATTCTGTGACCATCCAGAGAAACCACTTTTAACTGGTTTCCTGTAACCTGAAAAAGTTCTCCTGTCATCATCTTATTGCTGTCATTAGGTGCGATGGAAAAAATGGTCTGCCTGATGACTTCTTTTAAGGAAAACTGGGATAAGCAGATATAGTGATCACGCTCAATATAAGGTAAGTATGCAAATTCTTCCCCATCCCGTCCCTGTATATGGAAAATAGAGTTGTCACAGGAAATTGTTGTTGTAAATTTTTCATCACTTTCAATTGTCACCATGGAATCACCGGAAGAGGACAGCTTTCTTACAATTTCTGAAAGTAGTTTGGCTTCTAAGGCAATCTTTCCCCGCTCCAGGATGGTTCCTTCCACCTTTGTTTCAATACCAAGCTCCATATCATTGGCAGTGAGTTTAATTTCAGAGCCACTGGCATCGATAAAGATGCACTCCAGGATGGACATGGTTGTTTTGCTGGGAACTGCTTTTAATACAATATTAATACCATTTAAAATGGCATCCTGCTTAAATGTCAGTTTCATAATTGTTGATAACTCCTTTGCTCTCAAAATAACAATAAATAGATAAATAATATAGATTAATTTCGTCGTATTAGTAGTAGGGGCTGTGGGTTTGTGTAAAAGCCCTGATAACCGTTATAAAGCCTAAAGTTGTCCTGTTCATAACAATGTGAATAACGTCCACAAAACTCGAGGAAAAATGGAAGGTTATCCACAGAACAATGAGACCCCTTCTGAGACACCTGATTATCCACATGAAATTAACATGTGATTCACATCCTATTGTGGATTAATCTTCTTTTTTAAGATCTCGATAGTATTGCTTAAGGTTTCGTTTTTATTAGTCTCTGCTGAGATCTTCTCAATACCATGAATAATGGTGGTATGATCTCTTCCGCCAAGGAATTTTCCAATCATCTGCAGTGGAGTTCCAACCATATCACGGCAAAGGTACATCACAATCTGGCGTGGATATACGATTTCCTTGTTACGCTTTTGAGAACAGATGTCAAGAGGTGTCAGACCATAATGATCAGCAACTACCTGAATCACCAGTTCTGGGGTTACTTCCCGTTTATCATTGGGTGATATAATATCTTTTAAGGCTTCTTCAGCCAGCTCAACGGTGATTTCCTTATTATCAAGGCGTGAGAGTGCAACGATTTTTGTCAGGGCGCCTTCCAGCTCCCGGATGTTGGATTTGATGTTGGTAGCTATGTATTTAATAACTTCGTTGTCGATATTGTAGCCTTCCATTTCTTCTTTTTTGCGAAGGATGGCCATTCTGGTTTCGTAATCGGGAGACTGTATGTCCACTGTTAAACCCCACTCGAAACGGGATCGGAGACGTTCTTCCAATGTCTCGATTTCTTTTGGCGGTTTATCAGATGAAATAATAATCTG
This sequence comes from Lacrimispora sp., assembly GCF_031982545.1. Lineage (GTDB taxonomy): Bacteria > Bacillota > Clostridia > Lachnospirales > Lachnospiraceae > Lacrimispora. The sequence goes on from NZ_DALYXB010000006.1 coordinate 12,687, forward strand.
CTTTTTCGCTTCATATAATGCGTTAAATGTATGGAAGAATTCTTCCTGTGTACTTTCTTTACCAATGATAAACTGGATATCATCGATTAAAAGAACATCGTTATTTCTGTACTTTTCCCTGAATTCAGTAGGAGAGAAGTTGTTCTTGTTTCGGATCGCATCGATCAGCTCGTTGGTGAACTTCTCACTGGTCACGTAGAGAACCTTTGCTTTCGGATTATTCTTTAATATGAAATGACCGATGGAATGCATTAAGTGAGTTTTCCCCAGTCCCACGCCTCCATAGATGAAAAGAGGGTTGTAAATTTCGCCGGGAGATTCTGCAACAGCCAGGGATGCCGCGTGTGCCAGATTATTATTGGCACCTACTACAAAGGTATCAAAGATGTACTTCGGATTTAAATTAGCGGTTATGATTGCGGACTGACTGACCGAATTTACCGTATTGGTTATCAGTGTATTTCCTGCAGGAGCGGGAGCTGCTTCTTTTTGAATCTGATTTTCCACAACAAAATCAACGCTGCATTCAAAGCCAGTCACTTCTTCTATGGTGATTTTTAGAAGAAACCCGTATTTTTTGCGGATGTATCCTAAAAATTCTACATCCGGTACCGTGACGATTACCTTTTCTCCGTCAACGGCATGAACTTTAAGCGGGAGAAGCCAGGTTTTGAAAGATACATCGGTAATTTCGTGCTCTTCTTTTAAATTCAATAAGATTTCGTCCCATTTTTCTTTTAACTTTTCTAACATTGTATGTCTCCTACATCTATTAAAATGCAAATATGCGCATTAGCCCAATCTACTGTTCATTCTATACTATTTTGTAATAATTTTCAATGATAATAGTAAAAAATTGTGGATAAGTGTGTGAAAGGGCTGTTAATTAGCTGTGTATGGATTGTTGATAAGCATCCAGAGGTAAAGTTGTCCACAAAAAACCTGATTTTAAAACTCTATTTATTCACATCCGGGAAATATTGATTTTATCAAAATCTTCAGGACAGGCATGTGTACAAAAAAAGGTTATCAAGGTAATATCCAGAGAGTTATCCCCAAGTTATCCCCATAATGTTGATAACTTTATGTAAATTAACAAAGAAATGTCGATTTAATAGACAGGATTGACGGATAAAGTTCAGTTATGTATAATGCAGTTGTAACCAGATGCATTGTATCTTATAAAAGAACAGTAGCACAGGAGGAAAAATATGAATACTGGAAACAAAACACGCGACATGGTACTGGCAGCTATCTTTGTTGCCCTTATCATCATCATGGCGTTTACTCCCTTTGGATATATTCCGTTGGGATTTATGAACGCCACCATCATTCACGTTCCGGTCATTATTGGAGCCATTATACTTGGACCAAAATATGGCGGATTTCTGGGAATGATTTTTGGGCTGACAAGTCTGTGGAAAAACACCAACATGCCCAATCCAACCTCGTTTGTTTTCTCACCATTTGTAAAAGTGGGAGAGTACGGAGGCAATTTAGGAAGCCTGATTATCTGTATGGTGCCAAGAATTCTCATTGGAATCGTGGCATATTACGTATTCAGGGGAGTATTAAAAGCCTTTAAGGGAAGTAAGATAAAGACGACTGTGGCACTTGCAGCGGCAGGCGTTGCCGGATCATTAACCAACACATTGCTGGTAATGAATCTGATTTATTTTCTTTTTGGCAAAGAGTACGGTCAGGCGGCTAAGGGGCTGACGGAGGGAATCTATTCCGTAATTATTGGTATCATCTGTATGAATGGGATTCCAGAGGCGATTGTAGCAGGAATTTTAACGGTTGCCATCACTCAGGCACTTTTTAAGGTTATGAGAAATTAAATAGAGTACGTTCGTATGCTTCATATTATATGAATATAAAAGTCTCCGGTAATTGTATTATGCCGGAGACTTTGTTATTTTAAGGAGATATTTTGAATGTTTTTATGCTGCTGATATCAGCGTCAGCAGCAAATTGCTTAATATAAAGAAGATTGCCGGAAAGATCCGTTATAATTTTTAAGTCTTTTCCTGATTCAAAAACTTTTTTTCCGTCAACAAAGGCCTGAGCTGTTTTCTCATTATTTATAATTTTAAATGAATGATTTCCCCAGATCTGTTCATAGTCACTTTCATATCCTTTGCATGTTCCCCAATAAATGTGATCCTGCTCTATATGGATTCCCAACATACGGGAGGTGTATTCCATAACAGATAACATGGCGGGGCCATAGGAATCCTGAAGACCATCCAGAGATATCAAGGATGGTGAGCCTGTAAAAGGATCATATTGCTGCACAAATACGCAGGAATCTCCAATGGCATGAAACAGTTTTTTTCCCAGTTTAGGAATCAGATCATCATAATCATAATTTTCAAGAGCCCGTATGGCTCTCTGGTAGGTGAGGGCTTCACATTGTCCGCTCCAGTTATTTGTCTTTATGTTACGGAAAAGAGGATCATTTACCGCAACGGAGGGGAGGGGCATATACGTCCAGAATTCTTCTTGGTTTAATAAGTGTTCTTTTACAAAACGTTCTGCCATGGGCTTTGTAAAACTGTTCCAGTACATTGCTCTTAAATTATTGTGAAATAAAACATTAATAGTTTTATGGTCTTTATCCCGGTCAAAGCAGGCATTTTTTGATTCGATCCAGAGATAATCTTTTATGGTTTTCTGGATGGCCAATGCCTTTTGTTTCCACTGGTTTTTACGGTCTTCATTGCCTTGTATAGAGCTGATAACGGACAGGGTCTCTCTGGCAGAGTAGGAAAAACTCATAATATCCAGAGATGCCATGGGAACTGCTTTGCAATTTGTGGGAGGAGTTTCTTTACTCCAGGAGTCGGGAGCATCCTGGTATCGAAGTGCATGATCCTCCCCTGTATCATACTTGCACCAGCTTTCCAGACACCCATCACCGTCTGAATCTCTGGTTTTCCATAAATAGGAATCAAATTTTTCCAGAGTAAGGTAAAGAAGCGTTAGATATTCTTTATCTTTTCCCATTAAGTAATACATGTTAAGGGCTGAAGATGGGAAGCAAAATCCTTGGAATTTATCAAACTGGGGAGTAATCCGGTTGTTAATTAAGGCAATGCTACCAGGCATGCGGCCATCCGCTCTTTGATGTTCCATAAAAAGGAGTTGATTATTAAGTCCGGCCTCCATGTTGCGTTTGGCATACATTTCTCCGCCCATAGGCTGGGTTTCCAGCCATATTTTTTCGTATCCGCCTCCTTCTATCAGAACGAGCCGGTTCTCAAACATTTTTAAGTTGTTTAACGTTTTCCTATGTGCTGAATCCATTAGTTTTTGCAAAAGTTCGTTAGAAGTCTGAAATGATACACTGGTTTGGATATTCACGTTTTTTCCTCTCTGTATGTATATTAACCTTTGATCCCACTTCCGCTGATCCCTTCTACCAGATAACGGTTAAAAAATAAAAAGATCAAAAACACTGGTATTAATGAAAGTGTGGACATGGCAAACATTGCTCCATAATCAGTTGTGGAGGTGGAATCTGCAAAATTTTTTATTGCCACAGATGCGGTATACATCCGGGGTTTGCTTAAATAAATCATGGGAGACATGAAATCATCCCATTTCCAGTAAAACTGAATGATGACGGTGGTTACGATGGATGGTTTCAGAAGAGGTAAAAAAATTCTGGTAAATATTGAATATTTACTGCACCCATCTATAATTGCAGCTTCATCCAGGTCTTTTGGAATTACGGCACCAAATTGCATCATCTGATAGATGAAAAAAGCCTGACCGAAAAAATGGGGCAGTATGAGTGGGAGATAAGTTCCTACAAGACCAAGTTTGTTATAAATAATATATTGGGGCACCAGAATTATCTGGGATGGGAGCATCATGGTGCAGATCATAGACATAAACCAGATGTTTCGACCTTTAAAACTCACCCTGGAAAAGGCATAGGCAACACAGGATGAAGACAGAACCGTTGCAAGCGTTGAGACAGATGCAACAAAAAATGAATTGGAAAAAAAGGTTTGAAAGGTAATGCCGCCAAAACCCTGATAGCCAGTAGAAAAATTTGAAAATCTCCATTGGGGTGGAATTAAGTTCATACCTCCATTTAAGATCTCTGCATTATTTTTAAGTGAACCGCTGACCATCCAGAGAACCGGATAAATCATCATCAATCCAAGAACACAGACGAATAAATGATAGACAGAAGCCTGTATTTTATGTTTGTTTGTCATGTTATGATCCTCCTTATTGGTCTGCTTCTGTAAATACCCAGAATTTTGATGTCTTAAAAAGCAGGAATGTAATAATGCTTATTAAAGCCAGCATGACCCAGGACATGGCACTGGCGTATCCCATATTGGACCATTTAAAGGCATGATTGTAAACGTAAAGGGCATAGAAATTAGTGGAATCGTTGGGGCCGCCCTGTGTGATGACGAAAGCCTGGGTAAATGCCATGAAGGCAGTTATGGTTTGCATAATCAGATTATATAAAATTATGGGAGAGAGGCAGGGGAGCGTAATTGCTGTAAAGCGCTGCCATTTGTTTGCACCATCAATTTCAGCAGCTTCGTAATAAGTTGGAGATATTTCTTTTAATCCGGCAGCAAAAATAATCATAGATGATCCGAATTGCCAGACGGACATGAGGACAAGTATTCCCATTGCCAGATGGGGTTCCCCCAGCCAGGATAGTTTTGGAACACCAAAAGAGGCAAGAATGGTATTTGCCAGTCCTTTTCTTGAAAAAATGGTTTTCCAGACAAGTGCTACGGCAATGCTTCCTCCAATCAGGGAAGGAACATAATAAAGAGACCGGTAAAATGTTACACCACTGTGTTTCTGCGTTAGAAGATATGCAATAAAAAGGGCAAATATCAGTTTGGATGGAACGGAGGTGATGACATAAATAAGGGTGACTTTTACTGAATTTAAGAAACGGTCATCTGAGAATAGGTTTTTATAGTTTTCCAGCCCTATAAATACCGGACTTTGACCCAGTTTATAATTGGTCATGGAATAATATACGGATACCAGAACTGGAATCAATGTAAATGCGAAAAATCCAAATAGAAAGGGGAAGGAAAAAATATAACCTACGGTATTGTTATGATAGAGGATTTTTTTCCAGTTAGTTTTTAATTCGTTCATTGCTTATAACCTCCTTTTTTCCATAGGAAAGGCAGGCAAAGAGAATCCTTACCTGCCTCTTAATGATCCTTAATTCTGAAATTTTGACTTGGAAAAATCCAGCAATTGTTTTGCAGCATCTTCTGGTGTTACATCACCATATTGTACTTTTTCAATCAGAAGCTTATATTGATCTTCAATTTCAGCTTTTGGATCAGGGCTTATAACATTACTGTTTTCTTTTGGAAAATTTCCTATTTTATCAACAAAATCATAAATAATTTTACCGGAGTCATCTGCCTGGGAAACGACAGCTTCTCTTACCTTTGACATAATAGGAACTCCCCGTTCTCCGTTTAATATTTTATTAGCTTCTATGTCATTGACAAAAAAGTTAATGAATTTAGCGGCTTCTTCCTTTGCTTTGGAATTACTGGAGATACAAAGCTGCTGGGAAGACTGAACTCCCATTCCATAAGGCCCATTTTTCGTTAATCTTGGCACTGGTGCAATTTTAATATTTCTGCCAGAGGCATGAACAATGGAAGAAACCTGATTGGAGGAAACCCAGGTCATTGCTGCATCCCCGGTAACCAGATAATCCCCTTCTATGTCCTTAATTTCTTTTATAGCCCCGGCATCGGGATAGGCGCCGTCATCTGTCAGTTCTTTGATCATTTTTAAGTAATCGGCAAAGGGTACCGGATCTTCTGATTCAATGCCATCATTGGTTTTCTTAAAGAAATTTGCATCTTTTTTTGTCTGTGAGGCGCGCATGGTTACACCTGCTATAAAATGGTCGATCTTTGAACTTCCGTAGATACCAAGTTTATCTTTTATGGAAATACAGTCCTTTTTCCAGTCATCCCATGTCCAGTCATTTTCAGGTTCGGCTAAGCCGGCCTTTTGAAATAACTCCGGATCGTATGCAATTCCATAGGTGTTTGTGCCAATGGATATACCAATCTGAGAACCGTTGTTGTCCCTTGTTGTTGCCAGAAAATTTTCGGTGGTATCACTGGTATTAATAATTCCGTTTTTTATGTAACCATCCAGTGGTTCTATATTTTTGATGTATTTTGGAAAATTTCCTCCCAGTTGAAAGATATCCCACACATCGTCAGCAGCTACCAAAGTATCCAGCTTGGTAAAGTAACTGTCAAAATCGTAAAATTCTGCTTCAATATTCACATTGGGGTTTTGTGATTCGTAGAGTTCAATAACCTTGTTCGTGGCATCATGTCTGGTTTGGGAACCCCACCAGGCCATTCGTAAAGTTATCTGTTTTCCTGTATCCTTAGAAACGGTCTCTGCAGAAGCGGCAGGTTTGCTTCCGGAACAGCCAGCAAGAGATAAAGTCATCAGGCCAGATAAAAACAGTGCAGTAAGCTTTTTGATTTTCATAGTTCCTCCTAATTGTGATTGCTTTATAAAGTATTGTGTAAATGTACCAATTATAAAATCCGGATTTGTTTTTGTATGGTTACATTTTACTATTAATTAAATATAATCACAATACATTTGGAAGAATGCCCCAATACATCAAAAAAAACCTTTAATTTGCACTAAATTGACTAAACATCATTATATTTCTTGGATTTTCTGTATTGGAGAGGGGATAAACCCGTATATTTTTTAAAAACACGGTCAAAGTAAGACAACCGCTCATAACCCAGTTTCTGCGAGATGTCTTCCATGGTAAGTTTCTCGTCAAGAAGGAGAATTCTGGCTTGTTCAATTCTCTGACAGTTGATAAATTCATTTACAGTAAAATTAGTAACTTCTTTGAATATACGGCTTAAATAGCTTTTATCTAAATAAAATATGTTGGCCAGATCTTCTAAACCAAAGATTTCTGAATAATGAATCATAATGTACTGTATGATTTCCGCGACTTTTACGTAGCGTACCATTTTTCTCTTTGGCATATAATAGACCTCTGGTTTAACACCGGCTCCATTTAGTATCATGAGAAATAAAGACAGCAGCTGATTTTTAACCTCTGACGCACCGTATGTTTTCTGGTTTCTCAATGCAGATTCTATACGGATCAGTTTTTTTTCCACAATGTTTTGCTGCTTTTCGTCCAGCTGCAGAACACCGTGATTATTTTGAAAAAATTCTAAAAGGTTAAGTTCCATAGCGTTGCCTGCAAGACGAAGCCAGGACTCTTCCAGTTCAATCAGAATCCGTTCATGATAATTTCCGCCGATTACATTGGTAAAAGGGATTAGTTTCTTGTCAATAAAGGTCAGCGTGCCTTTACCCATCCGGTAGCTTTGGTTGCCATAATAAAAAAAACGCTCTCCATTTAAGATGTAGTAAATCTGATATTCATTTTTATAAAATCCGATGGTTTCAGCCAGATCACAGTCTCTGGACACATGGCTAATTCCAATGCCCTGACATTTTCCTGCAAAAATGACTTCTTTCATTAATGTAATCCTTTAACAGTCAGGGTATTATTCTGTTCTTCCAGCCGATAAAAAACGGGGTGCTCTTTTTTGTGCTCATTGGGTGTGTGGAGGGTAAGAATGAGCGTTCCTTTTTTATCTTTAAAGATCATGCCGTGGCCTCCATCTTTTTCAAAAAGCAATTGATCCTGCTGTATCCAGTTACCAGTAATATCTCCATTATCAGAATAGGCAATGGCCTGGGTATAACCTTCTTTTCCAAAACTTGACCACAGCATAAGAAGGCGTCCGTTTGTTGTCCGGTAAAGGAATGGACCATCCGTAACATAATGTTTTCCAGGTCTGTTTTTATTTTCAATTGTTACAACCCAGCTTTTAGCTTCCGATGCATGAAACAAAAGTTCAGGCTCCGATACGGAATGGCTTAAATCGCTGCTTAACTTTACTGCACAGATGGAACCATCCGATATCTGAACCCATTCATGAACAAAAACCATATAAGGAGTTCCATCAGAACTTACATAAAAGGTTCCGTCAATGCACTCCCAATCAGGGGGAGTTATTTGTTTCTGGCTGTATAAGGTGAATGGCCCCAGTGGATGGTCTGCTTTTAAAATGGCAGTCCCGCCATGATTTTTAGTATCTTTAAATGTAGCAAACATATAATAGGAATCTTGATAGCAGTGAACTTCAGGGGCCCAGCAGTTTCGGTCTGCAAAAAAGTTCTCTGGCTTGTGAAAAACTTCATGGGGGCCATCCCACTCAATTAAGTCAGTACTGGTATAACAATCAAAGCCTGTGGCGGCCATCCAGCAGGTTTCTGCTCTGGTTCCGTACATATAATAGATTCCGTCAGACAGCAGTACGTAAGGATCTCTGATATTGATTTGCTCACTTTTCATTGTATTAACCCATCCTTTTTTATTCTTCCTAGAATCCCCATTGGGAAATTAAATAGTTTTATTTATTATACTGCATAATCCAATAATGTGGAAAATATTAGAAGTATGATGAAAACTTATATTTTTCCCTTGACTAACCATGGTTTCTTCTATATAATTGGTTTGATGTTTAATTAAAATAGTCTCAATATGTTTCATCATATTGCCTATGATAAGCTATTGTAACAAGAGGAGGTGTCCGTATATTATGAAAATGACGTTCCAGCCAAAAAAGAGACAAAGATCAAAAGTTCATGGTTTCAGAGCCAGAATGAGCACTCCCGGCGGAAGAAAAGTTTTAGCAGCCAGAAGAGCAAAAGGAAGAGCAAAATTATCAGCTTAATGGACCAGGCCGCAAGTAATTGTGGCCTTTTCTTTTCTCAAATTCCAGGAAAACGGAAAAGGAAAGAGTTGAATGAAACATTTTAATTCGATTAAAAAAAACAGGGATTTCAGGGAAGTATATCAGAGTGGAAAATCCCTTGCTAACAGACTTCTTGTCATGTACGTTTTAAAGACGGACAGGCCGGATACAAGAATCGGTATCTCGGTGAGCAAGAAGGTAGGAAACAGTGTTATCAGGCATCATATAACCAGATTAATCAGAGAAAGCTTCAGGCTTCATGAAGATATGATTGAGACAGGGTTAGACATCGTGGTCGTTGTGAGAACATCGGCAAAAGAAGAAAAATACAAGACAATCGAAAGTGCATATCTGCACTTGTGCGGACTTCATAACATTTTAAAAAAAGAATCGAAGTGATCTTATGGTAAAAAAAATCATGATATTGATGATCAGAGGATATCAGAAATATTTGTCTCCTCTGAAGATAAGAACTCACTGTATATACACACCTACGTGTTCTCAATACGCCATTGAGGCACTGCAAAAGTATGGTGTGTTAAAAGGTACGTTTTTGGCTTGCATAAGAATTATTCGTTGTAATCCTTTTGCAAAAGGCGGTTATGATCCAGTTCCGTAAATGATGAGGAGGTAGTTCATTGGAATTCTTAGTACTCACTAAGGTAGGAGGTTTTCTGGGACCATTTGCAACTTTTCTGGGTGTGATCATGGATTTGCTTTTTCAGATGACATCTGCAGTTGGAATTCAGAATATTGGTTTATGTATTATTTTGTTTACTCTTGTGACAAAGCTTTTAATGTTTCCGCTGACATTAAAACAGCAGAAATCATCAAAACTGATGAGCGTTATGCAGCCGGAAATTTCCGCCGTTCAGGCAAAGTATAAAGGTAAAACTGACCAGGAATCCATGAGAAGACAGAACGTGGAAATGCAGGCAGTTTATGAGAAATACGGAACATCCATGACTGGAGGCTGTGTTCAGCTGGTAATCCAGATGCCAATTCTGTTCGCTCTTTATCAGGTAATTTATCATATTCCTGCTTACGTACAGAGTGTTAAGGCTGTTTTTGTTAATGTAGTGACTGCAATTACTTCTCTTGGTGGTGATCATGTTGCGCAGCTGACACAGTTTGCAGCTGATCATAAGGTCACATTATCAAGAATCGGAGATTTAAATACCAGTAATGGAATGGTAGATTTCTTATACCAGTTAAATCCGGATCAGTGGAATGCTTTAAAGGCTCTTTATCCAACCATCCAGGATACCATTACTACCAATGCTGCTCAGATTGAGCATATGAATTCCTTCCTTGGTATTAACCTGGCATCAACACCAGCCAGTGTTATTTTCCCAACTGGTGGCGGTTTTCATTTAAGCCTTGCACTCCTGATTCCTATTCTTGCTGGTGCCAGCCAGTGGTTCAGTACAAAGCTTATGACAGTGAATCAGCCTCAGAGCGGAGCGGATGAGAGTAATGCTATGGCACAATCTATGAAGAGCATGAATACAGTAATGCCTTTAATGTCCGTATTCTTCTGTTTTACATTTGCATCTGGTATTGGTATTTACTGGATTGCTTCCAGTGTATTCCAGATCATTCAGCAGGTTTTAATCAACCGTCATTTAAACCGCATTGATATGGATGAGATGATTAAGAAGAATCTGGATAAAGCAAATAAAAAGCGTGCGAAAAAAGGTCTTCCACCTCAGCGTGTTTCTCAAAATGCTACTGCAAACCTAAAGAATCTTCAGGCTAACAATGAGAAAGCAGAGCAGGAACTGAATGCTAAAATAGAAAAAGCAAAGGAGCAGGTAAAGGCTTCTAACGATTACTATCAAAGCACAACTTCAGATTCCAACAGCATTTCTGCCAAGGCACGTATGGTTTCGAAGTACAATGAAAAGCACAGCAAATAGGAGGGGTGACCTATGGATATGATTACAGTTTCAGCAAAAACCGTTGATGAGGCGATTACAAAAGCATTAATCCAACTGGGAACAACCAGTGATAAACTGGAGTATGAGATTGTTGATAAAGGTAGTAATGGTATTCTGGGATTTATCGGTTCAAAGCCTGCTGTCATCCGCGCAAGGAAGAAAGAAACCTTGGAGGACATGGCAATGACCTTTCTTTCCGATGTATTTGGTGCAATGAATTTAGGAGTTTCTATGGAAGCCGCATTTGATCAGGGAGAGCGTGAGCTTTCCATCAATATGTCTGGCGATGACATGGGAATTCTGATTGGAAAAAGAGGACAGACTCTGGATTCTTTGCAGTATCTGGTAAGTCTTGTTGTTAATAAGGAAAGCGAAGATTATATTCGCGTGAAACTGGATACGGAAAATTACAGAGAGCGCAGAAAAGAGACTCTGGAAACGCTGGCTAAGAATATTGCTTACAAAGTAAAGCGTACCAGAAGACCGGTATCTCTGGAGCCTATGAATCCGTATGAAAGAAGAATTATTCATTCCGCACTTCAGAATGACAAATTTGTTGTTACCAGAAGTGATGGGGAAGAACCATTCAGACATGTGGTAATATCCTTGAAAAAGGAACATATAAAAAAAGAACGGTATCAGGATCGAGATAAATAGTCAAACAACAATGAGGGTTGGGGCTGTCGGAAGGCACCCTCAACCCTTTTCTCACGCCAGTATATTGACTGGTGTAAAACAGGTGATAGAATATGAAGATGAATACAATAGCGGCGATTGCCACAGCGATGTCCAGTTCCGGAATCGGAATTGTAAGGATCAGCGGCGAGGAGTCATTTCAGATTATAGACAGGATTTTTAAAGGAAAAGGGAAACGTACTAAAAAGCTCTCTGATGAGAAATCTCATACGATTCACTACGGATTTATTTATGATGGAGAGGAACTGATTGATGAGGTTCTGGTTCTGCTCATGAGAGGACCGGGCAGTTATACGGGAGAAGATACCGTTGAGATTGACTGTCATGGAGGCGTTCTGGTTACTAAAAAGATACTGGAGACTGTGTTAAAGTACGGAGCCAGACCGGCTGAACCTGGGGAATTTACCAAACGGGCATTTTTAAGCGGAAGAATTGATTTAACTCAGGCTGAGGCAGTCATTGATGTGATTAATGCGAAAAATCAATATGCTTTAAAGTCTTCCGTCAGTCAGCTGGATGGCGCTGTTTCCAAGCGTGTCCGTGCACTACGAGAGACGATTATTTATCATATTGCCTTTATTGAATCGGCACTTGATGATCCGGAACATATCTCTCTGGATGGTTATCAGGAAACTCTGCTTCAGGGGATTATCCCCATAAAGGAAGAACTGAAGCGGCTGATCCGTTCTTCAGAGAATGGAAGAGTGCTTTCGGAAGGGATTGAGACTGTCATTATGGGGAAACCCAATGCTGGTAAATCCTCTCTTCTTAATGTTCTTGTGGGTGAGGATCGGGCAATTGTTACAGATATTGCCGGAACTACCCGTGATACATTAAAGGAGCAGATCATGCTGGAAGATTTAAGCCTGAATATGATAGATACGGCTGGAATCCGTGATACGGAGGATGTAGTTGAAAAAATAGGGGTTGAAAAAGCAAGGCAGGCGGCTGAGGGTGCTGATTTAATTATCTATGTGGTGGATGGTTCCTGCCCGCTTGATGAAAACGATGAAGACATATTATCTTTTATTGAAGGCAGAAAAGCAGTTATAGTTTTAAATAAATCAGATTTATCCATGGTTGTCACACCGGATTTATTAAATAAAAGAACCAGCCATAAAGTCATTACAATTTCTGCCAGAAACCGTTCTGGCATAGAGGATCTGGAGCATGAGATTAAGACCATGTTCTATGAGGGTGAAATTGATTTTAATGATCAGGTTTATATCACTAATGTAAGGCAGAAGAATGCACTGGAAGAAGCGTTGAAAAGTCTTTCTATGGTGGAGCAAAGCATACATGACAGGATGGCTGAGGACTTCTATTCCATTGACTTAATGGATGCGTATGAGCAGCTTGGAATTATACTGGGAGAATCAATAGAAGATGATCTGGTCAATGAAATATTCAGTAAATTCTGTATGGGTAAGTAAGGATCAGAAAAGAGGAGATAAAAATGCAGTATTTAGAGGAGTCTTATGACGTAGTAGTAGTCGGCGCTGGTCACGCTGGCTGTGAGGCTGCCCTGGCATGCGCCAGGCTGGGCCTTGAGACAATTATGTTTACTGTCAGTGTAGACAGTATTGCGCTGATGCCTTGTAATCCTAATATTGGTGGTAGCTCAAAAGGCCATCTGGTGAGAGAGCTGGATGCCTTAGGCGGAGAGATGGGAAAAAACATTGACAAGACTTTTATTCAGTCAAAGATGCTTAACCAGTCCAAGGGTCCGGCTGTACATTCATTAAGAGCTCAGGCCGACAAACAGGACTATTCAAGATCTATGAGGAAAATCTTAGAGAATACAGATCATCTGACCATACGGCAGGCAGAAGTATCTGAAATCATAACAGAAAATGGGATTCTGGCTGGGGTTAAAACTTATTCTGGTGCTGTATACCACTGTAAGGCCGCTGTATTAGCCACAGGGACCTATTTAAGAGCAAGGTGCATTTACGGTGATGTAAGCAATTATACAGGCCCCAATGGGTTACAGGCAGCCAATCACTTGACTGATTCCTTAAAGGCCAATGGAATCGAAATGAGGCGCTTTAAAACAGGTACTCCCGCCAGAGTGGATAAAAGAAGCATTGACTTTTCTAAAATGGAGGAGCAGCTGGGCGATGAGAGAGTAGTGCCATTTTCCTTTTCAACGGATCCGGAATCCATTCAGAAGGAACAGATATCCTGCTGGCTGACTTATACAAATAGCAGCACACACGAGATTATCAGGAATAATCTGGATCGTTCTCCTTTATATTCCGGCGCAATTGAAGGCACAGGACCAAGATACTGCCCATCCATCGAGGATAAAGTGGTAAAGTTCCCGGATAAAGACCGCCACCAGGTATTTGTGGAACCGGAAGGCCTTTACACCAATGAAATGTATCTGGGAGGAATGTCAAGTTCCCTTCCTGAGGATGTTCAGTATGCCATGTACAGAACCGTTCCGGGGCTGGAAAATGTTAAGATCGTGAGAAATGCATACGCCATTGAGTATGACTGTATTAATTCCAGACAGCTGTATGCCACTTTGGAATTTAAAGCAGTCAGCGGATTATTCAGCGGTGGACAGTTTAATGGAAGTTCAGGTTATGAGGAAGCAGCTGTTCAGGGTTTTATGGCTGGAGTAAATGCCGCCATGAAAATTCTTAAAAGAGAGCCAGTCGTATTAGATCGTTCACAGGCATATATCGGTGTTTTAATTGATGATCTGGTTACCAAGGAGAATCTGGAACCTTACCGTATGATGACATCAAGAGCAGAGTACAGGCTTCTTCTTCGTCAGGACAATGCAGATCTGCGTTTAATGGGAATTGGACATGAGATTGGTCTGATCAGTGAGGAAAGATATAAAGAATTATTAAAAAAGGAAGAAGCAATTGAATTAGAAATAAAACGTTTGGAATCAACCAATATGGGAGCATCCAGTAAAGTGCAGGAGTTTTTGGAGAAGCATGGGAGCACGCCCTTAAAAACAGGAACAACTTTGGCGGAATTGGTGCGCAGACCAGAACTTGATTATATTATGTTAACTAATATAGATACCAACCGGTTGCCACTCCAAAATGATGTAATGGAGCAGGTAGATATCAATATTAAGTATGAAGGATATATACGCAGACAGAAGCAACAGGTCTCACAATATAAAAAACTGGAAAACAGAAAGCTGCAGGCTGAATTCGATTATGCAGAAGTAAAAGGGTTGAGAAGAGAAGCCATCCAGAAACTGAATTTATATAAGCCTTTGTCCATTGGACAGGCATCCAGAATATCAGGTGTTTCTCCAGCAGACATCTCCGTTCTTCTGGTTTATTTAGAACAGATGAAGTTTCATAAAAATACAGATCAGAAGGAGTGAGGTAGGAAAAATGACAGATGTTTTTTGTGAGAAGTTCCAAAACGAATTGAGTCTATTATCTATTAATTTAGAAAAAAATCAATTGGAGCAATTTTATAAATATTATGAGATATTAGTTGAATGGAACAAAGTAATGAACCTTACTACAATTACAGAGATGGAAGAAGTTATATCAAAACATTTTGTTGACAGCTTATCTCTTGTTAAGATTTTGGATGATCTGGGTACTGAGGTTTATAGCATAATTGATGTTGGTACAGGGGCTGGTTTTCCTGGGATTCCTTTAAAAATAGCATATCCACAACTCAAAATTACATTAATGGATTCTTTGAATAAAAGAATAAATTTTCTTAATGAAGTAATTAATAATTTGAGTTTAAATGATATCTGTGCAATTCATGGGAGAGCAGAAGACTTAGGACGTGATATTAATCATAGGGAACGATATGATTTTTGTGTTTCCAGAGCAGTAGCAAATTTAAGCACTTTATCAGAATATTGCATGCCCTTCGTGAAAGTAGGTGGTTGTTTTATACCATACAAATCTGGCAAGATAGAAGAGGAGTTGGGAGAAGCAAAACATGCGATTTTTCTTTTAGGTGGAAAAATAGAAGATACAGAACGGTTTTTACTACCAGGTACAGAGGCAGAGAGATCATTGATTAAAATTAATAAAGTAAACGGTATTTCTAAAAAGTATCCACGAAAAGCAGGGTTACCATCAAAAGAGCCGTTAAAGTAAAATGTTTCACGTGAAACATCCAGTAGAGAATCATATCTCTTTAGGAATGTTTCACGTGAAACATTTTTTTATAGAAAGTACATTTGAATTATTTGGTATAGACTGTTAGGATTCTCCAATTGTGGAAGATATTTACTCTTCGCTACTAGAGAACTTTCAATAGCTGGATTATACTTTTGATATTCGGAAATAACTTCGTTGATTCGATCCATTTCCTCACCACCAGTAATGTAGATACTATTGTTGATTTTTTTCAGTGCATTAGTTACATTACATTTTGTATAATTACACTTTACACTGGCATACAGTGATTTTGGTGATTCTCCTAAATGAGCGGATTCATAATATGCATCTATAATTGAACTCTTTACGGAATAAGGGTTGAAATAGTAATTTCTTCCAAATTCTTCGGTTATAGATTGCTTGCTCACTGATATATGATATAGAAGAGTACCTAATATGGGCAGATCCAGTATGAATTTATATACTTTTGAGTGATTATTGGGTATCTGGCTACATGTCATTAGACTTTCCGGATTAATGAGCATAATCTGGTCAAATAGTTCCGGAGCGTTATTACATGCCATAAGAGCCAGCGCTGATGAAGCACCCGTAGCGATTACATTGGTTCGGTGTCCAATTTCAGATTTAATAAAATCGGAGAGCATCTGTACATAAAGATAATTAGTATAGGTAAGATCGGGTTTCTCTGAACGACCGCATCCCAGAAGATCAATGGTGTATACGGTATACTGTTCTTTTAACAAGGAGATCATGCTGTTCCACTCATAACCATTAGAGTATGCGGTCAGATCATGAATTAAAAGAAGTGGTTTCCCTGTGCCAGATTTCGTATAATGGATATTACCAAATCTCCATTTGTAGCATAAGGACTTTGCATCTGATAAGATATTTTTTGAAGATGCAGAGAGTTTAACAAATTTATTAATAACTGCAGTTGCGGCAGCTGTACTTGCTGAAAGGATGAGCAGAGTCAGTAATTTACTCTTAGTTTTCATTATATACCTCCTGAGTGCTGATAATCTCTTCTTATTATAATATAATCGATATGGACTTACAACGTCAAACATATTAATTTATTCTTAAACTTGGAAGAATGTTTCACGTGAAACATTTTTTGTAATTTCTGTATTTATTTTACTTGAAACCATAGGAAAAAAAAATAAAGTATGCTATACTCTAATTTGAACTGCATTTCCGGACGTTGTAACAGGAGAAAATTAAAAATGGGAAGAATCATTGCGATAGCAAACCAGAAGGGCGGAGTTGGTAAAACAACGACCGCAATCAACCTATCAGCTTGTCTTGCAGAGTCAGGACAACGGGTATTAGCTGTGGATTTTGATCCACAGGGAAACGAAACCAGCGGACTTGGTATGGAAAAGTCAACGATTGAGCGTACTGTATATGATCTTTTGGTTGGAGAATGTGAGATAGAAGAATGTTTGATACCTAACGTTCAGGAAAATCTGGATTTATTGCCATCAAACGTGGATCTGGCAGGAGCTGAAATAGAGCTGCTGGAAATTGAAAATAAGGAGATACTCCTTAAGTCATATCTTGAAAAAGTCAAGAAAAACTATGATTTTATTATTATAGATTGTCCTCCGTCATTGAGTCTATTGACAATTAATGCCTTAACAGCAGCTAACACCGTTCTAGTACCCATCCAGTGTGAATATTATGCTTTGGAAGGCCTTAGTCAGGTTTTAAAAACAGTAAATTTAGTAAAAAAGAAATTGAATCCTTCTCTTGAAATGGAGGGAGTTGTATTTACCATGTATGATGCAAGAACAAATCTTTCATTGGAAGTTGTTGAAAGTGTAAAAAATAATTTAAATCAAAATATATATAAAACAATCATACCCAGAAATGTCAGACTGGCAGAGGCTCCCAGCCATGGAATGCCGATCAATTTATATGATTCCAGATCAGCGGGGGCAGAAAGCTACCGGTTACTGGCGGCAGAAGTTATCAGCAGAGGAGAAGAGATCTAGATATGGCAAAGAGAACAGGTTTAGGGAAAGGCCTTGGCGCAATTTTTGGAGATGAAGTAATGGAATCTGCAGCAGAAGAACAGGAAATGAGGAATCATAAAGAGACAGAACATACCTCTCTAATATCTGAAAAAGAGAAAGCTGATTCGGAAATTGGAAAAGGAATGTTTTTAAAAATTTCACTGGTTGAGCCTAACCATAATCAGCCAAGAAAGGAATTTCGGGAAGAAGCGTTAGTAGAATTGGCTGAATCCATGAAGGAGTATGGTGTATTACAACCACTTTTGGTTCAAAAAAGAGGCGAATACTATGAAATTATCGCTGGTGAACGTAGATGGCGGGCAGCGAAACTGGCTGGCTTAAAAGAAGTACCCGTAGTAATCCGGGAATATACAAAGCAGCAATCTATGGAAATAGCATTGATTGAAAATGTTCAAAGGGAAGATTTAAATCCCATTGAAGAAGCCAGAGCTTATTCTATTTTGATGCAGGAATTTGGTTTGAAGCAGGAAGAAATAGCAGCTCGTGTAGCTAAGAATAGGGTTACCATAACTAATAGTATGCGATTATTAAAGCTGGATGAACGAATTCAGGAGATGTTAATACAGGATCAGATCAGCAGCGGTCACGCAAGAGCATTACTGGCAGTGGAAGATGGAGATTTGCAATATCAGCTTGCCGGTAAAATTGTGGCTGAAAATATGAGTGTCCGAGAAGTAGAAAAACTTGTAAAATCCTTATCAAAAAAGAAAGAACCAAAAGAAGGTAAAGAAGAGGATGAAAGCATTTCACTAATATTCCGGGAGTTGGAAGATCGAATGAAAACTGCCATGGGTACCAAAGTCAGCATTAACCGAAAAGATAAAAATAAAGGAAGAGTTGAAATTGAGTACTATTCTGAGGCAGAATTGGAAAGAATAGTAGAGTTATTAGAATCCATAAGATAACATCATGGAAGTGAGGACGAAAGAATGGATAACAGTATATTAAATCAGCTGCCGATTGATCCAGCCTTTTTGATCATTGGATTATCCGCGCTTACACTAATATTACTAATTGTCGTAATTATTTGTATGATACAAATGAAAAAATTGTATCGCAGATATGATTTTTTTATGAGAGGCAAAGACGCAGAGACACTTGAGGGCATTATTATGGAACAGATGGAAGATATTGCCCAGTTAAAATCAGAGGATCGTGCGAATAAAGACTCTCTGAGAAATACGAATAAAAACTATAGAAGTGCATTCCAGAAGTTTGGTCTTGTAAAATATAACGCATTTAAAGGCATGGGAGGTAATTTAAGCTTCGCTATGTCATTATTGGATTATACAAACAGCGGATTTGTACTGAACTCAGTTCATAGCAGAGAAGGATGTTATGTATACATTAAAGAAGTAGAAAGAGGAGAAACAGAAGTACTTCTTGGAAGTGAAGAAAAAGAAGCTCTGGAACGGGCATTGGGATATCATTCATAAAAAACACGGTTTTTACCGTGTTTTTTATATATATGTTATATGAATCATTATAATTGGAAGAGGAGAAATTAATATGGAAGAAGTACTTCAGTATTTAAAGGAATGCAAAACGTTCTATCTGGCTACCTGTGATGGAGATCAGGCAAGAGTACGCCCGTTTGGAGCAGTATGCCTGTTTGAAGGGAAGATTTATATTATTACCAACAATAAAAAACCGGTATTTGATCAAATGATGAAAAACCCTAAAATTGAGATCAGCGGAATGAACCACGGGACCTGGATCCGGCTTCAGTGTGAAGCTGTTTTAGATTCCAGAAGAGAAGCGAGAATAGCAATGCTGGAAGAGTATGGATCAGCTTTAAGCAGAATGTATTCAGTTGACGATAACTTAATGGAAGTATTCTATTTACAAAATGCCAAAGCTGTAATCCAGTCCCTTACCAGTGAAATAAAAGAATTTTCATTTTAATTAATGGATCTCTGTCATCTCTAAATGATGTTCTTCTGTGAGAGCAGCACCGATGGCAGTCCCGTATTCGGCCTGTTCAGGTATAATAAAGTGAACATCAAACATGGTCTCCAGGGATTGAAAGATCTCCCTGCACTGAGGAAACTTAGAAAGATTCCCTGTCATAACAAAGTCATTAATATTGCTGTTTAATGAAGAAAGAATGGCGGATTTTCCTATTACCTGGAGCACCATATGAATGATACCGATTGCAATATCTTCATCTGATACAAAACCCCTGACTTTTCCAAAATTTGATGCTGTCGCAGATAATGGCAGCCCTGGAAGAGGAGTTCTTGAAATATCCTGAATCTGTAAGTCGATATTACTTAAAGTTCCTCTGCTGGCCAGATCCATGATATGGGAGATATCCTGAGTTTTTAATAAAAGGCTTGAAAGTCCCAGGATGGTTCCTCCACCGATTCCAATACCTCCGGTATGAACAATGGAATCTCCATTCACCTGTACCAGTGAAGTACCGGTACCCATGCTTACCACGATTAAATCCTTTAATCCGGTAAAATACTGACCACCTAATCCATTGCAGGTAAATTCATTCACCTTAAAAGTTGGAATACCATAAAGAGGCTGCTCTACATATGCACTTCCTACCCCTGTAATCATAATTTTTTCTATTTCATTTAACTGAATATTGTTATCATAAATAAATTTACCCAGAGCACCAAATAGAGAAGCAATAGGATTATCTGCTTTTACAAATGTGGGTATTTTCAATTTATGATCCTGAAATCCTACAATCTTCGTTGTACTTCCTCCAAGATCAATTCCAATGGTTATTTTCATATATGTCCCCTTAAATCACCTTATCTAATTAACCTGCCCGGACCTTTTTATAGCAGGTAGTAAGGCTAACTATACCATATTTATAGGTAAATGCCAAGTTCTTAAATGTGTTCATAGAAGCAGGCCAGAATCATGTGATTTCTTTATTTTATATGAGATAAAAATAGAAGAAAAACAGGATATAGCGGTTTGTTGATTATTCTGTATCATTAATAACTCTTATAAACCCTTGTTTTATAAGAGTTATAAGATTCAGACCAATTCTTATATAAGTAAAAAAATATTTATAAAAATTAGATAAAAAATATATCGATTGGTGTATATTTTTGTGAGTTCTCACATTGACAAAAAAATAACGATAGAATATAATAAGATCATAAAGATCGTTAAAAAAATATCGATCAAGTAACCAATGGGATTGATACTTATAAAATGGAGGAAATTCAAGATGGCAAAAAAAGAAGAACTGATTAAGGTTCCCCAGATAATTGATAGTGTAGATACCCTGATCGCAAAAATGGAGGCAATGAGAGAAGCTCAGAGAGTATTCGCAACCTTCACTCAGGAGCAGGTTGATAAAATCTTTTATGAAGCAGCCAGTGCTGCAAATAAATTAAGAATCCCTCTTGCAAAGATGGCTGTCCAGGAGACAGGGATGGGCGTTGCAGAGGATAAAGTAATTAAGAACAATTATGCAGCTGAATATATCTATAATTCTTATAAAGATACAAAAACCTGCGGTGTGATTGAAGAAGATAAAGCATTTGGAATAAAGAAAATTGCAGAACCAATCGGACTGGTAGCAGCTGTTATTCCGACTACAAACCCGACTTCAACTGCTATTTTCAAAACCTTAATCAGCTTAAAGACAAGAAATGCAATTATCATTTCCCCACACCCAAGAGCAAAGAACTGTACAATAGCAGCTGCTAAGGTAGTTCTTGATGCGGCTGTCAAAGCAGGAGCTCCAGAAGGTATTATTGGATGGATTGATGTACCGTCTCTTGAATTAACCAACGAGGTTATGAGAAGTGCAGATATCATTCTTGCAACAGGCGGACCTGGAATGGTAAAAGCAGCTTATTCCTCTGGCAAGCCGGCTCTGGGCGTTGGCGCAGGTAATACACCGGTGATTATTGATGATACAGCAGATGTTAAGATGGCAGTCAACTCCATCATTCATTCCAAAACATTTGATAACGGTATGATTTGTGCTTCTGAGCAGTCTGTTACTGTTCTTGAAAAGGTTTATGATGCGGTTAAGAAGGAATTTGCAGCAAGGGGTTGCTACTTCTTAAAAGGCGATGAGATTGAGAAAGTACGTAAAACCATTATTATCAATGGTGCGTTAAATGCCAAGATTGTTGGTCAGAAAGCTCATACCATTGCCAAACTTGCTGGTGTTGAAGTTCCGGAATCAGCTAAGATCTTAATTGGTGAAGTGGAAAGCGTACATCTTGAGGAAGAATTTGCACATGAAAAGCTGTCTCCAGTTCTGGCAATGTATAAGGCTAAAACCTTTGATGAGGCAATTGAAAAGGCAGAACAGCTGGTTGCAGACGGTGGTTATGGTCATACAGCTTCTCTGTATGTGAATGTGAATGAAACTGAAAAGATGGCAAAACATGCAGCTGCAATGAAAACCTGCCGTATTCTGGTTAATACACCATCTTCTCATGGCGGTATCGGTGATATCTATAACTTTAAGTTACAGCCATCTCTGACTCTGGGCTGCGGTTCCTGGGGAGGAAACTCTGTTTCTGAAAATGTAGGTGTGAAGCATCTGCTGAATATTAAAACCGTTGCTGAGAGGAGAGAGAACATGCTGTGGTTCAGAAATCCGGAGAAAGTTTATTTCAAAAAAGGCTGTATGCCAGTTGCGCTTAGTGAGTTAAAAGATGTTTATAACAAAAAGAGAGCATTTGTAGTAACAGACTCTTTCCTTTATATGAATGGTTATACCAAGGCAATTACCGACAAACTCAATGAAATGGGTATCGTTTATACTGTATTCTCAGATGTTCAGCCTGATCCGACTCTTGCAAATGCTGAGGCCGGTGCTGCAGCCATGAAGGCATTCCAGCCAGATACAATCATTGCTCTGGGCGGCGGTTCCGCTATGGATGCTGCGAAGATCATGTGGGTTATGTATGAGCATCCGGAAGTGGATTTCCAGGATATGGCAATGCGCTTTATGGATATCCGTAAGAGAGTTTACACATTCCCGAAGATGGGCGAGAAAGCTTATTTTGTAGCAATCCCAACTTCTTCCGGTACTGGTTCTGAAGTAACTTCTTTCGCTGTTATTACAGATCAGAACACTGGAGTAAAATATCCGCTTGCAGATTATCAGTTAATGCCGAATATGTCTATCGTTGATGCAGACAATATGATGAGCCAGCCTAAGGGGCTGACCAGCGCTTCTGGTATTGATGTACTGACTCATGGACTGGAAGCATACGCTTCAGTCATGGCTTCTGACTATACGGACGGTCTTGCACTGAAGTCTATGAAAAATGTATTTGAATACCTGCCAACTGCTTATAATGATGGAACCAATGTTGAGGCAAGATGCAAGATGGCTGATGCTTCCTGTATGGCTGGTATGGCATTTAACAATGCATTCTTAGGAGTCTGCCACTCTATGGCTCATAAATTAGGAGCTTACCACCATATTCCTCATGGTGTGGCAAATGCACTGTTAATCACACTGGTTATGGAGTTTAATGCTTCTGAAGTACCGACCAAAATGGGAACATTCCCTCAGTATCAGTATCCCCATACACTGGCCAGATATGCAGAATGCGCACGCTTCTGCGGAGTGGAAGGCAAGGATGATGGAGAAGTATTCAAAAAATTCCTTGTTAAGGTTGAGGAATTAAAGAAGGCAGTAGGCATTAAGGCAACTATTAAAGATTACGGCGTAGATGAGAAGTATTTCTTAGATACACTGGACGAGATGGTTGAAAATGCATTTGATGATCAGTGTACCGGTGCAAACCCAAGATATCCGCTGTTCAGTGAAATTAAGGAAATGTATTTAAAGGCTTACTACGGTAAATAAATATAAACCGGGAAAGAGATCATAACAGGATCTTTTGACAGGACAATAAAAGAGAATGGATTTGGAGTTTTTCAAATCTGTTCTCTTTTTTTATGCCACAAAATATTAAGTAGATTTTCTTAAAACCAGAGTGGTGCCGATTTCAATTTTTACAGGGTATGAAGATTTCGTATTGATAAGTTCTGCCATACGCTTTGCTGCCATCATTCCCATATACTGTTTGGGAACATGGATGGTTGTGAGGGGTGGGTCAAGGAACGTACATAAAGGCATATTATCAAAACCAATTACGGCCACATCCTGTGGAACCCCGTAACCATATTCCTTCAGTGCTTTAATGGCTCCGGCTGCAATGAGATCATTGTCTGCAAAATAACAGTCTGCCGGTGTTTCTCCCTGTTTTAAAACAGCCGCCATGTCAGCATAGGAGCCATCCATGGACGGAGATAGTTTGTGGACTTTTGAATTGGAAACGGACATGCCGTTCTTTCTGACTGCCTGGTAGAAGCCGTCAGATCTTTGCTCGAAATTCTTGATGGGGTAGGAGGACTTTAGATATCCGGGCTGCTTTTTCCTTTTTCTGATCAGATAGTTTGCTGCAAAAAATGCACCCTGCACATTATCAATTATGACACAGTCGGCGCTCCGGTTTTCAAAGCAGGTATCTACTACCACAACGGGTACGGGAAGATTTAAAAATGGTTTAAAGTCTTCTTCCCCCATCTCTGTTCCAAGAAGCAGAATTCCCCGGCAGCCTAACCGTACCATTTCGGAAACCTTGGCTGGAATATCATCTTCTTCATAAAGATAAGAGATGTTCAGATAATAACAGGCCTCTTTGCAACCGGCATCGATTCCTTCTGATAACTGGGAAAAGAAGGGGGTATCTGAAACAACAGCGCCATTTTTCCGATATATGATAAATTGTATTATGCCGTGAGGGCTGGTGCTCTGAGAGGTATCTTTTATTTTTGAAAAATCAAAATTATGTTCTTTTGCAGCCTCTATGACCTTCTTTCTTGTCTGAGTGCTGACTCCTGGTTTATGGTTAAGAGCCATGGAGACAGCAGCTTCTGACAGATTAAGCAGTTTAGCAAGTTCCTTTGCTGTTATGGACATCAAAATGGGCTCCTTTCTTACTGACAGACTTCTTAATTACCAACGTAACAGATTAAGTGAATTAAGTCAAGAAAATACTTTATTTCACTTAACTATTAATTGTAATTAAGTTGGCTCCAGTAAATAATATGGATAGCAGTTAAAAAAAGGAGACATGTGTATGACAAATGTAGTATTGGGATTCGCACCGACGAGAAGGAGTATTTTCTCTGCGCCGGATGCAGTTAAGTATGCAGATTTGACCAGAAAAAAACTGGAGGAAATGGGAGTTACTTTCGTAGATATTACAGATATCTCAGAGGATGGTTTGCTGCACAGTGAAAATGACAGAATAAAAATTGCAGAGAAATTCAAGGCAGAAAAAATTGACGGTCTGTTTATTCCCCACGGTAACTTTGGTACAGAGTATGAGGTAGCAAGACTCAGCAGGGAATGCGGCGTACCAGTACTGCTTTGGGGACCGAGAGATGAGCGGCCGGATGAAAACGGAATCCGTCTCAGGGATAGTCAGTGCGGGCTTTTTGCAACAGGAAAGGTTCTGCGAAGATTTAAGATTCCATTCACTTATTTATGTAATTGCCGTCTGGAGGATGAGGCTTTTTACAGAGGTGTCACTAATTTCCTGGCTGTATGTAATGTGGTAAAGGCTTTTAAAAAGACCCGGATCCTTCAAATTGGACCAAGGCCATTTGATTTCTGGTCCACTATGTGTAATGAAGGGGAACTTCTTGAGAATTTTAATATTCAGCTGGCGCCCATCCCCATGCCGGAGCTGACGAAAGAAATGAAGCGGGTAAGAGAAGATGAGAATAAGATTCAGGAGATCGTAAGTTACTGTAAGAAAAATTTTGAAGTAAACATAAAGGATGAGGACCTTAAGACTGTGGCAGCGCTAAAAGCGGCTATGAGAGCTCTGGCAGACCGTTATGGATGCAATGGGATTGCCTTGCAGTGCTGGAATGCACTTCAGGAAGAAATCGGAATTATGCCCTGTGCGGCAAACAGTCTGTTAAATGAAGAGGGACTTCCTGTTGTATGTGAGACTGATATTCATGGTGCAATTACAGCGATTATGTGTGAGGCGGCAGGACTTGGGAAAGCAAGGACATTTTTTGCTGACTGGACTGTCAGGCATCCTGATAATGAGAATGGAGAACTTCTGCAGCACTGCGGTCCCTGGCCTCTTTCCTGCGCATCCTGTAAACCGTCAATTGGATATCCTCTTGCTTTCAGCCATCCGGGAGCCGTGGAAGCTCAGGCAAAACTGGGAGAGATGACCCTTTGCCGCTTTGATGGTGATAACGGAGAGTACAGTCTGCTTCTTGGCAATGCGAAAGGAATCGAGGGACCTTACACCAAGGGAACTTATGTATGGGTGGAGGTTGAAAATTTAAAGCGGCTGGAAGCTAAAATTGTAGAAGGGCCTTATATCCATCACTGCGTGGGTATTCATAAAAACGTGGTGCCGGTTCTGTATGAGGCATGTAAGTATATTGGTATTTCACCGGATCTTTATGATAACAATGACGAAGAAGTAAAAGCTTGGATTCGGGGAGAATAAGAAAGGATGTGAAGGAACATGGACAGACTCACTAGGAAGGCTTATGAACTTCGAAGGGATATAATAGAGGAAGTATATCGGTCGAAAGCCGGTCATATTGGCGGGGATTTAAGTGTGATTGACATCTTAACCGTGCTTTATTTTGAAGTGATGAATGTGAATCCCAAAAACTGGAAGTCTGATGACAGAGACCGCTTTTTGCTTAGCAAGGGACACTGTACGGATGCACTTTACATAACTCTGGGTGAACTGGGATTTTTTGATAAGCAGAAGGCCATAGACACTTTTAGCAGCTTTGGTTCTATTTTTATTGGACATCCCAACACAGATGTGCCTGGAATTGAGATGAATTCCGGATCATTAGGACACGGACTTTCTTTAGGAGCAGGGATGGCACTGGCAGCCAGAATGGATGGACGGTCATATAGAACCTATGTTGTTTTGGGAGATGGTGAAATGGCTGAGGGATCAAATTATGAAGCAATGATGGCAGCCGGACATTACGGTTTGGACCAGTTGTGTGCAACCGTCGATTTAAATGGTCTTCAAATCAGCGGGACGACTGGGGAGACCATGAAAAGTGATGATCTGGGTGAAAAATTCAAGGCGTTTGGCTGGTATGTTATAGAAGTGGAAGATGGAAATAATTGTAAGCAGCTTCTTGCCGCTTACCAGGAAGCTGAGGCGAAAAAAGGTCAGCCTTCAGTCATTCTTGCCCATACCACAAAAGGAAAAGGGGTGTCATTTATGGAAAACCAGAAGAAATGGCATCATGGTGTCATGACAGAGGAGCAATACAGAAAGGCAGTAGAAGAATTAGAGGGGGTGTTGGCATGAGTCAGGTAACAAACCGTCAGGTAATTTGTGATACTCTTTTGGATGCAGCAAAAAAAGACCGGGATATTGTGGTGGTATGTTCTGATTCCAGGGGTTCCGCGTCCCTGGCACCGTTTGCAGAACAGTACCCGAAGCAGTTTGTTGAAGTAGGAATTGCGGAGCAGAATCTGGTATCTGTATCTGCGGGCTTAGCTTCCTGCAATAAAAAGGTTTTTGCGGCATCGCCAGCAAGCTTTTTGTCTACCAGAAGCTACGAACAGGTAAAGGTTGATGTGGCTTACTCAAAGACCAATGTAACGTTAATCGGAATCAGCGGAGGTGTCAGCTACGGAGCACTGGGTATGACTCATCATTCCTGTCAGGACATAGCTGCCATGGCAAGTCTGCCTGATATGCGGGTTTATCTGCCTTGCGATCGCTTTCAGACAAGAAAGCTGATTGAGTCACTTCTTGAGGATGAAAAGCCTGCTTACGTAAGAGTCAGCCGTTCTGCCACTGAGGATGTATATGAAGAGAATATGGATTTTAAACTGAATCGAGCCAATGTGATTAAGGAGGGAACAGATGCCGTCATTATATCCTGCGGAGAATTGGTTCCTTATGCTGTAAAAGCAGCAAAGGAGCTGGAACGTGAGGGGTATCGTGTTGGAGTCATTGATATGTATTGTTTAAAGCCAATGGATGAGAACGCTGTGATTAATGCGGCAGAAAAGGCTGATTTGATTGTGACAGCAGAGGAGCATTCTCCTTACGGGGGACTTGGGAGCATGGTGGCACAGATTGTATCCGCCAGCTGTCCCAAAAAGGTGGTGAACCTTGCGCTCCCTGACGGACATATTATTGCAGGTACAAATCATGAAATATTTCAATATTATGGACTGGACGATCAGGGAATAAAAAGGGCTGTTATAGCGGGATTGAGTCAGGGGCTGGTAAAATGAGATGTGTAGTTGCTATTGATCAGAGCACACAGGGAACAAAGGCAGTGCTTTTCGATGATAAGGGTAAATTAATTGGCAGGGCAGACCGAAAGCATAAGCAGATTGTCAATGAAAAGGGTTGGATCTCCCACGATTTAAAAGAAATTTATGAAAATACAATTTTAGTTGTAAGGGAAGTACTGGATTGTTCCGACATAGGAAAAGAGAGCGTGGCAGCAATAGGAATCAGTAATCAGAGAGAATCAACTGCCATATGGAGCCGGAGCGGGGAGCCGTTTGCCAATTCCGTTGTCTGGCAGTGTAACCGGGCAGCACGGATCGCTGACCGTTTTAAAAACTGCAGTGATGATATTTATGAGAAGACAGGGCTTCCTCTTTCACCCTATTTTTCGGCGGCTAAAATGACATGGCTTTTAGAAAATGTCTCTTTAAAGGAATCTTATTGTCTGGGAACAATGGACAGTTATCTGGTCTACAGGCTTACAAAGGGATGCAGTTTTTTTACAGATTACTCCAATGCATCCAGAACCCAGTTATTTAACCTCCATACCCTGAAATGGGATGAAGATCTGTGCCAGATGTTTGGAATACCAATAAAGGCACTGCCTGAAGTATGTTCCAGTGATGCCTGCTTTGGTTATACTGATTTTGAGGGGTATCTTGATGAGCCGGTACCTATATATGGAGTAATGGGAGATTCTCACGCCGCTTTGTTTGGGCAGGGATGCCATATGCCGGGACAGGCAAAGGCAACCTATGGAACGGGATCCTCTATTATGATGAATGCCGGGGATTCATTTGTAAAAAGCAGTACAGGTCTTGCCACATCTCTTGCCTGGGGAATGGGAGGCCGTGTAGAATATGTTTTAGAGGGGAATATTAATTATGCAGGAGCAGTTATTTCCTGGCTGAAAAACGAGATGGGTCTTATTTGCTCGGAGGAAGAAGCGGAAGTACTGGTTCATAATGCAAATCAAAAGGATACCGCTGTATTAATTCCGGCATTTTCCGGACTTTCTGCGCCTTACTGGATGGAAAATACCAGAGCCATGATTTTAGGTATGAGCCGGACGACAGGAAAAGCAGAGCTGGTAAAAGCAGCAGTTGAGAGCATTGCCTTCCAGGTAGCGGACATACTGACTGCCATGGAAAAGGACAGTAATAAAGTCCTAAAAGAGTTGTGTGCAGATGGTGGGCCTGCTGGAAACCGCTATTTAATGCAGTTTCAGTCTGATATATCAGATATTCGTATGCGGGTATCAAAACAGGAAGAGCTTTCTGCCATCGGAGCAGCATACATGGCAGGAATCGCTGCTGGGGTTTATGACAGGAGCAAAATATTTACCAATATAGATTATGAAATTTATAACAGTCACATGGACAAGGATAGCAGAAATGAGAGAAAAAACCGCTGGAAGGAGGGAATTAATCTGGTCTGCCTAAATGCCGGTGGCTAAACGATCATAAAAGAAAGGATACGGCTATGAGGCTGAAAGCAAAGGATATTGCGGCGGCTTTGGGAATTTCACCGGC
This sequence comes from Lacrimispora sp., assembly GCF_031982545.1. Classification (GTDB taxonomy): domain Bacteria; phylum Bacillota; class Clostridia; order Lachnospirales; family Lachnospiraceae; genus Lacrimispora. Next base: position 42,135 of record NZ_DALYXB010000006.1, read on the forward strand.
GACCGTCTCTCTGGCGTTAAATAATAAGCCCGGGGTTAAACCCTCAACCAGAAAGCGGATTCAGAATTATATTCTGATGGAAGAAGAAAAGAATAACAGCAGGTTAAGGGCAGAGTATACCGAAAGTAAGGGAACTGTGCTGATGCTTAACTATATTAAGCATGGAATTATTTTAAAGCAGAGGGAAAATAAACGGAACCCTCTGCTTTTTGATGATTTTGAATACATCTGTAATAAAGCGGGATACAGGTTTGATTACCAGGAGTTTTACGAAAAGACAGGAAGTCTGGAGAAATTGCTGAATAAATGCAGGAGCGGAACTATAAAGGGAATCTACATGATGGCAGCGGAAATGAATTACAGTGATATTTATCCTTTTGGACAGCTTAAAATTCCTGTAGTGGTGGGAGACAATCTGTTCTATGAACAGGGGATGGACAGCTTTCTCATTGATAATAAAGAAGGAATCTGCAGAGCGGTAGATTATCTGGTTGATAAAGGGCACAGTTATATTACCTATCTTGCAGAAAAGGTTGATATCTTTAATTTTACAGAGCGGAGAGAAGCATTTGTAGAGGAAATGGAAAAACGGCACTGTGGAGACGGAAGCAGCCGCATTATCCGCTTAGGAAACCAGATTGATGAAGTATATGAAGCTATGAACCGGTATCTGGATGGAGGTCTCAGAAAAACCACCGCATTTGTTCTGGAAAGCTCCGTGGTATCCCTGGGAGTAAGCAAAGCCCTTTTGGAACGGAATATCCGTGTGCCAAGAGAAATCTCCTTAATCGGGTTTGACGCACTTCCAAATCTTAGTATACCTGGAATAAATCTTACCCTGATAAAAGGGACCCATACAATGAGGCATAAAGCAGCCATGAGTCATTTGATCAGGCATATTGAAAATGAAGAAGGGGAGATGGTCCGGGTTTATTACAAAACCAGACTGCTGGAGGGAGAAAGCGTATTTGATAAAAACAAGTACATTTACAAATAATATTTTTTAAATTTAATTTAAAAATTTATAATAAATGCATAAAAAATATGGAAAAACGTGGCGGTTTTCTATGGTGTTTTGATTGATACGGAGAAATGTCCGAGGGGGATTGATTGAGAAAAAAACGGGTGATAGTATGAGTTTACAATACTTGATACAAAGAAGGTATGAAAGGTATGACTCAATCTCAGGAGGGATAATCATGGCTAAGAAAAATTACGATGAGCTGGCAAAACAGATTGTGGCCAGCGTAGGGGGAGCGGGTAATGTTAATTCCCTGATACACTGTGCAACCAGACTGCGCTTTCAGATTAAAGATTCAGCTAAAGTTGATAAAAAAAGGCTGAGCCAGACGGAAAAAGTCATAACGGTGGTGGAAGCGGGTGGTCAGCTGCAGGTGGTGATCGGAAATGCAGTAGGGGATGTGTATGATGCTATATTAGCAACGTCATCCATTAGGGCCGGGGATATGGATACGGATGATAAAAAGAGCAGTGATAAAAATATTATTAACATGTTCATGAGTACGGTTTCCGGAATTTTTGCGCCAATACTGGGAGCAATGTCGGGAGCCGGTTTATTAAAGGGACTCCTGATTCTGTTTACAACAATGGGATGGCTGTCAACGGAGATGGGAACCTACCGTATTTTATTTGCAGCGGCAGATGGGGTATTTACATTTCTTCCGGTTTTCCTTGCCTATACATCAGCAAAAAGATTTAAGGCAGATCCGTTTGTGTCAGTGGCAATTGCTTCTGCACTGATGTATCCCAACATAACTGCAGCGTTTGCAGCAAAGGAGTCTTTGACATTTTTAAATATTCCGGTGGTTCTTGTAAGCTATACTTCATCTGTAATTCCAATTATTCTTTCCGTTTATGTACTTTCTAAGCTGGAAAGAGGACTTAGAAGTATTCTTCCGGATATAGTTAAGAATATTTTCACACCTCTATTATCGCTTGTCATTATGGTTCCTTCTACCTTCCTGGTAATTGGGCCGGTTTCTGATTTTGCGGGAAAAATTCTGGCAGGAGGTTATACAGCTCTGGTTTCTGTCAATCCGGTTATTGCAGGCTTTATTCTTGGACTTGTATGGCCGGCTGCGGTTATGTTTGGACTTCATTGGGGATTTATTCCCATTGTCATCAATAACATTTCACAGTATGGAAGAGATACTCTGTTTACGATAACAGGTCCTAACAATTTTGCTCAGGCGGGAGCTGCGCTGGGAGTATTTCTAAAGACTAAGAATAAAAAAGTAAAAGATATTGCCGGACCTGCAGCGCTTTCAGCAGTGCTTGCCGGTATTACAGAACCAGCCATTTATGGAGTAACATTAAAATACAAAAAGCCGTTCTTTATTGGGGCATTTTTTTCCGGTATTGCAGGAGCAATCACTGCAGCAGTTGGTGCAGGTGCTCCTACCGTTTTAGGAACCAGCCTTCTTACCTTAACCGGTTATATCGGAGTGGGATTTGCAGGATTCTGTGCGGCATGCGCCATTGCCTATTTTGGCTCTGCCATTTGTACGTATCTGTTTGGATTCAGTGATGATATGCTTCTTGAAGATACAACAACAGAGACTTCAGCCGATGTGGTTAAACAGGAAGAAGAGTTAGCAGCACCTGTAAACGGAACGATCCTGTCATTATCTGAAGTAAAGGATCCTGTATTTGCAGGAGGCGGATTAGGGAAAGGCAGTGCAATTTTGCCGGATGACGGCACATTTTATGCTCCTTGTGATGGAACAGTTGAAACTGCATATCATCACGCAGTGGGGATGATGACGGATCAGGGGGCTGAGGTTTTTATTCATGTTGGTTTAGACACGGTGAAACTGGAAGGTAAATTTTTTGAGCTTTTCGTAAAAACTGGTGACAGGGTTAAGAAAGGTGATCTTCTTATTAAGGCGGACTTAAACAGGATCAGGCAGGAAGGTTATGATGTAACTACCATGGTTTTGGTAACAAACAGCAGTGATTATGCAGATATTTTAACTACAGAGGAAAAAAAGGCTGTGGCAGGAAATTGTATGATTCGTTGTATTCCCAGGTAATGAAAGATTTGGAGGTTTTCCATGAGCAGACTTAAGATACATGAAAACAAGAGGGGTTTTACACTGGAGGGCCGGAATTTCTTTTACCTGGCAGATACGGTTTGGAGCGCATTTACTTCAATCACTTTGGAGGAGTGGGAAGATTATCTGGAAAGACGCTGGGTTCAGGGATTCAATGTGCTGCAGATTAATACACTGCCGCAATGGGACAGATGTATGTCCGATGTGGGGTTATATCCGTTTTACACAGAGGATGGTCAGAAATTTGATTTTACCAAGTGGGATGATGCGTATTATGAACGAGCACGACAGATGTGCCGCATGGCTGTTGATAAAGGATTTCAGCTGGCACTGGTGGTATTGTGGCTTAATTATGTTCCGGGAACCTGGGGAAGCAGACTGGTAGATTTAAATGTGATGCCGGAGGAGTTTATCAGTACTTATACAGAAAAAATAGTGGAAGTATTTGATGAGTTTGATCCCATCTATGTTGTCAGCGGAGATACGGATTTTGATACGGAAGAGGCAGTTTCCTATTATGAAGCGGCACTTAAAACGGTATGTGAGAAATCTCCCCAATCATTAAAAACCATGCATATTAAGAGGGGATATGATTATATACCGGAACAGTTTTTAGACCGCCTGGATTTTTATATGTACCAGTCAGGACATTTTGCGGAAGGACAGGATATGGCTTATCTCCTTGCTGAAAAATTCTACAGGGATTATCCGGTAAAACCGATTGTAAACGCAGAACCCTGCTATGAGCAGATGGGATACAGCCGGAAGATGTACGGCCGTTTTCAGCCATATGACTTACGTAAGGCAGCGTGGAGCGGAATTTTGTCTGGCGCATGTGCAGGGGTTACGTATGGTGCCCATGGAATCTGGAACTGGAAAAAAACAGGAAAGAAAGCCAATCCTGTATTGGGTGAAGGATTTGATGAGGCGTTTCCTGTGTGGGAGGCAATTCATTTTCCAGGTGCCTGGGATTACGGGTTTATTGCTAACTTTCTGGAAGTGAATGGTATTGAAGAGTTGATTCCTGTACAGGAGCTCTTACTTGGGAAATCAGAGCAGATTCGGATGGCTGTAACCAATGATGAGCGGTATCTTATCTATGTTCCTTATACGACAAAGCTTGTGATTGGAAAGGAACTGAAAGGATATTACGGCAAAGCGGTGGATCTGGCTACTGGAAGAACCGCCAGAGTCAGGCTGACGCCTGAGGCCGGAGAAACCTCTGTGTCCATGCATGATTTTAAAGGTGACGGGTTAATTGTACTTGAAAGATATTAGAACATACTATTTAACTTTGTTAGAACCAGGCTGCCGGACGGCTTAGATTGTCCGGCAGCCTGGTATTTTTATTTCCAATTGCGGAGTTGATCTGCATCTGTGTTAAAAATATACTCTCACTTAAATCCGTATCTTTAACGTTGGCATCACGGATGTCGGCACCTAAAAAATTGGTTTTCTTCAAACTGCAGCCTGTAAAATTGGCGGCAATCATAAGTGACATACTGAAATCTTTTCCGTCCAGATTTGCCTTTTTAAAATTTTTGCCCAGATACATCATGTCTGAATGCCTGCTTGTAGATGTACTGATTGAAATTATGCTGCTTATTTGTTTTAAAATGGTATTTACTTTTAACCGGTATGTTGAAAGGTCTGTCTTTAAACAGTTTTCTGGAAGCATTTCTGCAATCTGTTCATTTTCCTGTATCAGTTCATCTATGGTTGATTTTAATTTGTTATCAGATGTTAACTGAAATGCTTCTACCAAATACCATAGCATCTGATGAAGCTGAAATACAATCATAAACGATTCGAATATCATGTCTGCCTGTTTGGGATTTGTTTTCCAGGTGCCATTAGTCAGACAGAGTTGAGTGGCTCTTTGGCCCGCGCCAAAACAGTCATAAGCGATACACCCTTTGTAATTCTTTTCACTTAGTTTGGAATGTATGTTACATCCATAATCGGAGTCGAGATAGGCGCATGGTATTCCAGCCTCTTTGTTTGCAGGAAATCCATCTGTCTTTGTGCAGTATAAAGAAACACAGCATAAACCGCTGCAATTTTTGCAATCTATTTTTAGTTTTAACGCGTAATCAGCGTATTTGTTTTTATTATTATTATTATTATTATTATTATTATTATTATTATTATTTGTCAATTTGTGGCCACCTTAAAAACTTTTTTGTATTTGCGTATTTAATTTACTGTCTTTTGGTGGATATTATATCATAGGTACTGGTCTATTACCATTCTCTTTATTCCATAAACAAATGGTATTTGTTTTTTAAGTCAGCATAAATAGAAGAATTATAATTTGTTGAATTTATACTTGATTTATATATCAATATGATATATCATAATGCTATATAAAACTTGGAGGTATACGAATGAGGGAAAACACTGGAAAGTCAAAATTTGTCATACTGGGAATGCTTGCCCGTATGCCGCTGACCGGTTACACAATTAAAAAATGGCTGGAAAATGAATACAGTCATTTTTGGCAGGAAAGCTATGGACAGATATATCCCACTTTAAAGGTACTGGTTGCGCAGGGATTGGCTGTCTGCTCCGACAAGGGAGAACATGGTAACGGACGGGGACAAATCGTATACAGCATTACCGAAGCGGGCAGAAAAGAACTTTCGGAATGGCTGCGCGAGAAACCGGAGATTGAAAAGCTTCGTTATGAAATACTGCTTAAAATCTCTTTTGGAGAGAATACTGAATCGGAAGTGTTAATCGGTCACCTGGATGACTTTATCAGGAGAAATGAAGAACTGGTAAAAGAAATGAAAGACTGTATGGAGAATCTTAGCAAGTTAACGGGTGAGGGGATTGATTGTACTTATAGCCATCTGACTGCGCTGTGTGGGGTACATGTTTATTCTGCAATGAAGGATTGGGCTGTAGAAGCAAAGAAAATTATAATTGAGAAAGGGGAATCATAATGAAGAGTGCTTTAGTTGTATATTTTTCATTTGAAGGTAATACGAAATTGATAGCGGAAAAAATTGGGGAGACATTAAATGCGGATGTTATTGAGTTAAAGACAAGTAAGAAGTATCCGACTGAGGGAATTGGAAAGTTTTTTTGGGGCGGAAAAAGTGTTGTTTTTGGAGATAAGCCGACGTTGACAAACGAAAGCATTGATCTGAGCCGTTATGATACAATTATTATTGGAACACCGGTTTGGGCGGGATCATTTGCTCCACCTATCAGAAGTTTTATTAACGATTATAAGATTGTTAATAAAAAGATTGCAATATTTGCAAGCCATGGCGGGGGAGGAGCAGCAAAGTGTTTTGCAAAGCTAAAGGAGGCATTGCCGGAGAATAAATTTGTAGGTGAGATTGCATTTGTGGAACCTAAGAAAAATCCCGAGAGCATTGACAGCGCGGCAAAGTGGGCCGCAGCGCTGTCGTGAGTCAATTTAAATCGTGATTGTCAGTCCGGCACCTACTTCATGGATGGGGATGCGGCTGTTTATTTCGGCTTTAACCTTGAAAGAGACGCAATGGCAAGGGTATAATTCCTTAATGTTATTATCGAGAAAATACTGAATTGTCTGCTCAAGCCTTGCGCCTGTTTGAAAAAGATGAAAACCTCCAATTACTCCTAAGACAGTTTCGTTTTTACAAACGATTTTAGCGTATTCGATAATATTACAGATACCGCTGTGAGAGCATCCTGTAATAATAAACAGGCCCTTGCTGCATCTATAAACAAGGGCAGAATCGTCCATCACGTAATCATCGAGATAACAACTATGGGATATTTCTTTCTCCCCGATGGGAGTTCTTGCCTCGAACGAGTGAGTAATGGGTATCTCTCCTAAGAAAACAATATTATTGCTGATAGAAACAGGATGTTTTGTGACAGATAAATGACTGATTTTGTCTACCGTATTTTCTGTAAGATTAAAACCGACATTTTCACCAGACGCTATCTTTGGCTTAAAAACATCCGGATGGGCAAAAAGTTCTACATGGGATAAATCATATTGATCTCTTAAGAAATGAAACCCACCAGTGTGATCATTATGACCATGGGAAAAAGCGATTTTTGTGATATCAGCTAAATCAATATGCAGTTTTTTCGCATTATGGATAAACACGTCAGAATATCCAGTGTCAAACAATATTTTTTCATCTTCATCTTCCATATAATAACTGACAGCAGGCTCTCCTAAAAGGTATTGATCAATTAAAGTATTATTATCAACTAAAACAGTTAATTTCATAAAAAAACTCCTTTGCTATTGAAATTATATACGTCGGAAAAATTCGGGAATATCACTGTTTAATATTGTCGCAATGCGATATATAATCTATAAGAACTATTATGCAATAATTGAGGTGATAAACTATGAAATTTATTAAGAAAATACCACTGGAGAATGAAGACACAACCAGAAAACTGAAAGAGCAAGGCTGGTTTCGTTTAAAAGAACCAAGGTCTGTATCGGGAGCAATATTATGGTCTATGCCAATCAGTCTGATCCTGATGTTATCCGCAGCGGTATGGTGTTATTTTTTATATCCGCCATTTAAGAATCTGCTTTCCGGACAGCAGGGGTTTTCCCTGGAAATTACCATAGGCATCGAGATTTTATATTATCTTTTAGGAATGATTTTATATCTTTTCATTCATGAGTTGATTCATGCGGCATTTATACCGGGAATAAGAAAGTCAGATAAGACTTATTGGGGATTTAATGGACTGTTTGGTTTTGTATTTACCCAAGAAATCCTTACCAGAAAAAGAATGGTGGTCATATCACTTATGCCGCTTTTTATTCTCTCATTTGCAGTACCGATTCTTTTAGCTGTTTTCGGTCGATTAAGTGGTTATCTCATTTTTTTAAGTGTATTTAATGCTGGAGGCGCGTGTGTTGATGTGTTAAATGTAATATTAATTCTTTCACAGGTTCCTAAAGATGGAATTCTTATTGCAAACGGATTTGCAACCTTTTACAGAAACCCAGGAAGGAAAGCCTGATCAGGCGTTTCCCCCCTGGGTTTCGTTTATTTTACCATTTTTAAACAACAGAATCATTTCATGAGTCAGGCTGATATTGGTAAAATCATCGGGGATATCCTCAGGAGCCATCCAGACAGCTGTGGATAATTCTGTTTCATCCAGCGTGACTTGTGGAGAACCATCCAGCTCGGCCCAATAGCCCATCAAAATGGAATCTGAAAAGCCCCATGGCTGGTTTTTATAGTACCGTATATTTTTTACGCGCAGACCAACTTCCTCCATGACTTCCCGGTTTACCGTATCCTCTAAGGTCTCACCAAACTCTGTGTAACCAGCCAGAAGTGCATAGCGTGTGTATTCCCTGCCTGCATATTTCGTAAGCAGCAGCTTTCCCTCGTGGATGATGCCAACAATGACTGCGGGTGCAATCTTTGGATAGACGGTGTTACCGCAGGAGGAACAAACCATAGACCGTTCTTTTTTGCTTTTAATCATCTCTGATCCGCAGCAGCCACAGTAGCGGTTAGATGAGTAGAAGCGGTGAAGCTGGGAGGCACACACAGCTGAAAAAGATACCCACATGGGTGTTAATTCCCGCAATATGCTATTTTTGAAAAGACTGATACCAGGGGTATCCGCTAGTGATACACTGGTTTCGTCTACCAGAAAAAAATCCATCTGATCGATGGAAAATAAATAATCACAATGGGACATGAATTGGCTTCGAACCTCATCTTCTAATGTAGAGAATCGTGGAATTGTATTGGATTTGCCTTCTGTCAGACAGATGCTCCCTTCTGAAAAATAGAAAAAACAGCTGTCTTCAGCAGGTGATTTTACTTCAAATTCGTTATGAAATACGTGGGGGAAAATATCTTGTATCATATGTTTAAGACCTTCTTTTTTGTAATTAGAAATTAGTCAGTTGGATCTATTTTAGAATTAATCAGGCGTTCTGTCAAGATGGCTTCAGAATTAGTAAATATTATCCTAAATTAATTAAGGTTTTACAAAAATCAGTTAAAGCGCCTTCTTTTTTTATTTCAATGTATTTCCTTAATAGAAGTTTTCCCTCTTCACGTAAAATCCCTCCATAACACTTGGGGAGTGTGTATGATTTTAAAACATCATAATTTGAATCCCATTTGTTATTTAATAGTGAAACGGCTCCGTCTACAGGTGATTCCATAGAAAAGTATACCTCTCCAATAAAAAAGCCCATGGCGGCACCAAGACACATCATGCAAGGTTCTAATGTAACAAAGAGCTGCATATTTTTTCTTTCTTTCACAGTATAACCTTTTTCATCAACTTCCCAAAGGACTTTCATTTCCGCATGTCGTAAATAAATTCTATTACTTTCACCAGACGAGTGAGCCTTTCCCACAATATCATCGCCACTAAAAATTACAGCGCCCACTGGTAATTCGCCATTTTGTAATGATTTTGCGCCTTCTTTAATAGCAATTCTCATTTTTTCTTCAACAGTCATGACCTCTCCTTTTTATATCCCCGTGTTTGGTGATTACCAAACTAAAAGAACTTATATACGTTATTTTTATCACACAGAACAATAAATGTAAACAACGAATATATGTTAAGTTAACAGTTAGAATCAAGTTATAATTTTGTGTTAAAAAGTAATGAAAAAAGTACTTGAATTAAGGGAAAAAGCATACAAAGTAGTGAGAAAACAAGCATAAAAAATAATTGGTTAAAAATGATTATGTAACCAAAAATAACTGGCTTGTAACCGGTCTCCTGTATACTAAGAAAGAGGGAAATATTGCCATCTCATGGCTTAAAAATAGAAGACGAATTTAGAAAGAGTAAAAAATATATAGGAGGGTGTGAAAATGAAGGGAGCAATGAAGAAAATACATCGCTTTAAGCGGGTTCTTGCCTGGTTGTTAACAATTGCCATTGTCTCGGGAAATGTATCACAGCTTACCGCAATTACGGTTTATGCGGGAGAGTATACAGAACGAAATACGGCTAGTCCATCTAACGCGTCCAAGGCATCTCCGTCGGAAGCAACGCCATCACAGGCAAAACAGGTTATTGATGTCAAAGTCACCCAGTCTGCCATAGAAAAAGTCCTCAAAAAGGATGCTGACAGAAGACCTGAATTAAAAAAAGATTTGATTCCGTTTAAAGGAGAACAAAAAGATCTGGTCACGGAAAAATTGTATGAGGAGCTGGAAGGCAAAACCTTAATTCTTCAGAAAAAAGAAGGTAAGGCCATGTACCTTGTGGTTGTTTCCGATGTTCTTGGTGATGAGCCTTTTTCTGAGACTGATGAATCGGACCGTATTAAACAGGAATCTATTCTTCAGAGCGTTCAGATTATTGGTGTGAATGGTTATAAAGATCGGGAATGCGAATTCCGTCTCAGGATAGTAAGTGATAATTTTGTTGTCACAGATGCCCAGATGGATGAGTATGCGGTTGTGGGAGAGAATTCAGAGGAAGCCACATTACAGAATGGTGGAAATAATACAACCGGAGGTTCTACAGGAGGAGCAGCGGCAGCAGGAACAAAGGCAGAGACAATAGAAGAAACAGTTGCTGAAACGAAGGTCACGGAAACGACTTCAGGTACTAAGGATGACAGCAATACTGGAAATTCAGAAACCAGTGCTGCTTCATCAACTGAGAATGAATCGGAGGCTGCAGAGACACAGGCAGGTAAAGATGAATCTCAGGAATCCATCTCAGGTGAGACTGGAGAAGAAAAGACAGAGGATGTGAAAAAGGAAGAGGTAAAAACAGATATAGCTGAACCGGAGGAAGGTAGTAAAGATTCCGGTGATTCCGTATCTGGTGATGAGCTGACTGTTAGCAAAAATGAAGTAAGAAGTCAGCAGCTTTCTATCTCCAGGCACCAGGTTCCAGTGCTTTCAGAGGCACAGGAGACGGTTGCCACTCCTTCAGAAGCAGTTTCTGAGCCGGAACAATTTGACAGTGCAGATATTGTGTCTATTGGTGATGGCAAAGTATTATCGGGGGATGAAAAATCTGCCTTAATGGGAGTTAACAGTGAAGAAGACAATGGCTTTAGCCTGACCTCCTTATTTGTTCAACCTTCGTTCTCTATGGTAGTTCCAAGCTATGGTATCACATTATTGAATATGGAAGTAAGCGATGAGGCGAAGCTTTCACCCTATGAGACAGCATTAAGCTATTATGGAGAAGATGCCACAGATAAAAAAGAAACGGTAGAAATTAACCTTGACCAGAGTATGACCGGAGAAATCAAGGCAGGGAAACTATTTACGTATACCATTACGTATACCATGCAGGCTGCGCCACTCTACGAATATGCAGCAGGCGGGAAACTGTCTTTGTTTGATACATATGAAAATGCTGTCATTTATTTTACTGTTCCTGCTGGAATCACCCTGGAGGAGCAGAAAGGTAAAGTGGAACTTGATACTTCAGACAGCGAGAAAAGCGTTTATAAAATTCAGGCAGGCGACGAAAATCATTCCATACGTCCTGGTAAATCAGATAATATCATAATAAACGCATACATAGACGGAAATGGTAAAAGAGCGGTGGGAGAAAACTTTACCCTTCCAGACAACAGCGTTGCATTTCATGCTGATGTTAAAGTCGCGGATAAAACCGATAAAGATAAAGTTACTTATCCAGGTAATATTTCAACAGTTACTTATGCCACACAGCCATCCCAGTCTCAGCTTCAATTGATATCTGATGATCAGTGGCATATTAAAAAAAGAGTTTATCCTACGGATCAGTCTTACGATATCATTAATGATAATCAGGGGAATCCTCAATACGTGGATATTACTTATATGATAGAAGTGGGAATGTATGGAAACCAGGGGGAGATATCAAGACAGCCTGATGGCACTGTTTATCAGACCTATGGACGTACCGGATTTAAAGAAGGTTCCTTTCATATTACGGATAAACTTTCTATAACAACACCCAATGCTCCTGAAGAGATGAAGCCCATTTCTGTCATAGCAAAATGGGGCGATGGAATCAGCATTCCTGTAAATCAAAAGGAAGATGGTTCTATTGTAATAAACAGTTATAAGACACAGGGGCAAAATGGGGCTGATCATATTTATGTATCGGATCTGGCACCTACCTACAGTTCCTATCTGGTTACAGCCAGGTATCCATTTGAACCCTTCGTTTTAAAATACAATGATCCTCGTGTCAATGATTCTACTGTATTTACTGTTTTAAACCAGGCTCATCTGGAATATGTAAAGCTGGGAACCAGCCAGATTATGGAAGATAATTCTGAAGCTTCTGTGGCAGTTCATGAGGTTAATAAACCAGCAGTCATTCAGATAACAAAAATGCTGGATGAAGGAATTGGAGTTTTAAAACCGTATGATCTGTCAATGGAAAAGGAATATCCCGGATCTGCTGAATTTGAGATTTATACTGTTGATTCTCAAGGAAACCAGACACCTTATGACAACTATACTGTGTTGGATCCAAACGGTAAAAGTATTCAAAAAGGAACGATAGCTGTTAATCCAACCAGTGAATCAGGTGAAACTATCTCATATACAACCGGAGACAGAGGATATATTCAGATTCAGGCTGATCCGGGTACCTATGTGGTGAAAGAAGGAAAGAAGCCTGCAGGAACAGAATACAGTTATGCAGTTGTGGATTCTAAGACATTTAAAGACAGCCAGGAGATTCAATTTACCATTAAGGCTGGAGAGAATAAAGAAGTTAAAGTCGTTAATAACGTTGTAGGAAAAGGTGCAATTGAATTTTATAAGAAGGCACGTATCTGGAACAGCGCAGACGCAATAGAAAATGAATTAAATGCCTTAAGCGGTGCACAATTTACACTTTATACAAAGGATAACGGTACATTAACTGAGGTAACAACAGTTCAGTCAGATGAAAATGGTCTGGTACGTTTTAAGCCCGTTACTCCCGGAGAATATGTAATTAAAGAAAAGAGTGCCAACGGGTATATTATTGATACCAGGGAGTATCCGGTTACTGTAAAAAGAGGGGAAACATCTGTTTTAAAGGAAGGCAACAATTATCTGGTTAATACTTTAAATCAGGCAAAGGTTCAGGTAACAAAGCTGCTCCAAAAGGATGATGGGACTTATCAGTCCGTTCCACAGCAGTATAAAGGGAATTTTGATAACCATTTCTGGTTTGAAACGACTGCTGATGGCAGTAGCTGGACCAGAGTTTCCGCAAATTCAAAGGAAACCTATTCACTGGATGGTAACAGTGGTTTTGAAGCAGTCCTTCCTGTTTATGACAATGGTAACCGCTTGATCCGTTACCGGGTAGTGGAAGAACTTCCGGAGGGTTATTCGGATGGAAATCCTGCAGGAAGCGGTTTTACTACTGAAACAAAAAACAGCAAAACTTATCTCTGTAAAGAATTTACACTGGTACCATTAAAAACTACTTCAGTAGAAATAAAAAATAACAGACAGGCGATTCTTAAGCTTCAGAAGGAAACCTGGTCCTTTGGAAACCAGTGGGCATCTGGCTGGATTAATACAGGTAATTCTAATGCAGGTTACCAGTTTAAGCTTTATGCGGCTGATAAGAATCAGAGTAATTACAGCGAAGTAACTCCTGGAAAAATCTATACAACTGATCAGAATGGTATCATTACTGCTGGTAATCTGGATATTACCAAAGATTATTACTGGAGTGAATCAGGAAGTGCAGATCGCCTGGAGGCAGATGAGACAGGAAAAAATATTGATAACGCAGTGGTTAATGGCATAAAAACACCTCTCATTGGTCCCTATACTGTCAGCAGGGAGTCAGATGCAAATGTAAAGGCATACAACATACCTCAGAAAGTGCCCTACTGGCTTCAAAAATATGATATAACGGATAACAGTAAAAAAATAACAGCAACATTTCGAATTACCAGGGTTACAGATGGTGTGGAAGTATTTAAGGGAGACGTTACTCTGGATGGTACTTTTATCTCTCTGGATCCCGGAACGAAATACCGGGTAGAAGAAGTAAAGGCGCCGGATTATTATGTTGCATCAGCAATCAGTGAATTTACAACTCCCAATGGCCCTATAAACAGAGAACAGCTGAAAGAATGGTTCTGGTATCCGAAAGAGGCCACAACCACTCATTTAAAATTTTATAATAAGCCTTATAAAACCGTTAATTTAAAAAAGGTAAAATATAATTCAACCGGAAGTGCCGATAACAATGTAAAGATCACATTTGAAGTGTATCAGAAAGATGGAGATCATTTTACAGCTGTTACGCTTCCAGATAACAAAAATACAATCGTATCCAATACTGATACGGTGATGGCACCGGGAACCTATTACTTTAAAGAAATTCTGGGGTCGGATATTATTAATCAACTGTTTCTGTTAAAAAACAAGGCAGATGGATCGTATGATGGTTACATGATACAGAATGGGGCGGTTTACTACGGGCCGGCGACTGTAACAGCGGCAGAGACGACAGCTGAGAAAAATACAAATATTTATTTAAATGGAACCAAGTCTCTGGAAAATTATCAGAATTATGGCAGAGTAATGGTTACCAAACGGGATGCTTTAAGAAAAACACCAGTAAATGGTGCTGTTTTTGGAATCTACTTAAGATCTCAGTTCCATGAAGCTGACTGGGCAAACAGTATTAAAAACCCCATTCAGACAAAGACATCCGGGGCTAACGGTCAGGCAATTTTCGATAGCAGTAAACTGCGTATTTTTGATGACAGCGGAATCAGGATCCCTTATGTAATTGCTGAAATTACGCCACCTTCAGGGTACCTTCCATCTTATGATGTGCTAACCACCACATTAACAGAAGGAAAAACCATTGCCACTGTAAACGGAGAGACGATAGGCGCACCTCTTATTATTGAAGATGAGCCAAAATTGACTATTCGTACCCAGAAATATTGGCGTGATGGCTGGAATGATCAGTTCTATGAGGTGAACAGGGCGTTAGGAAATGTAAACCTGGCTCTTTATAAAGTGAACCGGGATCAGCCAGGCATTGCAGATTTTGTGCAGGCACAGGTAACAAATGAATTTGATGGTATTGCCACATTCAACGATATTGACCGTAAAGATACGTATTATGTGGCAGAAGTACGGGTTCCCACAAAGAGTGAATCCACGTTGCCTTTTGAATTAAATATGGGCAATAAAGAACCGCTTCCACTTGAGAATGGTCAGCCTGCAAAGAGCTTGTCTGTGGTAGATTTGCAGAACCGGTATAATGCAGTTGTATTTAGTGGTAAAGACCTTCCTGCTAATGTAGATTCACTGGTCAGATATACGGATCCAATTTTCAATTATAAATCCTGGGTTCAGTTTAACGTATGGAAAACCTGTGATGGGATAACGGTTGGGGGTGGAACCCATGAAGAGCGCCACATGGTAAACGGTGCAAGATTTACACTCTATAAAATGCTTGATGGCACCAAGAATTTAGCCTCCATCCAAATGAAGGATTTAGCAGATGGAAGCAGATTTGAGACAGAAGGCCAGTATGAGAGTGGCACTCGGATTGATCCCCAGACAGGTAAACGTCAGGATGGACAGTTTGATACCACAATTCTGGATGACGGATATGTATACTGGCTGGTTGAGGACCAGGCTGCACCGGGATATCTTCTGGAAGAAGGCGGAAAAATCGCTGCCGTATTTGTACCGGATCATTCGGAATATAGCGGATATGATGAAATCCGTCACTCTTATCAGAGCGGAAGAAATGAAAAGATAGCAGTCATTACTAATCAGCATTCTGGCGGAGGTACGGGACTTGAAAATTATCATTTTCAGGTTGCCTTAAATAAATGGCTGGAAACCGCAGAAAAGCAATATAGCCTGCTTGGCGGAGCAAAATTCCAGATATGGCTGCTCAATCCGGAAAACAATGAAAAACTTCTGCCGATTGATGTGGTGGAAACCGGATTGGAATCTGATGGCACTCATAAAACTGGTTATGCACTTTCAAAAACAATCAGGCTTGATGAAGTAAGCAATAAACTTACTGAACTGGGTAAGAATCCAAAAGATATCCTTCAATACAATACAGAAGGAGATCCGGTTAAGCTGGTTCTGGGACTGGAAGAGATTTATGCACCATCTAAGGTTACGATGGATGCAACGCTTCATGTTTTAAATGTGACAGTACCAATTAGTAAGGATTATATTGATGAGCAGTATTTCTGGGATTCGGGGAAAGCACCTGAATTCAGGCTGATTAACAAGGTCTCTAAAGAATATCCGGTAACTCTTAAGAAATACGGCTATACTCCGGATACAGGCACATTCCGGAAAACAGATGACGAACTAGACGGGATGAATATTCAGAAAACACCTCTTTCAGGGGTTGCGTTTGAAGTCTGGCAATATCAGTGGAATGCATCTGGATATGATTACAAGAAATACGGCACTTATACAACAGACAGTACCGGCAAGATTTTAATACCCGGCGGACTTCCTTCCGGTCTCTATAAAATGAAGGAAACGCTGACTACGGAACAGAACAAACAATATATTACCATGTATACCGGTAACAACGGGCTTTGGAGGTATTTTACCGTAGCCAGTACGTCACTGACAGTACCTGTTTACAATCCCCAAAAGCCTATGCTTGAAATTGAAAAAACAGCATGGAACGGAGAGCGTCCAGAAGGACTTTCTGGTATTACATTTACATTAATGACTCCTTCAGGCAATCCGGTTACAGCTGTCACACAAAAGCAGGGAGACGGAAGATATCTTGCTGTATTAAACGGACTTGACAGCGGCACCTATACTGTGCTCAGTGAGATACTGGGAAGCAGCGCAGAAAATACGTCTACGGATTATTATTTTGAACAACATTCCGTATCCGTTGGTTATAAGCCGGTGGCAGAAGGTAATAAAGTCACTCTGGTTCCGGTTGCTGATGGCATAACAGGCCCTCTGGCTGCATTGACCGTTAGAAACCCAAGACTTGCACAGCTTACATTACATAAGACAGACGGTGAGGATAAGCAAAGCGGTGATTCCATGAAAGGAGCAGAGTTCCGTCTGGAATACATGAAGTTCCGTCCTGGTACGGATTTAGACGGAGGCGTTCTTCGGAATGTAGAAGATCCTGCTTACGACAAACCAGGGGATGGCTTTACCGCTTTGACAAAAACTCTGGAAGATCAGGGAAATGGTTCCTATACTCTTAAGAACGGTCAGCCAGGCTGGTATCGCATTACAGAAACAAAAGCACCCGAGGGATATACCGTTGATACCGCACCGTTGGTAGTGGCTGTGACCGGTGATATGACAGGATCCTATCAAAATACGGAAGTAACCTTTGAGAACCGGCAAAAGGTTACCCTGACAATAACAAAGAAACTTATTTTTGGAGATGGGTTTATAAATGATCAGGATATTAAAGATAAACTTCCATCTCAGGTTGTGTTTGATGTTTATACCTACTCTGATGCCCAAAAGGCCTACAAGCCGGTATATGATGAGAATAACCAGCCAGTTACCGTAACGATTCATAACTTTGCGGCAGCAGACGGCTATTATACCGCAGAGGGTAAGATTTGGCTGGCACAGAATCCAGAAGGCGGAGCCTATTATGTAAAAGAGCGGGAAAACCCAGACTGGATGCTGACTGGAGAAACAGGTGTGACCAATGGAAAACTATGGTCTGATGGTTATATCCAGGCGGGAACGAGTTCAGATTTTACAACCAAGACTCCGGTTGCCATAGGGATTGAAAATCAGTATGCAAAAGCAAAAATACACATAATAAAAGTTGACGCTGCAGATTCTTCAAAGAAGCTGACGGGTGCTGGATTCAGCTTATATTCCGATCAGGCACTGACGACCTATGTAGGTGATTTTAAAGAAATCGGAACAAGCGGTGTTTATGAGTTTTTATTATCTACAAAGAAATTCAATCCGGGAACTTATTATGTGAAAGAGACAAATGCCCCTCTGGGATATTTAACCATTGGGACAGCAGTTCCGGAACAGGGACTGACAGCTGAGACTGGAAAGACTACGGAAATTACCGTAGAAAATCAGGGCGGCATTGATTTCCAGATTACCAAATACAGTGGAGACGGTAAAACAGAAGCCGAAAAAGCTGGAATCACCTTTGAGCTTTATAAAAAAGAGGCCG
The DNA here is from genome assembly GCF_031982545.1 of Lacrimispora sp. GTDB lineage: Bacteria > Bacillota > Clostridia > Lachnospirales > Lachnospiraceae > Lacrimispora. Next base: position 60,335 of record NZ_DALYXB010000006.1, read on the forward strand.
GCGATACCTGGAACTATGTAACAGAGGGAACCACCGACGCCCAGGGTAAACTTTCATTCCGGGGTCTGAAACAGGAATCAGGATATTCTTACGGGCTATATGAAGTGCCTGTAAAGGATCATGGATTTGATACCTTCCGGCTGGAGGCTTTTGATGGGGGAAATGGAACCATTCTTCCCGTAACCGCAGATTTAAATAAGAACGGCGAGACCATACAGAACCTTGATTTATACGTGCTTTCTGATAGTAACACCAAAGCTCCGGGAGTATATCAGTTTACAGTTCATAATCAGGAAGCGCTACCATTAAAACTGTTTAAGAATGATGTAAATAAACAGGATAATCCGTCCTCTGCCATAAACGCATCTGTAAAGATAACAAATAAAGAATCCGGAAAACAGGCGGGAGATATTGTTTCAGTACCTTATGGTGAAAGCGGAACCACAGTTATGCTGCTTCCCGGAACCTATGAGATAGAAGAGACATCTATTACGCCAAATACAGATGGATATGTAATTAATCCGGATGACAACAGAACCGTTTATAAAAAGGAAGTAACCATTGAAAAAGGAAATATTCCGTCGCCCTTGGAATTTACCAATGTGAAGCAGAAGACAGGAGTAAATCTTGAAAAGTCCACTCAGATTACTTCTTTAAAAGATTTGTGGTGGAATGATGGTCAGGTGGTTACCTACACCCTTACACCAGGAGCGGTTAACACCATTCCTCTTGATCAGTACGAAGTCACCGACCAGGGACTGACGATGCTTGATTCAGGTAAAAATGTTCTTGATGAAAAAGAATACAGCAATGAAAAGTATACAATTCTTTCTGTTAAGCCAGGAAAGGCTGCTCAGGTAAACCGGCTGAAGGAAGGAAGAACAGGAACCATTATGGCAGATGTTACCTTCTATGGATTTGACGGAAGCCAGATTGGAACGGTGCAGACCGTAAGTGTATCCGGAGATGGTGAAATTGGTGAGATAAAACCTGTTGGCAGCAGGAAAGTCAAATCATTTAAAATCAGTTACCGGGATGAGACGTTAAAGGAATCTACCAAAAACGCGTATACACTGGGTCAGGATTTTGTACCTGGAACGATTGCTGTTACAGCAAAACTGAATCGTCAGGATGCAACTCTTGCTGACGGAAGCTACAAAAAGGATATTAAGTATATCCGTAACAAAGCAGATGTATCTATGAAATACCGGAAGTGGGATGTAAATGGAACCTTAAATCCCGGTCAGGATGCCAGCAAGGCAGAGACTTTATGTGATATTTCCGTAGTTCAAAGCCAGGCTCCAATCCTGTCAGTAAGTAAAAATGTAAATCCTGTTAAGGGAGTACAGCCAGGTGATATACTTACCTATACGCTTACAGTAACCAACGCAACCACCAGCAGTGATACTGGAATTGCACCTATCCAGAAGCCGGTTCTTGTTGATCTGGTTCCTTTAGGAATATCAGTTTCCGGAGAAACTTCCGGAGAGGAACGACTGCTGACAGCGGTCGCACTGGATCGGGCACCTGTTGGTGTAACGATTGATAAGACAGTCCGGAAAGTGGACCCTGAAACAGGGCGTGAGACACTGTTTATACGTCTGAATGGGAATCTGCAAAAAGGGGAGTCTGTTACAGTATCGGTAACAGCAAAAGTTGCAGGAAATATTATTAATTATGGTAAGAACATTTTAAACACCCTGTTTGTAACAAGCGATGTGCTGCAGCCGGCATTTTCACTGAACCATACCGGTGCATCCTTTATGATTAATACCAGCTCAGGTACCAAGTGGCCCAGCAGTGATTTACCGTCTGGTGCGCTGTTGCCGGATGAAAAATACCGTGGCTATGGTTATGCATCCGATTCCGCAGAGAATACCATGAGCACCGGAACGGGTATCCAGCTTTATAAAGAAGTAAAAGGTAATCTGGATACCAGATATGTTTCCGGAACCACCACAGGTAAGGTAGCGAAGTCGGCAGAGGATACTGAACTTACTCAGTATGATGGAACCGTATTATACCGGCTTATGGTAAACAATGCATCGGCTCAGGACTATGTCAGCCAACTGCAGCTTATGGATATTCTGCCGGTAAAAGGAGATTACAGTACAGGTAATTTTGAAAGATTCAGTGATTTCCGTTTGAAATATGACAGCATTCAGTCCATTGAAATTGAAAACAGAAAAGATACCGGAAGTTCAGGAAGAAAAGTTCAGGGATTTGACTATGAGATTTCGTATTCCAATAAAACATTTGACAATCGGGATACGGCAAGTGCCGGAAAGAATGCAATGCTAAATAACAATTCTTCCGGATTCTGGTCGGGAAGTTCCAGTGATCCTACCGCCATCCGCATTAAGATCACAGATCCTGAATTTTATCTGGCACCAGGAGAAAATCTGGTTGTTACCTACAAGACAGTGGTGCCTTACAGTACGGCAAAAGAGCTGGAGGATGTTGCTTACGGATATGCGGTCAATGATTTTGCAACAGCCTATAGTTATAAAGAAGCAAGTCTTGAGAGTATAGAAAAGCCATTCTCACAGGTGCAGACCAGCAATTCCGTTCAGGTACTTCTGGTTCCTGGAAAAGTAAAGGTATCGGGACGTATCTGGATTGATGATGACAACAACGGAATACAGAATGAAAGCGTTAACAAGGATCATCTGCTTACCGACCTGTTCCCACTGCTACAGAGTGGATACTTTAAGGTCAGCCTGTCGAAGTTCAGTAAAAATGGCGATGATCAGACCTCCATGGTACCGGGAACCGGAGATGCCAGATTCTTATTTGACAGCCTGACTCCGGCTAAGCCTTACGATCTCCCCGACTCAGAGATCACGGAGAGTATACAGGATAAATGGTACAGCGGTACATCCCTGAAATTAAACAGCTTAAAGGGAGATGATCCGGCTCATTATCAAATTGAAGTGAGCGAAGGAACTATGCCGAAAGGCTTTGAAGATCTGATATTAAAGCTTGCAAAGCCAAATATGCTGCCGGATGGAGAAAATAAAAAAGCTGGCAGATCCAGAGTTCCGAAGACCTTGCTGGAGGGTGGAGTCAATTACGACGAAAGTCGTGACAGCAACTTTAATGAAACGAAAAACGGATATTCCTCAGAAGATTTCTTCTTATGGTCAACAGCAGGGGAATACGATACAACCAAGGACATAGGCTTTGTACCTTACAGAAGTGTAACAGTAAAGAAAACAAACAAAGCTCAAAACCCGGTTGAAGGAGCTCATTTTACGGTATATGGTCCTTTTACAAACCAGGAAATGGATTCCTTACGTAATACAAAGATTACTAATACAAACGTGCTGAAGACTCCGGCTTCGGAAGGTAAAACAACGCTTACAGACGGTGAAGCAGTATGGAATGCAGGAGAGCTTCTGTATTACATGAACTATATCATTGTTGAAGATGGCGCTCCCGCAGGTTACCAGCTTTCTGATGCTGTCTCCAGTGATATGGAAGCAATGGATTCCTATCAGGTACAGGGACAAAAGGCATGGATTCTTAAGAGTAAAGAATTTAAGACAGAAGCTGATCCCATTCCAAGTACGGTTACAGTAGAGGATTCTTATATAGCCGGTTCACTTGATTTTACAAAGATTGACGGGATTACCAAAGAGAAACTTGCCGGTGCTTCATTCCAGATTAATAAAAAGAGCGATGTGGTGAAAGATGCATGGGATGCTATGATTGCATCAATGAAGAAAGATTTTGCAACCATGGGAATAACTGATGTGAAAGAGAACAGTCAGGGCGTTAGTTTTAAAGTTACTGACGGATCGGTTCACATTACGGGAATACCCCTTGGAAGCTATACTCTTTCAGAAATCCAGGTTCCTGACGGATATGATATCTCAAAGAAACTGGAAGAAACTGCATTTGATATCAGTTCGGAAGGGCAGCAGGCACAATTAAACAACATAAAAGAAAATGTTATTGAGAATACCAGAACAGAATACAGTTTAAGCATCAGAAAGGCGGATAACGCCGGAAATCAAGCAGTAAAGGGTATCTCATTTTCCATCTCAGGGCCAGGGAAGTATGTAAGCAATACCTGGAACCCATTTAGCAGAAACCAGTTTAAAGTAAATGATCCGGAGAATACCGGTTATGAAGTGAAACAGACCGGTGAGGAAGGTGTAGTAACCTGGAATCTTCCGTACGGCGATTATGAGATTACAGAACTTCCAGCTCCTGGATATCAGGCAATAAAGCCGTTTTATGTCAGAATCGGCCAGGATGGAGTGGTATCACTGTTAAACGCAAAAGACAGGCCGGATATTGTTCTAGATAGTCAGGAACAGAAAGAAATTAATGTGGTTGTTACAAACAACGTGCTGACTGCCCCCATTGTAATTGAGAAAATAGATGGGGAAAGTAAGAGTCTTATTACGGGAGCGTGGTTTGAACTCAGCGGTACGTCACTGGTTGATGGAGCATTTAAAAAATATTTAAGTAATGTGACAGGATCCGGTGTTTCTTCCGTTACAACCAAAACCGATGGGGATGTCCTCTCTGTAACATTCCGGGTAGACGGCCTGGGAGATTCCAAACAGGGAATTTTGACCCAGATCCCATACGGAACCTATACACTTAAGGAGACTCAGGCACCAAGTGGATATCTCTTCGGCGGCGATTATAAGTTTACAAAAGAGTTTGAGCTGAAAGAACCGGAAGGAATCAGTCTGACAGGGAATGAGGCAGTTATCAATACACCTCATGAACTGACAATTGAGAAACGGGATAAGTCAACAAATGCTCTGCTTTCCAATGCTGAATTCATTTTAATGACACCAGAAGGAAAGTATGTAAGCCTTGATGGCAATAACTCCTTTACCGGTCTGACAGACAAAAAAGAGGAGGGATCTTCCTTTACAACTGGCAGCAGCGGTACGGTAACGGTAAAACGTCTGCCTGCAGGAAACTATGTTTTAAAAGAAATAAAAGCCCCGGATAACTACAGTGTATCTGCGGATACAGAAGTTTCCGTACTGGAAACTGGTAATACAGACAGGATCCAGGTATTTGATGCAAGAGAGCGGGCTAAGATACGTATCAACAAGGCTGCATCCCATAACCATGAAATGCATCTTTCCGGAGCAGTATTTGATATTTACTCTGATCAGGGATTAACGGCATTGGCAGGTACCATCACAACTGGGATTGACGGATTGGGTGAGTCACAGATGCTTCCTCTTGGAACTTATTATGTGAAAGAGAAGATTTCACCGGCGGGATATGAAGCCGGCAGCAGGGTCTATGAAGTAACCTTAAAGGCAGACAGTGAAAGCAGCACCGTAACAACAGATGGAAGTGAACTTGTCTTCAATGATTATGGAACCGGAAACCTGATCTTTGACAAGGTGGATGGTGTGACAGAAAAACTTCTTCCGTCAGCGGAATTCTCTTTAACGGAGAAAACCACTCAGGTAGAAGGAACGTATGAAGATTTCGCTGATAAGTTGCTTAAAATGAGTGCTCAAGAGCTGGAAGTCATGGGAATCAGGGATGTACAAAAAGACGGAGCCAGCATTCGCTTTACAGCGTTTAACGGCCACGTTGATATTGGCAGTATACCTTATGGCACCTACACGCTGAAAGAGGAAAAAGCACCGGAGGGCTATTTAAGCTTAAACGGGAAAGCAGAATTTGAATTTACTCTCTCTGCAGACCAGAAGAATGCTAAGCTTAACGAAGATAATCAGGTAGTCAATGACCGCGCACAGTTTGTTATTAAGCTGAAGAAAACAGATAATCTGCAAAGAAGCATTAGCGGAATCAGCTTTAATATCCTGGGACCTGGTAGCTATGAAGATGACGGAATATTATCCGTGTTTGGAGCCAGCCGGTTCCACACATTGCCGGATGCCGGAAGCGGAACCTTTGTTACAGGCGAGGATGGTACTTTGAGTCTTGGTTTAAAACACGGAGATTACCAGATCAGAGAGGCTGCCACTGACCGCTATGATTCCATTGAACCGTTCTATATCAGAGTGGATGAAAGAGGAAAGGTAAGCATTTTAAAGGATAACAGCAAGGCAGTTGCGGTAGACAACGGATCTGAGGTAAGCTTAACCGTAACAAATCAGATCAGTACAGGAAGCATGAGCCTGGAAAAAGTAGACAGTGAAGATACAAATAAAAGACTGGCTGGGGCGGAATTTACGCTGACCAATGTATCTACCATGGTACCGGGAGCATGGGACAGTTACCGAAAACTGGCAGCTTCTGACGGAGCATCCTGGACGCCAGAGAATGTAACGGGCAGTTCCATTGTCTTTACCCTTTCAGGAAAGGCAGTAATTACAAATCTGCCTTATGGAATGTACCGGATCACAGAGACGAAAGCGCCCAGTGGATATTTACTGGGGACTCAGCCATGGAGCAGAGAATTTACCTTAAGCCAGTCTGAAACCAGTGAGCTTTATGTGAAACCTACTTTATTTGAAAAAACCAAGGGGGCAGTTGAAAATCAGCCATCTAAGGTGATTGTAGTTAAGACCAATGCGGTGTTTGCAGATATCCGACTGGGTGGGGCAGAGTTTATTGTGAAGGCCTCTAAAAACGGTTATGTGAAACTGAATAATGGTTCCTTTGCCGGATATACAGCCAATGAAAAAGAAGCTACCAGATTTGAAACAGACAGCAGCGGACAATATTCAATCAAACGTCTGCCTGCAGACACGTATACAATTGTGGAGACGAGAGCACCATACGGATATCAGATTAACTCCAGTATTACACCTCTGACTCTTGACGGCGTCAATAGCTTTACAATTACCATACAGGATGAAAGAATCCGAGGGGATGGAGGAGATGATGATGGTCCTGGTCCAGGAACTCCTCAAAGTACAGTAACCTTGATACCGGATCCGGTGCCGCTGGCAAATATGCCGGGAGACAGCCAGATTGATTTCGTTACAATTGATGATGGGAATGTGCCTCTGGCAAAATTACCAAAGACAGGGGAACGAAAGTCCAATGCTGGAAAGGTGATGGTGGCACTGTCGGGCTTCATGCTGGCACTCTATGCGGCTGTTAACAAAAAAAAGAAGCCAGATAAGTAAATAATAGGAAATGGTTTATTGACTTTACTAAATTAACTTGCTATAATTTTAAAAAGTTATGGCGGGGAGATAAGGCCGGAACTTTAAGGGGTTCCGGCCTTATTTTAACATTTGGAATAACTTTATTTTATTAATAATACGGTATTATTTATAATCTTAGGAGGAAAGAAAATTATGTCTTACGTGGATGAAGTTTATGACAGAGTCGTAAAGCAGAACCCAGGAGAAGTAGAATTTCATCAGGCAGTAAAAGAAGTTCTTGATTCTCTGCGCATTGTCATTGAAGCAAATGAAGAGAAATTCAGAAAAGCCGCACTTTTAGAGCGCCTGGTAGAGCCTGAGCGTATCATCTCATTTCGTGTGCCGTGGGTAGACGACAACGGACAGGTAAGAGTTAATAAGGGATTTCGGGTTCAGTTTAACAGTGCTATTGGTCCATATAAAGGAGGCTTGAGACTTCATCCTTCTGTAAATCAGGGTATTTTAAAGTTTTTAGGATTTGAGCAGACATTTAAAAATTCTTTAACTGGTCTTCCCATCGGCGGAGGAAAAGGCGGATCAGATTTTGATCCCAAGGGCAAATCAGACAGAGAGGTCATGGCGTTCTGCCAGAGTTTTATGACCGAATTATCCAAATATATTGGTGCAGATCAGGATGTACCGGCCGGAGACATTGGCGTAGGCGCAAGAGAGATCGGCTTTTTATACGGACAATATAAACGTATGACCGGGCTTTATGAGGGTGTTCTTACAGGAAAAGGACTTACCTACGGAGGTTCTCTGGTGCGTACCCAGGCAACCGGCTACGGACTCATTTATATCCTTGATGAGATGCTCAGACATAATGGCAGGGAATTAGAAGGAAAGAGTGTGGTAATTTCTGGATCAGGTAATGTTGCAATTTATGCATCTGAAAAAGCAATCCAGCTGGGAGCCAGGGTTGTGGCTTTAAGTGATTCCAACGGATATATCTATGACAAGAACGGCATTCGTCTTGAAGTAATAAAGGAAATTAAGGAAGTACGCAGAGGCCGTATTAAGGAATATGCCGATGAAGTTGCTTCTGCTGTATATACAGAAGGAAAAGGAATCTGGACTATACCATGTGATATCGCCCTTCCCTGTGCAACTCAGAATGAGTTAAATTTAGAGGATGCGAAGGCACTGAAGGCCAATGGCTGTTTTGCTGTTGCAGAGGGTGCCAATATGCCTTCCACCAGAGAGGCAACTGATTTCTTCCTTGAGAATGGTATGCTGTTTATGCCTGGTAAGGCAGCCAATGCAGGCGGTGTGGCTACATCTGCACTGGAGATGAGCCAGAACAGCTTAAGACTTTCCTGGACCTTTGATGAAGTGGACAAGAAGCTTCATGACATCATGGTAGGAATCTATGAGAAGACTGCAAAAGCTGCAAAGCGCTATGGTGTAAAAGGAAATTATGTGGCAGGTGCCAATATTGCCGGCTTTGAAAAAGTAGTAGAAGCCATGATGGCACAGGGTATCGTATAAGACCGGGTCCGTACCTTTTTTTGGAAGGTACGGACCTGAATTTATTAACATCAAAAATTTTACTGGAATTCTCAAATGTTTTAGTATATAATAAACCGTAAGGCTTGAGGCGGAGTATTCTTCGCCTTATTGTTTTCCTGAAAATTATCTTAGAAAAACAGAAAGCAGGTGATGATTCTATGCATAAATTCTTAAGAACCATTGGTTTCAGTCTTTATGAAAAAGACAGGGAAATTGATAAGCTGTTAGATAAGCTCTGTGAAGATCTGTCCGATGTGAAAAGGATACAGATTGACGAAGAGTCCAATCTGTGCGAAATCCGAAGAGAAGTGGCGCCCGGAATGGGGATTGCCATCTATGGAGAGATGGACCGGGATGGAAAGTTTCAAAGAATGTACTATTACCCATATTTAAAAAGCAGTGATATAACTTCAGAAGTATCATGCTCCATACAGCGTCACACAGAACGGGAAACCTATGCCGGGCTTTTAGACGAATATAAAGTTGGAATTTCTCTGATTTTTTATATAGACAATTCCTTTGAATGCAGAGAACGGATCATAGACCATCATTCCATGGATACCAGTTATTCATGCCTTACGGGTCTTGCAGTCAGCGGAAAAGTTCTTCTTCCCATTCAGAAGTCAGATAAGCAAAGGGAAAAAGCAAAAGTAGCTGCAAAGGACCGCAATAATCTGTTAGAGGCGGCAAAGAACGGCGATGAAGATGCGATGGAGACATTAACCATCGAAGACATTGATCTCTATTCCCAGGCGTCAAGACGGGTTATGAAGGAAGATTTGTATTCGATTATTGATTCGTGCTTTATGCCGTGCGGTGTAGAATGCGATCAGTATTCTGTAATTGGTGAAATTATTAAAATTGATGAGATGAAGAACCATATTACAGAAGAAGAGGTATACGATTTTACTCTTGAATGCAGTGATTTGATTTTTCATGTCTGTATCGCGAAAAATGATTTAACGGGAACACCGGAAGTCGGACGCAGATTTAAAGGGCAGGTCTGGATGCAGGGAACTGTAAAATTCAAGGAATCAGAGGAATAAATCCAAGAATGACTTGACGAATTCTTTATATTTGAATATAATAAGTTTTGGACTGTGCTGCAGGCTGCCTGCAGCACAGAGATGTTTCCGTAGCTCAGCTGGATAGAGCGACCGCCTCCTAAGCGGTAGGCCGGGTGTTCAAATCACCTCGGGAACGGGATAAGGTATCGAAGCCATAATGGTTTTCGGTACCTTTTTTTTGATATGAAACTCTGGTGCCGGATTTTCATCGGATAATTTGATTAAATATTGTACCGGACTGGCCTTTTCTGAATAGTATAAATCAAAAAGATTGAGAAATGAGATTATGGGCTATTATGTCACTGTTGATGGGAATGTCAACATTTATGTGGAAGATTTAAATCCGGACTGCGAAAATACCATCCTGTTTCTTCATGGCTGGCCGGGAAGCCGTAAGCTGTTTGAGTATCAGTTTGATGTGCTTCCGGGCATGGGGTTTCGCTGCATAGGGATTGATACACGGGGATTTGGAGATTCGGATAAGCCTTTTTGCGGGTATGACTATGACAGACTTGCGGATGATGTAAGGGAAGTCATTGATGCATTGGGATTAAAAAATATTACCCTGGCGGGTCATTCAACCGGGGGAGCTATAGCAATTCGATATATGGCACGGCATAAGGCGCACGGTGTATCGAAACTGGCTTTGTTTGCCGCTGCCGCCCCGAGTCTGGTCAAACGGCAGAATTTCCCCTATGGAGTTGATGTACAGACTGTAACGGATATTATAAACGGAACTTATGAAGACCGGCCCAATATGCTAAGAAACTTTGGAGATATATTCTTTTTCCAGCATTTAACCGCACCATTTTCGGATTGGTTTTTCCAGGTGGGACTGCAGGCAGCCGGCTGGGCAACTGCAAAAGTTGCAAATACATGGATTCAGGAGGTTTTGTTCCAGGATCTGACAGAAATTTGTGTACCAACTCTGATTATTCATGGAATCCATGATAAAGTAGTACCCTTCCCATTAGGGGAGATTCAGCATCAGTATATTAAGAATTCAGTGCTTCTGCCATTTGAATTCAGCGGACATGGCGCGTTCTATGATCAGAAGGATGACTTTAATCAGGCATTGGCAGAGTTTGCAAAGTAACTATGATAGCGTATATAACAGGGCAATTAGAAGAAACGAAAGGGGTCTTTTCTTCTGTTGTCCTGTTTTTCTATGCTTTTTGGATATACTCTGAAATAAATCTGACGGGAATTAATGCTCATCACCATTCACAAATTCTCTTATATGAGGTATAATGGGTACACGTATACATAATTTTGTACTGTATTATAAGAGATAGAAAGGTGAGGGACGCTGCATGAATATGAGGAAGATTATGGCACTGATGCTAACGGCGGCATTGGTCACAGGGGCAAACTGTACCACTGCATCAGCTGCTTCCAGGAAGAAGATCACTACAGTAAAAATGACGGTAACGGCGGATATTGTGTTGGGAGGAAACATTTCTGAACAGCAGGCTGAAGTTACGGTAAAAGGCGATAAAATTGAAGTTGATCAGTGTGAATTTGTCAATGACGGATTTCAATGGTATGAAAATGATGTACCAAGACTGGAAGTGACCTTGCATTGTCAGGATGATTATTATTTTGACACTAAGGATGGAAGTTATACCATTGAGGGCGGGACTTATGTAAAGCAAAAAAAAGAAGATTATAACCAGACTGTGATTGTTACCATAGATTTACCTCCCGCAGGCGAATTTACCCAGCCAGTCAGCTCCTTAAACTGGACCGATGGTCATGTGGCAAACTGGTCAAAGAGCGTGGGAGCAGGAAGCTATGAAGTCAAGCTTTATCGTGATGGAAAAGGTGTAGGAACTGCAAAAACAACGGATCAGACAAGTATGGAGCTGGGAGGATTCCTGACAAAAGAAGGAAACTACACATTCCAGGTTCGCACCGTAAATGCCAAGAATCCGGAGAAAAAAGGCGCTTGGGTAGAATCTTCCTCAAACTATGTTAGTGGGGAACAGGCCAAGTCCAATTTTATAAACTATGCAGGCAGCTGGAAGCAGGATCAGACAGGCCGGTGGTATGAAAATGGAGATGGCAGCTACTCAAAAAACAGCTGGCAGAATATCAGCGGAAAATGGTATTTCTTTAATGAACAGGGATATATGGCAACGGGCTGGGTTGACTGGAATGGAAAACAGTATTACTGTGACACACAGACGGGGCAGATGCTTACTGACAGTACGACTCCTGACGGCGCCAAAGTCGGTTCTGACGGAGCTCGGCTACCTTAAAGATGGATCATATTTGTACGGGCTGCATATTGCAGTCCGTTTTTAATGCAAAGGAAACGGATTGCCGTGTGGCAGGACGTGGAAAATACTTGTAGAATGAGGAATTCTATCATATAATAACACGAAGGAGCAGATGGAGATGACAACAAATATGGCTGGAAACAAAGGAAAAAGGATTCTGGCACTGGCAGCTGTTCTTTGTATGATTTTTCTGACTGGCTGCGTATATAAAGCAACCGGATCAGATGATTTAAATACTGCTGTGCTAAATGAGACTGATGGTCAAAAAGCGGGCTTTGGACTGGCTGCACATTTTATTGATGTAGGTCAGGGTGACAGCACCCTGATTGAAGCAAATGGTCACTTTATGCTTGTTGATGCAGGAGAAAAAGATCAGACGGACACAGTCATTAATTATTTAAAGGCACAGGGAGTAAAAAAACTTGATTATGTGATCGGCACACATCCCCACTCGGATCATATCGGCGGTCTGGAGGGAGTGATCCGGGAATTTGATGTAACGACTGTTATGCTTCCGGAAAAAGAGCATACTACAAAAATCTATGAGCGGATGCTTGATGCCATTGCAGATAAAAATATTAAGGTTACCATCCCAAAAGCAGGTGAAAGCTACCGTCTGGGTGATGCATCTTTTCAGATTATTTCGCCCAACCGGGATTATGGGGATAATTTAAATAACTGGTCCATAGGCATGAGGCTGGTATACGGAAAAACCAGTTTTGTTTTATGCGGGGATGCGGAAAAGGAAGCGGAACAGGATATGCTGCTAAGTGGATTTCCTCTAAAAGCAGATGTTTTAAAAGTATCCCATCATGGCAGCAGTACCTCGTCAACCCCGGAATTTATAAAAGCGGTTAGTCCGCGGTATGCGGTTATCTCATGCGGGAAGAATAATGATTACGGACACCCTCACAAAGAAACAATGGATTTATTTAAGAAACAGGGAATTAAAGTTCTGCGGACGGATCAGATTGGAACAGTCGTAATTGAAAGTGACGGAACCGGGCTTCGGATTCCCGGGCAGGATGAGCAGCAGGAGAGTCTTGACGGGGAAACCAGGGAAAATGAGACTGATACCCACAAGGATTATATTATAAATACCAATACGGGCAAATTTCACCTTCCGGATTGCAAGCTTGCAGAATCCATAAAAAAGGAGAACCGGAAGCGATATAATGGAACCAGAGAAGAACTGATTAACCAAGGGTTAGAGCCGTGCAAAAGCTGTAATCCATAAAGAACCGGCATGAAGGGGGAAATACCATGCAATATATCATAGACCGGATCGAACAGGAGATTGCAATCTGCGAAGAGGAAAGCGGAACCATGGTGAAGCTGCCTTTAAAGGAACTCCCAAAAGGATCCAGAGAAGGAGACGTTTTGTTTAAAATAAACGGAGCGTTCCAGTTTGATGGAGAAGAAACTAACCGGCGCAGACAGAAGATGCGTGAGAAACTGAACAGACTCATAAAATAAAGGATTTGAAAATATGAAAAACTACATTGTACTGGATCTGGAATGGAACCAGAACGCTGGAGGGAAGGAGGAAGCAGTCGACCATTTTCCCTTTGAGATTATTGAAATCGGAGCAGTAAGGCTGAATGAGACCATGGAAGAAACGGGAGAATACAGGAGACTGATTAAGCCCAGAGTCTATACTGAGCTTCATGAAAAGATCCTGGAAGTGACCCATATGGATCAACAGACGCTGATGGAAGAGGGAATCTGCTTTGAGGAGGCTGTGAAAGAGTTTTTTCTCTGGTGTGGAGACGATCCCGTATTTTGTACATGGGGATCCATGGATCTAACGGAGCTCCAGCGAAACATCGCTTACTATGGTTTGCCTGATCCCTTTAAAAAACCCCTTCTTTACTACGACATCCAAAAACTTTACAGTCTCCTGGAGGGGGATGGGAAAGACCGGGTGTCTCTTGATGTTGCAGTTTTTGAATCGGGAGTCATGGAAGAACGTCCGTTTCACAGAGCTCTTGATGATGCTCATTATACGGGGCGGATTATGAGTAAAATGGACTTTAAAAAGGTGGAGGCATACTGGTCCACGGATTATTACTGCCTTCCTGCTAATAAGGAGGAAGAGATCTATCTGGTTTTCCCCAAATATTCCAAGTACATTTCAAGACCCTTTGAATCAAAGCAGGCTGCCATTGAGGATAAGACGGTAACTGATCTGATCTGCTGTAAATGCAACCGGATGCTGAAGAAGAAAATCCGGTGGTTTTCTGCAAACCAGAAAGTATATACGGCTCTGGGGTGCTGCCCTGTTCATGGTAATGTAAAGGGTAAAATCAGACTGAGGCGAAATGATGAGGGAATGGTTTATGTGGTAAAGACCATGAAGCTGATTGGTGAGGATGAAATTGGCGGAATCTATGAAAAAAAGGACGAGGCAAAGAAAAAACGGGTGGAAAAAACCAAGGTCCGCAAGCTGAACAAAAAGAAGGGGGCAATTCCCCCTTCTTAATATTCGCTTTCCCGCATTCGGTAACCAACACCTATTTCCGTAAAAATATAATTTGGTTCTCCGGGATTTATTTCGATTTTTCTCCGGATATGTGCCATATTCACTCTGAGAATCTGGTTATTGCTGTCTGCATAGGGTCCCCAGATATGGTTGATCATGTAGTCATAGGTAAGTACCTTGCCAGAGTTTTCTGCCAGAAGTGATACCAGCTTGTATTCAATCTGAGTTAAATGGATCACATGCCCATTTAATGTAACCAGGCGTTTGGCAAAGTCAATTACAAGCCCCTTGCATTGATACGGAGTCTGTACCACAGAACCATCAACTGTGCTTACTGTGGACTTGCCGTGCCGCAGCGCTGTGCGGATTCTGGCCAGAAGTTCGCTGGTGCCAAAGGGCTTGGTAATATAATCGTCAGCGCCATAATCAAGCGCTGTAACCTTTTCCTGTTCCTGGGTTCTGGCAGAAATGACAATGATAGGAATGGCTGACCAGCTTCTTACATTCTTGATGATATCCAATCCGTCTATATCAGGCAGACCCAGATCCAAAAGGATAACGTCAGGACAGTTGGAACTGATCATAGCCAGCCCGTCTTTTCCATTCACTGCACTGATGACCTTATAATCATGTCTTTGCAGGGTGCTTTCAATAAAACCCGAAATATTCTTTTCGTCTTCAATAATTGCTATTGTAAATTTATTCACAAGTATTCTCTCCCAATGGTAATGTAAAAGTAAAGATTGCCCCAAGTGATTCATTGCCCGCTGTTATGGATCCGTTATGTGCGGTTATGATTGTCTTACAGATCGACAAACCAATTCCCATACCCTTATGAGAATCTCCACTGCTGTTTGGGGAAGGGGTATATCCGTCAAATATGGTAGAAAGTCTTTCTGGTGCGATTCCAACTCCGTGATCACGGATGTCAAAGCGGGCGTTCCCATCCTCAACCGAGATGGTTAAACTGACAGGATCTTTGGAATTTGAATGGTACACTGCATTTTCCAGAAGATTGATAATCACCTGTTCAATCAGTGTAGCATCCATGGGAACCATGACCAGTTCATCTGGTACAGTTACCTTTACCTCGGTAGCAGGAAAACGTTTATGAAAACGCATGACTGCTTCGGACGCTACCTCCTCCAAGGGTTCCAGGGATTTTGCTATCTGTGTTTTGGTCCCCCGGATTCTGGTGACTGTCAGTAAATTTTCTACCATGTTAAGAAGCCAGTTGGCATCTTCACGGATTCCGTTTACCAGATTTGCTTTTTCTTCTTCGGACATGGAATCGTGATCATCAAGAAAGGAGTTGCTTGCACCGATAATTCCGGTTAAAGGTGTTCTGAGATCATGTGAAATGGCTCTCAGCAGATTCGCACGCATTGTCTCTTTCTCTGCTTCCATTAAAAGCTTTTCCCGTTCATGGATAATTTTATTCTGATATTTTAAATGTGTTGTGGTGGCACTTGTAATACTGGATATGACCATCAAAGCAATAAAGGTAATGGGATATCCATCCATGGTGAAATTTAAGTGCATAAAAGGGTATGTAAATACCAGATTTACGCAGATTACACTGATGAAAGATGCTATGACACCCGGTATATATCCATTTGAAAAACGGGAGATCAGAACAACTGCCATCATATATACAATACTTACATTTGCGGTGTGTCCGCCGACAAAGACCAGCAGATAAGCAACAATGGTTGCACCGGTCAGAGCTAAGATGGTAACCAGAATGTTCCACACCAGTTCTTTTTTTGACATGGACTTTTTCATAATCCCTCCCATTACCGGAATTTAAATTTTCCTTTTCTCCAGCCTTTTTTTCTGGAGGTATAGATACCACGGCGCTGTTGAAGAAGTGAATCAAATTCATCTGCCGAGACGCCTGATTCCTTCAGACGTTTCAGTCTTTGCTCCCTCCGGATCAGGGAGTTTTGTTCTTCCTGGTGCTTCCTGTAAATCATAAAAAATATAAGGCTACCGATTATAATGGCAGCTCCCACGCATCCAAGGATAAGCCAGGCTGACATTGGGATCTCAAAAGGTCTTAATGCCTTTTCCCTATAATCCTGTGCTGCCCGGTCTGCTTTCAGCTTTGCTGCGTCCCTTCCTGCTAAAGCGTCTACAGCCTCTTCGGACGTTTCAGAAGCTTTGGTAGAAGGTGCATCTTCAAGCTTTGATTTAACTGCGGATGCGACCAGGGAATCGTTGATTTCCAGAAAGGTAGAACCAACTACTCTGTCCTGGTAACGATAATTAATTTTGGCTATCGCATTTTCCGGATCATCGTTTGATATGTCATAACTTAACTCTGGCTGCGCATCATAAAAGTCGGCAGTCTTTGGCAATATAATGCGGCTGTCAGGATCCAGTACCAGCGCTTCCGGTTTTGTAATGGAAAGTCCGCTGAAGTTTAAATCGTTGGTAATGGAACTATAGGTTTTTTCGTATTCAGCCGCTTTTAAAGACGTAAAATTATTAAAACCAAATTCCAGAAGATTTTTGGTATCTGCCCAGTATTGGGGTGTAGAACCCTTTAATATAACGGTGATGAGCTTCATTTCGTTTTTTTCGGCGCACGTAATCAATGTATTGCCGGCAAGTGTGGTATAACCAGTTTTTCCGCCCACAATCTCAGGATAGTAATATGGAGAACCTTTTCTCATCATTTTATGTCCCGGATAGATGGCCAGTCCCTCTTTGTTAATGGAATTAGGTGGAAGTTTATAATAGGTGGTGGAATCGATCTCTTCAAAGATGGGATTGTTAAAGGCTGCTCTGGCAATGAGTGCCATGTCATAGGGGGATGTATAATGTTCCGGGTTGTTTAAACCGCTGGGGTTGGCAAAATGAGTGTTTTTGCAGCCAAGTTCCTTTGCCCTTGCATTCATCATATCAGCAAACGCTTCTCTGCTTCCTGCAACATGTTCTGCCAGCGCATTGGCAGATTCATTGGCAGATTTTAGTAAAAGAGCATAAAGGCAGTCTTTTACAGACAGCTGGTCCCCTTCGTTAATTCCGGCATTGCTGCTTCCGGATTCCACATTAAAAACAGCATCATGGGAAAAGGTTACAGTGTCATCCAGTTTGCAGTTCTCAATCACCAGTAATGCAGTCATTACCTTTGTAATACTTGCAGGAAAATACTGGTTGTGTATATTCTGTCCCCAGAGAATTGTTCCGGTATCCCCATCCATCAGGATCGCTCCATCTGCCTGTACCGATATATTGTCAGGCCAGTCAACAGCAGCCTTCCCGGTTATTGTAAAGGAAGAGGCGAACAAAAACAGACACAGAAAGAAACTTAATACTTTTTTAGTCAATTGGGTCATGCTCAATAATCTCTCCATAGTTATGTTTCAGTTTCAGATAATTTATCAATTTACAGTATAGGTGATTTTGAGTAACAAGTAAAGTTTATTTGCTATTTTTCCCCTTTTTACGCATAAGAAACACACATAAAGCTAATAGTATCACGACCGAGAAAAAGTAGAGAAAACCAATATAAAAAACAGTGTCCCTGAAAAAACCTTCCGGAACGATATTGATCAGCATGTCAGTAGAAGGATCAAGCATCCAAAAATCATTTGTAAAAAACATATGGTGAAACATGATAAAATACTTTGTAAAATCCGAAGAAATAATTCCTGCGATTACAGCGGATCCAAGGAAAAATAATCCGCTTCCTATTAGAACTGACCGGGGAAATGTATTGTTCCAGCTTATTTTCAATAACATAAGGATAATGAGGCATAGTACCATTACCATAAGGCAGCCCCTACGGATCGACATAGCTCCTAAAAACAGTCCCTGAACATCTTCCATATGAGCAATTTCTCTGGCACTGAAAAAATCTCTGCGGACTCCCCCCATTGTGGTATTTACCTGAAGTTCTGTCCGGTTACCCTTTAAATATGCCATCATCTGGTTTGTGACATCCATCAGATCATCCATTTTCATGGATACTGATTCTGTTACATTATATTTTTTATATTCCTTTTCGAAATACCCGGGAGTCCAGTAAACGGCGGCCTCGACTGCTGTGAATAACAGTACAACCATAAGGCAGATGGAAAAAATGATACCAAACGTATATTGCAGAAAACGGTTCATGTGTAACCTCCTGATTCTATTATTTTTTAACGGCTGTGGGCAGATTCCAGCAAAAACGGGTAGCCAGAAGACGAATTACAATGACAGCTGCAGCACCTGCCAGCATGGCAATGTCTTCATTAATGTGATTCATCAAACCGGCATACAGAATGGCACCTGCAATGGAAGCGCAGGCATAGATGTGCTTTTTAAGAACATAAGGGGTCTGGCCTGCCATGATATCACGCAGGATGCCTCCGCCCACACCAGTGATAACGCCTAGAAAAACTATGAGAAAATGATAATCACCATAACCCGCCAAAACAGCAGTATCGATGCCAACTACTGTAAATGCGCCAAGACCGATTGCATCAAAGATATTCATGACCTTTTCAAAGGTTTCCATGTGGCGGCCGGAAATAAATTTCTGATTCATCCTTACTGTAATAAATAGAAGCATAACCGTAATAAAGGCAAGTAATACGTAAATCGGGTCCTTAAACAGCGCAGGAGGGACATTTCCAATAATAATATCGCGCAGCATACCGCCGCCTACTGCTGTTGTAACGCCCAGAACAATGACTCCCAGCAAATCAAGCTGTTTTTTAATGGCTACCATGGCCCCCGAAGAGGCAAACGCAATGGTACCAACTGCTTCTACGAAAAAAAGCAAAGATAATTCTATTTTCATGGATATCCTCCGATTATTTCAAGTAGGGAAATTAAGGCAAGTATAAAAGCTGTGAGAGTGTTTGTCAATATACAAAAACTGTGAGAAATACAGCTGTTCACAAAATATATCTTGATTTTTTTATTGAAATTATATATTATATGAAAAAGTTCAAAAGTGAACAGTTGGAATATATTTACAAAGGGAAAGGAGCGGGTAGGCATTTGGTAAGACGGTGGAACTTGATGATCTGTTTTCAGAAAGAGGTGTTTGCATGATTGATCAGAAAGAATTTGAAAAAAATGTTCAGGAATGGTCGGAAATCTGTTTGAATGATGAACGGATTGACTTAGAATCCTACGACAAATACGATGTAAAGAGGGGGCTTAGAGATAGGAACGGGAACGGAGTGGTTGCCGGTCTGACCAAAGTGTCAAAGATCTTGTCGAGTAAAACCGTAGACGGAGAGAAGGTACCTTGCGAAGGAGAACTTTATTACCGGGGATATAATATTTATGACCTGGTAAACGGAGTGGTGAAAGAGGGTAGATACGGATTCGAAGAAATCGCCTATCTCCTTTTGTTCGGAGATTTACCCAATAAAGAACAGCTGGATAGTTTCTCACAGACATTAGGCTTCAGTAGAACTCTCCCTACCAATTTTGTCAGGGATGTGGTTATGAAAGCACCAAGCCATGACATGATGTCAACCCTTGCCAGGAGTATTCTCACCTTGTCAGCCTATGACGAAAAAGCTGGGGATATTTCGGTGCCAAATGTCCTTCGCCAGAGTCTGATGTTAATCAGCGTCATGCCAATGCTGGCTGTCTATGGGTACCATGCCTTTAATCACTATGAGCGGGGCGGGAGCATGTATATTCACAGACCCGATGAAAAACTGTCCACAGCTGAAAACATTTTAAGACTTCTAAGACCTGATATGAAGTATTCAAAAGTGGAAGCTCATGTACTTGACCTGGCCCTTATTCTTCACATGGAACACGGCGGCGGTAATAAC
The DNA here is from genome assembly GCF_031982545.1 of Lacrimispora sp. Lineage (GTDB taxonomy): Bacteria > Bacillota > Clostridia > Lachnospirales > Lachnospiraceae > Lacrimispora. The sequence continues at coordinate 80,576 of NZ_DALYXB010000006.1, forward strand.
TCCACATTTACAACCCATGTGGTGACCTCTTCCGGCACGGATACTTACAGCGTAGTAGCTGCAGCTCTTGCATCATTAAAAGGACCGAAGCACGGCGGTGCGAACATCAAGGTAGTTGAGATGATGGAGGACTTAAGGAAAGAGGTACACGACTGGAAAGATGAAGAAGAAATAGAGGAGTACTTAAGAAAGCTGCTTCACAAGGAAGCATATGACCGGAAGGGATTAATCTACGGAATGGGACATGCCGTCTATTCCAAATCAGATCCCCGTGCGGAAATATTCAAAGGTTTTGTAAAGCAGCTCTCGGAAGAAAAGGGACGTTTGGAAGATTTTAACCTTTATTCGTCCATAGAGAGGCTGGCTCCCAAGGTAATCGGGGAAGAGCGCCGGATCTACAAAGGCGTCAGTGCTAATGTTGATTTTTACAGCGGATTTGTTTATTCTATGTTAGACATTCCCAATGAGTTGTTTACTCCCATTTTTGCAATAGCCAGAATCGTAGGCTGGAGTGCTCACCGGATTGAGGAGCTGATTAACATGGATAAGATTATACGTCCGGCTTATGTAAGTGTGATGAGGGAAGAAGAGTATAATCCCCTTGATTTAAGATAATTATCCTTAGAAAAGCAGGCTGAAAAGCCTGTTTTTTTGCGGGCATTTTGGCGTTTACATGTAAATTTCAGATATAGTTTGTAAAGCTTTGGCAAAGTATCTTGAATATTATAACCTGCCGATTTATGCTTTAGAAAATGAGACGCGCCTTCATTGGAAAAACATCCAGACGGAATATAATAACGTCAAGCATAAGGAGGAATTAAGTATGAAGAGCAGAAAGAATTATGCGGCTGCTTTTATTTTAGCTGCCATAACAGCAGCATTGGCGGGGGGATACGTATATGCGGCAACGGAACACTTCTCTGATTCTACGACTGATCAGGCATGGGATGCGTGGACTCAGAAGTGGGAAGGGGAGGTGAGCCGTGATTACGAAAAAATAGCGCTTACACCTGGAGCAGATGAGTCAAAATTAAATTTTGCCTGGTATTCAAAAACGGATGGTGCAGCAACTCCCAGGATTGAATTATCAAAAAACAGTGATTTAAGTCAATCCGTTACATACGACGGGAATGCGGTACAGGCGGTAGAGGGATATCAGAGCAACCGGGTAACCGTGGAGTCTCTATCTGAAAATACCACATATTATTATCGGTATTTTAAAAACGGTCAGCCTTCCAAAACGGCTTCTTTTAAGACTCATAATTTTAACAGTTATTCCATGCTCTATGTTGGAGATCCTCAGATCGGTGCTTCAAAGGGGCAGACCACTTCCAGAGGAGATAAACTGGAAAACAAGTCAGAGATTAATACAGCAGCACGCAATGATGCTTTTAGCTGGAATAAGACATTAAATACCGCCGTGAATGCAAATCCGGATATCAGCTTTATACTTTCTGCAGGAGACCAGATTAATAAAAACGTTGAGGGGAGAGATCTGGGAAATGAAACGGAGTATGCAGGATTTTTAAATGCGGACTGGATGAAATCCCTTCCTGTTTCTACAACCATTGGAAACCACGACTCCACCAATGAAAGCTATAGTCTGCACTTTAATAATCCTAATGATACTCAGCTGGGAAAAACAACGGCAGGAGGAGATTATTTTTATAAGTATGGGCCTGCTTTGTATGTTGTGCTTAATACGAATAATTATAATTGCGCGGAACATGAACAGGCCATTCGCCAGGCAGTGGAAGCGTATCCTAAAACAACCTGGAGAATTGTAATGATTCATCAGGATATTTACGGAAGTGGTCTTGATCACTCTGACTCTGATGGAATCGTCTTAAGAACCCAGCTTACTCCTTTAATGGATAAATATGATGTGGATGTGGTACTTCAGGGGCATGACCATACCTATTCCAGAAGCTATTTATTAAAGTCTGATTCTAAGACTCATTCCAATTATAATTTTTTTGACTGGGATAATGTAAAGGATGAGGCAGGTAATGTATTTCCTTATACAGACCCAGCGTACCAGGCTCAGAACAATTGTTACACCATTGCGAATACAATGGCCGGGGGTGTAACAAATGGGGACGGAACACTCTATATGGAAGCCAATTCCGCAACGGGAAGCAAATTCTATGAATTGATTCCAAGCAAACAGGATTATATAGCAGCTAGAAGCCAGAACTGGAATCCTACTTATTCCGTAATCCGTATAAACAACAATACCTTTGCAATTGATACCTATGAGATTGCGGGCGGTAAGGTTCAGAAAATTGATGATACCTATGAGTTAAAAAAGACCAACGCATCAAGACGGTAAATGTTTTTTTAAGAACTCCGGGGCATATGGCTGAGGCTGAATGTCCCGGGGTATAGCCGGAAAAAGTAAGAGGTGAGAAAGGAGCCGCCATATATGGAATTTGAGCAGCAGGGAAAAACCACATGGATAACACAGGAAAAGAGGTGGCCTCAGTGGATCGTATTTGCAGCTGTTATGGCAGCATTTACTCTGTTTTTAATCCGTTTTAATCAGGTAGATATAGCCAGCCTTATATCAACACAAGGAAGAACGTTTGAACGTGGCCGGGTTACAGAGGTTCTTTCGGACAATTTACAGGAAGACGGCAGCAGGGCCGGTCAGCAGAATGTTCTGGTTGAAATTCGCTCCGGATCTCTGAAAGGTACAATGGTTGAGGCAACCAGCAATAATGGTTATCTGTTTGGAGCAGCCTGTGAACCGGGAATGAATGTAATTGTGATTCAAAGCGTGTCCGGTGATATTGCTATCCATACAGTATACAGCGTAGATCGCGAGTGGGCTGTTCTTGGATTTGTTCTGTTATTTCTGGCGGTTGTCTGCGTAATCGGAGGATGGAAAGGCTTTTATTCCTGTGTAGGACTGATATTTACCTTCGTCTGTATCGTGTGGCTTTACATACCAATGATTTATAAAGGATATTCTCCATTTTTTGCAGCAGTCCTGGTTGCATCAATCACTACCTTTGTCACAATGTATTTACTGGGAGGCTGGTCTGGAAAAACGTTGTGTGCTGTGGCGGGAACTGTGAGCGGAGTTATCATTGCGGGTGTGTCAGCCTATCTATTTGGTGCAGTATCTCATATCTCAGGTTACAATGTATCTGATATTGAGTCATTGACAGTACTGGAAAACATACGAGGGATCCGTGTGGGGGAACTTCTGTTTTCCGGTTTACTGATTTCTGCTCTGGGCGCAGTTATGGACGTGGGAATGTCCATATCATCCACTGTATTTGAGATACATACCAATAGTCCTGAACTGACCACAAAAGAGCTGTTTCGTTCTGGCATGAATGTAGGCAGAGATGCCATGGGAACCATGGTGAATACCTTAATCCTGGCATTTGTGGGAAGCGGAGTCAGTACACTGTTGTTAAACTATGCCTATGAACTGCCTTATCTGCAGATTATTAATTCCAACAACATGGTAATTGAAATCATGCAGGGGATTTCAGGAAGTTTGGGAGTTGTGATGACAATTCCAATTGTATCCCTGATGGCATCGGTAACGGCTGTAAGGTGGAAGATAAAACGCTGACTTAATAACTGGTATGTATGATTTGGTGAAGTTCTGCAAATTTATCGGTCAGATGGCCGGCAGCCCATTCATACATATCCCGGGAGTCGTATTGGCGATAATCGCATTCCTGGATAACAAGGAGCATGGTGTAAACGTCATACCATATTGCTCGTAAGTATTCCTTTTCTGTAAGGTGGCCAATGCCGTACCCGTTGAAAAAATCCGTGTTCGAACTATAGGTTCGAAATCCAACTTCCATCAGGGGATCTGCCCAAAGGCTTCTCTCCCAGTCTATCAAACCGGTAATCCGGTTGTCTTTCACAAAGATATTCCCATCCCACAGATCCCAGTGGACAAGTACGGGGGTTTTAACCTCATCAAACAGTTCTTTGCATGTTTCTAAATCCTCAAACAACTGATTTCTGGATATCTTTAAGTCAATAGACAAACGTTCTCCATCTGAAAAAGCGAGCTCTGTCATAGTGGAAAACACATGATACCAGTCATTTCCCTGCAAAGAAGGCTGTCCCAGATAGCCGAATTTGTTTCCCTGAATCGAGTTGATTTTTCTGTTCAAACTGCCCGCTTCCGTTCGTATAGCTGACTGTACAACAGGGGATAGACTGGAAAGAATAGAGTGAAAGCTGTCGCCCTCCAGTATCTCCATGAAAAAATATGGAGCATGAATCAGGCTTAAGCTGTCATCATAAAATAAGACTTTTGCAACTGGTACATCAGATAGTTCTTTTACTGTTCGCATAGCAAGGACTTCGCTCATCATAATATTCTTCTCGTATGACATAACAAGAGCATCCTTAGGAGGTGCAATCTTTAATATGCAGGAGGGAGCATGTTCCAGGGATATTTTATATGCCACATTAAAATAACCTTCTGTCAGTTCTTCAATACCTGTACAGATTGCATGTGGAAATGCGTGATGAATAAGGCTGATAAGAGTCTCTTCCGATTGAATGTTTTTTGTCAGGCTGTTCATTGTTCACCGTTCCTTTCTAAGGTGCAGTTTACCAGTTTTTTATTATTGTAACACAGTGATTTCGCCATGTCACTACAAGTACAGATCCGGCATCTGAATTTAATTCATGGACGTTTTTTCCTCTCCTGTGATATACTGAATTATGTAATTTCATCTCAGGATGAAAATTAAGGAGGAATTATTACGTGGCGAAGAAAAGTGTGCGCAATACCAGGGGGAAAATCGTAAGCGCAGCCTGGAAACTGTTTTATGAACAGGGATATGAAGATACGACTGTGGAGGAAATCATAGAACTTTCAAAGACGTCAAAAGGGTCGTTCTATCATTATTTTGATGGGAAGGATGCACTTCTTAGTACGCTTAGTGTTTTATTTGATGATAAATATGAGGAACTGAAAACTCAGCTTGATCCTGAACTTTCGGCTGTAGAAAAGTTACTGCGGTTAAACAGTGAATTATTTACAATGATAGAGAATAGTATTTCCATTGATCTTCTGGCAAGATTATTGTCCACCCAGCTTATAACAAATGGGGAGAAGCATTTACTGGATCATAACCGCACCTATTATAAGCTGTTAAGAAAGATTATTGCCCAGGGACAGGAAGACGGACAGATTGGAACCAAAATGAGCGTCACGGAAATGGTGAAGCTTTATGCTCTCTGTGAACGGGCGTTTTTATATGACTGGTGTCTGTGCGGAGGAGAGTATTCTCTGAGACAATACAGTGCATCGGTACTGCCATCCTTTCTAAGCGGATTTCTGCCGGAAAAATAAATTACACATACTTGTATTAGAATTATAATTAACTGGAGTACAGTTTAGAATCCTTATAAAATATAGATCAAATTATATTTTTATTAAAAAAGTATGGTATTTGGTCTATACTTCGTTCTGCGTTGCGTTCTATTTTTGTTGATGCTATAATACACCCATTATTGCTGTGGTTATAAGGCTGACAGCAGAAATAATGAGTAACAAGGAGGAACGTTATGAGTATAGGTCAAATAGGCATATTATCTGCCATTCTGGTTTATCTGGTGGCAATGGTCTATATCGGGTTTTATTACAGCAAGAAGGGTGGGGGAGACTCTGCTGACGAATTCTATCTGGGAGGAAGAAAGCTGGGGCCGTTAGTAACTGCCATGAGTGCTGAGGCATCGGACATGAGCAGCTGGCTGCTGATGGGACTTCCGGGTGTAGCTTATATGACTGGTGTCGCTGACGCGGGCTGGACAGCAATCGGTCTGGCAGCGGGCACATACTTAAACTGGCTTCTGGTTGCAAGACGACTTCGCCGGTATTCTGTCGTTTGCAATACCATTACCATTCCGGATTTTTTCTCCCGACGCTATCGGGATGAGAAAAATATTTTAATGTGTATTTCTGCAGTAATTATTCTTGTTTTCTTTATTCCTTACACTGCTTCCGGTTTTAAGGCAATAGGTACCCTGTTTCATAGTTTATATCAGATAGATTATCATACTGTTATGATTATTGGTGCAATTGTAGTGGTGGGATACACGGTAATGGGTGGGTTCATGGCGGTTTCCACGACCGACCTTGTTCAGAGTATTGTTATGAGCATTTCACTTATTATTATCGTATTCTATGGAATCTCAGTAGCTGGTGGCTGGGACAGAGTGACAGAGAATGCAGGCGCTTTGGAAGGCTATCTAAGCATGAGCAGAACCCATAATATGGCCGGTCAGACATCATCCCCTTACGGTATATTAAATATAGTATCAACATTGGCGTGGGGATTGGGATATTTTGGTATGCCTCACATTCTTCTACGTTTTATGGCAATTAATGATGAGAAGAAACTTACAACATCCAGGCGGATTGCATCCACATGGGTAGTAATCTCCATGTTTGTAGCCATTCTTATCGGAATCATTGGTTACAGCGTTTCTGTGGCAGGCCATATTCCGGCATTTACCTCCGGATCGGAAGCGGAAACAGTGATTATCCGGCTGGCAGGACTTTTGGGAAGTCATGGTTTTCTTTATTCCGTACTGGCAGGTGTGGTGCTTGCAGGTATACTTGCATGTACCATGTCTACAGCTGATTCCCAGTTATTAACAGCTGCATCAGGAGTATCCCAGAATCTTATGCAGGATTTTTTTAAACTTAAAGTAAGTCATAAAACTTCCATGCTGGCGGCCAGGCTGACTGTAGTCGGAGTCGCGCTGATCGCGGTGTTCCTTGCTTGGGATCCCAATAGTTCCGTGTTCGCCATCGTTTCCTTTGCCTGGGCTGGTTTTGGAGCCTCCTTTGGCCCTGTAATGCTATTTGCACTGTTCTGGAAAAGAAGCAATTTTTACGGTGCTGTTGCAGGAATGATATCTGGTGGCGCAATGGTGTTTATTTGGAAGTATTTGGTGAGGCCATTGGGCGGAGTTTTTAACATCTATGAACTTCTTCCGGCTTTTACTGTGGCATGCGGGGCAATCATTATCGTATCGCTTTTAACACCCGAACCTGACCTTGAAATTTATAAGGAATTTGATTCAGTAAATAAATAACAAAACAGCATAGTAAAAACTGCCGGGCATCTGGTGTGCTACCAGAATTCCGGCAGTTTTTATTGCTTTTTTGACCTATGGGATTTACAATAATTAAAAATCTGAATGACATTCTGTAAGAATGAAAGGAGTTTATTGATGCTTTTTGATAACAAGAATGTTCCTGAGCACGTGGGAGAGGTTATTGAGAATCTTAATAAAAATAAAATAGCAGGATATTATGTGGATCAGCAGGGGCTGTTGATTTCTCTTTTGGATGAGTTGATCAAAGATGGAGAAACCGTAGGCTGCGGGGATTCCGTAACACTGGATCAGCTTGGGGTTTTCGATCATTTGAGAATTCGTAATATTCATTTTCTGGATAAGTTTCAGCCTTCTCTGACTGGCAAAGATAAAAGGGAATTGTATTTGCAGAATTTTCGGGCAGATACATTTGTTACCGGAGTGAATGCAATTACAAAAAAAGGCGAGCTGTTTAATATAGATGGAAATGGAAGCAGAGTGGCTCCCATGTTATATGGACCTGGTCAGGTAATTGTTGTAGCAGGAGTTAATAAAATCACTGATAATCTGGACGAAGCCATAAAAAGAACCAGGCAGATTGCAGCACCACTGGATGCAAAGCGGCTGGGTAAATCAACTCCTTGCGCGGCTTTGGGCAGGTGCATTGACTGCAATCATAAAGAAAGATTCTGCAATGACTTTGTCCTCATAACAGGTCAGTTTATAAAGGACCGGATAAAAGTGATTATTATAAATCAGAGTCTGGGATATTAAAGATCGGCAGCTTATTGCTTAATCAGTTCTAAGAATTTTTCTGATGCAGTGGAGACCGGCATGCCTTTTTTTAATACAACCGCCAGATTTATATCTGGAAGAGGCTCTATAAGGGAAATAAGAAAAAGCTTTTTACAGGCCAGTTCGTTTGCCACATAATCTTTTGTTACGCAGGCAAATCCCAAACCGTTAATGGTGAACTCAACAATCAGCTCCAATGTACTTAACTCGATCTGGGGATTTTTATTAATTCCATGTGAGAGCAGAAATTGATCCAGAACTTTCCTTGTACTGCCGCCTTTGTGAAGTGCAATTAAGGGGTGAGCTTCTGTCAGTGCACGAAGTGAGATGGGATTCGTGCTTAGAGCCTCATATTTCTCACCTGCAACAAAGCACATCTCTTTATTTATTTGCTTGACTATATGCAGCTGTTTATTGGTATTTTCATGGAAATTAATAATCCCAATATCAATTTCTCCTGTATCAAGAAGCCTGGAGATTTCATGACTGGACTCATCTCTGACGTGGATGCGGATATCAGGATACAGCTGATGATAACGGGTAATGGGCTTTAGCAGGTCGTTTTTACAGACGGCAGAGCAGACAGCAATTCGCAGCTGTCCCAAAGTCATATCTTTCAATTCTCCAAATTTGCGTTCGCCGGAGAGAATCAGAGCGCATCCCTTTTCAATATATTGGTACAATATCTCTCCCTCAGCAGTCAGGGACACCCCTTTTGCGTTTCTGAAAAATAACTGGCCGCCCAGTTTTTCCTCCAGTTGTTTTATGGAATAACTGACAGCTGGCTGAGAGGTGAAAAGCTCTTTGGAAGCCTTTGAAATGCTTCCAAGTCTGGCTGTGGTATAAAAGACACGGTAAAGTTCAAATGGAATTAACATATAAATTTTTAATATACCTCCCATATTTAATCTCTATTTTACTTATGGCTATGAGCTGATTATAATAGTTTCAGATCACATCGTCAACGGATTAATGATTATAAAACAAGTGGGAGGTACCGCATGAAAAAAGTCTGTGTTTATTCAGGTTCTAATCTGGGAAACAGAGAAGAATATAAAGATTGCGCCAGAATGCTGGGGAAGATTCTCAGTGAAAATGGTATGGAATTAATTTACGGAGGTTCCAACGTGGGGTTAATGGGAGAAGTGGCACAGGAAGTGCTGGAAAATGGGGGTAAGGCGACAGGCGTCATACCGAAAGGACTGTTTCCGGGTCAGATTATCAATCAGGATCTGACGCTTCTGATAGAAGTAAATGATATGCATGAAAGAAAAAAAACAATGGCTGATCTGGCAGATGCTTTTATTGCGTTGCCTGGTGGAGTTGGAACTTATGAGGAGCTGTTTGAAGTTCTCAGCTGGTCACAGCTTGGTATTCATAAAAAACCGGTAGGATTATTAAATGTAGCCCATTTTTTTGATCCTCTGTTAAATATGATAGATGCAGCGATTGCGGAAGGATTTATGAATCCTTCCAACAAGGGGCTTTTACTGGTGGATACACAGCCCCAGGGTCTGATTGAAAAAATGAAGAATTATTCTTCCCCAGATCTTGGCGTCAAGTGGAAGCAATTATCAGAACGATAGATTTAATATAAACAAGAGCTGAAATGTCGTTAAATCAGGCATCTCAGCTCTCTTGTTTTACATGCTTTTCTTGGTGCGCTTAATAACTTTCAGTCTTGTAAATTCCTCCCGGTCCTTTTCCTCCAGAGAATTTGTAATATTTCTGGTAAGAGTTTCGTAGCGGGGGATCGTAATGTTCTTTAATGCGTTGGCCCGTTTCTGTGTCCTTTTAATACTGTTAGCCAGACGATAAGCTGAGTTTTCCACCATGGAAAGTTTTACGGAAAGCAATTTTACCTTTTCAAAATGATAACGTGCTTCGTCAAGAGATTCCCTCGTGCTGTAATAAGCATAGGTTAAATTAAGAGGCATTTCCTCATGCTCCACTAACGGAATCTCAGTACCCATAATACTTCGTGTCTTAATACGCACCCTGTCATCGATGGGTACTGCCATGGCAATATCCTGCACGTAATTAATCCCCAGTTCAATATTTGCCTTCTGAAGTGCTTTGTACGCAGCAGTAAACGTCACGTCAATTTCCGACTGAATTCCCTTGGCCTCATCTATTAAGCTCATCAGTTCTTTGATCAGGATGTTCCTCTTTTTATCCATCAGCTCATAACCCTGTCTGGCTAATGTCAGGGAGTTCTTCGCAAGGATTAAATTACCCTTGGTTGGAAATGTATTCGGATTCATTCTGACCCCTCCTATTCGCCTGAAGCTTCAGCGGTGGTTTCCTTATAATACTGGTCTAATACCTTGGTATCGACACGATCCAGCTCCGCTCTTGGGAGCAGACCGAGAAGTTCCCAGCCGATGGTTAATGTCTCAAGAATATTTCTGTTGGAGTGGTTTCCCTGTCCGACAAAGCGGTCTTCGAACGCTTTGCCAAATACCAGATACTTTTTATCAATGGGGGAAAGCTCATCTTCACCAATTACAGATGCCAGAGCTCTTGCGTCACCTACCTTGGCGTAACAGGAAAACAGCTGGTTCGCCACGCCCTGGTGGTCTGCCCTGGTAAAGCCTTCTCCGATTCCATCCTTCATCAGACGGCTTAGGGACGGGAGCACATTAATGGGTGGATAAACAGACTGCCCGTATAAGTTCCGGTCCAAAACGATCTGTCCCTCTGTGATATAACCGGTAAGATCAGGGATTGGATGGGTGATGTCATCATTTGGCATGGTTAAAATGGGAATCTGGGTTACAGATCCATGCCGCCCTTTTACGATGCCTGCTCTCTCATAGATGGATGCCAGCTCGCTGTACAGATAGCCGGGATAACCTTTTCTGGAGGGGATTTCTCCCTTGGAGGAAGAAACCTCACGAAGCGCCTCCGCGTAAGCTGTCATATCCGTTAAAATAACCAGGATATGCATCCCCTTTTCAAAAGCCAGGTATTCTGCCAGCGTAAGAGCCACTTTTGGCGTAATAAGACGTTCTACCACCGGATCATTGGCCAGGTTAATAAACATTGCCACATGGTCGGAAACGCCGCTTTCTTCAAAGGTACGCCTGAAGAAATCTGCAACGTCGTATTTTACGCCCATGGCTGCGAATACAACAGCAAATTTTTCGCTGGATTCGGAATTATCACCTAAGGATGCCTGCTGTACAATCTGTGCAGCCAGCTCATCATGAGGAAGACCATTACCGGAGAATATGGGGAGCTTCTGACCGCGTATTAAGGTCATCAGGCCGTCAATAGCTGAGATTCCGGTACGGATATAATCTCTGGGATATTCTCTGGTTACGGGGTTTAGTGGCTTTCCATTAATATCAAGATAGATATCTGAGTTAATATCACCCAGTCCGTCAATTGGTTCTCCGATCCCGTTAAACGTTCTTCCCAGCATGTCTTCGGAAACGGCAAGCTCCATGGGGTGCCCGGTCAGTCTGGTATGGACATTTCTAAGAGCCAGTCCGTCGGTTCCTCCAAATACCTGAATAATTGCTTTATCTTCATAAACTTCAATAATACGTCCCAGTTTCTGTGTTTTACCAGCTACTGTCATTTCCACGATCTCGTCAAAGGCAGCATTCTGGACGCCTTCTAAAACAACCAGGGGTCCGTTAATTGCACTTAAGCCTAAATATTCAATTGCCATCGTCTGCCTCCTTCCTATGCGTTTCGTTCTATGACAGAATCATAAAAGTTATCAATCTGTTTTTTATAGTCATCAAATAGATCCAGTCTGTCGTTTGGCACATCATATTTCAGAGATATAATCTTATCAAAGACAGGATCTTCCTTCAGGACAGACATGGGCATTCCCATTGAAACCAGGGAACGGGACTTTTTATACAGATAGAGAATTAAGTCCATCATCTTAAACTGCTTTTCCATAGGAACGCAGGTGTCTTCCTTATGGAAGGCATTCTGCTGTAAAAAACCGATTCGGATGACCTTGGCAATCTCTAAAATCAGCTTTTGATCATCAGGGAGCATATCACCGCCAATCAGCTTTACAATCTCCATCAGACTGCTTTCCTGTGTCAGGATAAATACCATACGGTTTCTGTAATCCACAAACTTTTTATCTACCTTCTCCAGGTACCAGGGAGCCAGATCCGTTAAATACTCGGAATAGCTGCTAAGCCAGTGAATTGCTGGGAAATGACGCTCGTTGGCCAGATTCCGGTCAAGACCCCAGAAGCAGCGGACAAAACGTTTTGTGTTTTGTGTCACGGGCTCTGAGAAATCGCCTCCCTGAGGAGAAACCGCGCCGATAATCGTAACGGAGCCTTCTGTTCCGTTGATATTCTGCATCATTCCTGCACGCTCGTAGAAAGCGGATAAACGTGAGGCTAAGTAAGCAGGAAAGCCTTCTTCTGCAGGCATCTCTTCCAGACGGCCGGATAATTCACGAAGAGCCTCTGCCCACCTGGAGGTGGAATCTGCCATTATGGCTACGTGATATCCCATATCACGGTAGTATTCCGCCAGTGTAAGACCGGAATAAAGGCTGGCCTCACGGGCGGCTACCGGCATATTGGAGGTGTTGGCGATCAGCGTAGTCCGGTCCATTAGGGGGTTGCCGGAACGGGGGTCGATTAACTGAGAGAATTCCTCCAGTACCTGAGTCATCTCATTGCCGCGCTCTCCGCAGCCGATATAGATAATGATATCAGCATCGGACCATTTGGCAATCTGATGCTGAGTCATGGTTTTACCAGTTCCGAAGCCTCCCGGGATACATGCAGTACCGCCCTTGGCAAGAGGGAAGAGAGTGTCAATAATTCTCTGACCGGTGATAAGCGGCTTGGTTGCCGGATATCGTTTTAATGTAGGTCTTGGAACCCGGATGGGCCACTTCTGTGTCATTGTCAGCTGTTTTTCTGATCCGTCAGAAAGCGTTAGCGTAATGATTGGGTCAGATATGGTATAATCGCCGTCTTCTGCCACATCAAGTACGATTCCCTCCACATCAGGGGGGATCATTACCTTGTGAACGATGGCAGGTGTTTCCGGTACTTCTGCGATAATTGCGCCAGGAAGTAAGTGGTCACCTTTTTTAACCGTAATATGGGTCTGCCAGAGTTTTTCGGTATCAAGGGAATCTACGTGGATTCCTCTGTCAATATAAGCGCCTCCTGTTTTTGCAATCTCGCTTAAGGGGCGTTCGATACCGTCAAAAATATTATTAAGAATTCCGGGTGCCAGAGTTACGGAAACAGGATACCCTGTTGAAGTGACTGTTTCCCCTGGTTTTATGCCGCTGGTCTCCTCGTATACCTGAACAATGGTGCGGCGGTCCGTAAGTCCGATTACCTCGCCGACTAAATGATCTTTTCCCACATGGACCATTTCATTCATTCTGAATCCGGGATCGCCCTTTAAATAAATGACGGGGCCGTTGATGCCGGAAATGGTGCCTGTATTAGTCATTTTCCGTACCTCCCATCAAATCTTTTATATTAAACCTGAAATCCCGCTTTGCCTCCGCCAGTTTTGTCTGGAAGGAGTTATCAATTAAAATGTGTCTGTTAGGAATCACGGCTCTTATTCCGCCCATGAATGAATACTCACTGACCCGGATATCAGCGCTTTCCGGTAAGGACAGGCTCCTGATTTTTTCCTCGTCAGCAGGATCAATGTAGATGGTAATAAATTCTTTTCCTGCCAGTTCCTTTGCTTCCCTGATTTCTTTTTCAATCAGTTCTGTATACTGGGGGGTGTTTCTGAAATGATTCACCATCTCCTGTAACTCCTGAAACAGTTTTTCTTTTAACTCATCTTGTTTTTTTCCAAATTCACGCTTTGTGCCGATCTGCTCTAGGGAGAGCTGTTTGTTAATCTCCCGTTCGATCTGTTCGCTTTCTGATGCCGCCTGCTGTTTGGCTCTGCGTTTTGCATCCTCTTGATGTTCTGAAAAGGTCTGCTCTAAGGCAGTGGTATATTCATCAAGCATCTTTGCACTGCGGGACCTGGCATCTTCCATACAAAACTCAAGGAAGTGCTGCAATTTTTCCTCAGTTGTCAAGATGACCACCTCTTTCTTATAGTTTTAATCCGATTGCTTCGTTGACATAATCCGTGATAAAGTTGGGCTTGCGGCCAGTACCGTGGCGGTCAGGGATTTCGATAATTAACGGCAGCTTGCGGTTTAATTTGACATCATTAATGATGTCAGGAAATGCTTTCCCGAATTTTTCCGTCAAGAGGATGATCCCGATCTCTTTGTCGGCCAGAACCTTATCAAGCTGGCTTTTCAATTCTGCTTTTTCATGAACGACAGCGCCTTCTACGCCGGCCAGTCTCATACCTGTCCAGGTATCCACATTGTCGCTGATCAGATACATTTTCATAAATTATAATTTACCTAAGATCATAAAGGATATGATCAGGCCATAGAGACAAACACCTTCGGCAAGACCTACGAAGATCAGTGATTTACCAAGTATGGAGCCATCCTCGCTGATGGCGCCCAGTGCTGCACTTGCTGCTGCGGAAACAGCAATTCCGCCGCCGATACAGGCAAGACCGGTAGAAAGAGCGGCTGCCAGATATCCCATTCCTGCAACGCCGGCAGAAGCATTTGCAGCAGCTTCTGCAGCCTGCGCCTGGCCGTTAAAGAGAAAAATACCGGATACGGCAATGGTGCCAAGAAACAGAAGTAAGTTAATTCCCAGCGCTTTTTTATAACGCCCTTTTGATTTCTCCCCCATGGCAAAAGCTCCGAACGGGATTGCAATGCTTAAAAGTAATGCAGCTGCTAATGTAATTTTTACTAATGTTGACATATTGGTTTCCTCCTGAAATAATTAATTTTTCTTTCCGTAAGGTTTAAATGCACGGCCGGTTCCACGGTAAAAGCGGCTGAATAATTCATAATATTCCAGACGAAGGACCTGAATTCCTACAATCAGTCCTTCCATGCCGCAGACAAATAAGTTGCCTAAGATCACGCCAATCCAGTTGGGGGTGCCGGCCTCTGCTCCGGAAAGCATTAATACAACTCCCATCATGGCAGCATGGCTGATTGCAAAAGCGCCCACTCTGACAAAGGAAAGTGTATTGGAAAAATAGCTTAAGAGAACTTCAAACAGTTCGAAAAATCCCTGTATTACAAACATGCCCCTGCCTTCCGGAAGTACCGCTGCTTTGCGCTCCAGCAGGGCGGTTAGCGGTTCTTTAAAGAATATAAGAAGAAGCGGAAGTCCGAACATTAAAATTAAAATTGCGGATGCCGGTATTGGATTGCCTGTCATATAAAGAACGATGGTAAGGACAAGGCTTGCATAAAAAATAAGTCCGGCGGCACCGTTGGTATCAAAAAGCGTTCGCTCCGGATCATGTGACCGGATGCTGTTTATGATATTGAGTATCATGGTAAGAAGTATAATTCCCATACCGATGCAGATTGCAGCAATGAATACGGTATTCAGTTTACCGATAAACGGCAGATTGGTCATATGCTCCATTGGACGCAGCCATACGGCATGTATCACATCTTCAAATCCAAATACGCTGCCAAACAGGAATCCGAATATGGTGGAAAAGAATCCGCAGCAGGATATGATGGCAGCCAGGCTGGCCTTTTTCAGACGGAAAAGAAGAAATCCGCCAAAGAGGAGGCAAAGTCCCTGACCAACATCCCCGAACATAAAACCAAACAGGAACGAATAAGTAATTCCAATGAGAATCGTAGGATCGATCTCATTATATGCCGGAAGACCGTACATTTTTATAAACAGTTCAAATGGCTGAAATAACCGGGGATTTAACAGCTTTGTGGGAGGATCGCTCATAATGTTACTGTGGTCATCTTCCACGATGCAGAAAGTCTTCTCGTCATTGGAGATTTCTTTCTGGAATGCCCTGGCGTCCCGGAAGCTCATCCAGCCGCAGAGAATGTAAAAGGTATTGATATTCTGCTTGGTGCAGGCAGCAAGCTTTCTTACATTAAAATTAGTGGAAAAGGTCTCCAGACGGTTTAGTCCGGATAACAGATCAACCCTTCTTGTCTCCAGTATCTGCTCCAGATCCTTTTTAACGGCATTCTGTTCTGTCTCAAGTACCTTTATTTTATCCTGCAGGTTATGAATGGCATCGGAAGGAGTTCCTTTATACTCGTCAGGCACAAAGAATCGTTCGAAATGCATGGACGAATAAATCGCATCAATCTGATTAGAGATTGTATCCGGGACAAAGTAAACCAGCCAGACGTATTCTGAATCTTCCCGGCATTTATAAAGGACTGTGTCTATTGTGTCATAAACGTAGCTTTCGAATTTGTTATAGTATTCGTGTAAAATTCGTCCAAAACGGAATTTGATGTACTTAAAATGCAATATGGAACTTAAATCGTAATTCAGTCCCGTAAACGGTATTATTTTTTCCAGAGACTGGTTTAAGGCATCGATTTTTTCCTGATATTCTGCCTGCGCTGTGGTCAGCTCTTCCACCTGAGATCCAATTTCCTCAACTGTTCTGACCGCTTCTTCAATTGATACATCCTTTAAGTCTGTATCAGTGATGTTATCAGAAAGAAGTCTGGACAACTCCTGGGCGCGCTGATATGTGTCCTTATATGGATTGGTTTCGATATAAGGCCGTAAATCTTTTACCGTTTTCAGCTCTGACAACGCATTCTCTAAATGAATCTCATATTTGGACAGATAGGTATCTATGACCCGGTCAATATCTTCTTTTGGTCCGGTAATACTTAAAAACTTCATTTTTTCAATCACAGGAAAAGCTACCCCCTTTACTGTTTAACTACATAGGAGATAATTTCTTCCGGCTTCAGCTGATACCGGATACTCTCTATGAGTGTTATTATTTTTTGAATTTCCTCCTCCTTTAAATAAAGATAGGAATTTAGTGTTGCGATGGAATATGGATTCTGTCTGCTTGTGGAACGGTATATTTTATCGAGAACCTCACTGGTAAGCTGCTCTAAATCTGGTTTCTCCCTTACATCCATATCCGCCTTCTGACCGTAATAGGTAGTTTTAAGGACAGCAAAAAATTCATCCATCGTCCCGGATTCTACCAACTTCGCAGTCTGATCCTTTTTTAAATGATAATGAAACGGAATAAGAAGTGCATAAATATCAGCGGATTGTAAGTGGTAATATTTAAGGGAACGGTATATCCACTGAATATTGAGCAAATCAAGTTTACTGCCAAAACATTGGATTAAAAGTTCCTGCGACTTTTTGTTTAAGTATTTACTCATTACTTTCCAGATTGTTTTAAAATAAAGCAGATCCAGATGTACTTCATAATCAAACAGTGTCGTTTCGGTTCCCTCTTCTAAATGGATCAGAAGATCGTAGTAGATGGAGCCCTCCAGATTTGCAATAAATTCATGTAAATTTGCGGAAGAGGAAAGCTTCATTAAATCCAGTGAAGAATGTTTGAAAAAAAAGTCCCTGAACACAGAAAGATCGATATCCAGCTGGTTTCGTCCCATGGCGTTACGGAAACATTTTTTCAGGATATCGATTTCAAAGTGCATAAAATATAAGTCAAGGAATTTACGCTGTGTTAAGTTGGAAAAACGGTAGAGCTTTGCAAAATCCTGGTACAGGGACAGGATAAGCCGCTGTTCAATCGCACCCCGGTGAAGTTTTTCATCATCCACATCGGAAAACAAGCCCTCATAGGCTTTTAAATGTCTTAAATACTCCACTGCATCGGAAACTGTTTCAAGAGCAGCCATATCACGGAACTGGCTGTCGGAGATCAGATGGCTTTCCATCGCCCGTACCTTGGTTGTCAAACCGCTGTAGGATAACAGATTTCCCATTGAATCACTCCTTTATCATGTTATTGAATAGTTCCTCTGCATATTGGGTATGATGGACTTCAAAGTTTTTTTCCATAGCCTTCAGGATTTCTTGCAACTCATCCCTCTGTTTCTTTAAGCGTTGATTCATTTTGATTTCCATACCTGCTCTCAGTTTCTCTATTTCTTTTTCTGTTTCTTGTTCCAGCTGGGCATCAAATGCAGCAGTGCGTTCATCCATTTCTTTTGCAAACGCTTTTTTCTGTTCATTGGCATGTTCCATGATGGAAGTGGCAGCTGATTCGATCTCAGATATTTTATCAATCACAACATCCATTTTTTGCCCTCCTTTTGTGAATAGTGAACTAAAATAAAAAGGTTCTAATTATTAATAATACTACAATTAAAAAAAATTTCCATAGTAATTTGGAAAAAACATATAGAAGTCTGAATTTTGACATAAATATAAAGTATGCCAACCGTACTATACTTATGCATTATATACATAAAAAAGCGAAGATCAAAAGCAGTCTGCTTTTGATTCTTCGCTTAATAATATTATTGACTTGCGGCTTTCGTGGTTTCGGAAGCCGATTCTGATTCTGATTTACCAGTTCCTTCCGTGACGGTCAAAAATTCCGTTGCTACGTAGGCCTGTTTCCCTTCAAATGTGATAACGGTCCATTTATCATCATAGGTTTCAACATACTCCACAACAGTACCAGACGCAAGGCTTCCAAGCTTTGTGCTGTCGGAAGCAGGTTTGGACCGGACATTCAGTTTACTTTTCGTTGTATAAACTTTCGGAGGCTCTGTTTCTGTTTCCGCAGGCTCAGTGACAACTTCTGCAGTAGTAGATATTGGTTCTGAAGTAACTTCTGATGAGATCTCTGTAGGCACAGTTTCATTCTTTTTATCTTTCCCTGGTATCAGCTTTACAATAATCAGCACGACAACAAAAAGAACTAAAAATATAAGAAGCGGCTTTATTAAACCGGACAAATCAGAACGTTTATTTTTGATTCGGCGTCGGCTTCTGTTTTGAGGAGCCGGGCGTCTGTCATTCCTTGGGGCATTGCCCTGGGGGGGTCTTTGACCTGATCTGGAACCAGAACTCTGTGGAGCTCTGCGGGAAGAGCCGGTATTGGCTCTTTGAGGCGTTCCTGTTCTTCTGGGCTCGTCTGCTGTAGCTGCAGTTCTCTGGGATGCAACTCTTGGTGCGACAGGAGCGGCCTGTACACCTGCAGTGCGTGGTTTCTGGGCTTGTGAACCCTGATTGCTTTTATGAAATGCATTTGTAAAGGCAGTAACTTCAATAGAAATCAGTTTACAGGCTTCTGACGCATCATAGGGACTGTCATTGCCTTCATGCACTGCTTTATTACCAAGTACCCGGATCCGATGGTAGTGATCTTTGACCGTTTGGGAAATAAATCGTCCTTCATATAACTGGTCAATGCTGTCTGCCAGATCGGTTTCCACAATCAAAGCCTTTTCGGCAAGAAAATGAATCATATATTCCAGAGTCTGACGAGCTTTGATCATGACCATGTTATACTGCTTCTGGTTCATAAGTGATTCGGTTTCCCTCAAACCCTGCTGGATTTTGATCCAGAGACTGTTATCTGTAGTTCCCATGTATTTCCTCCTTTGCAAAACGGTTGTATCCTAATATACAGACATTATACTAGATTATAGTAAATTGCGCACCTGTTATTTTATTGTTTTTGAATTTGTAAGAGAAAATTAAAAAATATATGAGGGACGCCTATAAATAGGAGGAGTAACTTGCGCATTTTATATCCTATATGATACAATCTATCTGCCATACGCCATTAAGGCATTGAATTGAATTGGAAAGATGATTAATTGGAGGAATAAAGATATGAGGCTACGTCACATCCCCGGATCGGAAGAGGAAATTGCTGCGAGTCCTTATGTAATCCAGAACCCGTCTGGGAAAAAAGGATGCTGGAAGGATGTATTTGGTAATGAAAACCCAATAGAAATAGAAATCGGTATGGGAAAAGGCCGTTTTATCATGGAACTGGCTGCACTACATCCGAATATTAATTATGTCGGTATTGAACGGTATCCCAGTGTTTTACTGCGGGGATTACAAAAACGGGCGGATCTGGAGCTGAATAACATTTACTTCATGTGTGTTGATGCCAGGAATCTGGCTGAAATTTATGCGCCGGGAGAAGTTGAAACAATCTATCTCAATTTTTCGGACCCATGGCCGAAGGATCGTCATGAGAAGCGCAGGCTTACTTCTGAAGATTTTATGGCAGTATATAATCAGATTTTAAGACCAGATGGAGTCGTAGAATTTAAAACCGATAACAGGGCATTGTTTGATTATTCTCTGGAAGCCATTCCAAGAGCTGGGTGGAAGATTAAAAACTTCACATATGATTTACACAACGACGAAATGGGAATCGGGAATGTAATGACGGAATATGAAGAAAAATTTTCATCAAAAGGAAATCCTATTTATAAGCTGATTGCCTGTCGATAACCTAAAAAATAATTACCGGTCTTCTTTCTATAACCAGGAGACCGGTTTTGCATATAATAAAGCAAAAGGTGAGGCAGGTGAGCGTACCATGGGAATGAAAGATAAGGTAACAAATAAGCTTTTGCAGGCAACCAGCGATAAAACTGAGCTGAATAAGAAAATGCTCGCATGGAACAAATCTTTTGTGGAAGTGAACAAAACACTGGGTGGAAATAATAAAAAAAGTACAAATAATAAATAAATTCGAAAAAGTTGTAAATATTTTGTAAAAAAGGTGTTGACTTTTGCAGAATACGGTTATATAATTACACACGTGCTTGAGACAAGAGCACACCGAAAAAACGAAAGACAAGCGCCTTTAGCTCAGTTGGTAGAGCAGTAGACTCTTAATCTATTTGTCCAGGGTTCGAGTCCCTGAAGGCGCACTAAAAAAGTACTGGTTTTGCAGACGGAGAGCTGCGGGGTCGGTGCTTTTCCTTTGTGTAAAAATAATGGTCGGAATCTATTTGTCCTTTGGGAAGGACTTAGGGGTAAAAAAAGTACTGTCTTTGACGGGTGGGAACGTCGGGGACAGTACTTCTTTATTTATCAAAATATTGAAATCATTATAAACATTATGTGAAGTGCAAAGGTTAAGCGCTTTGTTTTTTTGCATAATACTGTTTTATAATCTCGGACTGGCTAATCATTTGATCTATAACAGATTTCTCTTGTTTCAAACACTCAACCATTTCTATGTATTCCTTTTCTCCACGTGCCTTAACAAGTATACGTTTAACATCCTCATTCATATAGAAATCATCAAATGAATTTCGAATAGATATAAGTTGCAACGGGTTTATTTTTAACTGGGTTTCCAAAAAGGTTAAAGCTTCTGTTACTTTTCCAAGTCGATAAAGACTTTGGAATTTTATTGACCAAGTATGTTCTGAAGATTTTTTTTGTATCTCGGCCAACCATAATCTTCTAAGGCATTTTTTATATTCGCCTCTATAATAGGCATTATATGTATCCCTCCATTTATAATTCCAAGCTATTTTAGTGTTTATTGAGATATCAATATATTTAAACGACAGAACAATTTGCTGTAACTTAAGAAACATTTCGTAAATTTCAAACATATTGTTTGCCATATAAGCAAGGTTAGGGTTTACAGGTTTAAATATTTCGCCACCAATGATTATGCCACTATCTCCCCCATAGCTATATACTCTTATTTTTGTAATTATCTTTTTAATTAAAAGAATTTCATTTGCTGACAAAAAATTGGTAAACATATAAATGTTTTTTGCTTTTTCGCACATTGAAGTAGAAAGTTCTTCAAATCTCTCTCCAATGCACAGATATTTAGTTGCCATATCGTCATATAGATAGCTTTCATTAAGACATTTGTTTTGCAACCATTTCTCAAAATCTTCTTTTGTAATTTTTCCAGCATAAATTTCGGACTGTATTAATGAAGTTGGAGATATGTGCTCACTAAGTTTGAATGGTATTTGGATATAGTAGAATAAATCTTGGTAAAATTCATATATATCAAATTCGACTTTTGGACGTATCCTTTTTTGCCTTTTCCAGTCTGGAATAAAATTAAATACAATCCAAAAAATAAAGGCAGCGAGTAAGGAGAAAATAACATTTTTAACAAGTTCATCTAGTGTTATTACCCTAATGCAATGTATAATTTTGTTAATATTAGAAATGAGGCCATTTATAAGGCTCATTATTTATCCCTCCTTTAATCACATTATTTAAAAAAATAAATAATTCAGTATCTTAATTATAGTTTTAAATGGAAAATTATACAAGTAAAAAAGTGTATCTCAATCAAGTTCCCGGCCAGAGAAGTCCTGGCCGATCGGGAAGCTTAATTGAGATACTTTTTTATTTTATCTGACGGAAGAAAATATCATCCAGTTTATATACATCTGCATCCATCATCCGGTATTGGTTTGCCATTTTTACATAATCCCTGGTAGTAGTGTAATCACTATGACCCAGCATATCACGAAGAAATTCCAGGTTTCCACCACCGACCAGATAGGAGACAGCAAACGTATGTCTTAATAAATGCGGATGCAGCCTTTCAACACCTGTCCATTTCCTTATCCTGAAAAAGAGCTGCTTCAATACATTATAGTTGATAGCTCCTGAGCCATTTGTTTTAAGAATCAGTGCGTCCATAGGTTTAAAATCACGATAATCTAAATAACTGCGTAAGTATATCCTTAAATTCCAGGCCAGGGGAACAATACGGGATTTGTGATTCTTTGAATCTTCTATTAATATGTAATCTTTATCAAAGCAGATGTCCTTTACCTTTAAACCAATGACTTCCTCACTTCTTAGACCACCATCAAGCATAAGATGAACAATGCATAAGTTTCTAAGTCCCATTTCAGTTGAGTTTAAGAATACCTGATCTAATGCCTGAACCTCATGACTATATAAAGGAAGCTGTATCCGGGAATCATTGGTTGGAAGCCGGGGCCTTTTAAATGTAACCTCACAGTCCAGATCATCACGAATGTAGTTAAAGAACACCTTAACAGCTCTGGTATAGATTCTGATGGTAGAATTTTTTAGGTTTCCTTTCTTTTCTTCCCCGATCTTAAACGGATGCTTTTCATATTTGGGCTTAAATCTAAGATGCTTTATATAGCTTTGTACGATGTCAGGAGCCAGGCTATCCACCGGAATACGGTCAATCGGTTTTTTAAATTCCGATTCCAAAAACTCAAAGAAAAAGCTTAAGTTCTGCTCATAATATTTACAAGTACTATTATCACAATAAGATTCTTTTAACCCCATAAACTTTTCAAATGCTTTTTTAACCGTTATCTTATTCATTCGTAAAATCTCCTTGAAATTCATTTTTGCTCATGCTATTATGATTATAGACTTCACCAGTTGTTTTATCTATGATCGTGAGTTCAGACCTTGCAGTATATGTAAGGTTGCCTGGCAGTTCATCCGTGTTGAGCTGCTGGGCCTTTTTTGTTTTATACCGTAAAGCCTTTTCAACATCATTATCATTTAACGTACAAAGTGCATCTACAACGTCCTGCATGATATCATCTTCATTCATACCCTTATTATAAAATCCTAACGTTACAATACTATTGATCGCCCGTCGTTTCACCAGATCAGCATTTAGATGGCGGCTATATTCCCGTACCAGCTTAAGCTGCTTCGGGGGAATGTGTGTATCAACCAGTTTACAACTACGCAGAGACTTCCAGAAGCCACACATTTCACGGCGAGATTTATTCACATCCCCTTCCGGTTCTACCATACGAAATACATAGTTTGTCAGATAATCCATAATCAGTTTCCGATTGTCCAGGTAATCATAAATCCTTTTAGCGGTTAACTTTGACTTATTATCACGAAGCGGAAGTAGTACATAAGACTTTGAATGGCGGCGGCGTGTCTGATATTCTACATTCATAATCAGGTTTACTTTTGGTGTAAGAGCATCAACAAATTTCTGTAAGGTATCTTCCTCCATGGTCTGCTCCCCAGACAAGAGCCTGCGGCAGACTGACTTTGCACTTTCATCGGAACCATGTTCCAGGTAGAAGGAAGCACGGGCCATATTAAGGTACTGCCAGCTCCTGCGCTTATAACATTCTTCATAAACGTGTAGATCATAGCGGTTAATCAGGCCATTGAACAACCAGAAGTAAAAGAACCAGCCCTTATAACCCATTTCAACAACTTCTTTGCTTTTCATATAGATTCGTACAAAGACTTTATCCGTTCGCTTTCCCAGTGCAACATAATCAATTTCATAATCTTGACTGCCTTTCTTCTCTGTATGGGTGACAGCATCATTAAACCGATCTACACGCATTTTGTAAAAGTTTTCAAGGGAAAAGAAGCGTTCTGGATTACTTAGGTAGTTGCTATGCCAGCAATAATCAATTCGGTTTTCCTGGGCATAGGCGATCTGTAAGCCGAAATGTTCAGCTAATGTCTGGACATAATCATAAGACCGTTCAAATGATTCATTAACCCCGTATATCCAAAGCATATAACTTCTGATCTGTACCACCAATTCACAAGTGACGGATACCGCCGAATCGGAAGATTTAGGAACCACAGGAGCTAAGAAGATATCAAACCATTCAGGATATTCCAGGCAGACATTATACATCTTTGCAAAACTGAACGGTCTAAGATTTAAGAAGAATCCCGACCCGAACTCAAGACGCAGGAAGTCAACGTTTACATTTTTTGAGAGCTTCCGGTTCACATCATCAAAGTATTTTCGGAACTCCATGACTTTCATATCCAAAGAATCAGCGGTAAAGTCATTTACAAATTTCACAGAATAATAAAATGTATCAATGTTATGTAGAAACTTAGACTTCTTAAAATCAAACCAATACTTTCTATCATTTTCACCCATCTCATTAAAAATAGATGATTTTGAAAATTCTCTAGTCTGTATCATTTTACACCTCACTTTAATTAACTAAAGTTTTTGGGGAGAAGGGCTTTTCCCCAAATTTTAAAAACACCTTCCAGCCCTTGTATTTCCTAGAAAAAATACGAATTTTCCATGTATTTCCAGACCACGTTTTACAGGCACGTGGTGAGGGGGTTTTTGGTGTTGACGAGGGCGCCCGGCGCGTTCAGGGGCCCCGGCTACGCCACCCCTATCCGCCCTGGGTGCCCTCGTCAAACAACTTGTATGAATCGTACATACGATAGTACTTCTTGCGTCCGTAAAAAAATGAAGTGCCGCATTTTTCCTTGACCCCATACCAATATTCAACAGAAATAAAAAGGGGATGACCAAGAGAAAAGAGCCCCAGGAAAAACCCTACCATACCAAAGTTGTTTATCTTTCGGTGACGGTATTCGTATTCGATTAGGCTGCGGATTTGACGATCTACCAGGCGGTCAAACTGGCTGATCAGTATAATATGATAACCATACTTCCGGTGTTGGGTGAAAAAGTTAGCCCATTGCTGGCGGCTCCGGTCATTCCAGGAGCGGCAGTTGAAAATAAGCTGGCACTCATCTATGACAAGCCAGGTCTGACCCTCAATAATCTTTCCCCTCTTGTCCCGACGATGACATAAACGGGAAAAGTCCAGGAGCCAGTCAACCGTTAGATCAAAATTATCCTTGTAAAAGAAATAGCCTTTTTTCTTCGCTTTTATCAGATCGTAATTGATATCAAAATTCGCTATCACATTCTTTCCGTGATTCAGCTGAAAGTAAATGTCCTTTGCAACATGATAGGACTTTCCAGAGCCGGGAGTACCAGAATAAAAATAAATCATAAACAAACCCTCCTTGTATCTCATTTTTGTTCCTGGCCGAGCCCGATCGGAGCCAACCGGTGATTTATTTGAGATACATCATTCAATCATTTTTACCCAACGAAGGGCAAGCTGCACCAGGTAAAACAGACCAACCGCCGTAACCCAAAGCTGGGTAACTGCGATAATCTGCGCCACAGGAACAAAATAGTTTAAGTACCCTAAGAAGGGAATCTTATCAAGCTGACTTAAAAATGATTGAAATGGACTGTTAGGAAGAAATACAACACAGGCATTGGCAAGCTTTATTAAGATGTACCGGATTTGTTCTAACATAAAATCACCCCTTTACTAGATTTCTGGTAATGACGATCAGACAGATACAATAACCAATCAGCGTTGTTATTCGAACCAGCATGACCATAGGTTTCCAATCATCAGTAGACAAGTCAATTACAATGGTTTCATGAATATTCAGGCTATCTATTGTAAATGGCAGCTCCCACCGGGGTTCAGTAGAAGCGCTCTCAAAGATACTAATACAGGCAAATAAATCAAAGGGAATACAAAAGGGAAACTTTTTGGTTATATCTGACTGTATCTGCCAGTTATTCGCCTTTGCATCCTCTTCCCCGGCAAGGGATTTCGCAATGGATTCAGTAAGGGAAACAGGAAGGGCCTTAATACCAGCCAGAACATCCGAAATAGAACCCGGGATATCAATGATCCGGTCTTTAATATCCGTTAACCCTCTGGATATTGCTTTGACTACATCCGTTATTACACCCAGCGGCTTGGTGATATCCGGTATCCAGGGGTAAGTTCCTGTATGTTCGCCCTCCTCTGCTTTTTCGCCGTATGTAACATTGATGGTTGATGCCAGAACCTGAGCCCGGTCAGCAGCGGTTATTGATGATTGCACATCAGATACAAGCTGTTCTGCAACATAAGAATCTTTTGGAATTGTGACCTCAACATCGGAAGTAACATCACGCTGCTGCGTATCAACATCGGAATTAACATCCACCCAGGTATAAGCACCAGTATATTCATTGATGGTATCCCCCAGGGTTCCATAAGAAAGATAAGTCTTTAATTCATCAAGAGAGCCGTAAACAGGAAACGGAATATTTGACATCGTTTCTGCGGTATAATCAGTTCCGGAAATCAGCATATAAGAGAAGTTTGTCTTTTCGTAAGGGTAGTAAGTATTGGTTCCGGAATTGTTCGAATAGGTAACTCTGGAAACCGGAGAAACTAATTTACCATCGTCATTCATATAATAGATTTCAAGAGTTTTGGAGCCAGACAACACACCCCCGACACGTTTCTCCTTTTGCAGCAAAAAGATATCGGAATGGCGGACAAGAGTATCACTTGAATGGTCATAGGAAAAATAGAAATCATCTGCCGATAAAGCAGGATTAAACTTTGAAAGGTCAACTCCCATGTTGTAGGAGTAGGAACTCTCAAATGAATTGTCAAGTCCGATTTGAAGTTTACTGATCCCGGTATTGGTTCCATAACCACTTTTGCTTTTAAAATAATCCTTAACCATATCAATGGTTTCCTGGCCCAATTTAACAACAGACCCGTAAGAGAATTCAGCCATAGCTTTATATGCAGTAAGGTATTTGGTATCTACTTTGACAAAGTCACCAATATCAGAAATAACGGAACCTAGATTTTTCGTGGAAACATCAACACCAACAGCGGACATTAAAATCGTCCATACATAATCAACAGCAGTTAAAACACCGGAGCCATAGACATACCTGGCACCAAGATAATCACTGACAGGAGTAAAAACCAGCATGAAAACAGCAAGGCACAAACAGAATCCTCTTTTTATCATAGACATAAAAGCTCCTTTCTAAGTATCTCAAATTTTCCTTCAGGAGATCCGGAGCAGTTGCGATCGGAAAAGGAAGTGAGATACAATAAAAATTTGTACAAAAAAGGAAGGGCAGGGCTTGCCCTTCCTGATCTGCCGTGACATTGGTCTTTATTTCGCAATCTGCCGGAAAAATTTAATCCCGAATCTGACCGCCATTCCAGCACCCACAACAACTAAAGCAATCGGGAGAGCTGCGGCAATCGTAGCTAGCATGTCACCTTGCACACTGGTAAATGCAGTCGTCATGATTCCGGTAATATCAACACTACCTTCCGCTGCATAAGCTGGAACCGCAGAAGCCATTGATACCGCAACCGGGAGAGCAACAAGTCCAATCCTGCGTGCATTTTCCTGAATTTTGTTAGTCATAAAATATCCTCCTTTAAGATTTTATCATTAACCCCAGTAGGGAGCTAATTACATAGAAAATCAGTTCAACAATCAGTTTTAATATGATACCGATACAAATACCACCGGAACATACCGCTATGTATGTTTCAATCATGCCAGGGCCTCCTGCTTATCAGACAAACACCGATCAAAACACCTAAGAACAACAAAAGAACAATTGCAAAATCTTGGTCAGGGTAAACGGCGGAAGAGGTCTCTTCTTCATCTTCAAGGGTATATGCTTCCGCTTGATCAACCTCCAAATCAAAATCAGCTTCCGATAATGTAAAAAGAATCATCAGCTAACCTTCTTGTCAGGCTTTTGATCAGGTTCCTGATTTGTATTGAATTGGCTGTCAGGTACCGGAGTAATCTGTACATCGGAAATATAGTCAAGATCAATTATTTTAAGGACTGGCTTTCCATCACTTCCAATGGACATGCTAAATTCTGCATCATAGAGAGCAGGAGCCCTTTTGATTTTTCCCATTACCTGAAATTCACAAGAGGACTTAGCCGGGCGGGTTCCTTTGGTGCCGTTTACATTGTCTTCGGCAACCAAATCCGTGTTAAAGTAATAATTAACAGATGTTCCCTGAACACGTTTTCCTGAATCGTCGGTCATATCATACTGACCAGCATAAAGTAAAATAATCTGCATTTTCATAAAAATATACCTTCCTTTCATCTAAGACAGCTCTAAAAAGCTATCTGCAATTAATATGACATATTTGATATACTGCAAAGTTCAAAATCGGGGAGAGTAACCCGGTCAAGGCCTGACTGATATTTAGGTATTGTCCGAGCAATTTGGGCCCCCCGGCGATGCCCCCAAATTGCCAAGCTGCCGTACCGGATACCCGATACAGAGCCAGGCGGGGCGGTAATCAAGGAAATAAGGGGAATTGCATCAACCTGGCGATGGTTGGAGTATTGACTGGCGTAAGCTGTTGTAAGCACCCAGCGCAATGGCTGCGCCTGCGCCGGGTGCCTGACCGAACGGCGGGGAATTTCGCCCGGTCAGTTTCGGGCCAGACCTAAACCAAAACCTGGCCCGGATTTTCATTTTTGAATGGTTTGGTTTAAAACCCTTGTAATGCTTTCTTTGGCATTCATGACACCAGCCGTCCCATACATGGTATGGAAAACGATATCATTAACAACCTGACCAATACCAAAGTCAAACAATACGTAATACTTGATAAAGCCTTTTAAAATATCTTTGTCACTTAAATCCCTATGTGCCAGAGCGAGCAACCAAATTTTTAAATCTTCCGTGTACCGTTCCATTAATGAATCCCCCCCCTTTCCATGTATCTCACTTACCGCAGCTGCAGCCTGGCTAATGAAGCAGTTTTGAGATACAGAATTAAATGATATGGCGACTGCGGATATATGTTATATCAAAGGATAATGATCTCAATTCAGATGCTAATTCATCAAATCGTTTCGCAGTATCTTTAAGGTACTTTTCTCGTTCGGAAATTTGCTTGTTAAGCCGATCAAGCGTTTCATTTCTTTCTGGTTCGGTATCTCTGGCATCCCGAATAACATTAACAAACTTCTGGTTGAACCCTTCCCCTGAATAACTGTTTATGTAATCGTAAATCTCTTCCGGAATTCTTACACTTTTTGCAACACTCATGCCGACACCTCCCGGAGCATTCCATGTTTCATAAGGTACTGAATGCTGAAATGTTCAATCAGGTAATCGGTGCCTTCTGATTCGTTTCGAAAGCAGATGATCGTGTCGCCTAAGACGGGTGTAACAGTTACACGGATATAGTCACCAGTAACGGGGTGTTGATATGACATCCAGTAGCAGGAATGATGATGACTAAAGTCGCATTTGTGCACCAAGGGAAGATTGTTGTTGACTGCACTCATAAGTGCATACATCTTAGATTTGTTTAGATTAAGCTTATAACCCATTTGACCTCCTATCCGCAGCGGGTATAAGAGCCTGCCGCAAACACATCATTAATAAGTTACTATGTTTACAGGAGCGGTCAAAAATGTTAGAATAAGACTGCGACGTTTTATTTAACATTTTTGGTGCTCCTGTGTTGGAGCTCCATATTAGACATCTGTAAAGATGATAATATGGCGGTATCTGTGAAGGGTGAAAAGGTAACACGCCTTACGTTTTTTATTATATCCCAACATAATGGGATTGTCAATTGATATATCCCAACTAAATGGGAAATTTGAGAGGATAAATATGATTGATGAATTAGGATTTGGTCAAAGATTAGAACAAGCTATGATAAAATCTGGATATAGCAATGCGAGATTAACTAAAGAACTGAATCTATCTAAAAATGCAATAGGTAATTATAAAAACAATCAAATCCCTAATACTATCACATTATTCGAGATATCCCAAAGATTAGGGATAAGTATGGAGTATTTACTGACCGGAGAAGAAAAGCATAGGGAACTTTCAGAAGATGAGCTAGAATTATTAAAGTATTTTCGAATGCTGCCCCAAAAAATAAAAGATCGAGAAATAGGACGTTTGGAGGATAGGGCTGAACAATACTCGACGGGGAAATCATCAGATTCAATGATAGGATAAAACATAAATAGATTGTATCTCAACTCAATTCCTGATCGGAGCAGCTCCGGGCAACCAGGGCGGAAAATTGAGATACAAAAGAGGGGAGCTCACGAAAACAGAGCCCCCCTCTTTGCGAAAATTGTAGACGAACAACGAAAAAGGAAATATAATGTAATTGTTGTCCACCCTATACCGTGCAACGGAAAGGGGGTGTGCGTGATGCAGTTTATATTAAGTTTCTTAGTTTCGGTCATGGCAGATGTAGTTGGCTATTACATACGCAAATGGTTAGACCGAGACAATATGGACAACTAACCGAAAAGAAACCCCGGAGACTAGCCCTCTCCGGGGTTTCGCTTTGTGCGTAATGCACATATTAAGTTTCTTGGCTATCTTTATCATATTCCATCCATATGAAGATGTCAAGTGAAACTTGTATCTCAATTATGCCGCAGCTGCCAGGATCCGGAAACAGAATTGAGATACACCGAAAATAAGAAAGTTCAGGACATGTGCCCTGAACCTTCCTAGCTGTTTTTATCCCCAACCCGTACAACGGAAAGGATATAGTTATTCTATACCCCAATGAATGGTATGTCAATAATTCTAGTATCTCAAATCCCGCTCTGATCGCTGGCTGCAGCTCTCAAAACGAGATACAAAAACAAATTCCTCTTAATCTATTTGTCCAGGGTTCGAGTCCCTGAAGGCGCACTAAAAAAGTACTGGTTTTGCAGACGGAGAGCTGCGGGGTCGGTGCTTTTCCTTTGTGTAGAAATAATGGTGGGAATCTGTTTGTCCTTTGGGAAGGACTACATATATTTGAGTTTTTATAACTCCTAACAAGAAAATCCAGGGCAGGCACCCTGGATTTTTACTTATTTCGCTTTTATCTAAAATAATCACTTTGTTCTGAAACTATTTCTATGGGTTTTTCCAGATCAGATTCTTTCATCTTCTGAATGGCAAGTACAAGGAACAGCACGGAAATTCCAAAATTAATGATGCCAAACATCGGTATGGAAAACGGCAGGAAGGATACAATTGCTTTAAGCAATAGAGGCAGCGTTCTGGCATAAACCGACATCTGATACAACTGTCCAAAGGTAAGACGGTAATTCAAACAGGAGGCGGTTATCATTCCAATAAGGGCAACCACCAGTACACCGAAGAAAAACAACACCGTCATGAATATAAACGCCAGAATCATAAAAGCTATAACAATCAGATAGGCCCTGGGTACCCACTGCCGGAGCTTTTCCCTGCTGAAAGTAAAATCAAAATCGGAAAAGTATCTTCCAGTAATTTCGCCTTTATTCTTTACAATAATCTTTTGTGCATCCATCAGGATTACCTGATAATAGTCTGAAATATATTCTCCGATCTCATCAGCATCATAAAAAGAGGTATCCGGAGAGGTGTTTATGTATATATACATTCCGCCTTGTTCATATTCAACCGGCTTCTCAACCCAAAGCGTTCCTTCGCTCAATTTAAAATCAGGAATATAATCTTCTATAATTTTTACAAATCCTCCTGTTTTAAACTGAAATCTAAAAAATGGAATTATCATGGTCAGTGAAAAATACAAGACCATAAGGACAAACCCTGCCAAGAATACTTTCCTGCGTTTGTTTTTAATAAATTCCTTATAGATTTTAAAATCATAAATTGATAAAAAAAGTTCTTTAAATACATTCATTCTCATTTTTCCTTCCCTGTAACTGTATTGTATCCTTTCTCTTAAGTGTTTATATACATAATTATCTTATCATAGGGTGTATGAAAGGAGAAGTCTTACATTTATTCTATTTCGTAATAGCTTCCATTCTGTCTTTTGCATTTCTTTTTAAGCTCAGCATTATCTGCCGAGAAAGCCTCCATATCCTTATAAGTCTTGATCCGGTTTGAGATTCCTGCGACGGACAGGCTGGCGATTGGAAATTCTTCTGTGATTCCCCTCCTGTTTTTCGATATGATATAACCCCGAACCATATCATCTTTATGGTATAGGGAAGAAACGCGGTAAGAGAAGCGCTCAATTACTTCTTCACAATAGTTTTCTGCTTCATGGTAATCGCAGATTACAATAAAATCATCCCCTCCGATATGACCAATGAACTCATTTTTGGTAGCCGCTTTTTTAAAATATCTGCTAGAAGCATCAGCATCATATCTCCGGATTGAAAGCTGTATGCATCATTATAAGATTTGAAGTTATCAATATCAAAATATATAATACAATAGGGAGAATCATTTAATACCCTGTACAGAATCTCCTGGTCAATTAACAGGTTGCCGGGCAATCCCGTCAGTGGATTTGAGTGCATGGCGGTATCGACCTCTACCTTTGTACAGGCTTCAAGAAGATCTTTGATGGTCACAATACCCCAGTACATCCCTTCTTTTTCCACAACGATCGGGTTATAAAGCTGATCATAATGCCTTTGCATGGCAAGTTTGGAAACCTGGTTGACGGGCATATCGTAATTCACACTGAGGAAGTTTTTGCTGGTCAGCTGCTGTATGCTTCTTTTGGAGTTGAGGCTGAAACCATATCTTCCTCCGAATTTCTCGATTAAGGAGGTTCTGGTCATAAAACCAATGGCAGCGCCGCCTTCTGTCACTGTAAATTCCGTAATAGAGGGATCATTTTGAAGTTCTTCATATATTCTCAGAGCCTTTTCCTGTGGGAAAAACGTATGCCCTGAACGTGACAGATACCCAGCCATGGGATAAAGTGAGGCTATATTTTTCCTGATGTAATTTTTAGCCTGACAGTTTCTGATTAAATCAGCCTTATCTTTGGAAATGTCCTTAAAATACGGATCGGGGCAGCCCAAAAAGAAGCCCTGACCATAACCGACACCCAGACCAACCAGTGTTTCCAATTCTGCTTCCGTTTCGATTCCTTCTGCAATTACAAGTATACCTGCATTTTTTCCGAATTCAGACAGTGCCTTAATCAGCAACTGCTTTGTTTCGTCCTTATGTACATCTCTGATCATATTCATGTCAAGCTTTATTAAATCTGGTCTGGCGTTTGCAATTATATTAAGTCCGGAGTAACCGGCGCCCACATCATCAATTGCAATACCGTAATTCTGCTTTTGATAATGCTCAACTGCAGATGTAAAGGCATGGGTATCCAATATAGACACGCGTTCTGTTATTTCAAAAATGATGTCATTAGAACTTAAACCGAATTTTTGAAGGTATGCTTTGGTAAAGCCTTCTCGAAATGCGTTATCATAAATAATATTACAGTTTACATTGAGAAAAAGCTTTTTACCCCGCTCCATGTGTATGGAATGTTCAAGCGCTTTTACCCTGCACAGAGTTTCCAGTTCCCAGGACTTATTATGTTTAAATGCTGTTAGAAACATCTCCTCTATATTCATTTCCAGTTCTTTTTGAGAAATACGGCTTAACGCTTCATATCCGTAGGTTTTTCCATCCACAAGCGAAACAATTGGCTGGAATACCGGTGTCAAATGCCGGCCTTCTAAAATTCTGTTTAATAGCTGTTGTTTGTCGTCCATAACAATGCTCCTTATTCCGTTCACATTGTGATGAATCCATATTATTGGATAAATTAAATTTAAACAAGCATATTACGGTAAAGATTATGTAATACTTGTCTTAAGGGCTGATGCTCCTTTCTGAAAGAAAAAAGCATTTTATATTTTATTTTTCCTGTATCTTCCAATTTCTATTCCATTTTAATAAGAAGAGAGAGAATCAAAATTATATTTCTATACGTGGGAGCATTTGTGTGTTTTGATAGCTGCACTTTAGCACGGTAAAATGGTAGTTGGTTTTTTACCCATCTTAATTACTGTATTTGGACGATCGTTCGTTACTTATGACGATGAATTAAAAAAAACGAAAAAAATACATGGCAATTTACACAAAATATTAGAAAAAAATTCTACATATAACCTAGAAAAATTTCTTTAAAGAGATTAAGTTTACAATTTGTTTACATTTTAGGTTAAAAAATTAATAATAATTTTAGATTTTAGGTAGTTAAAATTGTTCCAAATGTTCAAACAATTGTGCGCATTAATAAGATGTTATGAATCAGACAAAAAGTTGACAATTTTTGCAGATGAAAGTATGATACACGGTATACCTGAGCAACATTGTATATTTACGCGTACAATATTGTTGATCGGGAACCATAAAGGAGAAAAAACAGTCTCTAAGAAAGGAAGTGAGCATTACGGAGGAGCTGGCAGAGAAGTTATTAGAGGAACTGAACTGCGAAACGGTCTTTACCATTCCGATATTCGGCGGCATTCCAATCGCTGAGTCCGTAGTGGTGACATGGGTTATCATGTTGGCATTGACTGTCCTTTCCATCATCCTGGTTAGAAATTTACAGGTTGAGAACCCTGGAAAGAAACAGCAGGTGCTTGAGATGGCCATCGGCGGGCTTTACAATTTCTTTGAAAGTCTGATCGGTGAGGAAGGGAAACGTTATATCCCTTATCTGATATCTGTGGCAATTTATATAGCTGTGGCGAACTTAATCGGAATCATTGGATTTAAGCCTCCCACCAAGGATTTAAATTCCACTGCTGCACTTGCGGTAATGAGCATTGTGCTGATCGAATACTCCGGTTTTCATAAAAAAGGGGGAAAAGGTTTTCTAAAGGCATTTGCAGAGCCAATGCCGCTGTTAACCCCAATGAATGTCATGGAACTATTTATCAGACCATTGTCGCTGTGTATGCGATTATTCGGTAATGTTTTAGGATCATTCGTAGTAATGGAACTGATCAAACAGGTGGCGGGTTTCATCGTACCAATTCCGTTCACCATGTATTTTGACATTTTTGACGGATTGATTCAGGCATACGTATTTGTATTTTTAACAGGTCTATTTATGAAAGAAGCATTAGAATAAAACTATTGATGAAAAAGGAGAAATAATTATGTTTGCAGCAATTGGAGCAGGAATCGCAGTATTTACAGGTTTAGGAGCAGGAATCGGTATCGGTATCGCAACATCAAAAGCAACAGACGCAATTGCAAGACAGCCTGAGGCAGAAGGCAAGATCAGCAAAATGCTGTTACTTGGTTGTGCACTTGCAGAGGCAACCGCTATTTATGGTTTCGTTGTAGCCATTCTTATCATTTTATTCCTTAAATAATTTATACCGACAGGATGTACATGGAAAAAAATATTAGAAAGGCAGGCGATACAGATGCTTAGACTGGATATGAACTTTGTGTGGAATATCGTGAATCTCATCGTCCTGTATTTTCTGCTGAGGCATTTCCTGATTCAGCCGGTTATGAATGTCATTAATAAACGGCAAACGATGATTGAGCAGAGCATCAGCAATGCAAGGTCTTCAGAAGGGCAGGCAGCAGTTTTGAAAAAGCAGTATGAAGAAAAACTGGCCACTTCCGGAGAAGAGGGCGCTAAACTGATTGAGGAAGCGAAAATCCAGGCGAAAGCCCAGTATGACAGAATCTTAAAGGATGCACAGGAAGATGCGGGACGCGTGATCAGCGAAGCACAGAAAAAGACAGAAGCCGATCAGGAAAAAGCGATGCGAGAAGCAAAAGCCCAGATTGCTGGTCTGGTGATTGCGGCAGCAGCCAAGGTGGTTGGCCAGGAAACAAACGCGAAAGCAAATCAGGCGCTTTATGATTCATTTTTAGCAGAAGCAGGTGATTCCCATGACGCAGGCAGCAATTAATTACGGGCAGGTGCTGTATGAACTCTCCCTTCCCGAGAAGGTGATAGAGGATGCGGCTCTGGCGCTTAAAACGGTGCCGGAGCTTACGCGTGTCTTAAACAGCCCTGTGGTTTCCAAAACCAGCAAACACCGGGTTATCGAACGGGTATTTGACGAATCGATCAGAATCTTTTTTAAGGTGCTGGTTGATCGCCGCGATATGGATCTTGCAGATGAAATATTTGAAGCCTGGCGTTCCAGAGTATGCAAAGAAGCGGGCATTTTAGAAGCAACGCTTTATTATGTAACGGAACCAGATGAAGAACAGATCCGTGAGATAAAGGCCATGCTTTGCAGGAAATATGAGAAAAAGGAAGTAAGACTCTGCATGATCGAAGACCCCGGTTTAATCGGTGGCTTCATCCTCCGTGTGGGAGATGTGGAGACTGACTGGAGTTTAAAGGGACGTCTGAGACAATTAGAACAAAATATAATGCGGAGGTGAAAAACGTGGCTTCCATCAATTCAGATGAAATTATTTCTATATTGAGAAGTGAAATTAAGGATTATGACGCTCATGCCAGAGACCAGGAAGTTGGAACTGTCTTAAGCGTAGGAGACGGCATTGCAACGGTATACGGAATTGATCATGCAATGTACGGTGAAATTGTTATATTTGATAACGGTGTTAAGGGAATGGTTCAGGATATCAGAAGAGAAGATATCGGCTGCATTCTCTTTGGTTCAGACCGCGATATAAAGGAAGGCTGCAAGGTTACAAGGACAAAAAGACGTGCCGGAATTCCGGTTGGCGATCAGTTTGTCGGCAGAGTAGTAAATGCACTGGGAGCACCTATTGATGGAAAGGGAGAGATTCCTTCTGATGATTTCCGTCCAATTGAAAATGAGGCACCTGGTATCATCGACAGAAAGAGTGTATCCGTACCAATGGAAACCGGAATTCTTGCCATTGACTCCATGTTCCCAATCGGACGTGGTCAGAGAGAGTTAATCATCGGTGACCGTCAGACAGGTAAAACTTCAATTGCAGTAGACGCTATCTTAAACCAGAAAGGCAAAGATGTAATCTGTGTTTACGTGGCAATTGGGCAGAAGGCATCTACCGTAGCCAAGCTAGTAAATACCCTGACTCATTATGGCGCCATGGATTACACCATAGTAGTGTCTTCTACTGCAAGTGAGCCAGCTCCCCTGCAGTATATTGCACCTTACTCAGGAACGGCACTTGCTGAGCATTTCATGTATAAAGGCAAAGATGTACTGATCGTATATGATGATCTTTCCAAGCATGCGGTAGCATACCGTGCATTATCTCTGCTTCTTGAGCGTTCTCCAGGACGTGAAGCGTACCCAGGTGATGTTTTCTATCTTCACTCCAGGCTGTTGGAGCGTTCCAGCCGCTTAAAGGAAGAACTGGGAGGCGGTTCCATTACAGCGCTTCCCATTATTGAGACACAGGCTGGAGACGTATCTGCCTATATCCCGACAAACGTTATTTCTATTACAGATGGACAGATCTTTTTAGAGAGTGACCTCTTTTTCTCCGGTATGAGACCTGCAGTTAACGTTGGTCTTTCTGTATCCCGTGTAGGCGGTGCAGCTCAGACAAAAGCCATGAAAAAAGCAGCAGGAAGCATTCGTATCGATCTGGCACAGTGCCGTGAGATGGAGGTATTTACCCAGTTCAGTTCTGATCTTGATGCAGCTACCAAGGAACAGATTCAGTTCGGCAGAGGCTTAACGGAACTGTTAAAGCAGCCATTATGCCACCCATTAAGTCTTCATGAGCAGGTAATCAGTCTTTTAACAGCAAATAACCGTCTTTTACTGGATGTAGAAGTTCCGAAGATGAAAGAATTCCAGAGAAACTTACTTGATTTCTTTGAAAGCGTACATCCGGAAATTGTCAAAGAGATTGAGGAAACCAAGGCTTTGTCTGATGAGCTGCAACAGAAGATTCTCGACGGGGTTGCAGAATTTAAACAGAAACGGGTGTAAGATATGGCAAATGCGAGAGAAATACAAAGCAGGATGAACAGTATCAAGAGTACCATGAAAATAACCAATGCGATGTATACCATTTCCTCGTCAAAGTTAAAAAGGGCCAGAAAAGCCCTGACTGATACGGAGCCTTATTTTTACGGGCTGCAAAGAACCATTGACCGAATCATAAGGCATACGCCCGACATTGATGACCAGTATTTAGATACCCGGCCAGAGATCAAAAAAGAGGACCGTAAAATAGGATATATCGTAGTAACAGCAGATAAGGGTCTTGCAGGTGCTTATAATCACAACGTTTTTAAACTGGCACAGGAACAGATCGACAAGGGAGGAAATCCCACCCTGTTTGTAGTAGGCGATCTGGGACAGCAGTATTTTTCTAAAAAAGGAATACCGGTGGAACAGGATTTCCGCTACACAGTTCAGAAACCCAATATGAGCCGTGCAAGAATTATTGAAGAGAAGATTGTTGATTATTTTCTTTCAGGGAAACTTGATGAAGTGTATATGATCTATACAAGAATGGTCAATGCGATGAAAATGGAAGCCGAAATACGGCAGCTTCTGCCGATTCCCAAGAACCGCACCGGACAGAGTGTTCCTTTAAATGTCCATTTAGAGGAAATCACTATGAAGCCGTCTCCCCAGGCAGTAATTGACGCGATTGTGCCTAACTATATTGCAGGATTTATTTATGGAGGTTTGGTGGAATCCTATTCCAGTGAGCAGAACTCCAGAATGATGGCAATGCAGGCAGCCACAAAAAGTGCTCAGGAAATGCTTGATGATCTGGCAATTACCTATAACCGGGTGCGGCAGGCTGCAATTACCCAGGAAATTACCGAGGTAATCAGCGGGGCAAAGGCACAGAAGAAGAAACAGAAAAAGGCTTAGGCTATATCGTATTTTCCATAAATTGAGAGAGGAGGAGTCCTCACGACTGTGAGTAACAGATTATGAATAAAGGCAAAATAGTTCAGGTCTTAGGACCTGTAGTAGATGTGGAATTTTTAGAGGGCAGCGACCTTCCCTGCATCAAAGACGCCCTTGAGGTGGATAATGAAGGGAAACGCTGCGTAATGGAAGTTGCCCAGCATATGGGCAACAGTACAGTCCGTTGTATCATGCTGGCTTCCAGCGAAGGTCTGTGCAAGGATATGGAAGTAACCGCTACGGGAGAAGGAATTAAAGTTCCTGTTGGCGAGCAGACTTTAGGACGTTTATTTAACGTTCTTGGTGATACCATCGATAATGGAGAAGAGTTAAAGGATGGTCCTAAGTGGGTCATTCACAGAGATCCCCCTCCATTTGAAGAGCAGAGTCCGGTAGCTGAAATCCTGGAGACAGGTATTAAGGTAATCGATCTTCTTGCTCCATACGCGAAGGGTGGTAAGGTTGGTTTGTTCGGAGGTGCTGGTGTTGGCAAGACTGTTTTAATTCAGGAGCTGATTCATAACATCGCAACAGAACATGGCGGATATTCCATTTTTACCGGTGTTGGTGAGCGTTCCCGTGAAGGAAATGACTTATGGACTGAAATGGGAGAATCCGGAGTTATTGCAAAGACTGCCCTGGTATTCGGACAGATGAATGAGCCGCCGGGCGCACGTATGCGTGTTGCTGAGACAGGACTTACCATGGCGGAATATTTCCGTGATGAGGAGCATAAAAACGTGCTTTTATTCATTGATAACATTTTCCGTTTTACACAGGCTGGTTCTGAGGTTTCTGCGCTTCTTGGACGTATGCCTTCTGCGGTTGGTTATCAGCCGACGCTGGCTACTGAGATGGGTGAGCTGCAGGAGAGAATCACATCAACAAGAAATGGTTCTGTCACTTCTGTACAGGCTGTTTATGTTCCTGCTGATGACCTTACAGATCCCGCTCCGGCAACTACATTTGCCCACCTGGATGCAACTACGGTTTTATCCAGAAAGATAGTAGAACAGGGTATTTATCCGGCGGTTGATCCTCTGGAATCCAACTCCCGTATCTTAGAGCCTGATGTAGTTGGTGAAGAGCATTACGAAGTAGCACGAAAAGTACAGGAGCTTCTTCAGAAATACAAAGAGCTTCAGGATATTATTGCAATTCTTGGTATGGAAGAACTGGGTGATGATGATAAGACCACTGTTTATCGTGCAAGAAAGATTCAGAAATTCTTATCCCAGCCTTTCTCTGTTGCAGAAAACTTTACCGGAATCACAGGAAAGTATGTACCTTTAAAGGAGACTGTCCGCGGATTTAAAGCAATCGTCGACGGTGAGATGGATCAGTATCCGGAATCTGCGTTCTTTAATGTGGGAACTATTGACGAAGTTATAGAAAAGGCCAGGACATTACAGGCTTAACTTGGAGGTGCCGCCAGTGAGTACAAGTACATTTTTCCTTCAGGTGCTTGCCAGTGACAAGGTTTTTTACAAAGGACCGTGCCAAAAGTTAATCATTCCTCTTGCAGATGGTGAAAAAGCAGTTCTTCCTCATCATGAAGATATGGTAATTGCGGTTGCCATCGGAGAGATGAGACTGATGAACGAAGACGGAGAATGGATTCACGCCGTGGTAGGAAACGGATTTGTTCAGATTGTTAACAACCGTGTGACTCTTCTGGTGGATACGGCAGAGCTTCCTCAGGATATTGACGAACGCCGTGCGGAAGAAGCCAGGGAGAGAGCAGAGGAACAGTTAAGACAAGGCAAGAGCCTTCAGGAGCATTCTCATTTTGAAGCATCCTTAGCCAGATCTCTGGCAAGACTGCGAACCAAGCATAAATATGAGATCCGATAGGAAATTACAGTGATAAGAAAGATACCCGAAAACGGCAGATCGTGCTGGAAGGGTATCTTTTTTTGTATGAAAAATTATCCGAAAATATGGATTTTATTGGAAGTACTGCGGTTGACGGTGTATTTGATTGGTGCTATAGTAAACAGTGCAAAACCTGTAAATAACAGGGTAAACAGATTACGGAGGAGTCGCAGTGTTTAGGAATCTAAAGATAAGAGCAAAGGTTTTTGCTGCTTTTGGTATCATTATTGTATTTGGTATAATTGCATTTTCCGGCCTTTTATTTGGCATGAAAAAGATAGCAGGTAATGCCCAGGATTTATATGACAAGCCGTATTCGGCTGCCCAGGGCACATGGGAGATCCGGCGAGGTCTGTTAGATAGTCAGATGGTCCTTTACCGTCTGACCAGTGTAAAAAAGACTGAACTTAATTCAGCAACTGAGGAAGCCAGAACTGTTATGGATCAGGATAGTAAGGAGATCGAAAAAGCAGTAGCAGAACTAGGTCAGAAGTTAAAGACTCAGGAGGAAAGGGACATACTGGCAAAGATACAGGCTGGGATTGCAGAGACATCAAAGATCAGAGAGAGTGTGTTAACCCTGACTTCAGACGGAAAACTTGATGAAGCAAGAAGTCTCGTTAAAAGCGCATATGAACCAAAGTTTGAAGAGGTCAGGACTCAGGCTGTGAACCTGGGTGATCTTGTGGCAAAGGATGCGCAGGGGTTCGTAGGAGCAGCAAACCAGTCCAGTAACCTGTTTCTGGCTGTAGGGATTATAGTGATGGTATTGACCATTATATTATGTGGGCTGACAGCGTTCTTTTTCTCCAGATCTATTTTAAAGCCATTAAAAGAACTGGATCTGGCGGCAAAGGAGATGGCAAACGGAGATTTAAAGGCTGTCCGTTATATTACATATCAATCCGGTGATGAGCTGGGTGGTCTGGCAGATAACCTCCGCCTTACCATGAAGACTCTGGATGCCTATATCTCAGAAATATCTTCCATTCTTTTACGGCTGTCCAAGGGAGATTTAACGGTGCCACGAGATCAGATTACTGATTTTGTAGGTGATTTTTCAGAAATTAAAAGCTCTTTTGTTACCATATTAAAGAGCTTTAACAGTACACTGGGAGATATTCATGAAGCCAGTGCTCAGGTTGATGTCAGTTCTGATCAGGTTTCTGATGCGGCACAGCTGCTGTCACAGGGATCCACGGAACAGGCAACTGCATTAGAGGATCTGACAGGGGCGATTTCTCATATTTCAGAGCAGATCCGTGACAATGCAGATCATGCAAAGAAGGCCAATAATCTTACGGAACAGGCGCAGGCAGAAGTGGAAGAAAGCAATCATCACATGGTATCCATGAATGATGCCATGAGGGAGATCAGCCAGTCATCCCAGGAGATAGGAAAGATAATGAAGGCAATTGAGGATATTGCATTTCAGACCAATATTCTTGCTTTAAATGCTGCAGTGGAAGCTGCAAGAGCAGGTGAAGCAGGAAAAGGATTTGCAGTGGTAGCAGATGAAGTGAGAAACTTAGCAAGCAAGAGTGCGGAAGCCAGCAAGAATACGGCTGTTTTAATTGAAAACTCTGTGAGTACAGTGGAAAAGGGAATGGGTATTGCAGAGCAGACTTCCCGTTCACTGAATGTGGTGAGAGATACCATGGATCAGGTAGTGGATACGGTTAACCGCATCACCCTGGCATCGGAAAAACAGGCAGAGTCAGTTGAGAATGTATCCGGCAGGGTGAATCAGATTGCCGCAGTGGTACAGACCAATTCTGCTACCGCAGAGGAGAGTGCAGCTGCCAGTGAGGAGATGTCCAGTCAGGCGGCATATTTAGAGCAGCTTGTGGAACGGTTTCACTTATACTGCGACAGAAAAGAAACGGAAAACCAATCGTGTTAATAAAACGGACCCTGGATGGAGAAATACCTTCCAGGGTCCGTTTTTCAGCCTAAAGAAACGTCCAGAATCATCATAACAAGAAATCCAGCCATAACGCCCAGAGTTCCTACATTAGAATGCTCGCCTAAGTGAGCCTCCGGAATCAGCTCTTCTACTACAACATACATCATGGCACCTGCAGCAAAAGACAAAAGCCAGGGCATTAGTGGTGCAATGCTTCCAGCAATAATAACGGTAAGAATTCCAAAAACAGGTTCCACGATTCCGGACAGACTTCCTTTTATAAATGCCTTTTTTGCAGACAACCCTTCCTGTCTCAGGGGAAGGGAGATGGCAGCACCTTCCGGAAAGTTCTGAATACCAATTCCTATGGCGAGAGCCATGGCTGAGGTATAAAGCGCGGGATCGCCTCCATGCTGCGCTGCAAGAGCAAAGGCCAGACCGACTGCCATACCTTCCGGGATGTTATGAAGGGTAACAGCCATGACTAGCAGTGTGGTACGTTTCCAGGAAGACGAAACGCCTTCCGCTTTATTCATTCCGGGACAGCTCATATCTGGATGAAGATGAGGCAGATAGGAATCCAGTACAATTAAAAACAGTACGCCCAGTAAAAATCCGCCGGCAGCAGGAATCCATCCGATGCCGCCCTTTGCTTCCGCCTCTTCTATGGCAGGTATGAGCAGAGACCAGACAGATGCTGCAATCATAACGCCTGCCGCAAATCCAAGAAAGACTCTCTGGACTGATTGGTTTACTTCCTTACGGAAGAAAAATACAACTGAAGCTCCCAGTGTTGTCATCAGAAATGTAAAGCCGGTTCCTCCGGCAGCCCATAATATTGGTGTCATCAAATTCCTCCTTTCTATCAGAAAAAGTTAGCAAATGCTAACCTGTATTTCTTACATTTACTATACCATAACCCATTAAATGTGGCAATGAAATAAATTCCCTTTCCATTTACGACAAAATTGTGTTAAAATAGACCTGATTTTACATACGAAAGGAAATTGATTGATGAACATAGATAAAGACTGGAACAGACGTTTTGCAGGGCCGGTTTTACTGGCCGCAGTGACTGCAGCCTGCCTGTCTGCATGCAATAGTGAGAGTGGAATTAACAAGGGAACAGCGGCTGCCACACCTTCCGTAGCTACCGTCTCTGAAGCAAAGAAAGAGCAGTCAGTAAACATTCTGACACCGGGAGGATTATTGCTTCCAGATATTGATAACGTTCCGGTGCTGAAAGACAATCCTATACCGGAGTTTTTGAGAAACGGTGTGGAACATCCGGTTGTGGCCAGCCTTCAGGAACGTCTGATGAATCTTGGATTTATGGACAACGATGAACCTACAAAATATTTCGGAAACGTGACAGAGGCGGCAGTAAAGACTTACCAAAGGCAAAATGGACTGGTTCAGGATGGGATTGTGGGACCGGAAACCTTAAATTCGATTATGTCACCGTCGGCAAAATATTATGCGGTTGCCAAAGGGGTTCAGGGAGATGATATCACCAGGATTCAGAACCGTCTTTATGAACTGGGGTATCTGGCAAACGCTGGACAGGTTTCCGGAAGTTTCGGTGATGAGACGGAAGTAGCGGTTCAGAAACTTCAGGAGGTCAACGGTCTTAATGTAGATGGTAAGGTTGGACGCCAGACGATCAACCTGCTTTACAGTGAAGAGATCCGTCCCAATTATCTGACCTATGGAGAAAAGAGTGACGTAGTGCTTGCCTGCCAGCAGCGCTTAAAGGCACTTGGATATTTGATGACGGAACCGGATGGCGCCTATGGAAGTGATACTGTAACTGCTGTGAAGCAGTTCCAATCACGCAATGACCTTGTTGTAGATGGTTACCTGGGACCCTCAACCAGAGTTGCTTTAAACAGCTCAGAGGCTCAGCCCAATGGTATGGGACTTGGAGAACAGGGAGATTCTGTAACCAGAATTCAACAGCTCTTAAATAAATATGGATATCTGGCAAAAGGCAACGTAACCGGCTATTACGGGGAAGCAACAGAAAAAGCCGTTAAAGAATTCCAAAACAAAAACGGTCTATCTTCCGATGGTGCTGTGGGTCAGATGACCTTAAGCAAATTAACCGGAAGCGGCGTAAAGTCTGCCAGTAGTTCCGGCGGATCAGGAGGCAATACCACCGGAAAGGGAGG
Source organism: Lacrimispora sp. (assembly GCF_031982545.1). Lineage (GTDB taxonomy): Bacteria > Bacillota > Clostridia > Lachnospirales > Lachnospiraceae > Lacrimispora. The sequence goes on from NZ_DALYXB010000006.1 coordinate 125,521, forward strand.
AACTGTCAAGGGCGGTTCTGGCGTCAGCGGACTTCTTTCCATTGCAAGATCCAAGCTGGGCAGCCCTTATGTGTGGGGCGCAAAAGGATCAGGCTCTTTTGACTGTTCCGGTTTTGTATACTGGTCATTAAATCAGGCGGGTGTCCGTCAGAGTTATATTACCTCTTCCGGTTGGAGGAGCGTTGGAAAATATACGAAGATATCAAGCTTTGGCAGTCTGCAGGCAGGAGATATTATCGTTGTCAGCGGTCATGTGGGAATCGTGGCCGGCGGCGGAAAAGTAATTGATGCTTCTTCCAGTAACGGACGTGTGGTAGAACGGTCTTTAAGCTCCTGGTGGAGCAACAACTTTATCTGTGGCTGGCGTATATTTGGATAGGAACGGTCTAGAATAATGGGTATGAAAAAACAGAGAAAAGAAATTAATATGATTACGGATCATCCGGGAAGGTCGCTTCTCCTTTTTGCACTTCCCATGATCCTTGGTAATTTATTTCAGCAGTTTTATAATATTATTGATTCTGTTGTGGTAGGACGATTTGTTGGGGAAGAAGCCCTTGCTTCCGTGGGGGCATCTTTCTCCATTACTAATGTATTTATTGCCATAGCGGTGGGCGGAGGAATCGGAAGTTCCGTCGTGGTGTCACAGTTTCTTGGAGCAAAGCAGACAGGGAATATGAAGACAGCCATTTCCACAACACTGATTAATTTCCTGACGATTGGTGTGATTCTGGGTGGTCTTGGTCTGGCTTTTAATGACCGGATTCTACTTCTTATGAATACACCCTCCAATGTCTTTGAACAGGCAGCGGTATATTTAAGTATTTATTTTATTGGTCTGCCATTTCTGTTTATGTATAACGTGCAGGCAGCGGTGTTTCAGTCTCTGGGAGACTCTAAAACACCGCTTTATCTTCTGCTTTTTTCTTCGTTGTTAAATATTGTGCTGGACCTGGTGTTTGTAACACAGTTTCATAAAGGCGTCTCTGGTGTCGCAGTAGCCACTTTAATTGCACAGGGACTGTCAGCCGTTCTATCTTTTTTCGTTCTGATCAGGCGGCTTAAATCTTATGAAACCACAGAATTATTCCATATCTATGATTGGAAGATGACAGCCCACATGATGAGGGTAGCCATTCCTTCCACGCTTCAGCAGTCCATTGTACACATTGGGATGCTATTGGTTCAGTCGGTTGTCAATGGGTTCGGATCTGCGGTTATGGCAGGATTTGCAGCAGGTACCAGGATTGAATCCATCTGCATCGTACCAATGCTTGCACTTGGAAATGCCATGTCTACGTATACCGCTCAGAATATGGGAGCTAAAAAAACAGATCGTATTAAGAAGGGCTATGGCGTCTGCTGTATGATGGCAGCAGTATTCGCAGTGATTATCTGCATCATAATGGAGGGCTTTGGAGAAATATTTATCAGAAGCTTTCTAAATGAAAGCAGTGCAAGTGAAGCGTTTGCCACTGGAATCAGCTATGTTCATTTCATATCTTTCTTTTATATTTTTATTGGGTTAAAGGCAATAACAGACGGGCTTTTAAGAGGTGCAGGAGATGTGGTGGTGTTTACGGCTGCCAATCTGGTGAATCTGGCTATCCGTGTATCGGGAGCGGCTCTGCTTGCGCCTGTAATCGGGGTCCAGGCCGTATGGTTTGCAGTACCCATCGGCTGGACCGCGAATTACATCATATCACTGATCCGCTATCTCACCGGAAAGTGGGAGCGAATTCACCTTATTTCTTAAGGGGAAATGCAACAGTTGCTTTAAACAGATCTCCGTCAATATAAAGCTGGAACTGCCCTCCCTGAAGCTCTGTCAGGCTCTTCGCAATGGAGATTCCCAGACCGCTTCCTTCGGTAGTTCTTGCAACATCACCGCGGACGAACCGCTCCGTCAGTTCGTCCGGCCGGATGTTTAACGGATTCTCAGAAATATTTTTTATGGTAAATAAGATATTCTCCTCTTCTTTCGTAATGTCTGCATAAACACGGCTGTGTTCCATTGCATATTTGAATGCATTGTTGTAAAGGTTTTCAAGGACTCTCCACAGGTACCTTCCGTCTGCCTCAATCAACATGGCATCATCTGGAAGTGTAGACACCAGCTCTAAATGCCTCAGTGCAAACTTTTCTTCAAATTCCCCGTTTGTCTGGTAGATCAGTTCAACAAAATCAATACTTGTCATATCTAATTTCAAGTTACCGGAGCTTGCTTTGGAAGCCTCTACCAGGTCTTCGGTTAATGTCTTCAGTCTCTGGGATTTCTGTTCCAGAACCTCAAGGTAACCCTGAATTCGTGGGTCCTGTATTTTCTCCCTTTTAATTAAATCCACATAATTGATAATCGACGTAAGAGGTGTTTTTATGTCGTGGGATACGTTGGTGATCAGATCAGCTTTCAGCCGCTCACTGCGAACCTTCTCCTGCAGCGCAGTTTCAAGCCCTGTACTGATATGATTGATATTTTCTGCCAGCTCCCGTTCTTTCCCATAAAATAGTCTGGTATCAATCTTATATGTGGTATTTCCGTTGGAGATGTTTAACAGGGCCTGGTTGATCTGATCCGTCTGCCAGGCATTTTTATACATCTGATGGAATACCCAAAGATCCAGGAGAAGAAATAACACAGCTACCGCTCCCATAAGAATTCGGGATTCTAAATCGTTATAGGTAAAGAGTAAAAATGAAAAAGCCATAATCATCACAACATTAAAAATCAGAAACAGAGAATAGGTTATCATGATTCTGGTTGTAAAACGGTGATGTTTAAAATAGAGTAAAAGGGTTCTGACTCCTTTATTTAGCAGGCTGTTCTTCCATAAAACTCCGGACTTATACTGTTTTAAGAGGTTTAATACTGCAGAAATTCCTGTCGCATATAGGATGAGAACTTTTAAAACCAGTTCGCCATAGTACCAATCCTCAGTAGAAAGGAACAGATGGATAATCTTAAAAAATATGAGCTGTGAAACCAATAGTGCAATGCCGGAAGCAGCCAGGTATAAAACCAGACGGATCTCCGCAGGAAGCCGATCCATTCTCTGCATGAGGGGAGACGGATTTTGTTCTTCCGGAGCGCCGGTGAGCAGAACCATCATATAAAGTGTTGCGGCACATCCTAAGATTCCAAGAGCAAGGCAGATCATACCAACGATGAAAAACAGGCGCATCTGATCAAAGGATTCAGCCGCCTGATAATAGGCGTCTTTGTAAGGATAGGAAGTATTGACAGCCACAGACATATGATAATTCCCATTGTTATAGGGATTCATCTTTTCAAGCTCAGGCGAAACGTTCTTTGGAACAGATGTTAAGTTGGAGTCTACATAGAGTGCCTCACCAGTCACGTATAAATATTTCCCCAGCGATTTAAACTCATCAACGGTTTTACCTGGGAAATTGGTATAGAGTTTATAATCCTTGTCTGTATTCTGATACTGGATTTCAAACTTTAAATTCCCTGGATTCTGGATAAACCGGTAATAGAACCGGTAATAGTTCCCCAAATGAGAGAGAACCTCATAGGAGAGCTGATCAATGGACTGAAAGGAGTCACCCGGTTCAGCGGCCTTAAAGTCCGGCTCGTAGGCCCGGTAAACGACCTGATAATTTAAATCTTCACCTGTTTTATTATTAGGGTGACCGCCGCTTACTTTAAACTGTTCATTTAAATAATAACCCTGTGACTTGGCATGGCGGATCATCTCATCTAGTGTGAAATCTTTCGTAGTTCCCGGCCCATCAGCAACCCGTATGATAAATTTGGAGTAATCCAGTTTTCCGTTGGTCTCAAATACTTCCTTGTACTTTACATAGTTAAAAATATCATCGATATCAGATTTTAACTGGCCTGAAAATTCAGGTGTATCTTCATAACTTTCGTTGGCAATCCAGCCAATACCTTCTCCATAATGGGTGTTGTTGTACATGACAGAGACACCGATCACTACCAGAAGGGAGAACAGGAGATGGGCCAGAATGGCCTTTTCTTTTCTTTTTTTCATAGTGGCTCCTATTGCTTTTCGATCTTATACCCAACGCCCCAGACCACTTTTAAATATCGCGGCTCTCTGGGATTGATCTCTATTTTTTCCCGGATATGGCGGATATGAACAGCAACCGTATTATCGGCGCCAATTGCCTCCTCATTCCAGATCTGCTCATAGATCTCATCAATGGAGAAGACCTTTCCTTCGTTTTTTACAAGAAGTAAAAGGATGTTATATTCAATAGGGGTCAGCTTTATGATTTCATCATCAACTGTAACTTCTTTATTATCATCATTAATGGCAAGTCCACCGCATTTATAGATCTGTCCGGCAGGCTGCTGATTCATATTACCAAGCTGGGTATAGCGGCGCATCTGTGATTTGACTCTTGCCACAAGTTCCAGCGGGTTAAATGGCTTGGTAATGTAGTCATCTGCTCCGATATTTAAACCTAGAATCTTATCGGTGTCCTCTGATTTGGCTGAAAGAATGATGATGGGGATGCTGCTGGTTTCCCGTACTTTTAAGGTAGTGCGGATTCCGTCAAGACCTGGCATCATTACGTCCAGAATCATGAGATCCACTTCATTTTCTTCCAGTAGTTCCAGAGCTTCAAAGCCATCGTAGGCTTTTATTACATGGAAACCTTCTCCGGTCAGATATATATCAATCGCTTCAACAATTTGCTTGTCATCGTCACATACTAAGATATTTTGCATTTGATAACCTCCTTTTTTCAATATTATACAACGAAGGCAGTAAAAAAGCACATTACTTTTTTATGAAGAGAAGGAAAATGAAGCAGTTTCTATCATGTTTCCATCTGATTTTTCATATGCTTTACCAATTCAGGTAAAAGGGTGCTGCTATGAACATATATGTAGTACAGCCGGGAGACAGTGTAGATTCCATTGCCGCGTCCCAGAACGTTCCGGTAGAAGCTTTGACATATGACAATCAGATTTATCCTCCATACCGCCTGGCAGTTGGTCAGGCACTTTATATCAGGGGTGACAGTCCTCCCCAAGACAGGATTCCACTTTATGTGTTTGGCTATGCATATCCCTTCATTAATCCGGATAATCTGGATGAAACTCTTCCATTTCTCACAGATCTTTACGTTTTTTCCTATGGATTTACGTTAGAGGGAGATATAGTTCCGCCTCAGAGCCCGGATGACTGGATGATCGATCGTGCATTGGAAGCCGGAGTGCGCCCGATTCTGACTCTAACGCCCTTTGGACCCGACGGCCGGTTTAACAATAATCTCGTCACAAATATGGTACACAACCCCCAGATACAGCAGCGTCTGATATGGAATCTGGGTAAAACCATGCAGGAGAAACGGTTTGGCGGTCTGGATATTGACTTTGAGTACATTATGGCAGATGACCGTCAGGCTTATGCGGACTTTGTAAAACGGACCACGCAGATTATGAATCAGTTTGGTTACCAGGTAACGGTAGCGCTTGCCCCCAAGACATCGGCCGATCAGAGCGGGCTTTTATATGAGGGCGTGGATTACAGGCTTCTTGGTGAAGCAGCGAATCGGGTTTTGCTTATGACTTATGAGTGGGGGTATACATACGGCCCACCCATGGCAGTTGCACCAATTAACATGGTCAGAAAAGTGGTAGACTATGCAATAACAGAAATACCATTATATAAGATCAGTCTGGGAATCCCGAATTACGGATATGACTGGCCGCTCCCGTACGAAAGGGGAGTTACCAGGGCAGAAACCGTAAGCAACCTGGAAGCGGTTCAGATTGCAATTGAAAATGGTGCGGAAATTCAGTTTGATGAAGAGGCCATGTCACCATTTTTCCGTTATTGGAAGTATGGAGTTGAACACGAAGTCTGGTTTGAAGATGTGAGGAGTTATAAGGCTAAATTTGATCTTATAAAAGAATATGGGTTAACGGGGGCAGGATATTGGCAGATTATGCAATTCTTCCGGGCTAACTGGCTGGTGCTGAGCCAGATGTTTGTGGCAAGGAAGGTTGGGGATTAGAGAGAGTGAATGCAGGATGGGGGAATAGTAAAAAACCTTTGTCCTGCATTTTTATAGTTGTTTATACAAATGAGACTAGGTACCCTTTATAATATTGTTGCAAAGCAGTCAAAGGATAATGGCAAACAAATTGCCTATTTCAGAAACTTATGCTATAGTATACTAAAACAGTTAGCTAAAGCTAACTTGATAGATGCAATGCTTCATATTAAAGAGGAAAGATAAATGAATCAAAACAATTTAGTGTTGAAATATGCAAAAGCGAATTTAGAAATGGACGAAGCATACCATATATGCGTTCCTCCCGGCAGCAGAGTAGATGCTGTGACGACCATGCAGGGGGTCTGCGGATTTGTAATTCCTATCCACGGCAAGGCTTTATTTAAGGTGTGTAATGAAAACTATGAACTGAAAAGAGGAACCATCCTTCATGCAGGTCCGGACATGAACTTAAGTAAGGAAGTAATCGGAGAGGAGGAGTGGGAGTTCATATTGCTTCACTACCGGGTGCTGCAAGAGGAAAAAAGAATAGATTCTCTTTTAAATATGCATTATACAATAAATCTATTTCCCAGTCAGTGTGAGGAAATTATGAAAATTACAGATTACATCATGATCCAGCAGAAGCAATATGATACGAGATATATGTTATCCACGAAGATTTTATTATATGAGCTAATTGAAAAACTCTTTATCTTATCCGAAGAGTGTCTGGCAAAAAAAACAGAGGATTGGATTGAGGAGGTGCTTTTATACATCCATGAACATTTGGAAGACAATTTATCTGTATTCGAAATTGCAGAACATTTTAAAATGAATGGGAAGCAATTTTCCTATTCCTTTCAGAAAAAGGTAGGGCTCCCGCCAAAGAGATATATTATGGAAATCCAGCTCAAAAAAGCCAAAGAGCTCTTGTCGGAAAGCAGTTTAAGTATTGCAGAGATTTCCAGACGGATTGGTTATGAGGATGCACTTCATTTTAGCCGGATGTTCAAGCGGAGCACAGGCATAGCACCCAGTGTGTTTCATCGCCATTTTGGAAAAAATCCATATTAATTTTGGAAAAAGTCCATTCATATTCCCATTTTCTTATGATATATTCTCCTTTATAAAGGAAAGATAAAGTAAAAAGGAGATTATATGAAAAAATTTTTATCCATTGTAGCCGTTACAGCATTATCTATGTCATTGCTATCAGGCTGTCAGAGCAACAGGGAAAAGACAACTGCAGATATAACGGACTCACCAGATATGACTGAATCAGCTGTGGAATCAGTTACTGAATCCGGAATAACCGATCCATATGAATACACAGATGCAGCAGGAAGAACCATTGCTATTGAGAAAGAACCACAAGCAGTGGTGACAAATTATCTTCCTTTATGGGAAACCTTGATTCTTCTGGGGGTTAAACCAATTGCTGTATCTGGTGCAGACAACTACATAAAGACTTGGGATGCCTTTGAGGGATACGATGTAAGCGGAGTAAAGGATCTTGGCGCCAGTGAACTTAACCTGGAATTGCTGGCTCAGTTAAAGCCGGATATGATATTAAACCAGAGCTATGATATGAAAAATCTGGAGATTGGAAATCTGGAGAAAATCGGACCAGTGGCTGTATTTGGAAATGATACCAAGATGAATTGGCGGCTTAGCCTAAGAGAAGTTGCCAAAATTGTGAATAAACAGGACAAGGCAGAAGAAGTAATTAAAGATTTGGATGAGAAGCTGAAGGCGGACAGAGAAAAGCTGGCAGAAAAATATAAAGACCAGACCGTAGTTCAGTTTTCACTGATGGGAAAAGATAAATATTACGTTGCATACCGCCCCGATCTATATGATAAGGAGAAAGGACTGGGATTAAATGTTCCAGAAGACTTTACACAGTCAGAGACTTATGAGCAGATTTCCATGGAAGCGCTTGTTAAGATGAACCCCGATTATATTTTTGTCAATGTATTTGACGGAGATGAGCCGTTATTGGAAGAACTTGAAAATAACACCGTGTGGAAGTCATTAAAGGCAGTAAAGAATGAACATATATACCAGATTGATGGAAGCGGACATGCAGCCAGTCCACTTGCAACCTTATATACCGTAAATTTTATTACTAATAAATTAACGGCAGATTAAATTGCAGAAACTTAAGGAAAAATGGTATTTTCAAACAGGCAGATACGGTGTCTTTACGATTGTATCTGTCTGTTTCATTCTTTAGAAATGAGAGAAACGATGTTTAAACAGGCAATGAAGTATTATAAACCCTATAAAGTTCTATTTTTAATTGATTTACTCTGTGCAGTGGCGGTAGCAGTAATCGAATTATTATTTCCTTATGCCATCAGTCATATTGTTGACGATCTGCTTCCTCTGGGAAAATGGGATGAGATGGTAAAAATCAGTCTTTTGCTGGTCCTTGCATATTTTTTTAATACCTTTTTATATATGGTTATTGATTATTGGGGTGAAAAGCTAGGCATGTACATTGAAAATGACCTCCGTAATGACCTATTTACCCACTTGCAGAAGATGTCTTATCAGTTCTTTGATAATAATAAAACCGGTCAGCTAGTTGCAAAGGTCTCCAACGATCTGCATCAGATAGGAACGGTTGCTCATTATGCGCCGGAACAGTTTCTGGTCGCCGGTTCTATGTTAGTAACCACAGTGGTCATCATGTTATCCATCAGTAAGCTGCTTGCCTGCCTGATTGTAATGAATGTAGTGTTACTTTTAGCGATTAATATTAATTTTACAAAGGTCATGGTCAATATTTCACGGAGCTTGTTTGGCAATGTGGGAGAGATATCAGCAGAACTGGAAGAGAATTTTGCTGGAATTCGTGTGGTACAGGCTTACTGCTGTGAAGCACATCAAAGAGAGACATTCCGAAAAACTACGGAGCGTTACTGCAAACGGCAGCAGGAGGGTTTTCTTCGAATAGCAGCCTGTAATGGAATTACCTATTTTGTGACAAAACTTCTTCCGGTATTAATTATACTGGCTGGTGGCTGGCTGGCACTCCATGGAAGAATCAGTGAGGGACAATTTTTTAGTTTTATTCTGCTTACCAATCTGCTGCTAAAGCCGGTTGAGATGCTAAGTAATTTTGCTGCACGATACCCAAAAGGAATCGCTGGATTTCAGAATTTCGTGGAACTCATGAAGATAGAGCCAGATATTAAGGACCGTGAGGATGCAGTGGAACTGGAACAGACAAAGGGCGAGATTGTATTTAAGGATGTAAACTTTTCTTATGAAGAAGGAAAGCCAGTTCTTGACAATCTGTCTCTTTCCATAAGGGAAGGAGAGACGGTGGCTTTTGTAGGAAACTCTGGTTCAGGGAAAAGTACAATCTGCGGTTTAATTCCAAGATTCTATGAAATCAGCAAAGGCTCCATTCAAATTGAAGGAAAGAATATTCAGGATATCCGTTTAAAATCCTTGAGACAGCATATCGGCGTAGTGGCGCAAGATGTATTCCTTTTCTCAGGAACAATAGAGGAAAATATCCGGGTGGGAAAACCAGACGCAAGTGAGGAAGAGCTTTGGAAAGCAGCAAAGCAGGCAAATCTTTATGATTTTATCAAAGAACAGCCCCAAGGAATGAAAACCATAATCGGGGAGCGGGGAATCAAGCTTTCCGGTGGGCAAAAGCAAAGGCTTTCCATTGCAAGAATGTTTCTAAAAAATCCTCCAATCCTGATTCTTGATGAGGCAACCTCAGCTCTTGATGCAGAAAATGAGATGGAAATCCACCGCTCCTTGCGAGAACTTTCCAAAGGAAGAACCACACTTTTAATTGCCCATCGTTTTTCCAGCATAAAAGATGCCAGCCGTATTATTGTGGTGGAGCCCGGCGGAATAATTCAGGAAGGAACTCACGAAGAACTCATGGAAGGCAATGGGATTTATAAAAAGTTATATGAATTACAACAGAATGCACTTACAAATAACAGATTGAGTGGGAAGGAGTAAGAATGAAATACAGGAGCCGGGTTATAATCGTGATTTCAGGCAGCCTCTTTGTGCTTTGCGTGGCGATTTTCATATCCATTATGACGGGTGCCGCTAATCTCACTTTTCAAGTTGTGAGTGACTCATTTTTCTCGTTTCATGCAGACGACTCAAATCATCTGCTGGTTCGGGATATGAGAGTACCAAGAGCAATCTCCGGTGCCTTAATCGGAGCTGCACTTGCAGTAGCAGGAGCAATGATGCAGGGAATGACCAGAAATCCACTGGCAGATTCCGGTCTTATGGGACTAAGTGCAGGAGCAGGATTATTTTTAGCTGTTTCCCTTATATTTTTAAAGGGAATGAGTTATTCCGGAATTATTGGAATGACCTTTCTTGGAGCCGCCTTTGGCGCAGGGAGCGTACATCTGATCAGCATTTTAGTGCCGGGAGGTAATGAATCCATGAAGCTGGTGCTTGCAGGGGCTACAGTAAGTACACTATTTTCTGCTATCAGCCAGGCCATAGCCATCTACACCAATGCCTCCCAAAGTATTATGTTCTGGACCATGGGAAATGCCTCTGGAGTCACCTGGTCCCAGTTAAGGATCGGAGGCCCGGTAATAGCCGCCAGCATTGTGGCTGGAATTGGGTTATCAAAGAGAATTTCTATCTTGAATATGGGAGAGGAGGCCGCAAGGGGGTTAGGAGTAAACACCGGACAGACCAGGAGACTGGGAACGATTCTAGTGGTACTGCTTTCGGGAACTTCTTTTGCTCTTTGCGGAAGTATTACTTTTGTAGGAATGATGATTCCTCATTTTGTTAGATTTCTTGTGGGACCGGATTATCGTCTCATTATCCCTGTCAGTGCTTTACAGGGAGCCGTTTTGGTGGTGGTGGCAGATGTGTTTTCAAAGACAATTAATGCTCCGGCTGAGATTCCTCTGGGAGCCGTAATCGGGGTGATTGGTGTCCCGATCTTTCTTTATTATGCAAGCAAAGAAAGGGGGAGAGATTAGATGAAGAATCCATGGAAGCAGTCCCGCTGTATCCGCTTACTGGTAATTTCTGTACTGCTCTTAGGCGTCCTTTTCTTTGTAAGTATTAACGCCGGCTATACTATCATTGGAATGAAAGATATGCTGCGCATTTTAAGCGGTGGGGGAGATGGAGGAGAAAACATGATTGTATTTGACTTTCGTCTTCCTCGTATCGTGGCTGCAATATTGGTGGGCATGGGATTTTCCCTGTCAGGCTGCGTGCTGCAGGGCATTACAAGGAATCCGTTGGCAGATCCGGGACTTCTGGGTATTAACTCCGGGGCAGGAATCGTTGTTTTGATCTTTATGACATTATCCGGTACTCTTAGTTTGGGAAGTGTTTTAAGCCTTCCATTCCTCTCCCTGCTTGGAGCACTGCTGACCAGTGGTTTGTTATATGTCATCTCGGTGCAAAAAGGGCGGGGGCTCAATACTGCCCGGCTGATTCTCAACGGAATTGCCATTCAGGCAGGTATCAATGCACTGATGACCATACTGGTCCTAAAATTAGATGACACCCAGTACAATACCCTGGCTGTCTGGCAGGCGGGAAGTATTCATAATTCCAACTGGAAGATGGTTGTCAGTCTTATTCCCTGGATTTTTACTGCAATGGGATACCTGTGTACGAGAGCGAAGGAGCTGGATATTTTGATGGTTGGCGATGAGCTTTCTGCCGGAGTGGGAGTTTCAGTTCAAAAAGAGAAAAAAATACTGCTATTTATGGCTGTGGCACTAGCGGCCGCTTCTGTATCCGTAAGTGGAAGCCTGCATTTTGTGGGACTTTTAGGACCACATATGGCAAGAAGAATTGTTGGCTCCAGACACAGGATACTTCTTCCTTTTTGCGCGGTGACCGGCGCAATTCTGGTACTGGCAGCGGACACCATAGGCAGGATTATAATAGAGCCGTCGGAGATTCCGGCAGGAATTGTAGCTGCAATTTTAGGCGCACCTTATTTCCTCTTTCTTTTGGTTACGAACAGCCGTGCTGGAAGAAAAGAGTACACAGGAATATAAAACATTTGGGAGGAACCAGGATGAGAGAATTAAAGACAGAACAGGTGAAAGTCGCTTATGGGGAAAATGTTATTATTGAGAACTTAAGCTTAGAGATACCTTCTGGTAAAATCACCACCATTATAGGTCCCAATGGATGCGGCAAATCCACTCTGTTAAAAACCATCGGAAGGCTTATGAAGGCGAAAAAGGGAGTGGTGTATCTGGATGGGACAGACATCTATGAGTTATCCGGCAAAGAATTTGCCAGGAAACTTGCAATTCTTCCTCAGAGTCCTCTTGCACCCGAAGGTCTGACAGCAGAAGAACTGGTATCTTATGGACGATATGCTCATCAAAAGGGATTTGGGAAACAAAGCGAAAAAGACCGGGAGATAATCAGATGGGCGCTTGAGGTTACCAATCTTTCAGCACTTGGCAAAAGAAGTATCGACCATATGTCGGGAGGACAACGGCAGAGGGTGTGGATTGCCATGGCGTTAGCACAGCAGGCAGATATAATTTTACTTGATGAGCCAACCACTTATCTGGATGTGGCCTATCAGCTTGAGATATTGGAACTATTAGAAAATCTCAATAAAACCCAGGGGTGTACCATTGTAATGGTGCTTCATGACATCAATATGGCTTCCAGGTATGCGGATTATCTCATTGCATTGAAAAAAGGAAAAGTAATAGGGAAAGGTACCCCTCATCAGGTGATTACCAGGAAGTTACTTCAGGAGGTCTATCAGATTGAGGCGGATATTATGATAGAAGATTACAGTAAAAAGCCGGTTTGTATATCCTGTCGGCTTTGCCGTCACAAGGAACAGGACATAGCGGTGATAAAAACAGCAATGGTTTAGTAAAATGGAGGTCAGCAAAATATGAAAAAAATAGCAATATACGGAAAAGGTGGCATTGGAAAATCCACTACAGTATCCAATCTGTCTGCAGCACTGTCTGCTAAAGGATATAAAGTGATGCAGATCGGGTGTGACCCCAAAGCAGATTCCACCCGGAACTTAACGGGAGGAAAGAAAATTCCAACGGTACTGGAGCTTTTGCGGGATAAAGAAAATCTGGTGCTTACGGATCTGGTTCATGAGGGAGATGAAGGCGTACTATGTGTGGAAGCTGGAGGTCCGGTTCCTGGAGTTGGATGTGCTGGTCGCGGAATTATTACGGCATTTGAAAAGCTGGAGGAGTTAGATGCATTTTCCGTATACCAGCCGGATATTGTAATCTATGATGTCCTGGGAGATGTAGTATGCGGCGGATTTGCCATGCCCATACGGGGCGGTTATGCAGAGGAAGTCTACATCGTATCTTCCGGTGAGATGATGTCCTTGTATGCAGCAAATAACATTGCATCAGCCGTTAAGATGTTTGGAAAACGAAAATATGCCTCTCTCCGGGGAATTATTTTAAACAGCAAAAACATTGAAAATGAAGAAGCACTGGTGGAACAGGCAGCCAGGGAGATTGAGACCCAGGTGGTCTTTCAGATACCAAGAAATCCCCTAATCCAGCAGGCAGAAGCATTGGGAAAAACCGTGGTCAGTGCATTTCCGGATAGTGAGATGGCAAAAAACTATGAGAAACTTGGCAATTTGATTTTTAATTAAGCCAGTTATTCAACAAACTGAAAAGGAGATTTTTATGAGTCAACAGCAGAAGGCCTGTCGGTTATCTGAGATAGAAAGTAATCAGGGAATCCCTTTTTCCCATGCAGCCCCGGCTGTAGGACATCATTGTCCCATGCATACGGCTCTGGCAACACTTCAGGGGGTAAGCGGCGTTTCTACACTTGTTGTGGGAATGCCGGAGTGCGGATTTTACAGCAGATATGTAATGGAGACACCAAAAGGTCCTAATGGGGAACTTCACTATACGTATGTGTTAGATGCCAATGAAGTGGTATTTGGATGTCGGGAAGGATTACTAAAAGCGCTGGAAGAGATGGAACGAGACGGAGCAGATGCAATTGCTGTCATAATGACTTGTGTCCCGGCACTGATTGGAGAAGACATTCAGGAAATTACGGAAAGCTTTGGTGCAGGGCACAGGGCCAGAGCAGCTGCCATGGATCTGGCCCATTATAAGCGCAATGGTTATGAGGCTGGTTATTATGAAAGTTATCTGGCACTGTCGGAATTTTGTAACGCATCAAAGAAGGAAAATAAGGTCTTTCTTTTAGGCGGAGCCCAGTCACAAGAGGGAAGGGAGCTATGTGACTGGCTGCATACAGGATCTTCTTCCTATGACATCGTTACAATTGAAGATGTCTTTGAATTAAGTCAGTTTACTAAAATCAGCAGTTCCTGCCTCAATATCGTCACGAATATCCATTTCCTTCCGCTGGCAAAGCAAGTAGAAGCAGTCTATGATATTCCTTATGTTTTTTTGGGAGAAACTTATGGAAGAGGTGGCATTCAGGAGGCATATAAGAAAATCGGAACCTCCCTTTTGTTGAGAGAGAATCCAGTCTTTTTCCACTCCCAAGAGGCCGCTAAGTTAGAAGCCAGGGTGAGAGAACGGTTAGAGGGCAGCCGCTTTCTTCTTACAGCAAACATTCCGGATGCTCTGATTTTAACCGAATATCTGTGTTCCCTTTCCATGATTCCCTGTTTTCTTCATCTGGAAGAATATCAGCAGTGGATGAAAGAATGGAAAAAAAAGATATTGTCCTACGGTTCCAATCCTTTGACTGCTTTTCTCGTTGAAGATAGCATAGCAGAAGACGGATTTAAGGAGCTTGGTTTTGAGAAGCCGGGAAGTTATCGATTTGTCATTGGAAAAGAGATTGGAGAGGAGATTGGTTGTCTGAAAGCTGGAAGAAGCTTTTTGCCGCCGCTCATTGGATATGAGAGAACCTTTGCCCTTCTTAAACTTCTTGACGGGCTTTCAGGAGAGGAGAATACCTATGCCGCTTTATAAGAACGTACCCGAGCCATCGGGAAGAATGGGATTAATCTGGTCGCTGGCGCCGATCTATGACAGCGCTGTCATTGAATATGGTTCCATGGGACATATGCTGTACGCCCAAAAATGGATGAATCAGACTGGACTGATAAAATATGGGGAACTGATATCTACTCATTTGTCAGAAAAGGATATTGCACTGGGGATTACAAAAAGGCTGGAAGAATGTGTAGAAGAAGTGGTAAAACACGGTCGTGCCAAAGTGATCTTTTTAATCCCATCAAGTGTGCCCGAGATGATTGGTAACGATCTGGAATCCATTGGAGAAGAGCTGGCAGCGGCGTATCCCGACATCCCAATTATTTCATTTAAAGCAGGAAATTTTAAGGCTTCAAGAGAACAGGGGATGGAGGAAGCCTATGAAAAACTCGTCCGTTACCTATCAGAAAAAGACGATGGGGGAATGGATATATTAAAAAAGGATTCCTTCAATTTATTTGGAATCTCCTGTGACTGGTCACGTTTTCAGGCGGACGCAGCAGAGATCTGCCGTATAATGAAGAAAGGCTTTGACATGGAACCGGCCGCAATATTGGGATCATCCTGCAGTATGGATCAGATCTGCCAAATGACGAAGGCAAAAATAACGCTGGTTATTCGAAAAGAAGGCCTTAAAGCAGCTAAGCTTCTTTATAGACAGTACGGTATTCCCTACATTTATCTGGCACCCTATGGGTTTGCCGGAACTCTTCAGTGGGTAAAGGAACTGGAAACTCTTCTTGGTAAAACGGCAGAACAAACTTTTATTAAAAAGGAGAAAGAAGAGGTCGCCTATGCAAAACATATCTGCCAGCTCTATACCAGACTTCATAAAGAGCAGGCAAACATATGGATTAGCGGAGAAGATGAATTAGCCAGAGGTATTAGTACATTTGCCATGGACGAGATTGGATTTATATTTGCTCAGGGTGGGATTCATATGTCCGATGGCGTAGAACTTAGGAATAATCCCGGGATGTTATCCATTGAAGTCAGACGCAGCATCCTGTCTCAGAGTATTAACCCTTATGAACTTCCATTTATGGGATTTCGGGGTGCATTAAATTTATGCGGACTGTGGCATCAATACATAACGGATAGGGCATTTTAGAAAAGGAAGGAGCCGGCAAGAGGGGGGGGATCCTGCCGGCTAAAGTATGAAAAAAAGTATATTCTAAAAGGTTACTGGCCTCTTTACATTTACTACTATATCGAGAAATTGTGATAGGAGTTTGTTATAACTGTGAAGAGTTTGTGAAATACAGGGGAGGATTTGTGACTGAGATTGCCGCAAAGCTAATAATACATACGATTAATGATCTGAAATTTGAACGAGTAGAAGCTTCAGTGCTTTCAGACAACAAAGCATCATGCAGAGTCATGGAAAAATGTGGTTTTAAATGTGAAGGTATTCTAAGACACTTTAACAAGCACGATGATAATTACCGTGATGTTAATTACTACGGTATCATATCCTCGGATATTAAATCTA
This sequence comes from Lacrimispora sp., assembly GCF_031982545.1. Classification (GTDB taxonomy): domain Bacteria; phylum Bacillota; class Clostridia; order Lachnospirales; family Lachnospiraceae; genus Lacrimispora. The sequence continues at coordinate 141,994 of NZ_DALYXB010000006.1, forward strand.
TCTGATGACATAATTAATAGGTGACAGACAGTTGTCCTGTTATATATAGTATGATAGTAAAAAAAGGAGGTATGACTAAGAAATGAAATTAGATGGATTTGGCATTTTTGTAGAGGATATGCCAGTAATGGTACGGTTTTATCGTGATGTTCTGGGATTTGATATAAAGGAAGACGAAAACACAACAAATGTTTACCTGGAGAAAGATGGTACCTTGTTTTTGCTGTATCGGAGAAGTGATTTTGAGAATATGACAAACAGGGGATTTCATTATGCTAAGGCGATTAATGGGCATTATGAAATAGCATTAAGCGTGGAAAATTATGATGCCGTAGATTTGGCATTCCGGGATGTTGTTTCTAAGGGAGCAACCCCGGTTATGGAGCCGAACACAGAGCCTTGGGGGCAGCGTACCTGTTATATTGCAGATCCGGAAGGTAATTTGATCGAAATTGGCTCATTTAATCAATAAATACAAACAGGAAGGCTGTTAACGACCAGCATGAGCGTTAGCAGCCTTCCTATCTATCATCAAACTTTTATTTCAATTGGCAAGTTTAGTCCTTTGAAGGGAAAAGCTTATCGTGATAATACGCATTAGCCTGATAAATGGCGCCCAAAGGATTATGGCACAATACACGGTCTTTGACTGCAAATACGGTGACAGGAGCCTCGGAATACTTTATAAACAGAGAATCATGTCCGACACAAAGACCAAGTACGATGTTCAAATCCGTTTTTGCTTCGTTGAGAAAATGAGCCTGTGCAATTGGATTACACATAGCCACCGGATTATCATGAATTCCAATTAGCTCCCTGGAGAGATGACCGGTTTTACATAATATGGATTCCACCTGAAAACCATTGCTTACAAGTACCTTTCGCAATACTTCTGCTTCGTCTGTAAGTCCAATACAAAATGCCAGCCCCAGATTTTTGTATTCACATTCTCTGGCAAAGTCCATGGTTTCTTCCAATCTGGTTTTACTTCCGTATCTGTCACTTACCACAATTGCAGAAGCTCTGGAGATTTTTAAATTTTCCTCATCCTGATACAAAGCTGACAGATTCTCCATATCATTTGAAAGACTTGGGCAGCCTTTTGGTGCATTTGAAAAATTACCTGAACTACAGGAATGAACTTTACAGGAAGCACAAAAATACATAATATTCACTTCTTTCTTTTCGTATTTTTTTATTTTAGCAGTTTTAATGTATTTAATATCTCCTGGGTTTTGCCCTGGCTATCTGGCGTATATGAGGAGATTACAAAAATTGTTTTATTTCCTCGGATACAAGCATAAAAATCCAAGTTAATGACATCACTGTAGATATATCTGGATTTTATAGTTGCCAATTCTCCTAGCTGAGAGTTGATTCGATCAATGAAAGCCACCTTTTCAGTGAATGCACTAATAAAACCAACTTCAAATGCATTGGCATTTATTTGCGGATCATATTGTTCAGGAAATGTTTCATTATAAAATGTAATTAACATTCTGTCGTTCGATATACTGAATATTTGAGATTCGCCATCAAATGCGGTTGTGGTCACATCCGTTGGAATCTCGAGAGAGTACCCATATTCTGTATTTTTATATGTATTGGAAGTCTTTTTATTGTCGGCATTTGTATCAAGCCATTTTCCGGAAGCGTCAAAGGTGTAATTTACACCATTGATGTTTTGTGTGGTATTTGTTAACATCACACCATTTTCATCAAAATAATACCAGTTACCCTGATCTTCAATCCACTGGCTGACTACTGATGTTCCGTTCTGATCGTATATCCACTGACCATTATCCTGTTGTATCCAACCGGCAAACGATTGTATGGTGAAAAGAGATGACAGACATGCTGTTAATAATAGAATTTTTACCTTTTTCATATGATCCCCCTATTGTAACTGTTTTAATTTATTATATAGGAAAAAGGAACAGATTACAATCAGATGTGTCGAGCCGCCTCTGTGAACACTGGCAGGTTCAATAATCCCCGAAAAAGGGAGGAGCCGGTAAGATTGGCGGAATCCTACCGGCTGAAGTATGAAAAAGTATTTATATGAAAGGGTTATTAGCCTCTTTGTAATTACTAATATACCGGAAAAATGTGACCAGATCATGATGCTTCTGTGAAGAGTTTGTGAAAGTGAGTTGTTAGAATTGACACTTCTCTTCCTGATTGCTATAATTCCTATAAACATATTAATAAAGTGTGGTAAAAGGAGACTATATGAATATACAAGAGAAAGACCAGAAATTGAGGACTTATATTTCAGAACTGGAAAGTCTGGCAGTTGCTTTTTCTTCAGGGGTGGATTCAACATTTTTATTAAAAACAGCACATGAAGTTCTTGGAGACCGGGTGATTGCAGTGACAGCCAAATCCTGTTCCTTTCCGGAACGAGAACTGAATGAGGCAGTTCAGTTTTGTGAGAGAGAAGGAATCCAGCATTTTATTGTTGACAGTGAAGAACTGGATATAGAAGGTTTTAGCAGCAATCCCAAAAACAGATGCTATTTATGCAAGCATGAGTTGTTTGAAAAAGTGGCAGAAGTTGCGGCAGAGCATGGGATAAAGCAGATAGCGGAAGGATCTAATCTGGATGATAACGGTGATTACCGCCCAGGGCTCATAGCGGTTGCAGAGCTGGGGGTCCACAGTCCCCTTCGCTATGCGGAGCTGAATAAGGAGGAGATAAGGGAGTTATCCAGGGGACTGGGATTAAATACATGGAATAAGCAATCGTTCGCCTGCCTGTCCAGCCGGTTTGTGTATGGCGAGACTATTTCCAAAGAAAAGCTCTCTATGGTTGACAAAGCGGAACAGCTTTTACTGGACTTAGGGTTTTCCCAGGTGAGAGTACGCATCCATGGTACAATAGCCAGGATCGAAGTGCTCCCGGATCAGATTGCCCAGCTTATTACAGAACCTAAAAAAAGTGTGATAACGGCAGAGTTTCATCGAATTGGTTTTTCCTATGTAACACTGGATTTAGACGGTTACCGCATGGGGAGCATGAACTTAACGTTGAATCAGGAATAAATAGAAGGAGAATCTACAGGAGAAAAATATCTTTCCTGAAGGTTCTCCTTTTTAATTGATGAAATTTAAATGGAAAGAACCTGTTGATTTTTATGCTCTTTTCTGTTATATTGATTTGTTAAACAATCTATTGGAGAGGTACTAAAATGTTTTTATATCAGACAGTAAATGATCATGTACGGATTTTGACATGCAGAGGGTACGGGGGTGTTGTGCGTGTTCCGGAGAAGATTGGGAATCTTCCAGTGACGGAGTTGGCTGAGTATGCATTTTCTAACAGCGAGGGAAGGAATGAGATGCTCTCTCATATGGGAAATGGCATTCAAATGTGCGATGAAGAGGGAAGTCCCGCTTCCTATGTGGAAAAGGATTTGCCACCAGAAATGAAAGGCGATCTTTTAGAGGATCTGTATCTACCTCCTTCCATTAGAAAAATTGGAAACTATGCTTTTTATAATTGTTATAAATTTCGCCATTTAGAGTGTTACAGCTCCATAGCGGATCTGGGCTCCGGTTTGTTTACCGGATGTCTTGGAATCAGAAATCTGGACATTCATATTACTGATGGGAGCCGCTCCTGTATGCAGGGCATTGTATCGGAGCTAAGGCAGGAACTTTATGTAAATTATCATACAAAGGATATGACTGCAAGGCTGATATTTCCTGAAATGTACGAGGAGTCGGTGGAACACACGCCAGCTCGGATTATATTCCGGGAGATGCATGGATGCGGTCATTTGTACCGATATTGCTTTGACCAGTCCGAATTTCAATTTCATAAATATGATGCATTATTTCCTCATGTCCGTGTTCAGGAATCGGATCGCCTGACTGCAGCGCTTGCTCTTTTAAGACTGTATACGCCCCTTAATCTTCTTCCCAGAGACAGAAAGACTTATGAGAATTATTTAAGGGAACATCTACAGGCTGCCGCAGAAGCGGCACAAAAGGAAAGTGAATTATTTCTCTGGCTGGCAGCTGAGTATTGCAAAGAACAGACAGACTTTGACCGGTTGATCGATCTGGCATCGGAAAATAATAATACGGAGCTGTTAAGTTCTCTAATGGAATTAAGGCATTTGCGTTTCCCAGTAAAAAAACGTACATTTTCTCTTTAGTATAAACTGATTTTAATATTATCATTAATATAGAAAGGTGTATGAAATGGGAGATTGCTCGTTTCATGCACCTTTTATAAAATGCTTATTGATGGGTATTGACATAGATTATAAATGGGTGTAGAATTGTGAACTGTTAGTTTACTTTAATGCACTAATATGAATTAAAATTGCTTTATTATTTTTATCTTTCTTTACTTTCAATTAAAAGTAAGCCCAAAACAATAGAAAAACAGGATCAATTTTGTTAGAATAAAGTTATATAAATTCGAAGTCAGTGTCGATTCATTTAGCGATATATATAACATTTAGGTTTTACAGTATTCAGGATAGTATAGAAAGAAGGTAAATAGAATGATTGATCCGGTGAGACAGCGTCAGCTAGATGAACTGAACGAGGTAGAACTCGGACATGAGATACTTGGTAATGCCAGAAACGAACTTTATCTGAACTTCAGATATTTAGATGTTGCATTAAGCAGTTTTGGATTTGAAGCTGATCGCTCCGGTTCCGGGCTCAGTACAGACGGCTATGTAATTTATTATCAGCCAGAGCTGTTGTTTTCCATGTTCCGGGGCAGCCGTATACGAATTAACCGGGCATATCTTCATATGCTTTTTCACTGTTTATTCTGGCATCTGGGTTCTATGGGGAACCGTGATAAGCAATACTGGGATCTGGCGTGTGATATAGTGGTTGAATCCATACTGGATGGATTCTATGTAAAATCAGTTTTTCAGCACCAGTCACCATATCGGCGAGAAATTTATGGACAGATAAAAAGCAGGCTTCCTGTATTTACAGCGGAAGGAATTTACCATTTTCTAGTGGAAATGAATCTGCCAGAAGAAGCATTTCACCGTATGCAGGCAGAATTTTATGTGGACAGCCATGAAAAGTGGGAACAGGAAGAAGATCCCCGTATGAAGATCGAGCGTCAGAATAAATGGCAGGATATCAGGGATAAAATGGAAACGGAGATGGAATCCTTTGGAGAAGAGGAGGATGATTCTTCCAGACAGCTTTTGGAACAGGTAAAGATAGAAAACCGGGAACGCTATGATTATAAACGGTTTTTAAGAAAATTCGCAGTTCTGAAAGAGGAGGCGGAGGTAGATCCTGATTCTTATGATTCCATATTCTATACGTATGGTCTGACGCTCTATAAAAACATGCCTTTGATTGAACCTCTTGAGACGAGAGAAGTTTTTAAGATCGAAGATTTTGTAATCGTGATCGATACTTCCATGTCTGTCTCAGGCGAGCTGGTGCGAAGCTTTCTGGAGCAGACCTATGAGGTTCTTGGAGAATCGGAAAGCTATTTTCGTAAAATAAACATTCATATCATACAGTGTGATGAACAGATCCGTTCCGATGCAACAATCACAAGCAGGGAAGAAATGGAAGATTATATGAATCATTTCACTCTATCCGGATTTGGCGGAACTGATTTTCGGCCTGCCTTTGAGTATGTAAATGGTCTGCTTAATAAAGGAGCCTTTAAAAAACTCCGCGGGGTGTTGTATTTTACAGATGGCAAAGGAATCTATCCAGTAAAAATGCCTCCCTACGAAACTGCATTTGTGTTTATGGAAGATCAGTATCAGGACATATCAGTGCCGGGCTGGGCAATGAAGGTAATATTGACCAGGGAAGATCTGGAAGTAAATTAACAGGAGAACAAAAAACAATGAATATAAAACGGGCAAAAGAAGAAATTAAAAATACCATAGAGGCTTATCTGTTAAAAGATAACTACGGCACCTACGAAATTCCTGCAATGCGGCAGAGACCGGTTTTCTTAATGGGACCGCCCGGGGTGGGAAAAACGCAGATTATGGAGCAGATTGCGAGAGAGTGCCAGATCGGATTGGTGGCTTATACCATCACCCATCACACAAGACAGAGCGCGGTGGGACTTCCTTTTATTACAGATAAGGAATATGGAGGAAAACAATACCGTGTGACGGAATATACCATGAGTGAAATTGTGGCCTCTGTTTATAATAAGATAGAAAGCACTGGATTGTCGGAGGGAATTCTCTTTATTGATGAGATAAACTGCGTTTCTGAAACACTGGCGCCCACCATGCTTCAATTCCTTCAATATAAGACTTTTGGAAATCACCGGATACCAGAAGGCTGGATCATTGTAACTGCGGGAAATCCTCCGGAGTATAACAAATCAGTCCGTGATTTTGACGTGGTTACATTAGACCGTATAAAGCTGATTCATGTGGAGCCGGATTATGAGGTATGGAAGGCTTATGCCTATGAGCATGAAGTTCATCCAGCAGTTATTTCTTATCTGAATGCCAGAACAGAAAACTTCTGCCGGATTGAAACTACGGTAGATGGAAAATTCTTTGCAACTCCAAGAGGCTGGGAGGATTTATCCAGCTTCATTAAGATTTATGAACGTCTGGATAAGAAGCCAGACCGTGATGTAGTGGGTGAGTACATTCAGTATCCAAAGATAGCCAAGGATTTTGCCAATTATCTGGAGCTGTACTATAAATACCGGGATGATTATCAGATTGACGAAATACTGTCTGGTACAATCCGGGAAAGTTTGTGCAACAAATTAAGCCGTGCTCCCTTTGATGAGAAATTAAATGTAATGGGACTCCTTTTATCAAGGCTGAGTCAGCATTTTAAGAAGGTGGCTGATCAGGGAGACCGTACAGGTCTGTTAATGGAAGAACTGAAAAAAGTTGATCCGGAAACAGATGGGGACTTAAACAATTCCATGGCGGAACGGTTACGAGACGTAAGAAGCCAGTGGAGTGAATCCGTAAAACAAAAACGGGAAGCAGGACTTTTAAACAGACGGGAAGATTTTCTATTTCGTGATGTAGAAGCACTGTTGCTTAATATAGAAGAAATGATTAAAAAATCTTCAAAAAATAACATGGAAGAGGACTGGAAGCAGATTAGAGAGATGTTTCGGGAAGAATCAGAACGATACGATATGTTTTTTGCAGAAAGTGGAAAGTCCCTTGAGCATGCATTTGATTTTCTGGAAGCCTCCTTTGCAGCCGGCCAGGAAATGGTGTTGTTTATTACAGAGTTGAATACTGGTTTTTACAGTGTGAAGTTTTTAAAAGAGTATGAGTGTGAACGCTATTATCAATATAATAAAAGTCTTTTATTTAAAGACCGGGAGGACGAAATCCGGTCAAGAATCACGAGTTTGGGAAAATAATGTATAAAAACCAAGAAGCTACTCCATAATATAAAGGAAAAGGAGGTAGTGCCATGGGAAATAAAGCATTAAATTACACAGCTCTGACAATTGCCATCATCGGTGCAGTAAACTGGGGGCTGGTAGGTTTCTTCAATTTCAACCTGGTGTCATTTATTTTCGGCAGCATGACCTGGCTGACAAGGATCGTGTATGCCGTCGTAGGGATCTGCGGATTATATCTGCTTACCTTTTATGGTCATTCAGAAACAAGTACGGAAAGATAGTTGATGATGGTAGCGGGGGCGTTGCAGCATGGCAGATTATTTAGCTATGGAGCAATGCCCTTCATCTATGTGGGTTTTGTCTTATATTAATCGATTAAAAATTGATATGCATGAATATTTGCGTACGGAGGACAGCAAATGGAGGCACAGTTGCAGGAAAGAACGCAGGCACAAATGCAGTTTGAATCATATCTTCGCAGGGAAAATTTATCTGAAAGTACTATCATAACTTATATATCTGCAGTAAGGTCTTATTTCACCCAATATAATGATATCAGCAAAGATAATTTATTGGCCTATAAAGGCTATCTCATGGAAAGCTATAAACCAAAAACCGTAAATTTAAAGGTTCAGGCCATGAATAAATATCTTTATTATAAAGAGCAGCAGCCACTGCAGCTTAAAAATGTTAAGATACAGCAGAAAAATTTCCTTGAAAATGTAATTAGTAATGCAGACTATCAATATTTAAAAAAGAAATTAAAGCAGGATGGAAACATGGAATGGTATTTTGTCGTATGGTTCCTGGCAGCAACCGGCGCCAGAGTCAGTGAACTTGTACAGATAAAGGCAGAGCATGTTGAACTTGGATATCTGGACCTCTATTCCAAAGGTGGAAAGCTCCGCAGAGTCTATATTCCCGAAAAGCTGAAGAAGGAAGCAAAGGTATGGATGGATCAAAATCAGATAACCAGTGGTTACTTATTTAAAAACCGCTATGGGGAACGGATCTCAACCAGGGGAGTTGGTCAGCAGTTAAAACGATATGCGATAAAATACGGACTTGACCCCGATGTGGTCTATCCTCATTCCTTTCGACATAGATACGCAAAGAATTTTCTGGAAAAATACAACGACATTTCATTTCTTGCTGACCTTATGGGTCATGAAAGCATTGAGACCACAAGGATTTATTTAAGAAGGACGGCAACGGAACAGCAGAGCCTGATTGATAAAATTGTTACATGGTGAAAGCATTTACCAATTAGAAGAAATAAAAAAGAGTCTTGACTCGTCTGAAAACAGACAGGTTAAGGCTCTTTTTTGCTTTATATTGACCTTTTTCAGGCGCTGATCGTTATGCAGGGAGTAAATTCTTATGTTCCCATAATGTGTATTATAGGAACATATGCCGCGCAGGCAAAAGTTGATTATATCCTGTAAAAACGTGTGAATTACTCACTAAAACGTATATCGGACAAAGATAAGTTTTAATAAGGATTTTTTGAAAAAATTTTAAAGGTTACGAGTTTAAAAGAAAAAACGGATTAAATCAGGTTGTTGTAATACACATTCTGGGAATATATGTCAAGTAGTTAAGAAAATAACAATGCAGGCTTCGTCAAAACAAGGAGGTGACGCGAATGTTATCGTTAGGAAGGAATCCAGGTGAGTATCTCGTAATCAATGGAAACATAGTAATCCAGGTGGTGTCCGTGGAAGGAGATTTAAGACTTGCCATTGATGCACCAAAAGATATTTCCATTGTAAGAGGAGAGATCTATGAAAAAGGCCACCCAATTCCCATGTGTTTGAAAAAACTAAGAGAAAAGCACTTACGGTGGTAAAAACAGTTTATTACGCTTTCAGCTTTTTCCTCAAGGGCCCGAGGAAAAGTTAGAAATAAAAGTCAAAGTAATATGAGGGAAATGGATGTCCCTGTCATAATTCAAGGAGGTAATACATATGAGAATTCAACACAATATTGCAGCATTAAACGCCTACAGGCAGTTAGGAAACAACAATAATACGGTATCAAAGAATCTGGAAAAGTTATCGTCTGGATATCGGATCAACCGTGCTGGTGATGATGCTGCGGGTCTTGCTATTTCAGAAAAGATGAGAGCACAGATTACAGGTCTTGAAACAGCCCAGAAAAATGCAAATGATGGTATCTCACTGGTACAGACAGCAGAAGGTGCATTAACGGAAGTTCATTCTATGCTGAACCGTATGGTAGAGCTTGCTGATCAGTCCGCTAATGCTACTTATCAGGATCAGGTCGACAGAGAGAACCTTCAGAAAGAAGTTACTTCTTTAAAGGCAGAAATCAATCGTATTTCAGACAGTACAAATTTTAACGGAATCAATTTGTTAGATGGCTCCGTTAACCAGACAAAAGCTATTACGACGGCAGCAATCACTGTAAAGACAAACCCGGCCGAGACAACAAAGGCTCTTGGGACTTTTGATAAGGTAACATCTGGTAAGAAAGAAGCTGCAACAACAGCAGTAGATTATTCAGCAAAATTCTACGTTGGAAATATTACAAACAGTCAGGCTGCGGCAAGTGATCTTGTATTTAAATATAAAGATAATGCCGGTGCTGATCAGACTGTCACTATATCAATTGCCGCCGGCAAATCTGCAACAACCGCTACTATTGCTGGTGCACTTCAGGGTACTGATACCGCAGATGTGACGTCTGCGGATTCCGGAACTGCATTTGCAGGTGCAACCGATGGCAAGTTTACTGATCTCTACGACGTGTCTACCGACGGAAACATCATAACAATTACTGCCAAAGCCGACAAGACAGCGGCAGGTACCGGTGAAATTTTGAATGGCTCTAAGTTAGGATCTGTTTCTGTAGATACAAGCGGTATTGATGGGACTGATCTGGCAACAGCAACAGCAACATTAAAAGAGAAATACAATGGTACAACTGAAAATCCAATTGGATACGGCACACTTGCAGGTAAAGAAACCGAATACATCCAGGGAGAATCCGCTTCCTATCAGGTAGCAAGTAAAGAACTGACTTTGGATCTGGATAGCACAAATGCAGGAAAGTCCGCTCACAACAGGGCCATTACAGTGGGGGATAGAACCTATGTCATCCAGAGCAGCAATGCTGAATTGAAGGGTATGCCCACAGATACCGCAGAGTTAGATAAATATACAACCGTAACGGTTAATGACGGCGACGATGCAGATGCAGTAGCTGACAAACTGGCAGCTGCAATAACTGCAGAAGAAAGCGGAACTGATAACAACGGAGGGTTTGTTGCATCTTCCGATGCAGGCGGCAAGATCACAATTAAAGAGTCTACCACCAGGGGTGCCTCAATAAGAGATGACTCAGATAAAACCGCAACCAATGCATCAGGAATTGCTGCCAGCAAGCAGCTTACGCTTGTATCTGCAAGTTCTGATACAGGAAATGGTACACTTGCGACCTTTGATGCTTCCAAGATGGTGAATGGCACCAGTATCTCTGCCGGAGGAAAGAATTATACCTTTGTTAATAAGGCTGACGAAGAAGTGGCAGAGGGTGATACAAAAATTGTATATTCCGCTAATGATACAAGTGACGAACTGGCAGCTAAATTTGCAGCTCAATTAACTGCAGATGGAATCACCGGAGCCAGTGCACAGGGAGCAGCAGTTAAACTGAATGAGTCAAACTTGACAAAAGCGGCATCTGCACAGGGAGCAGGGCTTACACTCCAGATTGGTGATACGGCAGACAACTTTAACAGAATGTCTGTAAAAATCGCTTCTACCAGCGCAAAATCATTGGGAATTGCAGGTGTTGATATCAGCACTGATTCCGGGGCGACAGCAGCAATTGCAGTGATAAAAAATGCAATTAATTCCGTTTCCTCTACCCGTGGTGACCTTGGCGCAATTCAGAACCGGTTAGACCATACAATTAATAACTTAAGTGTAACAAGTGAAAATATGTCAGCTGCTGAAAGCCGTGTCCGTGATGTTGATATGGCGAAAGAAATGATGGCTTATACAAAGAATAATATACTTGTACAGGCTTCCCAGTCTATGCTGGCACAGGCTAATCAGGTTCCTCAGGGAGTTCTTCAGTTATTAAAATAGTCATAGTCATTTCGGCTGGATTATGAGCAAAATAGGCTTATACGAAATTAGTATAAGCCTTTTTGCCGTGTCTTGCCTTACTTGTAAAGGAAAACTGCCTGTGGTATACTCATGACATAACAAAAGCTGTCCGATAGGATTGTGTCTGTCGTGCATCCAAATGAAAGAGTTCGGGAGGATACCATGTTTTTCATATGCGGAATGAGTCAGGGAAAAAAGCTGTTGGATTACACCAGGACAGTAATCTGTTCCATATGCGGAGGCTATGGCAGATATCAGGTCTTTATGACCTACAGCTATTTCAGTGTATTTTTTATACCCATCATAAAATGGAACAGACATTATTATGTACAGATGTCCTGTTGTGATACCATTTATGAGCTGGATGGAGAAAAAGGTAAGAGGCTAAGCAGAAGAGAGTCGGTTGAAATTGAGGAGCGGGATTTAACCCTGGCTCAATCCGGACAAAGACGCGCAGAGTGGAATAAGAGGCAATGCTCCCACTGCGGGTATGAAACAACAGAGGATTTTGAATACTGTCCCAAATGCGGACAGAGATTTTAAAACAGCCGAACCGGAGTATTTCCGGAACGGCTGTTTTTTCGGTTTTTGTACATTAGATAATAATATCCTCTAATGCTCGCTTGGGAACATAATGAATCTGATTTTCATCTCTGTAATACTTGACACTTCCGTCTTCCTTAACAGGAACGATGACCACCTCTTCCTTCGGCTTTCCAAGAGCCAGAACAAGATCTACAGAATAAAGAGAGGGATCAATGCCAAGCGCTTCAGCCAGCTGGCTTCGCCGTACATTTCCAAGCATGCAGCCGCCATAACCCTTCTCTACTGCACCAAGCATCATGGTCTGAGCGACGATGCCATCATCGGTAAGCTTGTTCTTACCAAGTGACAGATCACAGAGAATGATGATATAGGCAGATGGGCGCTCCCCTTCATCGGGCCCGTCCCAGTCAGGAAGTGCTCCCGCCCAGCCTAAAGTATCAAATATCAGGGCATTTTCCTGTGGTGTATTGCTGATCTTAAATTTCAGTGCCTGTGAGTTGGCTGTGGAAGCAGTAAGCCTCGCCAGATCAATGAGCTCCAGTAGATCCTCTTTGGATATCTGGCACTCCTGATAGAAGCGCCGGTATGTACGGCATTTGGAAACGAGATCCTTTAACATAGTAGATTCCTCCTTTTATTATATTCAATCAGTATTTATTTATAAAGTATAGCAGGTATGAAAATGATCTGCAACGAATAAAAAAGAAATGGATTTGGTGATATAGCACAAAAATAAAGCTGCTATAGCCCTTAAAACTAGTGTGTTTTTCGACTGGACAAAATACAAACAAATAGAATAAAAAAAACTCAAGAGCATAAATCCATAATTTATTGTTAGACATATTATCCCCATTTGTAAATTTAATTAAGAATTTACCACTTTTATATTAAGAAAAAAATCATAATGAATTCATTGACTTTATTTTCTTAAGGTGTTAAACTGTGTCTCGGCTTTAGAAATTAATAAAAAAAGCCGCGGCATACATATTTGGCAATAAACACAGGTAGCCGCAAGGAGGAGAAATATTATGAAATTAACAACAAAGAAACTGGTACTTACAGGATTAGCAGTATTAACAATGGCAGCAATTTCTGCATGTGGAAGCACAAAGACTGCTGAAACAACAGCAGCAACAGAAGTTACAACAGAAGCAGCTACAACAGAAGCAGTTACAACAGAAGCAGCTACAAAAGAAGAAGCTACAACAGAAGAATCTTCTGAGTCTGTAGAAGAAACAACTGAAGAAGCATCTGCAAAAGAGTCTTCTGAAGAAGCTTCCAGCGTAGAAGCAACTACTGAAGCTACAGAAACTACAAAGGCTGCTAACTAATTATTATAGAAATAACAGCTTAGATGGAATGAAAATTTCCGCAGGCGGGGACAGATGTCTCCGCCTTTTTTGCGCGCATCTGCTATGCAGAATGGATCAGTATGTGATATAATTTCTCCAAACAGTCATTTGAAGGAGGCCGCTTTTTATGAAAATTACTTACGTTCATCACAGTGCATTCCTGGCAGACTTGTCGTCTGCTGCTCTGCTATTTGATTACACCCAGGGTGTACTTCCGGACCTGGATACCAATAAACCACTTTTTATCTTTGCCAGTCATCGCCATGGAGATCATTATTCAGATAAAATTTTTGATTTGGGGAACGGACCCAGAGAAGTTCATTATGTTCTATCTGACGATATTTCCAGGAAAAAGATTGGTGAGGAACAAAGAAGACATATTTCATTTGTTAAACCTGGAGAAACGCTTACCCTTTCGTATGGTACAGGAGGTAATCTGGCATTGGAGATTACTACGTTTAAATCCACGGATGAGGGCGTCGCATTTCTCATAAAAGTGGATGGAACCGTGATTTACCATGCCGGGGATCTAAACAACTGGAGATGGGAAGGCGAGCCAGAGGAATGGAACCGGAATATGGCTAAGAACTATTCATTAGAAGTGGACAAGCTGGCAGGAGAGAAAATTAATGCAGCTTTTCTACCTCTGGATCCAAGACAGGAGGAAAACTTCTATCTGGGTTTTGATGAATTTATGAGAAAGGCGGAAGTAGTGCATGCATTTCCCATGCACTGCTGGGATGATTATTCCGTAATAGGGCGTTTAAAATCAATGGAAGTTTCCATTCCTTACCGGGACCGGATTGTTATAATGGAAAGAGACGGAGAATCGTTTGTTTTGGAACAGGAGCCTCAAATTCATGAATGAGCGGAAAGAGGAAGAGCGGGAGGTCTTAGATGCGGCCATGCTGGCCGGTCATATTCTGCTTGAAAATGGTGCTGAGATTTTCCGGGTGGAAGAAACCATGGACCGGATCTGCCGTCATTATGGAATTAAATCCTGCAATTCCTTTGTGTTAAGCAATGGGATTTTTACCACGGCAGGAGATGAGAGAGAAGAGATATTTGCAAAGGTGCAGCACATTCCGGTGAGTGGCACACATTTAGACCGTGTTGCTGCAGTGAATCAGCTTTCCAGGGAGATTGAAGCAGGATCTTTAACTCCTCTTGCAGTAAGAGAAAGACTGGATCAGATACAGCGAATGCCTGGAAAGTCAAAGAAGATGCAGATTCTGGCATCGGGAGTGGGAAGTGCCTGCTTTTGTTATCTGTTCGGAGGTAATATAAAAGATGCGGCAGCTGCGTTTTTCTCCGGAGTGGTGCTATATGGATATATCATTTTTCTGGCAGGTCCTCATCTTACCAAGCTGGTGGCTAATATTGGAGGGGGAGCGCTGGTCACCGCGCTGTGCACTCTTTTGTACAGGCTTCGTATGGGCGAACATTTAAACTTTATGATTATTGGTTCAATTATGCCTTTGATTCCAGGAGTTGCATTTACCAACGCGATTCGTGATATTGCAGACGGAGATTATATCGCTGGTTCTGTGCGTATGATGGATGCTCTTCTGGTATTCTTCTGCATTGCCATGGGAGTAGGGCTGGTATTCAGCCTTCTTCACCGGTTTACAGGAGGTGGATTTTTATGACGGCTGTCTGTGAGATGGCAGTTGCAGCCCTTGGTACGGTTGCATTTGCCCTCCTGTTTGGAGTACCTGCCAAATACTACCCTTATTGCGGTTTAATTGGGGGAACAGGCTGGTTTGTATATAGCATGCTGGCACAGGGATTTTCAGAGCCGGCATCTGCAATGTTTGCAACCATTGCAGTAATTCTTCTTTCCAGAATATTTGCGGTCAGAAAACAGTGCCCGGTAACCATCTTTTTGATTTCCGGTATTTTTCCGTTAGTTCCAGGTGCGCTGGTATATTGGACTGCTTACTATATTGTTACCGACGAAATAGCACTTGCTGCCCGAACCGGGTTTCTTGCTCTGAAAGTGGCGGTTGCGATTGTGCTTGGTATTGTGTTTGTTTTTGAACTGCCTCAGGGCTTCTTCCGCTTTGCGGCAAAGAAGGATAAACGGGCATTAAAAGAGAAAGGGAGAAAGAAACGATGATATGGATTAAAAATGTTCACGTAATTGATCCGGCAACCCGGACAGAGCAGGATATGGATATCTGCATAGAAGATGGAATCATAGCCGGGATGGGAACGGATCAAAATCCTCCCGGGGCAGGGACTTCAAAAAATGATGTGGTGATTGATGGTACTGGTCTTATAGCAGCACCGGGACTTGTGGACGTACATGTTCATTTCCGGGATCCGGGACTTACTTACAAGGAAGATATTCAGACAGGTGCAAGATCAGCTGCCAAAGGTGGTTTTACAACAGTTGTATGCATGGCCAATACAAAGCCTCCTGTTGATAATATTAAAACGTTAGAATATGTAAAGAAAGAAGGGGAGAAAACCGGAATCCATGTCCTTCATGCAGCAGCTGTATCCAAAGGGATGAAGGGCCGTGAGCTGACGGATATGGAGGCACTGGCAGCCCATGGAGCGGCAGGTTTTACCGATGATGGGATACCGCTGATGGATGCGGAGCTTGTAAAAACAGCCATGGAAAAAGCGGCCAGTTTAAATCTCCCTTTAAGCTTTCACGAAGAAGATCCTGCATTAATAGAGAACAATGGAATCAATCATGGGGCGATATCCGACCAACTTGGTATCTATGGTTCCCCTTCAGAGGCGGAGGACAGTCTGGTGGCAAGAGACTGTATGCTTGCTCTCCACACGAAGGCTGCCGTAGATATTCAGCATATCAGTTCTGCAGCGTCGGTACGTATGGTACAGTTTGCAAAGGATTTAGGGGCGGACGTTTATGCAGAAGTGACACCCCACCATTTCACACTGACAGAAGAGGCGGTTCTTTCCTATGGAAGTCTGGCTAAAATGAATCCCCCTCTTCGGACAGAGGCAGACCGTATGGCTGTAATAGAAGGTCTTAAAAATGGAAGCATTGATATCATAGCCACCGATCACGCACCTCATAGTACGGAAGAGAAAGCCAGGCCTTTGCTGGAGGCGCCCAGTGGAATTATCGGGCTGGAAACGGCACTTGGGCTGGGAGTAACCACTTTGGTGCGTCAGGGCCATTTAACCATGATGCAGCTGTTGGAAAAGATGAGTATTAATCCGGCAAAATTATATCGACTGGACTGTGGAATGCTGAGAACCGGAGGTGCTGCAGATCTGGTAATATTTGATCCCAACGAGGAATGGACCGCGGGTGAATATGTCTCCAAATCATCCAATTCTCCATTTACCGGGAAAAAGCTTTTTGGAAAAGTGAAATATACCATCTGCAAAGGTAAAATTGTCTACCAGGATGAACAGGATTAATTGGATCAACATGAGAAAAGGATAAGAGATGGAAATCAGGGCGCAGGACTCTGTTGTCCCGGGGGAATTGAAAACAGAGGGGATAGCTGAGGGTAAAGTGAGTGGTAAAGCAGACTTGAATCTGTCTGTCGAAGCATTAAAAACAAACGAGAAATTAATTGCAGGAGAAATTGTACTTAATCAGGTGGCTGCTCAGACTCAGTCTATGAAGGAAGAGGCAAAATCGGAATCTGAAAAAACTGAAAAATCCAGGTCCGTCAGAGATACTGCTTCAGTTAGTGATTCTCCTGAGATTTGGGATGAGGAAGAATGGAGGGAGGCCCTTCATGAGATAACGGACTGGACTCCATCTGAAACCCTTCCCCTTTCGGAGGAATTAAAAGAGCTGGCAAGGATATACGAGGAACTTCTCTTGGCAATTCTCACCCATGGAACACAAGAGGGCCAGGAAACCGGGGAGCTCAATCAGGAATTGTCTGTGATGCTGCAAAAGCTTTTGATGTCCCGGCTTGGAGATCTGGAGCTTCTGTTAAGTAATTACGGATCTGCCGTAAGTATTAATGCATTGAGGGCAGCCATCTGCCGAAGTGTTACGGGGAAAAATTTTACGGAGGCAGAGCTGAATCAGATATTCGGACGCAGTGGTGTGGAGGGAAAGCAGGCAGTTGCTTCTAATAATGGCGGAATCAGGACCCCGGTTACCACAGTAGATAATGAAACTGGTATGGGAATTATTTACCAGCCAACAGCCTCAGGAACGATTAAAAATAATCCCGGATATGCCAGGAACCTGATGAATGAGATTTCTTTGACGATTCTGGAAAAAGGCGGGCCTTTCAAGAAAATAGCCGGAAAAGCCCAGGGAGCCAGCTTAACCATTTCCCCCCTGAAAACGGGAAGGGTATATGAGATAAGCGATCTGGAGGCCGCACAACGGTTTGCATCCTATATGAACCGGGAAGGAAATTTATTCAGGATATCAGGACTGTCTGGTAAAAGCGAAGAGCTCTTGGGATTTTTAGCCGCTCTTATGTCAATAAAAACACAGATCTTTGTATCAGGTCTGGGAGCGGAAAAAGGGATCGCCATGGATTTAAGAGAAGCCTGTGACCGGATGACCGATGAATTGATTCAGGAGATGGTGAATCAGTCCTCTCTGAAATATAGCAGTGGAAGAAAACCGGTTTTTGAAGTAAAGGATGTATACCGGATCTTTTATCACATGATGAATCTTTACCAGAACAAGGCAGATGTGAATGAGACGGCAAATAAAGGGATTCGCTACGCCTATCAGCAGTTTCTAAAGAAAAAAGAAGTTTCGGAAATTAAGGGAGAGCCGGAACCTTTTTTTACAAAAGGTAAGAAAGAACCTTCAGAGGATTTTAAGGAAGGCAGGAAACAGATAGAACGGGATTGGAACGGATTTACGGAATATATAAACAACGGATATTCTTCGGATATCCCTCAGGGCGTTCTGGTGCTGAGTCCCTGGGGGATGCTGGCGGAGCCGGATACTTCCAGGGAGGAAAGCCATGGGAATATAAGTCCCGCTTTTTTACTTGGTGGGGGAGCAGCCCTTGTAATACTAATTATAATCCTTTCTTTTATCTGGCTTTAGAACCATTATACATAAATTTCTTCTTTACAGAAAAACTTTACTGTGCTACCATGGTAACACATGAAAATCAAGAGGAGGATTTATGTTATGAAAAAAATAGTGATTCTGGCAGCAGCAATATTAGGAACAGCAGCTTTATTAAGCGGCTGTGCAGGAAAAAAGGAAGCACCTGCGGCGGCAGAGACAACAAAGGCAGAGTCTTCATCTGCAGAGACAACAAAAGCACAGGAAACCGCTTCGGCATCTTCTGAAAAAGATACGTTTACTGTGGGATTTGATCAGGATTTTCCTCCCATGGGATTTGTGGGAGATAATGGAGAGTATACAGGATTTGACTTAGATCTTGCAAAAGAGGTGGCAGACCGCCTGGGTAAAAAATTTGTAGCTCAGCCAATTGCCTGGGATGCAAAGGATATGGAGCTGGAAAGCGGCAACATTGACTGTATCTGGAATGGATTTACCATCACTGGAAGAGAAGACGGTTATACATGGTCAAAGCCTTATATGGCAAACAGACAGGTCTTTGTTGTGGCAAAGGACTCCGGAATCAAGACACTAGCGGATCTTTCCGGAAAAGTAGTGGAGGTACAGGCTGACTCTTCTGCGGAAGCTGCGTTAAAGGATAATGATACATTAGCCAAAACATTTAAGACACTTCAGACCACACCGGATTACAACACTGCATTTATGGATCTGGAGATGGGAGCAGTCAACTGCGTGGCGATGGATGAGATTGTAGCTGCTTATCAGATTCAGCAGAGAAAGTCAGATTTCGTGATTCTTGATGAAGCACTTGCAGCAGAGGAGTACGGAGTTGGCTTTAAAAAGGGAAATGATGCATTAAGAGACAAGGTGCAGGAGCAGCTGGATGCAATGGCAGCAGACGGAACCTTAAAGACCGTTTCTGATAAATGGTTTGGTAAAGATGTAACAACAATAGGAAAATAATTGATACTGACGGAGGGGCAATCATGGCTTTTACAAAGATACTTACACAACTGGCAGGAGGAATGTGGGTCAGCATCCAGATCTTTCTGGTAACACTCATCTTTTCTCTACCTCTGGGACTTTTGGTCTCCTTTGGGAGGATGTCAAAAAACCGGGTCATAGAGGCCATTGTTAAATTCTATATTTCAGTCATGAGAGGAACCCCTCTGATGCTTCAGCTGATGGTGGTTTATTTCGGTCCCTATTACCTTTTTGGAGTAAAGGTGGGGAACGGATACCGCCTTTGGGCTGCATTTATCGGTTTCGTGATTAACTATGCGGCTTACTTTGCTGAAATCTACAGAAGCGGCATTCAGTCCATGCCTGCCGGACAGTATGAAGCAGCAAAGCTTTTAGGATACTCAAAGAACCAGACCTTTTTTAGAATCATTTTTCCCCAGGTAGTAAAACGGATTCTTCCGTCAGTCACCAACGAGGTTATAACTCTGGTAAAGGATACCTCCCTTGCGTTTACCATCAGCGTGCTGGAGATGTTTGCCGTAGCCAAGGCGCTGGCGTCCTCACAGACAAGCCTGATTCCCTTTGTGGCAGCAGGTCTTTTCTATTATGTATTTAATCTGGTAGTGGCTATGCTGATGGAATACATAGAAAAACGGATGAATTATTACCAATAGGAGGAATCGAAATGAACGTACTGGAAATGAACCATGTGGAAAAATCATTTAATGAACAGAACGTCCTTCGGGGCATCTCTCTGTCTGTAAAAGAAGGAGAGATTCTTTCTGTCATCGGGCCTTCCGGTTCCGGAAAGTCCACCCTCCTTCGATGTGCCACAATGCTGGAGCAGATGGATAAAGGAGAACTGTTTTACCTGGGAGAAAAGGCGGCGTGGAACGGAAACGATGGAACGTCTGTCTATGCAAAGAAGGAAAAGCTAAAAGAAATCCAGAAGAATTACGGTCTTGTTTTTCAGAATTTTAATTTGTTTCCTCATATGAACGTTTTAAATAATATCATTGATGCACCAATTCATGTTCAGAAACGGAGCAAAGAAGATGTTATTAAAGAGGCTGCGGAGCTTCTTCAGAAAATGGGACTTGCTGATAAAGCAGATGCCTATCCCTGCCAGCTTTCTGGTGGGCAGTGTCAGAGGGTGGCAATTGCCAGAGCACTGGCTCTGAACCCAAAGATTCTCTTTTTTGATGAGCCTACCTCTGCGCTGGATCCGGAGCTGACCGGTGAAGTGCTTAAGGTTATTAAATCCCTGGCCGATCTGCATATTGCCATGGTAATTGTCACCCATGAGATGGCATTTGCCAGAGATATCTCTGACCGGGTGATTTTTATGGCAGAGGGTGTGATTGTTGAGGAAGGGACTCCGGAGGAAGTATTTGCGTCTAACAATGTCAGGACACAGAGCTTTCTTGGGCGGTATGGAGATATTCTGGGGTAATCCGGGGTATAAAAATACGCCCTTTGTCAGGGCGCTGGATAAATAATATAATTTTTTGGAATAATTTACTCTTTCCGGTATAGCCGGAAAGAGTAAATCGATATGTGATGCCGTTCCGATTGCCATCGGAGCGGTTTCTGTTTTTATTTATTTCCAGTTTGAAGAGGCATGAGTTACGTTACCATTTTTAAGTATGACATCTTGACGTGCCTTAGCATCGCTAGAATACCAGTTAAGGTGCTGAAATTCAAGTGCTCCGTCAGCGGTCCGCTTTTCTTTATATATATCATGCTCTTTTCCAAGTATATTGATTACCTGATCATAGGTCATACCATCTACGACCTGAGAGCTTAATTCCCGGGTTAAGTATTTCTTGGTTCCATCAGCAACATCCACATAAGCCCCTGAACTATTAAATAAATAACCATCTGCTGAGAGTCCCTCCATTTGAGGAAGCTGGTTATATTTATCTATCCAATACCATGTTCCGTCACTATCCTGTACCCATTCTTCTTTCGCATAACTGCCGTCATCTTTTACATAAAACCATAAACTATCGTAGTTACCTATGTGGTAACCGTCATCATATGTATGAGTCCACGTCCCTGCAAAAGCAGGTAAACAAACACTGACTGATATTATAGCTGTTACGAACAATAGTTTCATCTTTTTCATATCCATATCCCTCTTTTTCTTTAGTTATATTAAAAAGCCATTAGCTGTTTTAATCTGCAATTTTTTTGTTTCCGACATCTCTTAAATGTAAAATTGTCATTTTATATATGAATTTTCACATTTATCACAATCCTTTGACGCAAATATACTGTATCACCAAAATAAGGAATAATCAATAATTGTTTTCGAAGAAACAGAAGAAATTATTGAATTATACGAAAAATTCATAATAATTTAACCTAAATTATTTATAACGATATAGAAAGGATTATTTTCCCCTTCGTTTTGCCTTTACAACTCGTTTTTTATGATAATTAAAGAATTCCATTCCGGCTAGTTTAAACTGAAAACACCTAAGTCATTACACCGTCAAAATAGATAAAAGTAAATTAAGAAAAAAGATAAAAACTTTTCACAAACGGATGATATACTAAATGCGATAGATTAGGGAATGGCAAATATAGAAAAGAGGGATGCTTTATGAAAAGAACCTTAATGATCGCATTAGCTGTCTATACGGCAGTTATATTATCGGCTTGCGGTAAATCATCAAAGCCGGCGCAAAACGCAGCTGGTACTGTTACACAGACAGAAACTTCAAGTGAAACTTCTCCGGCGGCAAGTACACAGGCACCCGGAAGTACAGCAGAATTTAAGATATTAACCGGTAAAGTCACCGAGGTATCTGATAATATGGAATCCATGACTGTTTTAGATGGAGAGACGAAAACTGTATTTCATCTGGATAATGTAGCAGTGGAAACTTCCTATGCGCTGGAACCGGATGTGAATGTTTCCATCATCTATAAAGGTGAGATTTCCGGGTCTGACACGACCAATGCAAAGGTAATTCTGGTTCTTGATGCCCAGGATAAGATGGAAGTAAAAGAAGTGACTGGAGCGGTAAAGGATCAGGCTATGAGTACATTTACCATTGATACAGGTTCCGCAAAAGAGATGGGATTTATCAAAGATAACTGCGAAGGGCTGGATACCGGCGTACTTGGAAATGCTACCGATGACAGCAACGGAAGCGGAGCTTTGGTAAAAGTTACCTATGTTACAGTTACCTATGATGCAGGCAGTGAATCAAACTTCCCCTTAAAGGTGGAGGCGGCGAAGTAAAACCAGGTATAAATCCCGGATTGGCAGGGCTTTTTTGATAAAAGGCTTGCAAATTCGGGATTTTCATGTACAATAAGAGAGATGACAGAAAAGGGGCCAAAAGACCCCTATTTTGATGATTTCGGCCCTGATTTTGCTGAAATCAGAAGCAGAGCTTACGATATGGAATAAAACCAGATTTCAGAAAGGGAATTAAGATGATTAGTGCACATAACGTAACATTAAGACTTGGAAAAAAAGCATTGTTTGAAGATGTAAATATTAAGTTTACGGAAGGCAACTGTTATGGCTTAATCGGTGCCAATGGTGCCGGAAAATCCACGTTCTTAAAAATTCTTTCCGGTGAACTGGAGCCTACCGGCGGTGATATTGTGATCACACCGGGTCAGAGACTTTCTTTCTTAAAACAGGATCATTTTAGATATGATGAGTGTCAGGTTCTTGATACAGTCATCATGGGAAATGTCAGATTATATGAGATTATGAAGGAAAAGGATGCGATCTACGCGAAGGAGGACTTCACGGATGAGGATGGCATTAAGGCTGCAGATCTGGAGGGAGAATTCGCAACCATGAATGGTTGGGAAGCGGAATCCGATGCTGCAAACTTATTAAACGGTCTTGGAATTGAGACCGACTTACACTACAAACTGATGAAGGATTTAACCGGAGCCCAGAAGGTGAAAGTGCTTCTTTCACAGGCACTCTTTGGCAATCCTGATATCCTTCTTTTAGATGAGCCGACCAACCATTTGGATCTGGATGCTATTGCCTGGCTGGAAGAGTTCTTAATTAACTTTGAGAATACGGTAATCGTGGTTTCCCATGACCGTTACTTCTTAAATAAGGTTTGTACCCATATTGCGGATATTGACTACAGCAAGATCCAGCTGTATGCCGGTAACTATGATTTCTGGTATGAGTCAAGTCAGCTTATGGTAAAGCAGATGAAGGAAGCCAACAGGAAGAAAGAAGAAAAGATTAAGGAGCTGCAGGATTTTATTCAGCGCTTCTCAGCCAATGCTTCCAAATCCAAGCAGGCTACTTCCAGAAAACGTGCGTTAGAGAAAATTGAACTGGATGATATTAAGCCTTCCAGCCGTAAATATCCCTATATCGATTTCCGTCCGGCACGCGAGATCGGTAATGAGGTTCTTACGGTAAATGATTTAACCAAAACCATTGATGGTATGAAGATTCTTGATCACGTTTCCTTTACACTCACCAGAGAAGATAAGGTGGCTTTTGTAGGACCTAATGAGCTTGCGAAAACCGTTCTGTTTAAGATCCTTTCTGGAGAGATGGAACCGGATGAGGGCGAATATAAATGGGGCCTTACCACTACCCAGAGCTATTTCCCCAAAGACAACACCGCAGAGTTTGATAACGATGATACCATCGTGGACTGGCTGACCCAGTACTCTCCTGAGAAAGAGGCAACTTATGTTCGCGGATTCCTTGGACGTATGCTGTTTGCCGGTGAAGACGGCGTGAAGAAAGTCCGTGTTTTATCCGGTGGTGAGAAAGTCCGCTGCATGCTTTCAAAGCTGATGATAACCGGTGCCAACGTGCTGCTTTTAGACGAGCCTACAGACCACCTGGATATGGAATCCATTACAGCATTGAACAACGGACTGGTGAAATTTCAGGGAGTGCTCCTCTTTTCCTCTCGTGACCATCAGATCGTAGAAACTACAGCAAATCGCATTATGGAAATCGTAGGCGGACAGCTGATTGATAAGATTACAACTTATGACGAGTATCTGGAAAGTGATGAAATGGCTCGTAAGAGACAGGTATTTACTTTGACAGAAGAACAGGTGACTGAAAATCAGTAATAAAAAGGCCGCTGCGCTGCAGGTTATGATACCTGCATAGCAGCGGCTTTCCTATTCATGAAATTATCTTAATCCATTATACAATGTGTCAAGAAGCTCTCCATTGGAATCCTGACCAAGCTCCCATACCATGGCACCGCCTAACTTCTTTGATTTAATATAATCTGTTTTATAAGCGATGGACTGTGGGTCTTCATAGCTGATGAAGATTGTTCCGTTAAATAACCATGGAACCATTGACTGAGAGTGAAAATATCTGGTATAACCGGTTTTATTTAAATAATTTGCCTTGATGTCCTTGTAGCTGATGGAGTTGGCACCGCCGTAGGTCTGGTATAAGCCGTTATTGGAATTAGTCACGGAAGAGTACAGGTACCCATAAAACGGGATGCCCATAACCAGCTTATCGGCAGGGAAGGAAGCGTTTAACCAGGCAGTGACTCCCGAGTCCACGCTTGCTTTATATTGGGGTGAGTAATCGTTGTTATTATAAAGGGGAGCCAGTAAATCCGTATAGGGATCCCAGGTTCCGTGCAAATCATAAGTCATAATATTTGCGTAATCCAGATATTGAGCCAGTTTAGCCATTTCTACATTTTTTACATAAGAAGCATCCGCTCCTCCGGCAATGGTTAGAAGATAGTGTTTCTGGTCCATCGAACCGCGGGCATCCAGTTTTTCTCTTATTTTTTGAAGAAGCAGGGTGAAATTCTGTTTATCCTCCGGCCGTCTGGTATTGGTCGTCAGACCTCCGCTCACCGGATATTCCCAGTCCAGATCGATGCCGTCAAATCCATATTTTGTGATAAAATCCACAGCACTGTCTGCAAAGGCATTTCTGGAAGCATCGGTCAGAGCCGCATCTGAGAATTTTCCAGACCAGTTCCAGCCGCCAACGGAAATCAATGTTTTTAAATTTGGATTTTGTAATTTTAATGAATTTAAAAGCCTTATATTATTGGAATCCACATCCGGATATCCCAGAGTGATTTTTAAATCCGGACCAATATTAGCAAAGGCGTAATTAATATGAGTCAGCTTGCTGGCATCAATCTGATCCGGACAGACGCCGCTATAGGCTTCCCAGGCTGCATAGTAGCCAACGATTCTTCCGGATTGCGGCTGGGTTTCTGCCGGAGGTAAAACGGGTGCTGCAGTGGTGACAGAAACGGTATTGCTGGCAGGAGATATATTTCTTCTGGTATCTTTTGCTTTTACATAAAACTGGTAAGCTGTTGCCGGAGTTAATCCACTAACGGCATATGTAATTGAGGTTGTAGAGCAAAGATAAGTATCGTTTTTGTAAATCTGGTATTCTCTTACGCCCAGACCGCCTGCGGGTGGAGACCAGGTCAGGGTAAGTGAGTTACTGGTAATATCGGCAGCATTTAAATTTTGGGGAGCAGTGGAAGTGCTTTTGTCAGGCTTTGCCGCAAACGAATTTTTCGTGCAGTAGTTGCTGATTAGAAAAAGTAATAAAACAGATATTGTCCACATGATTGCTTTTCTTGTACTTCTTTTCATCGTGTTCTCCTTCATAACTTATTGTAAAATCAAGTATAACATGATGGATTTTCCTTGAATAGCGCGCAAAAACTGGTATATTTTCATAAATTTGGTAATGAATCTGAACTGCCGATGTAACCTGTGCTTGCAGATGATTTCTTAATCGCTTATAATCAGCCTTAAAAGGAGGTGAGAACGATTAATACCATAGATTCCTACGCTTATGAATCCCGCATAAAAGGAATAAACCCAGGATTAAAAGCAGTTGTGGCAATGGCAGCATTATTAATTTGTATTGGAACTGGAGATGTTTTGGTTTCTGTTACGGTGTTTCTATCCATGGGTCTTATTACGGTTTTTATGGGAGGGCTTTCCGTTTGGAAGTATCTTGCCCTATTAAAGATACCAGTAACTTTTTTAATTCTTGGAACTGCTGCCATTGTGGTTGGGGTATCTCGTGTGCCGGCTGGACGCTTTTATATAGCCATGCCAGGCTTTTATCTTTATTTGTCAGATGGAGGAGCAGCTCT
Organism: Lacrimispora sp.; assembly: GCF_031982545.1. Taxonomy (GTDB): domain Bacteria; phylum Bacillota; class Clostridia; order Lachnospirales; family Lachnospiraceae; genus Lacrimispora. Next base: position 168,480 of record NZ_DALYXB010000006.1, read on the forward strand.
TGCTGCACGGCTGATTTTAAAAGCAATGGCTGCCGTAAGCGCTATGTATATGCTTGTACTTTCCACACCGGCAAGTGAGATTATTAATTTGCTTGGAAAACTGCATGTACCAAAGCTGATATCGGAGCTGATGAACCTCATATACCGGTTCATCTTTGTTATGATGGATGTCCAGGTCCATATGAAGCAGGCGGCGGAATCCAGGCTGGGATACCATAATTTCCTTACGTCCTGCAGGTCCTTCGGGGGAATCGGAGCGAATCTGTTTATCGTTTCATTAAAGAAGGCGGGGATGTATTATGATGCCATGACTGCCAGATGTTATGAGGGCGAACTTCTGTTTCTGGAGGAGAAAAGGCCGGTGAGAGCAAAGGAGGCTGCGGCAGCGGCAGGCTATCTTGCATTACTTTTGCTTTTATGGCTGGTGTAAAAATGAGGAGGAACAGATGATGGAAGAAATACTTTTACAGGCAGAAAATCTTTCGTATTCCTATGGCACAGGAAGTAAAGCACTTCATGATGTGTCACTGTCTGTGAGAAAAGGGGAGAAAATTGCAGTTCTTGGTTCCAATGGAGCCGGGAAATCCACCTGCTTTTTAAACCTGAACGGTGTCTTGACCCCGGATACGGGAACAATTAAGTATAAGGGAAAGATAATTGGAAAAAAAGACTTAAATGAGCTTCGAAGAGAAGTGGGAATCGTATTTCAGGATGCGGACAATCAGATTATTGCATCTACCGTTTCTGCTGAGGTATCCTTCGGACCCATGAATTTAAGGCTTTCCAAAGAAGAAGTGAAGCAGCGGGTTGAAATGGCGTTAATTTCCATGAATTTAATGATGCTGAAAGATCGCCCTCCTCACTACTTAAGCGGCGGAGAGAAGAAACGGGTAAGCATAGCTGACATCATTGCCATGAAACCGGAGGTGATCATATTTGATGAACCAACCGCATCGTTAGATCCGGTTAATGTGGAAATACTCACACAGGTTCTTGATGAAATGACAAAAATGGGGAAAACTCTTCTGATTTCAACCCATGATGTGGATTTCGCGTATAAGTGGGCAGACCGGGCGATAGTTTTTGCAGGTGGAACCATTATTGCCGATGGTCCGGTAACAGAGATACTGACATCCGATCTTATCTTAAATCAGGGGAATTTAAAGAAGCCGGTTTTAATGGAGGTTTATGACAGTCTGGTGAAATGCCGGATATTGCCGGAAATGAGTCCTTATTTCAGGGATACACAAGAATTGAACCAGCTGCTTAACAGGCAGTATGGCGGTTGACAGAATTTGGTATTACAGTTACAATACAAGCGTATTATCTAAAAGGTGCCTGTGAAATTCTCCGCAGGATAATAGGGAAAAGGGTGAAAGTCCCTTACGGTCCCGCCGCTGTATATGCAGAGCAGGGCTCCATAAGTCACTGGGAAACCGGGAAGAGGGAGCAGCTGTGTTTGATGCATGAGTCAGAAGACCTGCCTTTTTGTTTGGAGTATCCGGTTACGAGTGATGGCCGGTGCCGGGAAGTCTTTTTGTAGTACAAAGATTTACCCATAGGGCACCAGTCTGATGTGTGGGAACCATCGGATGTGAGGTGCTTATTTTATTGGAAGGAGAATGAAAATGAGTAAGAAAGAAAAAAGTATTATGAAACTTGCAACTGCATTTGCACTGACATTTGGAATCGTTCCCAGTGCCTTTGCAATGCATATTATGGAGGGCTATTTGCCAGTAGGGTATTGTATCGCATGGGGGGCAGTCTGTGTGCCATTTCTCATTGCGGGCTTCTTTTCTATTCAGAAGACGCTCCGTGAGAACAGGAAGGCAATCACAGTTCTTGCCATGTCAGGAGCATTTGTGTTTGTGATTTCCTCATTAAAGATTCCGTCTGTGACTGGAAGCTGTTCTCATATGACTGGAACCGGCCTTGGCGCTATTTTGTTTGGACCGTCGGCGGTCAGTATTCTGGGCATTATTGTTTTGATTTTTCAGGCGGTGCTGCTGGCCCACGGAGGTCTTACCACACTGGGTGCGAATACCTTTTCCATGGCAATTGCAGGTCCTTTCGTGTCTTTTGGAATATATAAACTTTGTAAGGTATTAAAAGTGAACAAAATGGTGGCGGTTTTTCTTGCTGCAACGTTAGGCGATTTATTTACATACTGTGTAACCAGTTTACAGCTTGCCATAGCCTATCCTTCTGAAATAGGAGGCGTTGGTGCTTCTGCTGTTAAATTCCTTGGGGTATTTGCACCGACCCAGCTGCCCCTTGCAGTGATTGAGGGAATTCTCACTACAGTCATCGTTATGACTCTTGAGACTTATGCTCTTCCGGAGTTAAAATCCATTGGATTTACAAAGGAGGTAAAATAATATGAGCAGGAAAAGAAAACAGACGATCGCGGTGCTGCTGATTCTCGTATGTCTGATTGCTGTCATTCCTTTGTTTGCATTAAAGGGAGCGGAGTTTGGGGGATCTGATGATGCAGGAAGCCAGATGATCACAGAAATCCGTGGTACGGAATATGAACCATGGTTTACCCCTGTTTTGGAAGCTGCCATAGGCGGAGAACTTCCAGGAGAAATAGAAAGCCTTTTGTTCTGCCTTCAGACGGGAATCGGAGTGGGAGTCATCGCATTTTTTATGGGAAGACTGGTGGAACGGAAAAAATGGCAGGATAAACAGCTATAATGGTTCAATTATCAGATACAAAGGAAGAGCTGGTTCAGATATCATTATCTGAATCGGCTCTTTTTTCTGTATCGTTATAAACTGTTCTCATTGACAGCCATCGTCGCAAGAGATGAAAAATCCTTAATTCTGTATCTTTTTTTGTCCATATGCTGCAATATATCCGCCTCACATAGAACCGAAAATACATGAAGCAGGTGACGGTAGCTGACACCTAAGTATTCCGCAACCTCTGTGTGCTTCCTATTATAGATTTCTCCATCTGCAGATAATAGTATAAAATTAGCCAGACGGTTTACCAGAGGATAATTCTGGTTAGTTGCATAATTTGAGGTATTGCGTATAGCCTTCCGGCATAAAAACAGGCACAGATAATTTAAAAATTTGGTATCGTTTCTTAAAAGATGGCTGACTTCCCTCAGGGGCAGAAGGATACAGACGCACTTATCCAAAGCAATGACTCCATTGGTAAATTTCTGCGCACCCATAAATTCCATCTCCCCAAATAGGGTTGGAGATTTAAAGAAATCAATGATGGTAACCTTTCCGTTTTCATGAGTCAGGAAAAGCTTAGCATTTCCTTTTATAAGAAATACCAGATCAGATAAATCATCACCTTCTCTGCATATTAATTCATTTTTTCGAAATTCTTTCCATTTGGCATATGGAGTAATATCAAAGGAAAAGATATTAGTGACAAAGGAGGGAATTATTTCGTTGGCCTTTTTCATATTCATAGACAAATCTCTTTCCAACTCTTTTTTATAATTTATCTTACTATAAAACTTCCCTAAATTCCAGATTTATGTGAGAAAACTCATATTTTTCACAAAAAGCAAATGATATAATATTGCGTATTATATGCAGTAGCAGACACTTAAAATATCAAACGCTTTCCAGGGGGGGCTCATGATGAAATTTGCACTACCATACAATGGAGATATGGATTTCATTGATCAATCGCTTTATATGTACGGGAATTATATTGAAAGCTATTTTGGTAATTTAGGAATTGATGATTTTGGCGGAGGACGCGCCCAAACTCAAAATATTGTGAAACAGGAAAATGAATTAAAAGCAATCCTTGACAAGCTAAACACTGCTGGCATTGATTTTAATTATGTCATCAATAATAACGGCCTGATGAACGAGGAGTTTACCGAAAAGTATCAGGAAAGGTATTTGAAATTTATCAACAAATTAGTTGATTTGGGAATACGGAAGGTCACATTGAGCAATCCATATCTAATCAAATATACAAAACAGAAACTGCCGGCTTTAAAAATATCAGCATCGGTGAATTTAAAAACCCGTTCATGGGAAGAACTTGAATATCTGATTCAATTAGGCATTGATGAAGCAACGCTGCATTATGATTTAATCAAGAATTTTGCAGAGCTGATCCGGATTCGTTCGAAAACTGATCTATTATTAAAGCTCATTCCAAATGATTTGTACATATCAAATTGCCCCTGGCAAAAAGGTCATACTCGCATGCAGGGTTCCCACAGCAAACATAAGGAAACGAAAACACCATACTTCAGCTATTACAGAAATAAATGTGTTAATATCCGGAATTTAAGGCCAGAGGAAATATATAGCGGAAAATGGATTGCTCCGGCCGATATTCCCAAATACATGGAAATTGGTTATAAAAATTTTAAATTACTGGACCGTCTGGCTACGACCGAATGGATCATGAAATCTATTGAAATATATATTGAGCAAAGCAGGACAACCCATCTGGAAGAAATATTAGGCACCTATGGCTCTAAATCTAACATTCATGCCGCCGTCTCTGATGGTCCTTTGGAGCAGGCTCTTTATCCAAGAGACCAGCTGGAGCTGATACCTGAAATATCTCATGTGGACAATAAACTCTGGTATTCTGCCGATCACACGGACAATTGCACGCACTGCACGTTATGCCGTCATGCTGCTGACAAGGGCCTTATTTATCCGGAGGATAAGAGAGAACAGTATATTGAAAATAACAGGAGGTGGCAGAGCAGAATTACAAAATTACCGTATATCAAAGAGTTAAATCTTGGTGAGGTACAGCGTATAGAATATAAGTAAGGGGGCAGGTACCAATGGGTGAAATGTTACTACCATTATACTTGGATGAGAGCTTTATGGACTCTGAGTCAGAGGGCAGAATTTATTTGACCAGATTTGAGCAGGATTTTCAGAAAGATTGTTTTTTGTTTCATGAAGCGAGGGACTATGCAATCTCGCCGGAGGAAGCCAGGAGCATAAGCGGCAGGTATCAGTTATGTTATGCCTATGATATGTTTCATTTTGAAAACAGAGAATTCACCGTAGAGGGGTATCAGGAGATTTGCAAAGATATTGAATCCATGATTGACACCGGATTTAAATATATTCTGGTATCAAACCCCTATATTATTGAACTGCTTTGCAACGAATACAGCAAAGATATCCGTGTGATTGTTTCAGCCCAGCTGGAAATTAATCAGGTACACAGTAAAATATTTTTTGATGTTTTAAACAATACCAGAAATATTTCTTATGTTGTCGTATCTCAGAATCATCTTCACAAACCAGAATTTGAAGAAATGAGACGAACATTCGGAAGTATTGGACTTATGGTTGAGCTGGACCGCCTGATTTCTGATAATCAGATCGTGCATGAGCAATTCAATAACATGATCTACGGATATTATAATGATTCTGTAAAGTGTCATTTAAAAGAGTATATAGAGGAAAACCGACGTTATTTCAGAAAGCAGGATCTGGTGAACCAGTTTGATGAAAACATTTCTTATAAGCTGGGAGAGATTGGTGTGGAGAAGAAAATTCCAGAAAAAAACCTGAGACATCTGCTTAATAATGAATTGGAAGAGATCCAGGTAATTGATTATGACCTATGGCAGTGAAAAAGAACAAAATAAATGATAGTATTAATGTAATTAATTATAGGGATGCGAGGGTATGAGACATGAAGCTTTTAATATTAGATTTTGACGGAACAATAGCAGATACAAAGAGCAGCATTGTAAACACAATTCAGGCCACGGGAAAAGAACTGGGCTATGGAATTGCCAGTGAGAAGGACATACAGGAAAAAATAGGGCTGCCGCTTAAGGATACCTTTTCCTCCGTATTAAAAGTCCCGGACAGCGAGATGGATCATGCCATTAATTTATACCGCAGAAAATACCAGGATATCTGCATGGAAAGTGTTACATTGTTTCCTGATGTAAAGAGCACCATAGAGTACCTGTCGCAAAAGGGAATTGTTATTACAGTTGCCTCAAGTAAGGGCAAGGACGCTCTTCATCTGTTGCTTGATCATTTACAGGTAAGTCCTTTCATTTCCCGCATTTACGGCGAGCAGGACGTAAAAAATAAAAAGCCGGCACCGGACATGGCACAATTAATATTGGAGAAGGAAAAATGTGAACCGGAAGAGGCATTGGTGGTAGGGGATACGGTATTTGACCTTCAGATGGGACGTGGCGCAGGCTGTCACACCTGTGGTGTAACCTATGGAAACAATTCTTATGAAGAGCTGAAAGCGCAAAACCCCACCTTTATCATCAATAATTTCGCCGAATTGAAAAGCATCTTTTAAGCAGCAAAAGGAAAAGAGGTCTCAAATGTTTAAACTATATAATGAAATTTCCAGAACCTTTAACGAATATCTGCTGATCCCTAATTTATCCACTCCCCAGTGCATGCCTGAAAAAATTGATCTGACCACTCCTATTACAAGATTTAGAGCAGGGGAAGCACACGTAAGGCTAAACATACCGTTTGTATCTGCCATTATGCAGGCTGTGTCGGATAACAAACTTGCCATTTCCTTGGCCCGGTGCGGAGGGCTGTCATTTATATATGGGGCCCAGACGATTGATTCCCAGGCTGAAATGATACGGAAAGTCAAAAAGTTCAAGTCCGGCTTTGTTGTATGCGATTCCTATCTTTCGCCGGAACACACTTTAAATGAGATACTGAGGCTGAAGGAGGATACCGGGCACACTACCATAGCTGTTACCTCTAACGGAAAATCGGATGGTATTCTTACCGGACTTATTACAAGCAGAGATTACAGAATAAGCAGGGATCCCCTGGATAAAAAAGTCTGTGATATTATGACTCCTTTTGAATCGCTTATTACAGGAAGGGATGGGATTTCCCTGAATGAAGCCAATGACCTGATTTGGGCAAATAAATTGAATTGTCTTCCTATCGTCAACGAAAAACAGCAGCTGGTCCATATGGTGTTCCGTAAGGATTACGAAGCTCATAAAGAGAATCCTTTTGAGCTTCTTGATGAGAAGAAGAGCCTTCTTGCAGGTGCCGGAATTAATACTTACGATTATCAGGACCGGGTTCCGGCACTGCTGGAAGCAGGCGCTGACATCTTGTGTCTGGATTCTTCCGATGGTTATTCCACCTGGCAATATGACGCCATTACCTACATAAAGTCAAATTTTCCCAAGGCATATATCGGTGCTGGCAACGTGGTTGATGCCGAAGGCTTCCGTTATCTGGCGGATGCCGGGGCAGATTTTGTAAAGGTCGGTATTGGCGGCGGGTCTATTTGTATTACACGTGAGCAGAAGGGGATTGGCAGAGGTCAGGCGACTGCCATACTGGAAGTTGCTTCTGCCAGGGATAAATATATGGAGGAGACAGGAATTTACATCCCCATTTGTTCTGACGGAGGAATTGTGTATGACAATCACATTGCCATAGCCCTGGCCATGGGAGCGGATTTTGTGATGATGGGAAGATATTTTGCAAGATTTGATGAAAGCCCTGGAAAGAAGCTGAAAAGAGGCAATGAATATGTAAAGGAATATTGGGGAGAAGGATCAGACCGGGCAAAGAACTGGCAGCGCTACAGCATGTCAGCCAGCAAAGATACTCATTTTGAAGAAGGTGTTGACAGTTATGTCCCTTATGCAGGTGCACTGAAGGATAATTTGTCTGTCACGATCAGTAAGATAAAGTCCACAATGTCCAGCTGCGGGGCGGCTTCCATCGAGGAATTTCAGAAAAAAGCAAGGATCACCCTTGTTTCTCCCATGAGTATTCGGGAAGGCGGAGCCCATGATATTATACTGAAAAATAAAGATTACTAAACAAGCAGGCAATCATGTTAATACAATACCAGGGAGCTGCTGCTCAACTAAGAAAAAGTTAGTTGAGCAGCAGCTCCCTTTTTTCCTTATTAGTTTTGCAACACGCCCTTTTCGAATGCTGTTTAAAATGGTATACTAACACTATCTTTTTGACGGAGGTGAATGCGATGAAAAAAATGATATCATGGAATGTGAATGGACTTCGTGCCTGTGTGGAGAAAGGCTTTCTGGATTATTTTAATGAAGTAGATGCGGATATATTCTGTATTCAGGAAAGCAAGCTGCAGGAAGGACAGATTGACCTTTCTCTTCCAGGCTATTATCAATATTGGAATTACGCACAAAAGAAAGGATATTCAGGTACTGCCCTGTTTACCAGGGAGGAGCCATTATCAGTTACTTATGGGCTGGGGATAGAAGAGCATGATAAAGAGGGACGGATTATTACGGCTGAGTTTCCGGACTATTATGTAGTAACCTGCTATACTCCAAATTCCCAGAATGAACTGGCGCGCCTTCCCTACCGGTTGACCTGGGAGGAGGCATTTCTGGCCTTTCTAAAAGGGTTGGAGGAGAATAAGCCTGTTATTTTCTGCGGAGACTTAAATGTAGCTCACAAGGAAATTGATTTGAAAAATCCCAAATCCAACCGGAAAAATGCAGGGTTTACCGATGAGGAGAGGGAAAAGTTTACCATCCTTGTAGAGAATGGCTTTATAGATACCTACCGGTATTTCTATCCGCAGCAGGAAGAGATGTACTCCTGGTGGTCCTACCGCTTTAAGGCGAGGGAGAAGAATGCAGGGTGGCGTATTGATTATTTCTGTGTATCACAAAGTCTGGAGGACAGGCTGGTAAGTGCAGACATTCATACCCAGGTGACAGGCTCTGACCACTGTCCGGTGGAACTTGTAATTAAATAATAACGGATCAGACAGAGTATTACACAGGAGAATAATAAAAACATGAATTTATTAACAATTGAGCATTTAACAAAATCATATACAGAACGGCTTCTTTTTGAGGATACCAGCTTCAGCATAAATGAAGGGGAAAAGATCGGTCTGATTGGTATTAATGGCACAGGAAAGTCTACGCTTTTACGTATCGTGGCAGGCCTTGAAGTGCCAGATGAGGGAACTGTGGCAAAGGGAAGAAACTTAGATATCCGGTTTCTTTCCCAGAATCCCAGATTTGATGCAGGAGAAACCATTCTGGAAAGTATTATCCGGGAGAATGAGGGCCATGAACATGTATGGGATTTAGAAAGCCAGGCAAAGAACATGCTCACCAGACTTGGTTTTACGGAATTTGATACCAAAGTGGACACCTTATCCGGCGGACAGAGAAAAAGGGTTGCGCTTGTAAGCGTTCTTCTTTCTACTGCAGATTTACTGGTTCTGGATGAGCCGACCAACCACTTAGACAGCAGTATGGCGGACTGGCTGGAGGATTATCTGCGCCGGTTTAAAGGTGCTCTTTTGATGGTTACCCATGACCGGTATTTTTTAGACAGTGTGACAAACCGGATTGTGGAGCTTGATAAGGGAAAGCTTTACAGCTATCAGGAGAACTATGAAGGGTATTTAAAGCTAAAGGCAGACCGGCTGGATATGGAGCAGGCTTCTGAGCGGAAACGCCAGTCAATCCTCCGTATCGAGCTGCAGTGGATGCAAAGAGGGGCAAGGGCGCGTTCCACCAAGCAGAAGGCCCATATTGAGCGATACGAGACGCTTCGTGACCAGAAGGCACTGGAGTTTGATAAAAACGTGGAACTGGATTCCATTGAGAGCCGCCTTGGACGTACCACCGTTGAGCTGGAGGGTATTTCAAAGGCTTTTGGTGATAAGGTTCTGATGAAAGATTTTAACTATATTTTTCTGAAAAATGACCGCATCGGAATTATTGGCCCAAACGGGTCCGGTAAATCCACGCTTATGAAAATTATAGTCGGATGGCTTCAGCCGGATGAGGGAACATTAACAGTGGGACAGACTGTAAAGATGGGTTATTTCTCCCAGGAGAGCGAAGATATGGATGGCAGCTTAAAGGTCATCGATTATATCCGGAGTGCGGCTGAGTATGTAAAAACAAAAGACGGAAGTGTCAGTGCCTCCCAGATGCTGGAACGGTTTTTATTTCCGCCAAGTGTTCAGTATACGACTGTTGAAAAGCTTTCCGGAGGGGAAAAACGGCGGCTGTATCTGCTGCGTATCCTGATGGAGGCACCCAATGTCCTTCTTCTTGACGAGCCTACCAATGATCTGGATATACAGACTCTTACCATCCTTGAGGATTACTTAGACAGCTTTCCAGGTATTGTTGTAACTGTATCTCATGACCGCTATTTTCTCGACCGGGTGGTGCGCAGAATTTTCGCATTGGAAGGCCAGGGAAAGGTCACTCAATATGAGGGCGGATTTACGGATTATCAGGCGGCTTTCGCTGCAAAATATCCGGACGGGCTTCTCGGGGAAGCTGCTGGAACTTACAAAAAGGAAGATGCAGGCGATAAGAAGGGGAAAGAAAGACCCAAATTAGAGAGAAAGCTTAAGTTTTCCTATAAAGAACAGCGGGAATGGGAAACCATTGAAGATGACATTGCCGGTTTGGAAGAAGCCATCGAAGTGCTTGATAAAAAGATTGAAGAAGCTGCCAGTGACTATGGCAAATTGAATCAGCTGATGGAAGAAAAGGCAGAAAAAGAAGGATTATTAGAGGAGAAGATGGAACGCTGGATGTATTTAAATGATCTGGCAGAACAGATTCAGAACCAGTAACAGGACTGTCACAGAGGAGAAGAGGGATGAAACAGTACAGGATCGCCAGGAGAGAAACAGGATATTATCCCATGGGAATGACTAAGACCGGGGAGGGGGTTCATTTCAGCGTTGCGGCTCAGGGAACGGAATTAAAACTACTTTTTTTTCGTAACGATGAAAAGGAGCCTCTCTGCACCTTTCTCTTTCCGGAAAAAGAAAAGCGGGGAGAAGTTTTTTCTGTTACAATCCTTGGAGATGACTTTACCGGGATTTCCTATTGCTATGAGATTGATGGGAAACGGTTCTCTGATCCGTATGGGAGAGCTTTTACGGATAAGAATTGCTGGGGAGACTTAGAGAGAGCAGCTGTGTTATCCAAAAGCCCGGTTACGTTTAAAGCTTTTGACTGGGGGCAGGACAAGCGTCCGCTGATACCATATGAGGATTCTGTGGTCTACCGGATTCATGTCCGGGGATTTACCATGCATTCTTCATCCGGAACCAGGAATAAAGGAACCTTTCGGGCGATTGAGGAAAAGATCCCATACTTAAAAGAACTGGGAATCACAACTGTTGAGCTGATGCCTGTTTATGAATTTCAGGAAGTGATTCTCCCCGAAATTGTGCAGGGAAGTCCCTACGGTGTGGATAAACCTACGGGAAAAATAAATTATTGGGGATATACTTCGGGATTCTATTTCACTCCCAAAGCGTCTTATGTCTCGGATAATAAGGAAACACCGGCTTTAGAACTAAAAAATCTGGTTAAGGCCCTTCATAAAGAAGGGATAGAACTTATTACAGAATTGTATTTTTCAGGGAAGGAGTCTCCAACCTTTGTTCTTGATGCGGTACGGTTCTGGGCAGAAGAGTTTCACCTGGATGGAATTCATCTGGTTGGGTTTCCGCCTCTTGATTTAATCGGACGTGACCCCTATTTAAAAGGCTTAAAGCTATGGGCTGATTCCTGGGGTGACATTCCTGTAAAGGGATTTAAATATCTGGCAGAATATAATGACAGCTATCAGACGGATATGAGAAGAGTACTGAAAGGGGACGAGGAGCAGATGAAAAATCTGGTCTTCCGAACCAGAAACAATCCGTCCGACCGGGGCATGATTCAATATATGGCGAATACCAATGGGTTCACTATGATGGATATGGTTTCCTACGATACAAAACATAATGAAGCCAATGGAGAATCCAATCTGGATGGCAATCCCTATAATTATTCGTGGAATTGCGGGACAGAAGGACCAACGAGGAAGAAAAAAGTGGTGGAGCTTAGAAAGAAACAGCTTCGCAACGCTTTTTTACTGCTGCTCTTAAGTCAGGGTACGCCTCTTTTTATGGCGGGGGATGAATTTGGCAATACACAGTCGGGCAATAACAATGCTTATTGCCAGGATAATGATATCTCCTGGTTAAACTGGAACCTCTTAAAAACAAACAGGGATCTTTTTGAATTTGTAAAAGCAGTCATCGCTTTTAGAAAGGCCCATCCGGTATTTCACAGAAGAGAAGAAGCGAAGAACATGGATTATCTTGCCTGCGGAGTCCCCGATGTTTCTTATCATGGGGTGAAACCATGGTATCCGGAATATGAGAATTTCAGGCGTCAGCTGGGTATCCTTTACTGGGGAGATTATGCCAGAAAAGCAGATGGGACGGCAGATAACCATTTTTATACCGCATATAACTTGCACTGGGAACCTCATTCGTTTGATCTTCCAAACCTTCCGAAAAAACATCAGTGGCATGTGGTGTTTCATACGGATAAGCAGGAAGAGAATGGGAAATATGAGGAAGGAAATGAACCGGTCCTGGAAGGAAAGAGTTTTCCCGTTCCTCCCAGAACCATTGTAGTATTTATAGGAAAGAAGGATGATTGACCGGAAACTCCGGTCTTTCTCCATTTAAGACCCGAAAGATGTCCATAGCAGCAAAAAGCTCCATACGGTCAAGGGCTTCCCTGGTATTGGCGGCGCAATGGGGAGAAACAATGATGTTGTTATATTTAAGCAGCGCACTATCTGCAGGAAGGGGCTCCGTTTCAAATACATCCAGGGCAGCCCCTTTTATTTTTTTGTCTTTTACAGCCTGTATTAAATTGTCTTCCTGTATTAATCCGCCCCTGGAGACATTGATTAAGACGGCAGATGGCTTCATCATATCCAGCTGTTCTCTGGCTATCATGTGCCGGTTTTTTTCAGAAAAAGGGACATGGAGTGAAATGAAGTCCGCATTCCGATAGACCTCTTCCGGTGAGGACACCGGAGTAACGCCAGCCGGTGCATTGTCAGGGGTTAAATGATGATCATAGACGATAACCTTCATATCAAATCCCATAGAAGCTTTTTTAGCCACCAGCTTTCCAATATTACCAAAGCCTATCAGTCCCAGGGTGAGACCAGACAGTTCCATGTTAAAAACATCCTTTCGGATTGAAAAATCGCTTTTCTTTACAGCTTCAGACATGATCTCATGGTTTTTAGCACAGGCAAGCATGAAAAAAATAGTGTGCTCTGCCACCGCATTGGAGTTGGCATTTCCAGAGTTAGTCACCTGGATTCCCAGTTTTTCTGCATAGACTGTATCAATATAGTCAACTCCTGCACTGAAGCTTGATATTACTTTTAAGTTTTTGCACCGGTCCAGTAATGGTTTATCGTACCGGAATTTTCTGGTAGGACCCGTAAGTATGGCGTGACATTGTTCAAAAACAGGGTCATCTGCTGATTTGGGAGCAGATAATAGAAGCTCACAGCCTTTTTTTGTTAAGTAGTCGGTACCAGTATGAGAGATCGTTCTTGGGATCAGCACTTTAAACATATTTGATTCCTTTCTGGAGGCATTGCCACTAATCTTATAAATGGATAGTAACACAGGCCTGAAAGGGTTTCAAGCTAATCTGTTATAGTCCGGAATCGATGGTCTCATCACACCAGCGAATGGTGGCCTCGCAGGACAAAATACCTCTGCGAAGCATAGCCTTTAAAAAGCGGGTGCGCTCTTTTGTTATTTCCTCAATTCCCTGTTCCAGATCGTGCTGCATGTCCAGGTATTTTTCCAGTTTTCTGACATGGATTTGTTTATAATCTTCCAGCATTTTAATAATATGCTCTTTTGGCTGATTGCTTGAGAATATCAATTTCAGCATAAATTCAGAGCGCATGGGTTGTATTTCTGTGTCTTCCATAAGCCAGGCTTCTAACTCCAGCTGACCCTTTGGAGTAATCTGGTACTGTATTTTTTTCTGGCTTTTTTCGCTTTCTACAATCTCTACCAGTTCATCTATGAGCATTTTTTTCAGTGTTGGGTATATATGCCCAAAGTTTTCGTTCCAAAAACCGGATAAAACGGTATCGCAATATTTTTTAATGTCATAGCCGGTGCCTGGTGAAACATTTAAGATTCCTAATATTGCATATAGGGATTTGTTTTTTAACGCCATTTTAAGTGCCTTTCTTTTATTTGTTAACGTAACCTTCCAGTTTTTCAACTGTAAGTTCCCAATTGGAACAGCTTCTCATTTCAAGGGAAACTCTAAGGCAGTTTTCCTTTATTGTCTCATCTGAGAGGAGCTGGTGGATCTGACCTTTTAGTTTTTCTGCTGATAGTTCCTTCATGTTATCTGATAAACCCAGATTCATGGATACAAGCCTTTTGGCAGTCATATGCTGATCATTGACCAGAGGGAAGGCAAGCATGGGCACACCAAAATATAATGCCTCATTCACACTGTTAAATCCTGCATGGGTGATGAATGCATCCGCTTTATCTAAAATCTCAAGCTGGGGAAATACATTTTTAACCAGAAAGTTGACCGGTAATTCCCCCAATTGATCAACTTCGCACTTGGTTCCAATGGACATACACACATAATAGTCAGTATTTTCAAAAGCACAAATGCACATCTTATAGAAATCCATAAAATCCGTGTTCAGGCTGCCAAGTGAAATATATAATAGTTTTCTGTTTCTAATCCCGGATAAGTCTACAGACTCTGTATTTTTTGCCCGCTCCATAGAAGGTCCGGCAAATAAATATTGGGGTTCGGTTACTGCATCATCTCCGTTAAATTCCCTGGTGGTATATACAATATTGTGATCGGCTTTGCTTATAAAAACCTCTTCCAGTGTGGGTCCTTCAATTTTATAACAAGTACAGATTCTGTTCAATATCTGATAGCAGTAATCCAGCTGAGGATGAGTCCCGGGCACGAGCATACGCGGTGGTACCGGTGCATGGCTCATGGCAAAAGAAGAATGGGAACCGATAACCGGTGTATGAGTAAGCTGTTTTAGAAAGCATCCGCCCCCAAAGATGGAGTCACAAAAAATGAGGTCATAGGTGCGTTCTTTTAAAATATCCAGAATCTGAGGCAGCATTACTTCATCGTATAAAAGAATATATTCCATCAGCATGTAAAACGGATGCCGGTCTGTGGGGCGGTAATTTTTTAAAAAAAGATTCAGGCCGCTTCCAAAGTCAATCCAGTCTGCACCTGATTTTGTTACCTGCTCCGAAAACTCCACTGAGCAGAAATAATCTACTTTATGCCCTTTTTCTGTAAGCTTCTTTACCAGTCCAAGTGTGGGATTAATATGTCCATACAGATTTGCATTTACAAATAAAATATTCATCCGTGTCCTCCTTATATCACTCTGATATAGTTTGAATTCTATATCAGAGTGATATAGTTTGAATTCTATATCAGAGTGATATAGTTGTCAAGAAAATTTTAAGCAGTAAAATAAATGCCCGTCTTGTAAGGAAGCCAAGTCGGGCATTTGTTTATTGTTAATAGTCAATTCCATTGCTGAGACATCAGGAAATCGCGTATATTTACATGTTTAAATCTTCTTCTATTTATCTGGCTGCCCTGTTGCTTATTTATTAATTCATTGTATAACGATACTGTCCTCGGGAATCTGTTCCGTAAAAGTCTGCAAAAGACAGATGGAAGATATCAGTCTTAACAGGATCAAGAGATACCTGATTCTTGATCAGATACTGATAGATACCGGTGTAATCAATGGGACCCTGAATCATAATGCTTTGCAGGTGTCCATTACGTAAGATTGCCCTTTTATAACATCCGGAGTCCTCCTGTGTCAGGATCTGATCTCCGTCTCTTGCGATTCCATCTCCTAAAGAGAGGGTTGTAAGCTCATAAAAATTCATGGTGTTTTTCATGCCGTAAGGATCTTCATAAGGGGTTGAAACTCCGCACATATTGCAGGCAGCTGTATATCCCTGCTTCATGGCATTGGGCCATATGGCAGCGATTCCGTTCACATCTCCTGCAGCGTAAATGTTTTTGCAGGAAGTTTCCATGCATTCATTTACCTTAATAAAGCGGTCAACGGCAATTTCACAATTTTCTGTGCAGTCTGTTGCCGGACGAACTCCGGCTGCGACAACAATCATATCACATTCCAGAATAGTCCCGTCATCAAGCATAACAGAGTTGATCTGATCGTTTTCCGGCATAGTGGTTAAAACCACTTTTCTTCCCAGAACGAATTTGCAGCCATGCTGCGCAAATAATTTCTGATAGGCTTTACCAGCCTTTTCATCCAGCTGCTTTGGAAGAATCCGGTCCGCCAGCTCTAATACCGTTACATCCTTTTTCTGCTCCAGAAATGCATAAGCGGCGTCCATTCCTACCAGCCCGGAGCCTAATACCAGAATCTTATCTGCGGACTGGGCAAATTTGCGGATTTGTCTTGCGTCACTTAAATTCCGCAGGCCAAATACATTTTTGGCTTCTCTTAAATTAACAATGGGAGGTATCACGCTGTGCGCACCTGTTGCGATCAGAAGGCGGTCAAAGTCAAGCTCTGTGCCATCAGCAAGTAAAACAGTCTGCTTGATGGGATCAATATGTACTGCTTCTTTGTTCTTCAGCCATTTAATTCCAAGTGCATCAAAAAAATCTTCCGGAACAAAGGAAAGAGCTGCTTCATCCCGTTCATGGCTTAAATACTTATGGAGCATACAACGGGAATGAACCTGGTCGTCAACCGACACCATGATGATATCCGCTTTTGATTCCAGCTGTCGGATTGTTTTAGCAGCCGAGATGCCGGCTGCGCCAGCGCCGATAATTACATGAGTCATCATTCCACCTCCTTAACATAGATTGCCTTGGTAGGACATGCTTTTACGCAGCTCGGCTCGCTGCCGTGGTCAAAGCAGAAATCGCATTTGATCACACTGGTTTTCGTGGTTGTGTCCGCTTTTAACACACCGTATGGGCAGTTCATCACACACATGAAGCAGGAACCGCACTTTTTTTCGTCGTAATATACGTGACCCGATTCTTCGTCCTTTACAAGAGCTCCGCTCATACAGGACATCACACATTCCGGCTGGTCGCAGTGGCGGCAGAAGATGGGAGCATAGTGACCGTTCCCTTTCATGACGATGTGATTTCTGGATTCATTTTCCGGATTGGTTAAATCCAGATCATAAATGCTTCCGCCATCTTTTCTATGTGCCTGCATACAGGCGAGAACACAGTTCTTACACCCGTCGCATTTGGCTTCATCAATGAATATCCGTTTCATATGCCCTCCTCCTATATATTAAGACCGGTCCGCTTCTCCATAATGATCTTTTCCAGTATGTCGGCACTTTCCACAGCATCATCATTAATAATGACCTGACCGCCGGTTAATGATTTCATACCGTCTGTGAGAACCTTAACAGCAACTTTGCTTCCTGTTACAAAAGGAGGAAGTCCTAAATGAAGGGGAAGACCAAGGGCAAGGCCAAAGCAGCCATCTGCAAGAGCCTGTTCTTCCAGCCACTGAGCTGCAGACAGGACAAGTGGAAGTTTGGGAAGATCCACACCAAGCTCCTGTGCAATTTCAGTAGCAACAATCTCAAGACGTCCGATCGCAAGGCAGGGACCGAAATTGAGAACTGGCGGAATTCCCAGTTTTTTGCAGACTTCTCTTAATTTAGGACCGGCAAATTCAGCAGCTTCCGGTGTCATAAGTCCGCAGTTTTCAATGCCGCCTGAAGAACAGCCTGCAGTCAGCACGATGATATCTTTGGCAATCAGTTCCTTTGTCAGTTCCACAGTAAGAACATCGTGCCCTCCTGCGGTTAAGTTGGAACAGCCTACCACTCCTGCAATTCCTTTAATATCCCCGGATACGATTAAATCAATAAGCGGCTTCCAGCTTCCGCCCAGGAAGTTCTTTAAGGAACCTTCGCTGACACCGGTCAGGGTGTTCTCATATCCGTGGTCAGGCATAAGATTAAGGGGCACCATGCCTCGGCGTTCCTGATAGGATTTCACCACTTTATCAATGATCTTTTCGCTCTGTTCTCTGCGGTGGTCAAAATCGAATTTCATAAGTTCTGCATTTGACTTTTTAGCCACATCATCTAAACAGATCTGTTTGATCTTAAGCTCTTCACAAATTGGTTCAATACCAGGAAGGGTACAGTTAAACTCAGAAAGAACGGCATCGATGGCGCC
Source organism: Lacrimispora sp. (assembly GCF_031982545.1). Classification (GTDB taxonomy): domain Bacteria; phylum Bacillota; class Clostridia; order Lachnospirales; family Lachnospiraceae; genus Lacrimispora. Next base: position 186,551 of record NZ_DALYXB010000006.1, read on the forward strand.
AGTAGCAAGGATCGCCTCGCTGGTGTAGTTGTTCCCTGCATGTCCGTCAAATACCTCCTGGTAATGAGCGCCTCGTAACTGCAGATCCTGACCTACGCAGGTACAGCCTACCAGTTTAAAGCCTTTGGCTCCAACTGCCTTTGCCTTGGCAACTGCCTCTGGGGAAATAAGCTGTTCCTGTAAATCAACAAAAATAGTATGCTGATGTCCGGTAATCATGATGTTGATATAATCCGGGTTAATAACACGAAGGCCTACGGGAGCCATACGAAGTTCCGGCTGTCCAAGAAGCACATCATTTAACAGGTTTGTAAGAGTCAGTCCATAGATACCTGTGGAGACTCCCAGTCTTAAACAGTCAACCAGCATATCCAGGGGATCGGAGTTTAAGTTGGTGGAACATTTGACCACGCCCTTAAATACTTCGGATTTCGCTCCTCCCGGCATGATTCCAAGTTCTTTCCAGCGGGCAACTCTTGGGGCGTAAGCGACTTTTTCCGTCAGCTCCATTTCCACATATTCCGGTTTATAGATATCAGCAATTACCGCATCAGCGACCTTCTCCGCCTTTTTGTACACATCGGATTCTACAATTCCGAAGATGTCTGCCAGGTGGTCAAGAGATTTTAATCCCTTTAATTCGCCTTTTATTTTTGCTGTGTTTTTTAAATTTAATGCTGTATTTTCAACAATGTGTATGTAACAGCCGCTTCCTGAAGCCACCGCCCTTAAAAAGTTTCTGGCAACAATCGTGTCTGCATCCGCTCCGCATATTCCACGGGGAGCATCCGGCGTAATACGGCATGGGCCGTTGGCACAGAGTCTGCAGCAGACTCCCTGGAGACCAAATCCGCATTTGGTGCTTTGTTTTTCTACTCTGTGATGAGAAGTCTCCATCGGCAGGGAAGAGATGAACGTTTCTAAAGGTTTGTCGGCGCTTTGACAGGTGTTGCACCCGTAACATTGATTCATTGTTTTTCCTCCTTTTGAATCTATACCATTTTAGTAAAGATTAAATTAAAAAAATTATCCGTGCAGTAGCTTTGCCAAAGAACATTCTTTTAGTTCCCGATTAAGATTCAGTTGAATTCTTAAGAACTCCTTGTGAGCCAGGCAAGGCTGCTTGGGCTGGTTCACGAGACAGTCATAGCCGGACTGCATGCATTCGATCAGCAGCATCTTGGAATCAATCACAGTGAGAATATCATATAAACTAGTGCGTTCCAGATCACAGTTTAAGGCATAGCCTCCCGCGCTTCCACGATAGCTTTTGATTAATCCCGCTTTTTCCAGCTTTCGTGCCATCTTGTAGGTGATGGCTGAAGTCAGGGATTCTTTCTCACAGATCGTAGGAACGTTCATGATATCGCCCGATGATAAGGCTCTTATGATTCTTATGGCATAATCGCATTCTCTGGTAATAAGCATATCGCACCTCCACGTCATAAGATTAACATACTGTACCTAATTGGTCAAGATTTATCAATAAGATTTTTGCATTCCGGCAAGCTGTGAAAGATCTGTGAACCTGCCATTCTTTCAAGTTGATTTCAGGTTTGATCTGTATAATCTGCGTAAAGTAACACAAAGAAGCGGATAAGGAGGTTTTTATGAGTGGATATCAAATGACATTTGAGCGGACAGAAATGAAATATCTGATAGATCCGGTACAATACTTAAAGCTGAAGGAAAGACTGATGGGAAAAATGGAAACCGATCAATACGGTAATTCCACAATATGTAATGTCTATTTTGATACACCGGATGCAAGGCTGATCAGAAGCTCTTTGGAAAAACCGGTTTATAAGGAAAAATTCAGACTCCGCAGTTATGGACTGCCAGGAGAAACCAGTTCTGTGTTTCTGGAATTGAAAAAGAAATACCAGGGTATTGTCTATAAACGCCGTGAAACACTTAAGTTAGCAGATGCAGAGGCGTATTTATACCGGGGAATAAAGCCGGAACGACAAACCCAGGTACTTCGTGAGATTGACTGGTTTCTGCAGTATTACGAAGATATAATGCCCGCCATGTATATTTCCTATGAAAGAACTGCCCTGTATGGACTGGAGGATGAGAACCTGCGGCTGACTTTAGACGGAAATATTCTTTGGAGAACCGATTGCTTAAAACTGGAAAATGGTCCATGGGGAACCCCTCTTTTAGAAGACGGCTGGCACCTTATGGAGATAAAAATTCCAGGGTCCATGCCCCTCTGGCTTGGGCATATACTGGCTGAGCTGAAACTATATCCGGCTTCCTTTTCAAAATATGGTCAGGCATATGAAAAGCAGCAAATAATAACATCAGAGAAAAAAGGAGGAATCAGCTGTGCTTAATACATGGTTTCAATCAATCTTAATAGAGGAATCAGAGGTTGCATTTTCCCCAGGATCATTTCTTGTATGCTTAACCGCTTCCCTGGTTCTTGGGCTGATCATTGCAGGTATTCACATGTACCGGAATTCGTATTCAAGGGGATTTGTGGTGACAATTGCATTGCTTCCCGCCATGGTGCAGATGGTTATTCTACTGGTAAACGGAAACCTTGGCACCGGGGTTGCAGTAATGGGAGCCTTTTCCCTGGTCCGCTTCCGGTCAGTTCCTGGAAAAGCAGAGGAGATCAGCAGCATTTTTCAGGCAATGGCGGTCGGACTGGCTACGGGAATGGGTTACGTTGGCATGGCAGTTTTATTTGTCCTCATCATGGGAGGGGTAAATATATTGCTGGCTTCCCTTAAATTTGGACAGCAGAAGACAGGTGTAAAAGTACTTAAGATCACAATTCCGGAATCTTTGGACTATACATCTGTATTTGATGAAGTATTTGCCCGGTATCTGAAAAATTGGGATTTGAATCAGGTGAAGACAACCAATATGGGAAGTCTTTATAAACTGGATTATGAAGTGGTTTTAAAAAATAATGGAGAAGAAAAGAAACTGATTGACGATTTAAGATGCAGAAACGGGAATCTTGAAATATTTTTGGGAAGACCTTTTGGCAATAAGGAGGAACTGTAATGGTAAAAAGAAAGCTGTTCAGAGGCAAAGCAGCCGCACTGCTGTTAATAATGGCGTTGGCATCAACAAGTATTTCTGGCTGTAAAAGCCAGACTTCAACGGAAAATACAGTTGTTACCCAAAGCGCACAGTCTGATTCTGTCACTAATGGTACTACAGACGGCAGTACGGCAGAAGCGGCTGTTGACAAGGAGTTTACAGACCGTGATAAAGACGGGAGCTTTGATGAAAGCAGTGCAATTAAAATAAATTTGAATTCAGACAAAGCAGAGGCAGAGGGAGATGGCGTCAGTATATCTGGAAGCACTGTGACCATAAGTAAAGAAGGAACTTATATGGTAAGCGGAACGTTGGACAACGGTCAGATTGTTGTTGATGCAGCAGATACAGACAAGGTTCAGATTGTTTTGGCAAATGCCGGAATTAATTGTGAAACCAGTGCGGCAATCTATGTCAAATCCGCTGATAAGGTTTTTGTTACTCTGGCAGAAGGAACAACAAATAAGCTGTCAGGTGGAACGGAGTACATAGATACAGATGACAATACCGTAGATGGGGTTATATTCTCGAAAGATGATCTGACTGTAAACGGCAGTGGAAGTCTGGAGGTAAATGCCAACTATAAACACGGAATTGTTTCAAAGGATACGTTGGCAATTACAGGAGGAAATATCTCTGTTAATGCAGTCTCCCAGTGTCTGACAGGTAAGGATGAAGTGAAGATCCTGGATGGAACATTTCTGCTGACAACTTCAGGTAAAGCGGTGAAATCAAGTAATGAGGATGATACATCTCTTGGAAACATCTACGTGGCAGGCGGAACCTTTACTGTCAATTCTAAAGACGACTCCTTCCATGCCAGCGGAACGATCGTAATTGACGGAGGCACCTTTACCGTAGAAAGTGGAGATGATGCGTTCCATGCAGACCAGGATGTAGTGGTCAATAATGGCACAATAACGGTCACCAGCTGCTATGAAGGACTGGAAGCTTATCGGGTAACGGTGAATGGAGGGGAAATCTCAATTCAGGCTTCCGATGACGGAATCAATGCGGCACAGCCAAAATCTGCGTCTGCTGAGGGCGATGATACCAGCCAGGGTGATAGTGGGAAAGAGAAGCCGGAAATGCCGCCAGATGGCCAGGGGAAAGGGAATTCTTCCAGGTCGGAGGAAAACCAGTCTGAGACCCAATCAGATGAAAATCTGCCAAAAGAAGGCCAGCAAAGAAGAGGCGGGGGTCCAGGTGGCAAAGGTGTAATGGGTGGCGGACAAATGGGCGGAAGTATGGAGAATGATACCAATGCTTATATTAAGATAACGGGAGGCACTCTGTACGTAGACGCAGGCGGAGACGGACTGGATTCCAACGGAAGTCTTTTGATATCAGGAGGTACGGTTTACGTAACCGGTCCGGTAAGCGACGGAGATGGGGCAATCGATTATAATGGAGATGGGATTATTACAGGAGGAACTGTAATAGCGGTTGGCAGCTCTGGTATGGCACAGGGATTTGGTGATTCCTCTACCCAATGCTCGGTCTTACATAATTTAACCGCACAGCAGGAAGCCGGGACTGTAATTACTCTTAAGGACAAGGAGGGAAATGAGCTCATCAGCTTTACTCCTGAGAAAAAGTATTCTTCCGTTGTCATCAGCAGCCCCAAGCTGCAGACTGGCAGCACCTACACCCTCACGGCAGGTTCGGAACAAGCCGAACTGACGCTTGAGTCAATTGTCACCTCAAACGCGGACCGTAAAGGGGGCAGGGGCAGTATGCCGAATGGAAATAACCGCTAATTCGCCGGATAAATGAGGTGTTCGTCATCAATACCGTAAAGAACAGTATCTAAAAACTTTCTGGCAAGAAATTTCGCCATACCGGGGTTCATATCCAGATAGTTTCCGCAGTCTCTGGCTGCGGCACCGGGGATTTCTCCCTCAAAATCACGCATAAATTCAAACATGTCGGTAATGAGCGGTACGATATCCCTGGATTTGTAATCTCCAGCCAAAAGAAGGTAGAAGCCGGTGCGGCATCCCATAGGACCAAAGTATAAAACTTTGGAAGCAAATGATTGGTGATTTCTTAAGAATGTGGCACCTAAGTGCTCCATGGTGTGTATCTCTGCCGTATTCATGACCGGTTCAAAATTCGGTCTGGTCATGCGGATATCGAACGTAGTAACTGTTGTTTCGTTCACTTTGTCTTTGCGGGAGACGTAGATACCCGGAAGAAGCTTTAAGTGATTGATCGTAAAGCTTGTAATTTTTTCCATATTGATCAGGTCCTTTCTGAAAGGTGGTTAAGCCGTTGGTAAATTGGCTGTCTTCAGTCAGATTATAATAAAAAAAACGGCTGTATGCAATAGGAACAATTGCATGCAGCCGTATCTTGCATAATGAAACCAGTCACGCGTAAGCTGTAGGGAAAATCATTCATGAAACTCCCGTCCTGTTTCATACCATAGTAGGAGAAATGGGAAGGAGCGTCATTAATGGAAGAATGGTTTCGTTTATCAGAGGATGAAGTCTTAAAACAGCTTCATGCTGACAGGAATGGACTGAATTCCGAAGAAATTCTCAGGCGCAGGCAGGTACATGGTCCCAATCTGCTGAAAAAAGCAAAACGAAAAAGTGCCTTTCAAGTATTTCTGGATCAGTTTAAAGACTTATTAGTCATCATTCTGATTATAGCAGCGGTAATTTCCATGGTATCTGGTGACGTGGAAAGTACCGGAGTAATTTTTGCAGTATTGTTGCTTAACGCAATTCTTGGAACTGTGCAGCATCAGAAAGCAGAAAAATCCTTAGACAGCCTGATGTCATTATCTGCGCCAGTGGCGTGGGTGAGAAGAGATGGGAAAAATAAAGAAGTCCTGTCGGAAGAAATCGTACCAGGAGATATACTTTTATTAGAGGCAGGAGATATGGTGGCGGCAGACGGCCGTATCCTGGAAAATTATTCTCTTCTGGTCAATGAAAGCTCTCTGACCGGAGAATCAGTCAATGTAGAAAAGCATACAGGAAGACTGCGTATGGAAAAGGTTCCGCTGGCGGAACAGTCCAATATGGTTTTTTCCGGCTCTCAGGTTGCAGCGGGAAGAGCCATTGCAGTGGTCACCGGAACAGGCATGAATACAGAAATTGGAAGAATTGCCTCTTTAATGAATGATACGGGCGAAAAGAAGACGCCTCTTCAGGTGAGCCTTGACCAGTTTGGAAGCAGGCTTGCGGTAGCGATCCTCTTTATCTGTGCGATTGTTTTTGGATTAAGTATTTACAGAAAAATGCCAATTCTGGACTCCCTGATGTTTGCAGTAGCACTGGCCGTCGCCGCCATACCGGAGGCCCTCAGTTCTATCGTTACCATCGTACAGGCGATGGGAACCCAGAAGATGGCGGGAGAAAATGCAATTATAAAGGATTTAAAAGCGGTAGAAAGCCTTGGGTGTGTATCCGTTATCTGCTCCGATAAAACAGGAACCCTCACCCAGAACCGAATGACGGTTCAGCAGGTTTTTGTTAATAACAGGCTTTATCTTCCGGAAATGTTAAAGCCTGAGATTCCCGTACATAAATATTTGCTTTACGATGCTGTTTTAAACAATGACTCCAGCCATGTAAATGGAGTTCTTAACGGTGAACCTACTGAAACCGCGTTAATCCAGATGGCGGAGCGTGCCGGAGTCGATGATGAGGCAGTAAGATCCTATCACCCAAGATTAGGAGAGGTTCCCTTTGATTCCAGAAGAAAGCTTATGAGTACGCTTCATTATCTGGAAGGAAAAAACATTCTATTCACAAAAGGAGCAGTGGATATCATTCTTCCAAGGATAACCCAGATCTGGTCTTCTGAAGGAATCCGTCCGTTCAGAGACGGTGATAAACAGATGCTTATGGAGCAGAACATGATGTTTTCCGCCCAGGGGCTTCGGGTTCTTACCTTTGTATGCAGGGAGATGGAGGGCCAGGAGAAGCTTTCTGAAAATTCAGAAAGTGGATATACATTTCTGGGCATGGTATCCATGATGGATCCTCCCCGGCCGGAATCCAGGAATGCCGTTTCCAATGCCAGAAGAGCCGGAATCTTCCCGGTGATGATTACGGGAGATCATAAAATTACGGCAGCAGCTATTGCGGAACGGATTGGCATTTTGGAGGAAGATGATCTGGCAATCAGCGGTCCGGAGCTTGATGATATGACCGAAGATGAACTGGGGCACCGGCTGGAATCCATCAGTGTATATGCCCGGGTATCTCCGGAACACAAAATTAGAATTGTCCGTGCATGGCAGAAGAAGGGGCACATTGTAGCCATGACAGGAGATGGTGTCAATGATGCTCCTGCATTAAAGCAGGCGGATATCGGAGTCGCCATGGGACAGATGGGAACAGAGGTCTCTAAAGAAGCCTCTTCCATGATTCTGACCGATGACAATTTTGCTACAATTATTAAAGCGGTTGCCAATGGACGCAACGTATACCGGAATATAAGAAATGCCATTAAGTTCCTGCTTTCAGGAAACATGGCAGGAATTTTATGTGTGCTTTATACCTCTCTTATGGCACTCCCCATGCCTTTTGCACCGGTTCATCTGCTGTTTATTAACCTGCTGACAGACTCCCTTCCTGCCATTGCAATCGGAATGGAGCAGGCAGAAGCAGACCTGTTGTCCCAGAAGCCCAGAAATCCCAAGGAAGGCATTTTAACAAAGAGGTTCATCCTTGTGATTCTCTTTCAGGGGGCACTGATTGCAGTATGCACCATGGCCTCCTACAGTACCGGGCTGTTAACCGGCAGTGAAGCTGCAGCCAGTACGATGGCATTCTCTACACTGACCCTTGCCAGATTGTTTCATGGATTTAACTGCCGCAGCAGTCATTCCATTTTGAAAATTGGTTTTATGAGCAATTTATGGAGTATCATGGCGTTTGAGGCGGGAGCGGTTTTACTGGGAGCAGTCCTTTTTATTCCGGCACTTCACGATCTTTTTTATGTGGCAGATTTAACAGGAAGACAATTTATAACAATATTTATATTTGCTATTCTTCCTACACTGGTGATTCAGGCGCTGAAAACCATCCGGGAGAGTATGCATTAAGGTTTTTTGCAGGTAAAATTTGTATTTGTTGTAGAACTTGACATATTTTTGCCTGCGTGGTAGTATAAATTTGTGTTATTTAATAAAAAGCCTAAGAGATGACAGAGCCAGGTGATGAGTGCGGGGAACCGTTCATTTCCAAGGCTCTTTCTTTATTGTTTGGTAAAAAATTAACGAATGAGAGAAGATGGAAGGGGAAGGAATCATGGGAAAATATGTGATCGCTATGGATCAGGGAACTACCAGTTCCCGGTGCATACTGTTTGATGAGAAAGGGGGCATCTGCAGCGAGGCACAAAAAGAGTTCAGGCAGATTTTTCCAAAACCAGGCTGGGTGGAGCATGATCCCATGGAAATATGGTCATCACAGCTATCAGTGACCATGGAAGCTATGGGGAAAATTGGGGCGCATTACAGCGACATTGCTGCAATCGGAATTACAAATCAGAGAGAAACCACAGTTGTGTGGGATAAGGAGACAGGGGAGCCTGTTTACAATGCCATTGTATGGCAGTGCAGAAGGACCGCTGACCGCATTGAGCGCCTGAAAGAAGATGGGCTGGAAGGGCTTATCACAGACCGGACCGGTCTGATTCCGGACGCGTACTTTTCCGGAAGTAAGATTGAATGGATCCTGGATCACGTAGAGGGAGCCAGAGAAAGGGCAGAACGTGGAGAACTGCTTTTTGGAACTGTGGACAGCTGGCTGATCTGGAATCTGACCAAGGGCTGTATTCACGTAACGGATTATACCAATGCTTCCCGAACCATGCTATTTGATATTCATAAAAAGTGCTGGGACGAAGACATTCTTAACTATTTTAATATACCAAAGGCAATGCTTCCGGATGTAAAACCCTCCAGCTGTGTATACGGTTATACCTCTTCTGACGTAATGGGCGGAAAAATCCCCATTGCAGGGGCAGCAGGAGATCAGCAGGCAGCTTTATTCGGACAGTGCTGCTTTGAAGCCGGTGAAGTTAAAAATACATACGGAACCGGTTGCTTTCTCCTTATGAACACCGGAGAGAAAGCAGTAAAATCAGAGCACGGTCTGCTTACCACCATAGCAGCCAGCGATCAGGAACGGATTCAGTATGCACTGGAAGGAAGCGTATTTGTGGCAGGTGCTGCCATTCAATGGCTGCGGGATGCCATGCGTATGGTGCGGTCCGCTTCCCAGACAGAGGAGTATGCCCAGGCGGTGGAAGATACCGGAGGCGTTTACGTGGTACCGGCATTTGCAGGTCTTGGTGCTCCCTATTGGGATCAGTATGCCAGAGGTACCATTGTAGGAGTGACAAGAGGAACCAGCAAGGAGCAGTTTATCCGCGCCACCCTGGAATCCATGGCATATCAGGTATCTGATCTGATTGAGGCCATGGAACAGGACTCTCAGATCCATTTAAAGGAATTAAGGGTAGATGGCGGAGCCTGTGCCAACAATTTCCTTTTGCAGTTCCAGGCAGATGTATTGGATACACGGATTGTCAGACCAAAATGCATTGAGACAACTGCTCTTGGTGCTGCCTATCTGGCAGGTCTGGCTGTAGGGTACTGGAAAGACAGGGAAGAGATCAGACAGAACTGGGAAGCCTCCAGAACCTTCGACAACCAGATGGAAGAAGAATGCCGTAAAAAGAGGATTAAGGGCTGGAAGCGTGCAGTCAAATGTGCTCTTTACTGGTCTCAGGATGAGGATTAAGCCAGGCTATAAATCACTTGACAATCAGAATGAAATTATGTTAGCATTAATACAATTGAATAAATAACCTTTGAGACGAAAGAGTAAGGATTATGATACGGAGCTATCCGTTTATTTTCCTTACTCTTTTTTTCTATAGTCCCGGCGAACCGGGAATTATCACGGATTTGGAGGAGATTGATTATGAAGGAATTAAATTACGATGCGGCGATTATCGGCGGCGGCGTTACCGGCTGTGCCATAGCCAGAGAGCTGTCCCGTTATCAGCTGAACATCTGCGTCATTGAGCGGGAGGAAGATGTCTGCTCCGGTACATCTAAATCCAACAGTGCCATTGTGCATGCAGGATACGATGCGGAACCAGGCTCATTAAAGGCAAGATTTAATACAGAAGGAAACCGTATGATGGGAGATCTTTCGGAAGCTCTTGATTTTTCCTTTGTCCGAAACGGTTCACTGGTTCTCTGTTTTTCTGAAGACGACAGACCGTCTCTCAATGCGCTGTATGAAAAAGGATTAAAAAACGGTGTTCCCCAATTATCCATACTGACCGGGGATGAAGTCCGTGCCATGGAACCAGGTGTTTCTGAAACAGTGGTGGCAGCATTATATGCGCCAACCGGAGGAATCGTCTGCCCCTTTGGACTGACCATCGCTCTGGCAGAGAATGCCTGTGATAATGGAACTGATTTCTTATTTGAGACAGAAATTGAGACAATTAACAAAACGGATTTCGGTTATGATTTAATCTCCAGTGATAAAATTATTCATGCCGCCTACGTGGTCAATGCAGCCGGCGTTTACTCAGACCAGATCCACAACATGGTCAGTGGGTCAAAGCTTCACATTATACCACGAAAGGGAGATTACTGCCTGTTAGATAAAGAAGCGGGAAATCTGGTGAGCCATACCATATTCCAGCTTCCAGGAAAGATGGGAAAAGGTGTTTTGGTAACACCTACAGTTCACGGTAATCTGCTGACAGGACCTACGGCAATTAATGTAACCGACAAAGAGGAGACCTCTACAACAGCGCAGGAGCTTGCCGATATTGTGGAAAAAGCAGCCTGGGGAGTGAACAATATTCCCTTCCGTCAGGTTATTACATCTTTCTCCGGTCTTCGTGCCCATGAAGAGGGAGATGATTTCGTTGTGGGAGAAGTAAAGGATGCGGACGGATTCTTCGATGCAGCAGGCATGGAATCTCCGGGACTCTCAAGCGCTCCTGCAGTGGGAGTTTACTTAGCAGAGCAGATAGCCCAGAAAGCCAATGCAAAAAAGAAGGAAAACTTCATCGAAACCAGAAAAGGTATTATTAATCCTCAGAAGCTTTCCCTGGAAGAGAGGGGAGAACTGATCAAAAAGGATCCCAGATACGGAACCATCATCTGCCGCTGTGAAGGCATCAGTGAGGGTGAGATTGCAGATGCAGTGACCAGAACCCTGGGTGCAGTTTCCGTAGACGGAGTTAAGCGCCGGGTGCGTGCAGGAATGGGACGCTGCCAGTCAGGCTTTTGTATCCCGAAAACAATGGAAATTCTGGCAAGGGAAACAGGAAGAAACATGGAGGATATCTGCAAAAACAGATCCGGTTCTAATTTACTGACAGGGAAAAGACAAGGAGGAGAGTGACATGACAGAGCATGATATCGTTATTATCGGGGGAGGCCCTGCTGGTCTGGCTGCCGCTGTGGCTGCAAAGAAAGCGGGAACAGAAGATATACTGATCCTGGAGCGGGAAGGTCACTTAGGCGGTATTTTAAATCAGTGCATTCATAACGGCTTTGGTCTTCACACATTTAAAGAAGAGCTGACAGGACCGGAATATGCGTCCCGTTACATTGATATGATTGAAAAAGAGCAGATCCCTTATAAGCTTAATACCATGGTTCTTTCTATCAGCAGTGACAGAGTGTTGACCGTTATCAACCGGGAAGAAGGCCTGATTCAGATAAAAGCAGGTGCTGTAATCCTGGCCATGGGATGCAGGGAGCGTCCAAGGGGAGCTCTTAACATACCAGGTTATCGTCCGGCAGGTATTTATTCAGCAGGTACTGCTCAGCGTCTTATGAATTTAGACGGCTATGAAGTAGGAAAAGAAGTGGTGATACTGGGTTCAGGAGACATCGGTCTCATTATGGCAAGACGTATGACTTTAGAGGGTGCTAAAGTTAAAGTTGTGGCAGAGCTTATGCCCTATTCCGGCGGATTAAAAAGAAATATTGTACAGTGTCTGGATGATTACGGAATTCCCTTAAAATTAAGCCATACTGTAGTAGAGATTCACGGGAAAGAACGGGTAACAGGGGTTACTCTGGCTGCAGTGGATGAGAAACGCAGACCAGTTGCGGGAACGGAAGAATATTACTCCTGTGATACCCTTCTTCTGTCAGTCGGTCTGATTCCGGAAAACGAGCTGTCAAAAAGCGCAGGAGTAGATCTTGACCAGATAACCGGCGGACCTGTTGTGAACGACTGCCTGGAAACCAGCATAAGCGGCGTATTTGCCTGTGGAAATGTACTTCATGTTCATGATCTGGTGGATTACGTTTCCGAAGAGGCTGCTCTTGCTGGAAGAAGTGCTGCAGCCTATGCCGGGTCCCAGAAAGAGGAACCTTCTTCTTCCAATATCAGAATCCGGGCTGTGAACGGTGTCCGCTATACAGTTCCCCAGTTTGTTAACCGGGAGTCTGAGGCTGATCAGTGGAAGATCCGTTTCCGTGTTTCCGATGTATACCGGGACCGTTATATCAGTATTTATTATGGAGATGAACGGGTTTATCATAAGAAGAAAAAGGTTCTCGCACCTGGGGAGATGGAGCAGGTAGCAATTAAGAAAGAAAGTCTGGAAAAATATCCGGATTTGGCAGAAATCGTAATCTGCACAGAGGAGGATTGAAATGGAAGAACGTGAACTGATCTGTATCTGCTGTCCCCTGGGCTGCCCTATGACCGTACGTATCGACAACGGTGCGGTGACCGTTACTGGTAATTCCTGCGCGAGAGGTGCAGAATACGGGGAAAAAGAAGTGTTAAGCCCAACCAGGGTTGTGACCTCCACGGTAAAAGTAATTGACGGTGAATTTGCCATGGTTCCCGTAAAAACCAAAACAGATATCCCAAAAGGTAAGATATTTGATTGTATGAAAGAGATTCAGAAAGCCTCCGTTCATGCCCCGATTGCCATTGGAGATGTAATCATTGAAAACTGCGCAGGTACCGGAGTATCCATCGTTGCCGCAAGAAATGTAAAAAGATCATAACTGGAGAGGTCTCTGTGAAGTAATTGCCATGTTCTTTATTCCTACATGTACAGCGTGGAGTTTCTATGGTATAATTTCAGTTAGCTTATTCTAACTAACTGTCTTGCCATAGAGGTGCAGTATGTATACACACAACAATCCATTAAATTTCACACAAAGGGAAATCGTCGCCGGGATTCAGGTATGGAACCGGGCGGCTGTTTCCCTTTTGGATATTCGACATAACTTGATTTCCCCCAAGGAAGCCATCTGCAATTACCGTCTTCCCGCCAGTGCGTTTCTGTATACGAGCGGGAGAGGGGAGATAGCCCTGGACGATACCGTGTATCACGCAGATCGGTTTGACCTGTTTCACGGCGGCAAGGGGACACAATTGTCCATCCGGCCCCGCCAACACTGGTTCGAGTACTATATGGTGCTGTACAAAACCGAAGAGCCGCCCGTTCACAAGCGGGAGTATGCAAAGCTATTGGAGCAATGCAATCCGTTCCGGCAGCAGTACGGATTTAAACCCCAAAACCCACTGTTTTTTGCCGATCAGCTCAAAAAGATGTTTGAATGCTGGAAGGAGCCCACAGCCCTGAATCTGTTCTATGGAAAAGCGGGCTTTTATCCGTTTGTCTATGCGGTGTATGAAGAGCTGGAGCGAGGCAATGTTCGTATTCTTGAGCCGGATGTTGTTTCTATGGCGGTACGGTATCTGGAGGCCAATTTTCAAAAAGATTTTGCCATTCAGGAACTGTGTGCTATGCTGGGCGTTAGTTACAGCCATTTCCACCGTCTGTTTAAGCGAAAAACAGAAAAGACGCCGCAGGAATACTTAATTCATAGAAGGCTAAGGGCTGCTCGGGCATATCTTCAAAACAGCAATGCGTCCGTACGGGAAATCGCCGAGCGGTGCGGTTTTATTGACGAATCCAGCTTCTATCGCCTGTTTACGAAAAATGAGGGGCAATCACCTGGCTTATATAGAGAGGTATCACAGTCGCTCATGAGAGATTCCACAATAGAAAAGGTAATCTCTTTTCCTTATAATGAGGAAAGCCAGGTTAGCGTTGGCGAACTCAAAGGAAAAGGAGTAACTTTTATGACGAATCAAATGCGAAGCAAAGTGGTGATCGCGGCTGCGCTGTCCCTACTGTTGATGATGAGCGCTTGCGGCACCACGACTGCAAGCAGCAGCGGTGCGGATACCACGCCGACAACGGCGGCGACTACACAGACGGCAGAAACGGAGACGACAGTATCCGCGGAAGAAGGAACAAGGACGATTAGCACCGCGATGGGTGATGTGGAGATTCCGCAAGATCCAAAACGCATTCTGGCAACGCTGATGGAAGGGGATCTGATTGCGTTTGGCGTAGAACCGGCGGCCATTATGGATGTCGGAATTGAATATGAAAAAACTCCATTTCATGAGTCGTTGGTAGGGCTTTCAAGTATCGATGCCGAAGACATTGAAGCGGTTATGGCGGCCGAGCCTGATGTTATTATTACTTACAGCCCGGAATTATATGAAAAGTTCTCAAAAATCGCGCCCACGCTGCTGATCGACGCCAGCGGAATGGATATCTACGAACGCACACGGATGATCGGTGAATTGCTCAATCAGCAGGACAAGGCGGAAGAACTGATCGCAGCGTTAGATAAACGGATATCCGAACTGCGCCAAAAGCTCGAAGAAGCAGGCCTGGCGGATAAAACCGTTACGATTATGGAAGGCGCAGGCAGCGGCGAAGTATGGATTACCACAAGCGGCCGAGGATCCATTCCGCTTTATAACCTGTTGGGCTTTCAAATGTCCCCAAAAGTAGAGGAGGAGTTGTCAGCTGAAGGAAAATGGCTGAATCAATGGCTGAAGGTGTCACTGGAGGTTTTGCCTGCATATGTGGGGGATTATGTGTTTTTCTCGGATCAGGTTTCCCTGGACGAGATCGGCCTGACCGACAACCCTGTTTGGGAAAGTATTGCCGCCGTAAAGCAGGGGCACGTTTATATGTCAAGCTTCCCCTATTTCTTTCCCCAGGATATTTATTCCGTCATGAAGCAAATGGATTTCATTGAATCGGTATTGCTGGAAGACTAATGTACCACTATGAGCAGAAAAAACTGGATGCCAAATGTCTGACGCCTGATGCACCTGCGCGCATTGCCGTGCCTGTCAGGAGTTGGACGGATGTACACCAGTAAAAATCCTGTTGACCGTACAAAAAGGGAAATCACTGCCGCGCTCCAGATATGGAGCCGGGCGGTGATTTCCCTTTTGGACATTCGCCATAATTTAATTGCTCCCAAAGTATCCTTATGAATACGCACCTAATGCCGCAGGTTTATTTTAATCAGTAAGCGGTAGAAAAAGACTGAAAAGGGACTTTACTTTTGAAAGAAAATAAAGAAAGAGGAAGAATTTTCTTGACGGTGGTGGTAAGGATTGATAAAGTAGAACAAGATCCATAGTTATTTTGGGTGCGGAGGGATAATAATGAAAGCAATAGAACTGCTGGAGACGTCTCCGGTGATTGCGGCAGTAAAGGATGAAGGCGGGCTGAAACGGTGTTTTGAATCAGAGTGCCAGGTCGTTTTTGTTCTGTACGGAAGTATTTTAAACATCGGAACGATAGTACGGCAGATAAAAGAACATGGAAAGTACGCAATGGTACATGCAGATCTAACCCATGGTCTCAATTCAAAAGAGATCGTGGTGGATTTCATCAAGGAGAATACGTTAGCTGATGGTATCATCAGCACGAAGCCGCTTCTTGTAAAGCGCGCGGTGGAACTTGGATTGTTCGGGATTCAGAGAACGTTTATTATCGATTCCCTTGCCATGAGTACGACAAAAAAGCAGATTGACACCTTCCATCCGGATATGGTTGAGATCATGCCCGGAGTAATGCCCAAAGCACTGGAAGAGATCCGCAGATACACCAATATTCCCATCATTGCCGGTGGACTCATATCGGACAAGAAGGATATTATGGCTGCTTTTAATGCAGGAGCAGATGCGATCTCTACTACCAGGGAAGAGTTATGGTTCATGTAAAAGGAGGATTTTATGAAATTAGTTACTTACGAGGTTGACCGTAGAAGAGATATCGGAGTCGTGAGCAGGGATGAGATGTGGGTTTTCCCTCTTAAGGCTTTTGGTATGGAATACAGAGAGATGCTGGAAGTTGTAAAGGGACTGAGCCAGTCAGAACGGGACTTGCTTGAACATGCATCTGGGCTGGATCCTGAAAGCAGCAACATCGTTGGAGCAGCTATGATGAAAGAGGTTACCCTCCTGGCCCCAATTCTGACACCAGATCAGGATATTATCTGTCTGGGTCTTAATTACATGGAACATGCCGAGGAGTCAGCGCGCTATAAAAAAGAAGCGTTTGACGGGGAAAGAAACTATGCAGTCTATTTCTCAAAGAGAGTGAATGAGGCAGTTGGTCCCTATGGTGATATATTAAGTCATAGTGATATGGTGGACAGCCTGGATTATGAAGCTGAATTAGCTGTTATCATTGGAAAAGATGCAAAAGATGTGCCTAAAGAAAAGGCAGAAGATTATATATTTGGTTATACTATCATCAACGATGTGAGTGCACGTAATGTTCAGACAGCCCACAAGCAATGGTATTTTGGAAAAAGCCTGGACGGATTCACTCCTATGGGTCCCTGTATCCTCACAGCCAATTCCATTTCCTATCCGCCTGAGCTTTCCATTCAGTCAAAGGTAAACGGAGAACTGAGGCAGGACAGTAATACAGGTCTGATGATATTCCAGATTGATCACATTATCAGTGAATTATCAAAAGGCATGACCTTAAAGGCCGGAACCATTATATCCACCGGAACTCCAAAAGGGGTGGGCCTGGGCTTTAATCCTCCGTCATTTCTGTCTGCAGGTGATGAGGTGGAATGTATCATAGAAAAGATTGGTTCCATTAAAAACCGTGTAATATAACTGAATAATTTTTTGGGAAAGTGTACAATTGTTCTCTGCAGTTGTGCACTTTTTTTCTGTGTTCAAAAGTCCAATCATGCTGTACAAAGAGGATAAACGTGATAGAATATATAAAAACGGAGGGATGAACAATGGATCACTTATCATTGGAAATACTGGAATATATTGAGGAACACAGCAGCGAGACATATGAACTTTTACTGAACCTTGGAACGATACCTGCACCTTCCAATCAGGAAGAAAAACGAGCAGAGTTTTGCCGGGACTGGCTGGTGGGTCAGGGTGCAGAAAATGTCTATATTGATTCCGCACTGAATGTGGTTTATCCAATTGGCTGTACCAGGGATAACCCTGTAGTCGTATTTATGGCTCATACAGATGTGGTTTTCCCCGATACGACACCTCTTCCTGTTGAAGTGGAGGACGGTAGAATAAAAGCTCCCGGAATCGGAGACGATACGGCTAATCTGTGCGCACTTCTTATGTGTGCCAAATACATTGCGGGTAAAAAGATTACTCCATCAGACTGCGGATTACTACTTGTAGCCAATGCAGGAGAGGAAGGACTGGGCAATTTAAAAGGCTCCAGGCAGATTGTTAAGGAATATGAAGGGCGAATCAGAGAGTTCTATTCCATAGACGGATATATGGACCATATTACAACAGATGCGGTGGGTTCCAGGCGGTATGAGGTGGAGGTTTTGACAGAAGGCGGTCATTCCTTTTCAGATTTTGGAAACCGCAATGCCATCGCCTATCTGGCATCCATGATTGATACTCTATATACATTAAAAGTACCCCAAACAAAAACAAAGACCACCTATAATGTAGGAACCATTCAGGGCGGAACCTCAGTCAATACCATAGCCCAGCAGGCCAAGATGCTTTATGAGTTCCGATCCGACAGCAGAGAAGATCTGGAATTTATGGATCTGCATTTTCGGGCAGTGGCAGAAAGTTACCGGTTAAAGCAGGTGGAGGTAAATACAATTCTGGTAGGGGAACGACCCTGCAGCAGTGGCGTTGATCCGGTAAAACAGGATTGTATCACCAGCAAGGTCACAGAAATATTGAAAAAGCATACAGGTACTGAGCCCAAAAACGAATGCGGCTCTACAGATTGCAACATTCCTCTGTCACAGGGAATTCCCAGTGTCTGTTTTGGCGCAGTCAGGGGAGGGGGAGCCCATACCCGGCAGGAATGGGTTGAAATCGCAAGTCTGAAAGAAGGGTACCGTGTTACATTTGAACTGATACTATCCTGCTTTTAAGAAAAAGAAAGAGATGAGGTACAAAGACGATGATTACTGTCAGCGCATGTCTGATTGTAAAGAATGAAGAAAATGTATTGGCACGCTGTCTTTCAAGTCTGAAGGATCTGGCTGATGAGATAATTCTTGTGGATACCGGATCCACAGATGCTACAAAAGAGATCGGAGCACAGTTCGGATGCAAAATCTTTGATTTTACCTGGGTGGATGATTTTGCCGCCGCAAGAAATTTTTCCTTTGAAAAGGCCGGGATGGACTATATCTACACCGCAGATGCTGACGAGGTAATTGACGAAGAAAACAGAAAACGGTTTATGGATTTAAAACAGTGTATTCTGCCGGAAATAGAAATTGTACAGATGAAATACACCAATCAGCTTCAGTTTAATACAACCTATAACTTTGACTGTGAGTATCGGCCAAAATTATTTAAAAGAAACCGCAGGTTTGAATGGCTGGACCCCGTTCATGAAACCATACGATTAGAACCGGTTATTTTTGACAGTGAAATTGAAATCATACATAGGCCCGAAGGAAATCATTCCAAACGCGATTTTGATATATTTAATAAGCTGATCAGAAAAGGGATGCCTCTTTCGAAAAAGCTTCGTTCCATGTATGCCAGAGAACTGTTTATTTCCGGAGAAGATCAGGATTTTCTGGAAGCGGAAGATTACTTTAATGGTTTGCTTTCAGAGGACAGGACAGAAGAAGAGTTAAAAATCATTCAGTGCGTTCTGACCAGATGCGGCCGGATTAAAAAGGATGGAACCCAGATCTTAAAAAATGCCTTAAAAAATGTTGCCTGTGGGAAGGCAAGCTCAGAGGTCTGCTATGACGTTGGGGAATATTTTATGGAGGCAGGGGATTTTAATGAGGCTGTGATCTGGTTTTATAATGCCGCTTATGAAACAGAATGCGAGCTGAATATCAGGTATTCCAGGGAACTCCCTCTTCTTAAACTAGCCAGATGTTATGAACAAGCCGGAGATATGACCCAGGCAAAGTTTTATAAAGAGCTTTCCAGTAAAGCGGTGGACGAGAAAGCTTTAGAAGATAAGAAATAAAAGACGGGGCAGAAGTCAAACGAATTAAATTCATTTGGCTTCTGCCCCGTTCCCGCCATAACGGAGAGTTTATGGCAGTGCTTTAGTAATTTTCAGATTTTCTTTCAAAATAGGCCTTTGGATGAGCACATACCGGACAAATCTCAGGAGCATCTACACCTTCATGGATATAACCGCAGTTGCGGCACTTCCAGCCAAGGGGAGCATCTCCCTTAAAGGTTTTATCATTCTTTAAGCTATCCAACAGTTTTAAATATCTTTTTTCGTGAGCCGCCTCTACCTTGGCCACGAATTCAAACTTCAGTGCAAGCTCCGTGAATCCTTCTGCTCTGGCTTCTTCCGCCATTCTTTTATACATATCGGTCCACTCATAGTTTTCACCCTCTGCAGCGTCTGCAAGGTTCTCTGCCGGAGTGCCAATGCCATGGAGTTCTTTAAACCACATCTTGGCATGCTCTTTCTCCTGGTCAGCAGTTTCCAGATATAAAGCAGCCATCTGCTCATAACCGGCTTTTTTTGCAGCAGACGCGTAGAACGTATACTTGTTTCTTGCCATGGACTCGCCTGCAAATGCATCTTTTAAGTTCTGTTCTGTTTTTGTACCCGCATATTTAGACATCGTATAACCCTCCTTTTGAAAATGGATTTAGCCGAAGTATCTTTCCAGTAAGCCCTTGAATGCTTTTCCGTGACGTGCTTCATCTTTTGCCATCTCATGTACGGTATCATGGATTGCATCTAAGTTTAATGCTTTTGCACGTTTTGCAAGATCAAATTTGCCTGCTGTTGCACCATTTTCAGCTGCTACTCTTAATTCCAGGTTTTTCTTTGTGCTGGCGGTTACACACTCGCCTAATAATTCAGCAAACTTGGAAGCATGCTCAGCCTCTTCAAAAGCAGCTTTTTCATAATATAAGCCGATTTCAGGATAGCCTTCTCTGTGAGCAGCTCTGGACATAGCAAGGTACATACCTACTTCAGTACATTCCCCTTCGAAGTTTGCTCTTAAATCTTTCATGATATCTTCTGGAGAACCCTGAGCTACACCAATCTCATGCTCGCAGGCCCAGGACATATCTCCGTCCTGTAACTTAAATTTCTCAGAACCAGCCTTACATACTGGACAGAATTCAGGAGCTGTGTCTCCTTCGTGAACATAACCGCATACTGTACAAACCCATTTTTTCATGATCTCATGTCTCCTTTTATTTTAATTTTTAATTTTGTTATATTTTGGCAATCAATAACAATAATGATTACTGATATTAAGTTATCACATGTTTTGTCTTATGTCAAGAGAATTTCTCAATTATTTTCCAAACAATCATTACAAGTGCCATAAAAATAAATCTTGTGACTGTCTACCTGGCCCTCCGCATGTTTTTGAGCCAGTTGATTAATACTGTCCATGGGTTCCATAGGCAGATCATACACCTGCCCGCAATTCCTGCATACAAAATGATAATGCGGTGATGTATCCGCATCAAAGTGGTCGGCACCGTCTCCACAGGTCAGCTTCTGAATTTCTCCCAGTTCCACCAGAAGGTTTAAATTCCGATAAACGGTACCAAGACTGATATTGGGGAATTCTTCACGAATCGATGTGTATAAGGCGTCGGCAGTGGGGTGATCGTGTCTCGCCATTAAGCAGGTCTTAATAGATTCCCGTTGACGGCTGTACTTTAATGTTTTCATGGCCGCTCCTTTTCTATAAACAATAATTATAGTAATAATCGTTACTATTTAATAATATAGGATTATCCCCCGTTTGTCAATCTGCAGTTAAAATCTATATATTTTCCCTGGCTATGCGGATAAATTCTTCTGTAGCCTGGGACAGGTATCTGCCCTTGTGGCATCCAAAAGCGAGGATGCCATGGCTTCGCATGTAATTTAATGAAAAGTAATTTAATCCGGTTTTTTTCATAACAGAACCGGAGCCATCCTGGTTTCCAGACATAAACATCTTCGGATAAAAGGTGATTCCCATTCCTTTGGAAGCAAGGGCAAGAACGGTTTCAATATTTTCTGTCTCCAAAAGAATGCTGGGGGTAAGCTGTGCTTCCTCAAATATTTCATCAGCTATGGTGCGTACCCGGTTTCCCTTATTAATGAGCAGATAAGGACAATCCTTTAACAGGGTAACATCTGCATTGGATTCCAGTTCCTTTTTGACAGCTTCCTGTCTGCCCGGGAAAAAGCGGTCTAAAATCTGATCCGGAACAACAAGAAGAATTTCCTCCTCGCAGATGGGAACTGTTTCTACATTCTCTGCTTTAAATGGAAGAAGGTCAATCATAAGATCAATCTCTCCATGTATCAGAGCATTGCTTAATTCAAAAGAATTTCCCTCTACCAGATGAAGTTCAATATTGGGAAACTTCTCCTGAAAAGCGGGAAGAATAACGGGGAGAAGAAAGCGTCCTCTGGTATGAGATACACCAATGGAGAGCTGACCAATGGTGAAATCCTTAATGTCTGCCAACTGCCGGTATGTTTCATCTTTTAAATCCAGGAGCTCTTTGGCACGGATCTTTAAGGCGCGGCCTGCGTAGGTCAGTGTCAGGGGCATGGTGCGGTTAAAGAGCTGAACATCAAATTCTTTCTCCATATTGGAAATGTGGTTACTTAAAGACTGCTGGGAGATATAAAGCCGCTTGGCGGCCCTTGTAATATTTAATTCTTCCGCAACAGCCAGAAAATATTCCAGGTTGAGGAAGTTAATCATAAATAAGCCTCCAGCTTGGGAATATAAGGGAGCAGACGGTCAATGGAACTGTTTACTACCAGCTCCTCCGGAAATGAAAGCTCCTCAAGAAGTTCCAGTGCGCGGGCGTGGTTTCCTACGTCAGCCTCAATGTGTGCATCACTGTTTATAATAACGGATGCTCCGTAGCGGATACATAAATCCAGCATCACCTTATAGTTTTCTCTGGCATTCTTTCTTGCACTTAATGGGTGAAGAGAACTGGAGTTGACTTCCAAAAGAGTGTGGTTTTCTACTGCAGCGGCAACGAGTGTATCGTAATCGACGGGAAAACGGCTATCATCCGGGTGTCCTAAAATTTTTACATACGGGTTCTCTATAGCGCCTACGCAGGCACTTGTATTCTGGGCAATTGATCCGTTTTTGTAGCAGGGTTCGTGTAGGCTTGCTATGGTGTAGTCCAGATTTTCCAGAAGACCTTCTCTTAAATCAATCCGGCCTTTATAATCCAGTATATTTAGCTCTGCTCCCATAAGAATATGAATTCCAAAGAGTGTTCGCGGGATCACTTTAAAATTAATAAAATAAAATTCGTTGCATGTTCCTGGCATTTTTGGTGCGTGGTCGGTGGAACCCATGAGAGCAAGCCCTTTATCAGAGGCCGATCTTACCATTTCATACAAGGTGCTGTATGCGTGTCCGCTGGCCACGGTATGTGTATGCAGGTCCATTATGTCTTTCATCATGTTTGTCCTTTCTATTACAAAGCCGGATCATCTGATTCCGGCAGGTATGTATATTTCTTAAAATATAACATATTTTTCCTGATAAAACTATAGAAATATCGGGCGGGATGTGTTAAATATATACTTAGATTATGCCTGAAATAAGGTATTTTATGAATGGAGGAATTGTTATGGAAGAAGAGATGAAGACAGATGCCGTTTTAGACGAGCATGTGGAGACCATGGATGATTACGCTGCAGAGCTGGAGGCTTCCTTTAAACGCGTCAGAGAAGGCGATACAATTACAGGAACAGTAATCCGTGTCACTGAAGACCAGGTCTTTCTGGATTTAAAATATTATGCAGAAGGAATTATAAACAAAGAAGATTTAAGCAGTGATCCTGAATTCAACCCACTTCTTGAAATTCATATGGGAGATGAATTCACCGCAACTGTGATTAAAACCGATGATGGGGAAGGAAATATTCTCCTTTCCAGAAAGCTTCAGAACGATCAGGCAGCATGGGAGAAGTTAAAGACCATGATGGAAGAACGCACCATCATAAAGGTTAAGGTTGCAGAGGTTGTAAAAGGCGGAGTGGTGGTTCAACTGGAAGGAATCCGCGGATTTATCCCGGCGTCCAAGCTTGCTGCGGAGTATGTGGAAAATCTGGAAGAATTCAGCGGGAAGACCATCGATGTTACCGTCATTACTGCTGATGAGGAAAACCGCAAGCTGGTTCTGTCTGGAAAAGAACCTGCATTGTTAAAACAAAAAGAAGAAACCAGCAAGAAAATAGCCAAATGCCAGGCCGGAGTGGTGATGGAAGGAACGGTTGATACCATAAAGGATTACGGCGCATTTATCAATCTGGAAAACGGTCTTTCCGGTCTTCTTCACATTTCCCAGATCAGCAATCAGAGAATCAAACATCCGGGAGCAGTTTTAAAAGAAGGACAGACTGTGAAGGTTAAAATTATCTCAACTGCAGATAATAAGATCAGCCTAAGCATGAAAGCGGTGGAAGCTGATGAGGAAGAGGCACAAGAGATTTTTGATTACAAAGAAGAAGGAAGTGCCTTTACCGGACTTTCCGGTCTTTTAAAAGGATTAAAATTTTAGAAACTGGGGAAAAACAATATAAAATATCGGGTTTCTATGGTATACTGTAAAAGAAGTAGCAGGGGCTGTCTATTGGGCTGCCCCTGTCTCACTGACCCAGACAGGTTACCAGGGAGAGGGGGAATGTGGAATGAATATTCCCAAATCATTTGATCAGGTTGACCAGTGGAAATCCGTCATATTTTTGTATGACTCAGCATTAAGAGAAATTAATACAAAAATAGAGATACTCAATAATGAGTTTGTGCATATCTATAATTACAACCCCATTGAGCACATCAAGTCAAGGCTTAAGACACCGGACAGTATTGTTAAAAAATTAAAACGGTACGGATACGATGTGACCATCGATAATATGGTGGAAAAGTTAAACGATATTGCAGGAATACGGATTATCTGCTCGTTTACTTCAGATATTTATCAGATTGCGGAGATGATAACAAAGCAAAGTGATGTAACAGTCCTTTATGTAAAGGATTATATTGAGAATCCAAAACCCAATGGATATAAGAGCTACCACATGGTAGTCACCATTCCCATCTATCTCACGGACGGTCCGGTTGACACCAAGGTGGAGGTTCAGATCAGAACGGTTGCCATGGATTTCTGGGCAAGTCTGGAGCATAAGATTTACTACAAGTTTGAAGGCAATGCGCCGGCATATCTGCAGCAGGAATTAAAAGCATGTGCAGATGTGGTGAATATGCTTGATAAGAAGATGTTTTCTTTGAATCAGGCCATTCTGGAATTGAGTGAAGCACAAAAGCCCATACCGGACGGCGGGGACAGCAAGGCAGAGGAAGAATGATGAAAAAAGGGTGCAGCCTTGACGATTCCACTCGCTTAAGGCTGTTTTTTAACTTCATAAAAAGAAGGTTGTTCTATGGGCACATTAACAAAAGATACATTTAAAATTCTCAAATATAATCAGAGGAATGGTTTTATCTTCACGCTGCTGTTTCGTCTGATCACAACTCCTCTGTATCTGCTTGCTCTTAATGCAGGTCTGAAGTTTGCACTTAAAATGGCAGATTACAGCTATTTAACTGTGTCAAACATCGGTTTATTTCTGATAAAGCCATGGACAGCAGTGACCATTGCAGCTCTTCTGATTATCGGAATCATAGTGCTGCTTTTGGAAGCGGGCTGTCTGATTACATTGTATCAGGGGGCTTTTTATTTCAGAAAGCTGAATTTATGGCAGATTCTGGCAGGGGGCTTATCAAAACTTCTGGATGAGATGCGCCGGAAAAACTGGCAGCTGGGGCTTCTGGTTCTGGCAGATTACTTTATTACCAATGTGTATCTGATTTACCGGGTGTTTACCCATGTAAAACCCATTAATTTTGTTACTACTGAAATTTTAAGACAGCCATTGGGGCGTATGGTTCTGGCAGCAGTGATCCTGATGCTTTTACTGATTGTGCTTCCGGGACTTTATACGTTTCATGCCTGTATGGTGGAACAAAAGCGGTTTCGGGACGGTTATTTAAAAAGCTGGTGGCTTTTGAGACGAAGAATATCTGAGGTTCTGCCTCTGATGTTCTGTTACTACGGGCTTGCCATTCTTGCACTCTGGATGCTTTACGGATTCTGTGTGCTGATTACCGCCATTGCAGTCACCTTATTTACAGATAACCGTCTGGCGCTTGCTGTACTGCCGGCAGCCTGTGACTGGATCGAGCTGGTGCTTATATTCTTTTCCAGTATGCTTCTGGCTGTGGGCAAATACGGGGCTGTCAGTGTTCAGTATTTCCGCTTTAACAGCAGAATTACGAGAAAGGCAGCAGCTATCGGTTATGAGGGCAAGCCCTTTGGAAACCGGAAGACTGCAGGTATTATCATGGCAGCAGCATCGGCGCTTTGCCTGATGTCTCTCTTTTATGTATTGAGAAACGGTTCGGTTATTACCGGAGATATGCTCAGTGAGATCCAGATTACGGCTCACCGTGGCAGTTCCAACGAAGCGCCGGAGAATACCATGGCAGCCCTCCATAAGGCAGTGAATGATCTGGCCGATTATGCAGAGATAGATGTCCAGGAGACAAGGGACGGGATCGTGGTGCTGGGGCATGATTATACGCTGAACCGGGTAGCCGGTGTGAACCGCGTCATAGGCTCTTATGATTATGAAGATCTGATGAAACTGGATGTAGGTTCCTGGTTTTCCGATGAATATAAAGAAGAACGTATTCCAACTTTAAAGGAAGTCATGGAATACTGCAAAGGGAAGATCAATTTAAATATTGAGATTAAAAACATGGGGGAGGACAGCAACCTGCCCGATAAAGTGATGCAGCTGATTGAAGAATATCAGATGGAAGAGCAGTGCGTGGTCACATCTACCCGGTTCTCCTATCTGGTCAGAATCAAAAAGGCGGATCCCCAGATCCGGACTGGATATATTATTTCTGCGGCGTATGGGGATTTTTATTCCAGTGATTCCATCGATTTTATCAGCCTTCGATCCAGCTTCATCAATGAACGGCTGGTGGAGGCCGCCCATGAAAAAGGTAAGGCAGTTCATGCTTGGACCGTAAACGGGAAAAGCGAGATGGAACGCATGAAGATGCTGGGAGTGGATAACATTATTACAGATTACCCTATTCTTGCCCGGGAGATCATTTACCGGGAAGCTGCCACTGAAAGTCTTCTGGAATATCTGCAGCTGGTATTAAAATAGACAGGAGAGCACATATGAGGATTGTATTACAGCGGGTCGCCCATGCTGCAGTCACTGTAGATGGACAGGAGACCGGCTCAATAGGGGAAGGCTTTCTTCTTCTGTTGGGAGTTTCGGATATCGATACAGAAGAGATTGCGGATAAGATGGTGGACAAAATATGCAAACTCAGAGTTTTCGCCGATGAAAACGGGAAGACGAATCTATCCTTATCCCAGGTGGATGGAGAGATTCTGCTAGTGAGTCAGTTTACACTTTACGCAGACTGCAAAAAAGGAAACCGGCCCAGCTTTGATAAAGCAGGCTCTCCCCAGCTGGCGAACCATCTTTATGAATACACAGCTTCCCGTTTTACCAAATTGGTAAGAAGAGTGCAAACCGGCAGCTTCGGTGCAGACATGAAGGTATCATTATTAAACGACGGACCGTTTACGCTGGTATTGGACAGTGAGACGATTTGTCCGTCAATGGCTTAATAACAGGGCTAAGCCCTAATAACAACGGAGGTTTATTTACCATGGATAAAACAATTGGACAAAAGCTTCAGGATGAATTAACATTTAAATTTCCCCATATTGGAAAAGAAGCACCGGAACAGACAGAAGAGGCAGAGCTGTTTTGCCAGGGATATAAAAGATTCCTTGATAACGGTAAGACAGAGCGTGAGTGTGTAAGAGAAGCCGTTGCCATGCTGGAGATGCAGGGCTATGTACCCTTCGATTCATCAAAGAGCTACCGCCCGGGAGACAAGGTATACCAGGTGAACCGGGGAAAGGCAATTCTTGCTACCACCTTTGGAACACAGGGGCTTGAGAAAGGAATCCGCATTAACGGTGCCCATATTGATTCCCCCAGACTTGATTTAAAACCTAATCCTGTTTACGAGAAAAACGATCTCGCCTATTTTAAAACTCACTATTACGGCGGAATCCGCAAATATCAGTGGGCCACCACTCCCTTATCCATGCATGGTGTAATTATTAAGAAAAGCGGAGAAATCATTGAAGTCAACATCGGTGAAAAAGAAGGCGACCCAGTATTTTGCATTACAGATTTACTTCCCCATCTGGCAGCAGACCAGAATGAGAGAAAGTTAAGAGACGGACTAAAGGGAGAAGAATTGAATGTAGTAATCGGATCCCTGCCCTTTAATGACGATGCTGAAATAAAAGAGCCGGTAAAACTGATGGCTCTCAAACTTTTAAACGACCGTTTTGGTATTACGGAAGCAGATTTCTTACGGGCTGAGATTGAGATGGTACCAGCTCAGAAAGCCAGCGATGTAGGTCTGGATCGTAGCATCATCGGTGCATATGGACAGGATGACAGAGTATGCGCTTATACAGCTCTTATGGCGGAGATCGATGCAGTGAAGCCGGAATACACCACACTTACCGTACTGGCTGACAAAGAAGAGGTGGGTTCTGACGGGAATACCGGATTAAATTCCCATTTTGTTCTACATTTTATTGAGGATCTGGCTGAAGTGGCTCATGCAAATGTCAGAACGGTTCTTCGCAATTCCATGTGTTTATCTTCTGACGTGAATGCGGCTTATGATCCTACCTTTGCTTCTGTTTACGAAGAGCGCAATGCCTGCTATTTAAATAAAGGCTGTGTTCTGACAAAGTACACCGGTGTCAGGGGAAAAGCAGGATCCAATGATGCCAGCGCAGAGCTTATGGCTAAGGTGATTGCCATGATGGAGAAGGATGGCGTTTACTGGCAGATCGGTGAACTGGGAGCAGTTGACCAGGGCGGCGGCGGAACCATAGCCAAGTATGTAGCTGCCATGGATGTGGATGTGGTGGATTTAGGAGTGCCAATTCTTTCCATGCATTCCCCATTTGAGCTTTCTTCCAAATTGGATGTTTATAATACATATAAGGCATTCAGGGCATTTTACAAATAATAACGGAATATTGAAATTTTTGTTAATTTCCGGAAAGTGCTTTTTTTACTGTGCCTGATATGGTATAACTGACAGGAAGCGGTACGAATATGATATATAATTTTAGAAGGAAAAAGGATTGTATTATGAGAAAATTTTTAAATGTATGTATGTGCGGTCTTGTTGCCGCCGCAATTATGACCGGCTGCTCTAAAAAACCGGCAGCTGAGACGACAACAGCAGCACCCGAAACAACAGAAGCTACCGAATCCTCAGCACAGGAAACTGTTCCCTCTGTAGATTTATCAAAAGTGGATAACGGAACCATTACACTGGGAAATTACAAAGGCATAGAAGTTAAAAGAGACACTGTAGAAGTGACGGATGAAGAAGTACAGCAGGCAATCCAGAGCGATCTGGCAGCTCATGAGAAAGACGTTGATGTAGATCGTGCTGTACAGTCCGGTGATGTTGTAAACATCGATTTTGTTGGAAAGAAAGATGGTACTGCATTTGACGGCGGCACTGCGCAGGGCTATGATTTAACCATCGGAGCCAATCAGTTTATTCCTGGATTTGAAGAAGGTATCATCGGCGCTAAAAAGGGAGACAAGCTCTCTTTAGACCTCACCTTCCCTCAGGAATATAACAATGCGGATCTGGCAGGAAAACCTGTTGTATTCGAAGTAACCGTCAATACAATTAAAGAAAAGCAGACCCCTGAATTAAATGATGCATTTGTTCAGGAGAACACGAAGTTTAAAACTGTTGACGAATATAAGGAAGATAAGAAAACCACTCTTCTCCAGAATAAGAATGATCAGGCTGACCAGACTGTAAAAAGCGAAATTTACGATGCAGTTTTAGCAAACTCTACAGTTGAGGCCAATCAGGAAGCCATTGATGCCAATGTTGAGAACGTGGTAGCCAGATATACCAATCAGGCAGCCGCTTATGGCATGGATTTCGCATCCTTTATCACTGCATTTACCGGTATGAAGGAAGAAGACTTCAGAAACACAGTGGAAACCCAGGCTGAGGGAATTGTAAAGCAGAGACTGGTATTAAATGCCATTGCTGAAAAAGAGGGAATCACAGTGAGTGATGATGACCGCACGGATGTAGCACAGAAGATGGGCTACGAAAGTGTAGACAGTATGATTCAGGCAGCAGGACAGTATGAAGTAGATGATTATATCATCAGCAATAAAGTACTGGATTTCTTAAAAGAAAACGCTAAGATTACGCAATAAATCACATACCATAGGGGGAACCTTTATGCAGCTTTTAAAGGATAGAATACGGAAGGACGGAAAGATTAAGTCCGGTGACGTACTGAAAGTAGACAGCTTTTTAAATCACCAGATGGATATTAAGCTGTTCGTGGAGATCGGAAAAGAGTTTAAGAGACGATTTGCAGATGAAGAAGTTAACAAGATCCTGACCATTGAGGCCTCCGGTATCGGTATCGCCTGTATTGTAGCTCAGTATTTTGATGTTCCAGTCGTATTTGCCAAGAAATCCAAGACGAAGAATATCGCCGGAGATGTTTATACCACTCAGGTAGAATCCTTCACCCATGGAAGAACCTATGATGTGATGGTATCCAGGGAGTTCATAGGCGCAGGCGACAAGGTTCTGCTCATTGATGATTTCTTAGCCAACGGCAAAGCACTGGAGGGACTTGCAGAAATTGTAAGAGATTCCGGTGCTGAACTGGTAGGCGCAGGAATTGTTATTGAAAAGGGATTTCAGCCTGGGGGAGATCACCTTCGTTCAGAAGGAATCCGGGTAGAATCTCTTGCGATTATAGAAAGTATGGATGAAGCCACCGGTACCATCTGTTTTCGAGGTGACCGATGACAGGAAAGAGAAAAGCCCTGTTTTTTGATATTGACGGCACGCTGTTTTCGGAAATCAACCGGAATGTGCCGGAAAGCGCAAAGCAGGCCATAGAGCGGGCGAGAGAGGCAGGGCATCTGGTATTTATTAATTCCGGGCGCACCTACTGCCTCACCGAGCCCATTCGGTCTCTCCTGGAGGTAGACGGCTATTGCTGCGGCTGCGGGACACGGATTGTGGCGGGGGAAGACGTAATTTACTCCGCCTCAATTCCTCATGAAACGGGCATTAAAATTAAGAAAATGATAGTGAAATACGGTCTTGACGGGATCTTAGAGGGAACGGAAAGCTGCTATTTTAATAAAGAGGAATCACGGATCGATAAGGTCAGAATCATGAAGGAGCATGTAGCTTCGGAGGGCAACTGTTCTCCGCTCAGCTGGGATGAAGACTGTTATGACTTTGATAAATTCTGCGTTATGGAAGATGAACAAAGTGATATGAAGGGCTTTGCCAGAGAACTGGGACTGGATTTTGATATTATTAACCGGGGCGGCGGATTTTACGAATGTGTTCCGGCAGGACACTCCAAGGCGACTGCCATTGAGGAAGTTATCAGGCATTACGGAGTGGATCTTTCCGATACATACGTATTCGGTGACAGCACCAATGATTTATCCATGTTTGAATATGCAAAGAACTGTATCTTAATGGGACACCATAGCGTGGAGCTGGAGCCGTATGCCACCTTCTATACAAAGAATGTGGAAGATGACGGAGTGGCTTACGCGATGAAAAAGCTTGGGCTTGTCTAAATTAATCATTAAAAAACATGGGATTGGATAACGATCCCATGTTTTTTTTGCTGTTTAATTTAATTTGCTTAAAATACTTCTGGCAACGCTGATACCATTGGCAGAGGCCTGCTGAAGTCCCCGTGTTACAGAAGCACCATCTCCGATGGCACGCAGTCCCAGAACGCTGGTTTCGAAATCACTGTTAACAACTACCTTATTGGAATAGAATTTAACCTCCACACCATAAAGTAGCGTCTCATCACTTGCAATACCAGGTGTTACCTTATCAAGAGCAAGCAGCATTTCCTTAATATCAACCATAATTCTGTGAGGGAATACCAGGGATAAATCGCCTGGAACCGCATCCTTTAAGGTTGGAATAATATTGTTACGGCATAAGCGCTCTTCTGTGGTACGTCTTCCTCTCTGGAAATCTCCAAAGGTCTGTACCAGAATCCTGCCGTCGCACAGCATGTTGCTTAACTGTGAAATATGTTTCCCGTATTCAATGGGTGTTTTAAATGGTTTGGTAAAGTTTTTGGATACCAGGATTGCAAAATTGGTGTTATTGGTTTTGTATTCCTGGGACTTGTAAGCGTGTCCATTGACAACTGCCAGCCCGTTCTCGTAATATTCCGTAGCTACCTCTCCGGAAGGATTGGTACAGAAGGTACGTACCTTATCATCAAAGGTTGGAGTGTAATAAACAAGCTTCGCCTCATAGAGATTCTTATTTAAAAATTCCATAACTTCATCTCTGACTTCAACACGAACTCCGATATCAACGGTTCCCACCTTTGTCTCAATTCCATGATTCCCGCAGATATGGCTGAACCAGTCAGATCCCTCGCGGCCGATGGCAGAAACGATCTCAGGAGCCTCATAGATCTCATCCTTATCTGTGATAATTCCCTTTGCCTGATTATCCTCGATAATGATGTCTTTCACCATGGTATTAAATTCCATCTCCACACCCTGCTCCAGTAGATGCTCCTGAAGACGAGTGTAGATTTTATAGCCTTCCTCCGTACCGAGATGGCGGATGGGGCATTCTATTAGTTTTAAATTGGCGTTTATGGCTTTGCGGCGGATCTCCTGGATCTCCTTTTGCTTATCAACACCATATACATTGGTATCTGCGCCAAATTTTAAATAAATATTATCAGATTCTTTTAACAGTTCCACGGTTTTATCATATCCCAGTATTTCGGGAAGATTACCTCCTACATCAGGAGATAAGGATAATTTACCGTCTGAAAATGCTCCTGCACCTGCAAAGCCAGTGGTGATGGAGCAAGGTTTGCAGCCTACGCATACTTTGGTTGTACGTTTGGGGCAGGTACGTTTTTCAATCGGACGGCCCTTTTCAATCATCAGGATCTTTAAATCCGGCTTTTTATCGATCAGTTCATAAGCGCAGAAAATACCGGAAGGGCCTGCACCAATGATGATCACATCGTAATTTTTTGAAGCTTTCTTCATGAACATCACTCCTTTTTCCTTCTAACCCTTATAGTCAACTATTGAGGTAGTTGGTAGAAACGTTCAACCAATTTTGAACTTATATAAGCGCAACGGTTTTATTTTAACATAATGGGAGGAGGTATGACAAGGGACATGAGTATAAAATTTTAATAACGGGAAAGTCTGCTATTTTATTTGTTTGCGGCTGTAAGGCATGTTATGATACTTATGAAATTCTGGGGGGAACAACACAGGAGAGGAGACAAAATGCCGGGGATAGCGATGTTATTGCCCAATATTGAACTTTTACAGATAGCAGGTGAGATTTGTAAAGATCATTCTAACGTGATTATCTGTAAAAGGACATTAAACGAGAATGTTGAGGCAGATGCGAAAGAAGCAGTAAAAATGGGGGCCAGTGTGATTGTCGCCAGGGGGACTCAGGCTGAGAGAATCCGCTATACAGTGGATATTCCGGTTGTGGATATCGTCTGGACTGCACAGGAGATTGGGCTTACTATTTTAAAAGCCAAGGAAATGATACAGGATACATGCCCTGTCATTGGAATTATCGGATTGAAGAGCATGTTTTGCGATACAGTCCATTTTGAAACTTTATTTCATGCAAAAATTAAAACTTTTTATTACACCTCTATAGAGGAAAAAGAAAGTATGTTTAAAGAAGTGGAGACATGGGGGGCGGATATGCTGATCGGTGCTCAGGATATCTTAAGGCAGTTTGGATATTTGAATATTCCTGTCCTGCCGGTGGAATCCACAGAGGAATCCGTCAGGATTGCCATTAGTCAGGCAGAGACCCTTTTCTCTAACAATGAGATAAAACGCCGCAATGAATCTAAGGTGAATTCTCTTTTGGACAGCATGTTTAATGGGCTGATTCAAATTGACAGTACCGGGACGATTGTAATGATGAACCGGATTACGGAAGGAATAATAAATAAAGGCCAGGAAGAGGTACTTGGTAAAAATGTAAAAGATATTATTAAGGACATTAATACGGATCTGATTCATCAGGTACTCAACAGTCCAAGAGAAAGCTTTTCTTCGTTTCTCAACGTAAATGGCAGAGCCATGGTTATGATTTTATCCCCGATTATGGTGGATGATCAGATTACCGGTGCCTATTTATCATTAAAGAAAATAAGCCGGAATGATGAAATTGATTATGCGATTCAGGAGGCGGAACGCAGAGGCGGATTTGTAGCTTACCGAAACTTCGGAGACATCTGCTATACCTCTGAGAAGATGTCCCGGCTCATTGAGCAGGCAAAGCTCTATTCCCAGTCCAATACGCCTCTGATGATAGAAGGGCAGACTGGAGACGACAGGGAAAGTCTTTGTCAGGGGATTCATAATTACAGTCTCCGTAAGAATGGTCCTTATGTGATGGTCAGTATGGTAGGGCTTTCTCAGGAAAGGCAGATGGAGCTGTTATTTGGAAGCGGGGACGAAAGACGGAACAGCCAGAGAGTTATTGGTGCGCTTGAAAAGGCCAACGGAGGAACCCTGGTTATCACAGGAATCGGATTTGCCGCAGCCAGCACACAGTCAGCCCTGTGCCGTTTTATCAGGGAAAATACAGGAGTACAGCTGGGGAACGGAGAAATAAAGCTGTTGGATGTAAGGTTAATTGTTACTTCTACAGAATCCCTTTTACAAATGAGAAAAAACGATACGGTTACATTTACCTTCTACTATATTTTTTCCGGACTGGTTTTAAGGCTGCCGCCCCTTTCCGAGAGAAGGGAGGATGTGGTGAACTTTGTAAACCTGTATTTAAAACGGTATAACCAGAGGTATTCCAGATACCAGGTTTTAACCGATGAAGCAATGGAATATCTAAAAACGTATAACTGGTGCGGAAGTGCGCTGCAGATTGAACGATTTATTGAACGGATGGTGCTTACGATTGAGAAGCGTACCATTAAAAAACATATCGTGGAAGACCTCTTGCAGGAAATGTACCCGGATGAAGTTTTTGAAGAGGGAAACCTGGCAGTCAAAGAAGAATCCATGGATGCCTATGAAATTCTTTTGAGAAATATCTTGTTAAAAAACTCCGGAAACCGCAATGCAACCGCAAAGGAGCTGGGAATCAGCCCGACTACGTTATGGCGAAAAATGAAAAAATATGGAATAACAGACTAAAAGATTTCAAAATGAAAGACATACTTGAAAGACAAGAATTAAATTAGAAATAAAATCGCAATAAAATGAAATGTATGTCCATTAAGATGAGAGAAGAACGCATTTATTAGTCAATATGGCAATGGTGCGTTCTTTTTTATGTTTATATAATTTACATATCTTACAAGCACGATGGGGAAGGGAAGGAGAACATGCAGCAAAAAAAAGAAAAGAGGTTTATTAATATACGTACCATACCGTATCTGATGGTACTGCCCTCAATATCAGTCATTGTCATTTTTATGTTTTACCCTATTTTTAAAACATTCTATAACAGCTTTCATCATTATATTTTAACCAGACCAAAAGATTATGGTTTCGTAGGACTGGATAATTACGTAAAGCTGTTTTCTGATCCGCTGTTTTATAAGTCATTAAACAATACTATAATCTGGACCTTTTTTAACGTATTTTTTCAGTGTATTCTGGGACTTTGGGTAGCACTTCTTATGAATACAGAATTCAAGGGACGGAAGTTTTACCGTATGATCGTTTTTTCACCATGGGCATTTGGTGGAATGCTGGTAGCATTAATATTCAGCTATATGTTTACCGGACAAACGGGTGTGATTAACGATTTGCTGATGAAATCCGGTCTGATTCATGAACGGATCTCCTGGTTTTCCACAGGCAGCCTTGCAAGAGGGACTCTGATTTTTACAACAACCTGGAGAGGAATACCGTTTTTTGCAGTATCCTTTCTGGCCGCGCTTCAATCCATACCTGGGGATTATTACGAAGCAGCAGACGTGGACGGTGCCAATAAGATTTATCAGTTCTGGAGAATTACACTGCCCCTGATAAAAAATACATTGATTTTGACTACGCTTCTCCGTACGATCTGGACTTTTAATATTGTTGATATCATTGCTGGTATGACAGATGGCGGACCCAACAATTCCACCATGACACTGCCCCATTATCTTATGACAAAGTTTAATGAAGGTCTGGATATCGGATATTCCAGTACTATGGCAGCAGTGATGGCGCTGATTCTGGCAGTATTTGCCGGTATCTACGTAGCGGCGGGAGGATTTGGCAAGGAGGGAGACTTATAATCATTATGAGCAATAAAACAAAGAAAAGATTAATCCGGATTTTTAATGTTAATATACCGTTGGTTGTCCTGTTTATTATTACCATTTTCCCGCTGTACTGGACAATTGTAACTTCGTTAAAGCCTGAGAATCAAATAATGAAGCTGCCTTTAAAGTATTGGCCCAGTCCAATTACATTTGATAATTATAAATATATCTGGAATAACATGGGATTTGATGTTTACTTCTGGAACAGTGTAATGGTAACAGTAATCAGTACCGTGGTGTGTACGGTGGTTTCCCTCTTTGGAGGCTATGCCATTGCCAGATATCCATATAAAGGAAAGAAACTTACTTATCTGATATTACTTGTTTCACAGATGTTTCCCGGTGTGGTCTTAATGATTCCACTGTTTGAAATCTTTAAAAATATGGGGATTGTGAATTCACCATATTCCCTTATTTTAACCTATACCACAGTCCGGATCCCGTTTTGCATGATTATGATCAGCGGATTCGTTGCCGGTGTATCCCCTGCTCTGGAAGAGGCAGCTCAGATCGACGGATGTTCTGTTTTGGGGGCAATTACGAAGATTGTAGTACCAACCATCGCTCCCGGACTGGTGGCAGCAGGCGCATTTGCCTTTGTAAGCTCCTGGAATGAGTACGTATATGCATTTTGTTTTTTAAGCAGCGAACGGTATTTTACACTTCCCATTGGATTAAAGCTTATGAAGGGTGAGTTTTCAGTGGCTTATGGTAGTCTGGCAGCGGGCTGTGTCATGGCTCTGATCCCTGTAATTCTACTGTTTGCTTATATTCAGAAATACCTGGTTTCCGGTTTATCAGCCGGTGCCGTTAAAGGTTAATATAAATTTTTAAGGAGGAACTTATGAGAAAGGCAGTAGCAGCTATTTTAGCACTAAGTATGATTGTGGGACTTACCGGATGTGCAGGTAAAAAGGAGGAGACAGCACCTGCTAAGGAACAGTCTGAGAGCAGCGGGGAAGCAGGAAAGAAAGAAGGGGAAAGCACCGCAGCAGAAACAAATAAAAGTTCAGGCGGGAATCAGGCACCTGTTACTCTGACATTCTGGCACCGGGATGGAAATACAACCTCAAACCCGATGTTTGATGTAATTATTAAAGATTTTGAAGAAAAATATCCCTGGATTACCGTGGAGTATACGGGCCTTGCAGCAGATTCTTATATGACGAAATACAACACCGCCATTGTAACGGGAGAAACACCGGACGTTTGTACCATTTCCAATAAGGACCTTAACACACTGGTGGCACAGGATGCCCTGTTGGATTTAGAAGAGTCATTTGGCCAGTGGGAAGAGAAAGACCAGATGCTTCCGGAGATTCTTGATTCTGCCCGTTTCCTTTCCGGAGATGGCAAGTTATATATGCTGGGTTACGGCATGACTCAGGAAACTTCCTGGTATAACAAAAAATGGCATGATGAGCACGGAATTGAGCCGGCGCAAACCATAGATCAGCTGGTGGAATATAGTAAGAAATATGCGGATAAGAGCAAAGGGGAATATTATTTCACTCTTCGCGGAGGTGCGGGATCAGCGGAAAATTTATTTATGTTCCTGATGTCCTATGCAGGCGTTACCTCTTTATTTCAGGAAGACGGAACTTGTAATTTAAGTGATGCAAAGATTGCAGAAGGCCTTGATGTTTATGCAAACCTTTACAAAGATGGTCTTGTTTCTGTTGATGCAATTTCCAATGGATTTAAAGAAATGGTGGCAGAATTTGGTTCTGGTACAGCTCAGTATATGATGCACAATTCCTCTTCTGTAGCAGAAAATGAAAAGAACTTAGGGGCAGAAAATGTAATGGTTGTGAAACCGCTGGCAGGCAAGGACGGAATTGCAGTTTGTAAAGCACCTTCTTTTATGGGAGCTGCGGCATTTAAAGCAACAAAGCATCCGGAAGAAGCCGCTTTGTTTGTGGAATATCTTGCTTCAGCAGTTGGTGCAGGCTATGCAGATATAACAGAGGGAAGAGTTCCGGTCAACAAAGGTATTTATGAACAGGACTGGTACAAAGAAAATCCTTACTATCAGGTTTATGCAACGTTTGCAGAACAGGGCGTTAAATTTGCCGAATTTCCGTTTTGGCTGGATGGCTACAATGAATATGCCAAAACTAATATTACTGCTGATTTCCAGGCGGTTTTACATGGTGAAAAACAGGCTGCAGACGTTTGCAATGCCTGGGCAAATGATTTGACCAAGATGCAGAAGGAGTATCTGTCAAAATAAATAAATGCTGGGCTGTCCGCTAAAAGGACAGCCCATATTAATAAAATGCCAAGTAATGAAATTACAGGAGACTATAACAATGGTATTTGAGCGCTATATCAAGAATTACATAAAAGAGTTCAATGATCTTGACCGGGAGGTTTGGAACTACGAGGATGGCTGCATTTTAATTGGAGCTGAGAAATTATTTCATGCGACCGGTGAGTCATTTTATTATGACTGTATCAGGAACTATGTAGATCGCTATGTTGATGAAGATGGCAATATTAAGGGGTATGAAAGAGAAGAATATAATATTGACAGAATTCCGTCGGGTCTTGTCTTGTTCTTATTATATGAAAAAAGCGGGGAAATCAAATACCGGAAAGCAATAGAAGCCCTGAGGCTACAGCTGGAACATCATCCAAGGACGAAAAGCGGAAGCTTCTGGCATAAAAAAATTTATCCCAATCAGATCTGGCTGGATGGCCTTTATATGGGAATGCCGTATTATCTTACTTACGAAAAAATGTTTGGAACGAGAGCAGCTTATGACGATGTAATGATGCAGTTTAATAATGCAAGAAATACGTTATTTGATGATGGGAAAAAGCTTTATTACCACGGCTGGGATGAGGCAAAAGAAATTTTCTGGGCAGATAAAGAAACAGGATTGTCAAAAAATTTCTGGTCCAGGGCTCTGGGCTGGTATCTGATGGCACTCATTGATTGTTATGAAATACTGCCAGAGGAGGAGTCAAAGCACCGGAACAGGCTGGGAGAACTTTTAAAGGAGGCGGTAGACGGACTGCTTCTTTATCAGGATAAAGAGAGTGGATTATTCTATCAGCTGACCGCCTTAAAAGATGTAAAAGGAAATTACCTTGAAACCTCTTCCTCAATTATGTTTGCTTATGGAATTTTAAAGGGTGTACGCCTTGGCGTTTTAGAGGAGGCAAAGTACCGGGGCATAGGAGAAGAAATACTGATTGGAGTGGAAACACGGATGTTTCAACAGTATGAAGGAAAAATTCAGCTGACCGGTATCTGCAAAGGAGCCGGGCTGGGTCCGGCAGAAAATCTTTTCCGTGATGGAAGTGTTGAGTATTATTTAAAAGAGGAAGTTGTAGCTGATGAGCAGAAGGGTGTGGGAGTTATGATGATGGCATTCGGGGAATGGCTCCAGCTTTTAAAGAATAAACCGGTTGAACCAACCAATTATCCCAGAGTGAAAATCTGGAATGGAAAATATTAGGAGGCTGCAGGAATGAAGGCAATTTATATAAACGCACCTGGTGAAGTAGTGGTGAAAGAGACTCAGATGCCTGTACGTAAAAGCGGCGAAGCTCTTTTAAAGGTCTTATACGGCGGTATTTGCGGCAGTGATCTTGGCTCTTATAAGGGAACCTTTGCGTACTTTGATTATCCCAGAATTCCAGGGCATGAGTTTTCTGCTGAAATTGTAGAAATAGATGAAAATTCTCAAGGTCTGAAACCTGGCATGATAGTAACCTGTAATCCATATTTCAATTGCGGAACCTGCTATTCCTGCTCTCAGGGGATTGTAAATGCATGCCAGGACAATCATACCATGGGCTGCCAGATGGACGGTGCATTTTCAGAATACATAACCATGCCGGTGGAACGGATTTATGAGGGAAATGGTCTGGATCCGAAAGTTCTGGCTGCCATAGAGCCCTTTTGTATCAGCTATCATGGTGTCAGCAGAGCAGATGTGCGGCCAATGGAAAAGGTACTGGTTGTAGGCGCCGGAACCATTGGTATTCTTGCGGCAATTGCAGCAAAAGCAAAAGGAGCCGTAGTATATATTTCGGATGTATCCGAAGGGAAACTGAAACTTGCCCAGTCGTTTGGTGTTGATGGAACAATTTTAAACTCATCCCCCATGCATTTTGTTAACGAGGTGGAGCGGATAACAAATGGAAATGGTTTTGATGTCACAATCGAAGCAGTGGGTCTGCCGTCTACTTTCCAGAACTGCATTGATGCAGCCTGTTTTGGAGGAAGAGTGGTAGTAATCGGAGTAGGAAAGAAGAATCTGGATTTTAATTTTACGCTGATTCAGAAAAAAGAGTTAAATGTGTTTGGTTCCAGAAATGCATTAAAGAAAGACTTTATAGAACTGATCGATCTGGTAAAATCAGGTGAAATTCTTCTTGATCAGATTATTACTGATACATACTCCTTCGAAGACGCTCCCAAAGCATTTGAGGATTTTGCCAATAATCCGGGAAATATGCTTAAAGTTATGATTGATTTCAGAAAGTAAATAAATAGAAGATGCTGCAGGAGACATGTCTGACCTGCAGCATCTTTTTTAAATGAATTGTTTTAACATACGGTTTATTTTATTTCTGACTGAGATTAGATAGGTTGCTGATTTCGGATACGTCTTAAATGTGATTGGTTCTGATAAGTCCTCTTCTAAAAGATCGATTACGGCTTCTCTGCCAATGTACTGTTCCAGCAGCTTTAATGCTCTGTGATCCTGTATGGCTTCATATAAAACCATCAGCCGTAAGGACTCTTCCGGCTGTCTGTCCGCTCCCGGATAAACTAAAAATGCATCTCCGGACGGGAAGCTTCCCCCGCTGTCTGTAACCAGGTAAGGGTTGATGTGCTCCAGGGAATATTCGGAATTATAAAAGTTAAAGCCCCAGTGCAGGATACCTTCCATTCCAAATTTATATACCTGAATCCCATAGATGCGGTTCCTTTCTGAAGGCATTGCCATAAAGCGGTTGGCAACATCAACACACTGAGCAGTGCAATAGTAGCTCCATAAATGAGGGACACTGTGGTTTAAAAATGGTTCTATGTGGTCGGTAGCACAAGCAGGCCTTTCTACCAGGCCGGATTCATAAAAAGAATAATCAGATAGTGCATCGATCAGTTTACAGCCCTTTAAGTGTTCCGTAACGGATTCTCTGGCCGCAGCATAGGAGTTAAAATTGGCGGGTTTTGGCTCATCGGATATATGAAACCAGGTATCATCTAAGATATCAAGAAGCTTTAATTCCTTTTTCAGTGCAGGAAGAAACTGATTAAGGAAAAGGGTGTAGTCCCCTAAGGCAGGGGTGTGCCAGCCAAACCGTTTGATTTCCTCCCCGTTGGTTTTGACCAAAATTTTAGGTGCAGATTCTGCGCCCCATTGAGTAAAAAGATGAGCCATTTCAAAATATCTGATTCCAGATGCTCTGCAAATTGACACCCATCTACGCAACCTGGTGAAATCAAACTGGTAAGTACCGTTCTCTTCCATGATATCCACCAGCTGAATGGTTGTCCGCTCTCCGCCTCTTGCCGTATCAAGGGGTGGAGTGAAGATTGGTGTGAGTATCATATTCATTCCTCTTTTTGCATAAAGAGAAATAAAATGTTCCAGAATAGTCCAATGTTCCTCAGAAAAAACGGGGACATGATAATAATCAGCCAGGCAGTCTCCATGAAACCACTGGGTGTGAATCAGTTCCTGACTGGGCAATGAGGCTGGTATGATTTCCAGTGTGGCTGTAACGGATGCAGCAATTGACTTCTCCGAATTGATCAGTGAAACTGTAATTGGAAAGATACCTGGGTTAATTTCGCTGGTGAGAGAAACCTCCACCCACAGGCTTTGCCATTTGCCGGGTACCAGAATGAGACTGTCATGATCCAGATTCCTAAGAAGATCCGGATAAAGGCCGGGACTGTGTCGGAGATAATTACTGTCCCGCTTTTCATGGGCAGGGTAAGCGGAGGGGACTGAAATTACCTGTCTGATCTGTATGTATTTTTCCAGAGGGGAATCGATGGAAACCTGGAGCACTTCCTTCTCTTCACCGGAAAAGGCGCAGGCAGTCTGAAAAGAAACCGTTTCCCCATAAAGACCGGTAAGGCGGCAGCATTCCGGATAAAATAAGGGCTCTTCATCAGTAAATACTTTAGTTAATGAGCTTAAAAGAATCATGCGGTAAGTATTATTTGTTTGTTCCATGTCAGGTTCCTTTCTTAAATACCTACATTATAACTTTCTGTCAGGTTGATTTCAATGGAATAAAATTATTCTGTGATTCTGCCTTTACATCCTTCTTTTAAACTGTTAAAATTAGAGGAATCGCGTTAGGTGCCCCCACATGGGAAATCTAACGCTTTTCGGGCGTTCATAAAACTCCATGATCAGTCATGAAATGCAACTGCTGTTAATATAGACAATAATAAGGAGAATCATCATGTACATCATCGCAGGATTAGGTAATCCAACTAGAGAATATGATAAAACAAGACACAACGTGGGTTTTGAGGCTATTGATGTTCTGGCGGACAAACTGGGAATCCGCGTGACGGAAAAGAAGCATAAAGCAATCTATGGTATGGGAATGGCAGGATATCAGAAGGTCATTCTTTCAAAACCCCAGACTTATATGAATTTAAGCGGAGAGAGCATCCGCTCCATGGCTGACTTTTATAAGGTAGAGCCGGAAAATGTTATTGTGATCTGCGATGACATCAACCTTGTGGAGGGACAGCTTCGGATTCGTCTGAAAGGAAGTGCCGGAGGACATAATGGATTGAAAAACATCATACAGCACTTAGGAACCCAGGAATTCCCAAGAATCAGAGTTGGAGTGGGTGAGAAGCCTAAAGAAATGGATCTGGCAGACTATGTCCTTGGACGTTTTCCAAAGGAGCTGGAGTCTGTTATGGCGGATGCTTACCTGGCGTCAGCAGAGGCAGCAATTATGATGGTGGAAGACGGAGCCGAAAAGGCGATGAATTATTTCAACAGGAAGAAATAAGGAGATTTCATGAACGATCTATTTGAGAAACCATTAAGGGAACTAAAGGATTTTGAAGGTCTTTGCTCTGATCTGAAAAAGAAGGCCGGACCAGTCATGGCAAGCGGCTGCATGGATTCCCAGAAAGTTCATCTGATGTATGAAGCGGCAAAACAGGCAGGTCTTAAACTGGTAATCACCTATGATGATACCAGGGCAAGAGAGATCTATGAAGACCTTCGCTTTTTTGATTCCGATACGTGGCTTTATCCGGCAAGGGACTTGCTGTTTTTCAATGCAGATATCCATGGAAATCTGCTGACCAAGCAGCGAATGGAGGTCTTCCGTCATTTAATGGAACAGTCCTCCGGGTGGGTGGTGACGACCTTTGATGGTTTGATGGACCACCTTATGCCTCTAGCTGATTTAAAGAAACAGGCACTTTCCGTTGAGAACGGTCAGATTATTGATGTAGAATTGTGGAAAAAGCAGCTTACCCAGCTGGGATATGAACGGATGGGTCAGGTAGATGGAATGGGGCAGTTTTCCATCCGTGGCGGCATCATCGATATTTTCCCCTTAACAGAAGAACTTCCTGTCCGTATTGAACTTTGGGACAATGAGGTGGACTCCATACGAACCTTTGACTTAGAAAGCCAGAGGTCCATAGACCAGCTTGATGAAATCTGTATCTATCCTGCCACAGAGATGGTTCTTACATCCCAACAGATTAATGACGGAGTAGAGGAGCTTCAAAAGGAGCTGAAAAAATATGAAAAGGATCTGCGGGCTCAGTCAAAGATTCAGGAAGCCGCCAGAATCCGGTCCATTGTATCAGAACTGATAGAAGGCTTAAAGGAAGGCTGGAAGCAGCACGGACTTGATGGCTATATTCAGTACTTCTGTAAAGGAAGCGTATCTTTCCTTGATTATTTTTCTCCTGAAAATACAGTCTTTTTCTTAGATGAACCAGAGCGGTTAAAGGAAAAGGGAGAAACTGTTGAGATGGAATTCAGGGAAAGCATGATTCACCGTCTGGAAAATGGTTATCTCCTTCCAGGGCAGACGAATCTTCTTTATCCGGCAAAAGAGATGTTAGCCAGAATTCAGATGAAGAGCGGAGTGTATTTAACCGGTCTGGAACAGAAGCTGTCAGGCTTCGTGGTGAAAAACCGCTATAGTTTTCAGGTAAAGAACGTTAATTCCTATCAAAACAGTTTCGAACTTCTTATTAAGGATTTAACCAGATGGAAACGGGAGGGATACCGGGTCATTCTACTGTCTGCCTCCAGAACCAGGGCCAGCCGTCTGGCAGGGGATTTAAGAGAATACGAATTACGCGCTTATTGCCCGGACGATCAGGATGGGGAGCATGAGGTGAAGCCGGGAGAAATTCTGGTGACCCACGGCAACATACACCGGGGGTTTGAATACCCCATGATTAAATTCCTTGTGATTACCGAAGGTGACATGTTCGGTGTGGAGAAAAAGAAACGTAAACGGAAAAAGACGGTCTATGAAGGTACCAGAATCCAGAACTTTTCTGATCTCGCTGTTGGCGATTATGTGGTTCATGAGGATCATGGTCTTGGTATATACCGGGGA
The DNA here is from genome assembly GCF_031982545.1 of Lacrimispora sp. GTDB lineage: Bacteria > Bacillota > Clostridia > Lachnospirales > Lachnospiraceae > Lacrimispora. The sequence goes on from NZ_DALYXB010000006.1 coordinate 231,058, forward strand.
ATTGAAAAAATTGAACAGGACGGGGTAATCAAGGATTACTTAAAAGTGGAGTATGCAGAAAACGGCAATCTTTATCTTCCGGCTACCAGGCTTGACGGGATCCAGAAGTATGCCGGTGCGGAAGCCAAGAAACCAAAGCTGAACCGTCTTGGAGGAGATCAGTGGAATAAAACAAAAACCAGAGTTAAGGGTGCTGTAAAAGAGATAGCCAAGGATCTGGTTATGCTCTATGCAGCCAGACAACAGACTCACGGATTCCGTTACGGTGAGGATACCGTCTGGCAGAAAGAGTTTGAAGAGATGTTTCCCTACGAAGAGACTGAGGATCAGTGGGATGCAATCGAATCCACTAAAGCAGATATGGAGAGCGGCAAAATTATGGATCGCTTAATCTGTGGAGATGTGGGATATGGTAAAACTGAGATTGCACTGAGAGCGGCCTTTAAGGCGGTTCAGGAAGGAAAACAGGTGGTCTACCTTGTTCCCACCACGATTCTGGCCCAACAGCATTATAATACCTTTGCACAGAGAATGAAGGACTTTCCGGTACGGGTGGATTTAATGTCCCGGTTTAAGACCTCTGCCCAGATTAAGAAAACGGTGGAAGACTTAAGAAAAGGAATGGTGGATATTGTGATAGGCACCCACCGGGTATTATCCAAAGATGTGCAGTTTAAGGATCTGGGTCTTTTGATTATTGATGAAGAACAGCGTTTTGGAGTTGCCCATAAAGAGAAAATCAAGCAGTTAAAGGATAATATTGACGTTCTTACCCTTACGGCCACCCCAATCCCAAGGACTCTTCATATGAGCCTTGTTGGAATCCGGGACATGAGCGTTCTGGAAGAGCCGCCTGTTGACCGAATGCCCATACAGACTTATGTAATGGAGCATAATGACGAAATGGTCCGGGAAGCGATCCACAGGGAACTGTCAAGGGGAGGACAGGTCTATTATGTATATAACCGGGTTAACAACATTGATGAGATTGCAAACCACATTGCAAAGCTGGTTCCGGAGGCAGTGGTTACATTTGCCCATGGACAGATGCACGAGCATGAACTGGAACGAATCATGTTTGATTTTGTGAACGGCGAAATTGATGTTCTGGTATGTACCACAATTATTGAGACAGGACTTGATATTTCCAATGCAAACACCATGATTATTCAGGATGCGGACCGCATGGGACTTTCCCAGCTTTATCAGTTAAGAGGCCGGGTGGGACGTTCCAGCCGTACTGCATACGCATTTCTCATGTATAAACGGGATAAAATGTTAAAAGAAGAGGCAGAGAAGCGTCTTCAGGCGATCCGGGAATTTACAGAGCTTGGTTCTGGTATCAAAATTGCCATGCGGGATCTGGAAATAAGAGGAGCTGGCAATGTTCTGGGTGCAGAGCAGCATGGACATATGGAAGCGGTGGGTTATGACCTTTACTGCAAACTTTTGAATCAGGCAGTTTTGGAACTGAAGGGCGAGAGAAAAGAAGAGGACACCTACCAGACCCTGGTGGACTGCGATATCGATGCCTATATTCCAACCTCATATATTAAAAATGAATATCAGAAACTTGACATCTATAAGCGAATTTCTTCCATTGAAAATGAAGAAGAACATCTGGATATGCAGGATGAACTGATGGACCGTTTCGGCGAGATGCCAAAGCCAGTTGAGAATCTTCTTAAGGTTGCGGCATTAAAGGCCCTGGCACACAGCGCCTATGTGACCGAGGTAAATATTAACCGCCAGGAAATCCGGCTTACCATGTACAGGAATGCAAAGCTTAAGGTAGAAGGGATTCCTAAGATTATTGAGCAGTACAGGGGAGATTTAAAATTCCATATGGGAGAAGAGCCCAAATTTGCCTACCTTGACCGGAAGAAAAATGCAACAACAGATGCCATGATAAGCCAGGCTGAGATCATCTTAAAGCAGATTAGCGAATTATCTGATAAATAGAAAAAAATAGAAAATATAACTAAAAAAATAAGGCTTGTCTGGTTGATTTTTCGGCATTTTGTGATATACTAATAGTAGAAGATGGGATTAAGTCCCGGATGCTTTCTTACTTCAATACATTTGTTTCGAAGAAAGGTGGTAGCTATGGACGTTTTAGGTATGTATCTTCTCCAACGAGTATCAGATGAATTAACCATTCAGCGCTATGGTTCTTTTGAAAACAGGTTTGTGTCCCCTGTTCCCGATAATCCGGCAGCAAAAGTGGCACACGAGGCGTATATAACCTCTTCAAAAGAAGTTCCCCATCGTGTCAAACAAGGTGATTTTTAATCTGGGTATGGAACATCCCACTTCTTAAAATTTCATAATTTACTAATTAAAAATCAGGGTTGGACTTTATTAAAAGTCTGGCCCTGATTTTAAAATTTGGGAAAAATGGCAGACTTAAGTATAATCTGGTGTAATCGATGCAAAATAATATCAGTGATATAAAAATGCACAAGATGGAGGAACATTAAATATGAAAGCAACTGGTATTGTAAGAAGAATTGATGATCTTGGACGCGTGGTAATACCAAAAGAGATCAGACGAACACTCAGACTCAGAGAAGGAACTCCGCTTGAGATATTTACAGACAGAGAAGGCGAAATTATATTAAAAAAATATTCTCCTATGGTAGAGCTTACTGCGTTTGCTTCCCAGTATGCGGAAGCCATGGCACAGACTACCGGACTGACCGTATGTATCAGTGACCGGGATCAGATTATCGCTGTGGCTGGCGGATCAAAAAAGGAGCTTCTCCAAAAGACCATCAGCAAGCAGCTGGAGACGATCATTAATGAGCGTACAGTTATTGTGGCAGGAAAAGATGATAAAGGATTTACTGCATTGACAGGAGAGACCCTGGAGGGCATCACGGCTCAGGTAGTGGCACCAATTATTTGTGAAGGAGATGCCATTGGAGCAGTTGCACTTTTAAGCAGAGAGCCAAGAGCGCGCTTTGGTGATATGGAGACAAAACTTGCGACAACAGCTGCCGGATTTTTAGGCCGCCAGATGGAAGGTTAAGGAGGTGAGAATATGAGGATTTTTATGCCCGAAGAGGATGACTACAGTGATGGCGATATCCCGGAGATTGATACGGACCCTTACAAAGACGGTTTTTATGTAGAACCACTTCCAGAATCAGAAAGACCAAGAAGAGATGGTCCTGGAGGGGATTAATACAAAAAATACGCAACTAAAAACGGCAGCCAGAAATTAATAGGGCTGCCGTTTTGATGACGGTTCGTGATCAGTTGATGGTCTGATCGCCATCCTTAATACAATAATTAACCTTTACACCCAGCTCTTCCATCCATTTTCTGGTCTCCAGGGTTTTCCAGTCACCGCTTCCAATACCGCTGCCATTATCATTATTCCACAGCCAGAGGGGACATGGCCATAAAGCGATCTGGGGTTTAATGGCTGCGTATACTTCCCGGCTTACGCCATACTGGCCATGGTGGGACATCTGTACAATATCGCTTTTTAAATCAGCTGCGCTTGTCTCTTCCAAGAGGAGTTTTCCTGCCTCAGGCCCCATATCTCCCAAAACAAGAATGCTTACATTATTTAAAAAGAATTTGTACGCAACAGAGCTGTTGTTTACTGATGTTACATCAAGCAGGTAGGGGTTATTCAGTACTTTGGCCTTGATTGAGCCTACCTGGATCTCATCTCCCTTTTTCACGGTATGGAGACTTGCCGCCGGGAGTGTAGACAAGGCAGAACGTAAATCTGTTACCAGCAGAGACCGGGAGGACTCTACCTTATCATACCAGGACTGGTCTGCCAGAGAGTAGTAAACATTGTCAATTGTAATCTTACGATCTGGATTATTTAAAATTTTAACCAGTGCTCCCACGTGGTCAGAGTGGGGGTGGGTGACAAACCAGGCAGAAACATGTCCGCCTTTTGAACGGATTACATCACTTAAATGATCCGCATCAATATCCCAGCCGCCGTCAATAACTACCAATGATCCGTTCTTATCCTGCAAAACCATGGAAAGCATCTGACGGTTGTCATAATCTGCAAGAAGGGAAAGGCTCCCTCCGTTAAAGAGCTTGCTGCCAGGGCCGATATTTAAGGAAGGACCAATGCCCATACGTACGGCTGTCAACTCATCCGCGGTACTTCCGGGCGTTACTATTTCAGGTGTAAATGCACTTAAAACGATGTTAATAAACAGCACGCAGGCGGCTATTTTTTTCCATATACTAAACTGTTTCATGTTAACCTCCGGTTTTATTTAACTGCACTTATTATAATAGAATCAAGGGATTTTTAACAGGGGTCCGGGACAAATGTCAGAAAAACGTCAGAATTGGAAACAGATTCCCCGGTTTGTTCCGGTATATGTTATAATCTGAAAAAAGGAGGTTCCGTGCATGTATACTTTTAAAGATTTAGTAGATATTACAAATAAACTGCGGGCGGAGGATGGTTGTCCCTGGGACAGAGAGCAGACTCACGAGAGCTTAAAAAAACATCTGGAAGAAGAGAGCCAGGAAGTATTCCAGGCAATCGACAATAAGGATATGGAGAATCTTTGTGAAGAACTTGGAGACGTTTTGTTTCAGGTAATGCTGCACAGCCAGATTGCCAAGGAAAGCCACTGCTTTTCCATTGACGATGTGGTGAATGGAATCTGTGAGAAAATGATCCGCAGGCATCCCCATGTTTTTGGCGATAAAAAGGTGATTTCGTCGGAAGAGGGAGAGGCTGTCTGGAATGCGATAAAAATGCAGGAGAAGGCTCGTGAAAAGAGCAAAAAACCTTGACAAAAACAGGAGAAACAGCTATAAATGATATAGTAATCGTGTCAACGAGAAAATCAGTAGCCTGGTGCTACATTCTAGGAGGAAGATATCAATGAACAAAGCAGAGTTAATCGCGGCAGTAGCAGAGAAAGCAGAGCTGTCCAAGAAGGATGCAGAAAAGGCAGTAAAAGCTTTAACAGATGTAATATCTGAAGAATTAGTTAAGGGCGAGAAAATCCAGTTAGTTGGCTTTGGTACATTCGAAGTATCTGAGAGAGCTGCCAGAGAAGGCAGAAATCCTAAGAGCGGTGAAGTAATGAATATACCGGCTTCCAAGACTCCAAAGTTCAAAGCAGGTAAGGCATTAAAGGATATGGTGAACGCATAATCCATGAGACTTGATAAGTTTCTGAAAGTTTCCAGGATCATTAAGAGAAGAACCATAGCAAACGAAGCCTGTGATGCAGGCCGTGTGCTTGTGAATGATAAACCTGCAAAAGCCTCCTTAAACATTAAGGAAAGCGATGTAATTGAAATACACTTTGGCACCAGTTCGGTTAAGGTAGAGGTTCTTGATGTGGCGGAAACCGTAAAAAAAGATGAGGCAAAAGAGCTTTATCGTTATCTTTAGCCTTTCACTTGATACAAAAGTTTAATTTCAGGAATATTGGAGCTCGCCTCCTAATATACTTTATACAGGTATATTAGGAGGTTTTTCTTTATGGAAGAAAAAATAAGCGTACGCCCTCACAGGCTGACAATAGATAATCGTGCTTCCAGTACGATGACTGGAATACGGGATGTGGTCTCTTTTGATGAAAACCAGGTGGTACTGGATACGGATATGGGGCTTCTGACTTTAAAGGGCAAGGATCTTCATGTCAGCCGGTTAACTCTGGAAAAGGGGGAAGTGGATTTAAACGGCACCATAGAGAGTCTTTTATATTCCTCTAACGAGGCCCTTCGAAGGTCGGGGGAATCTCTTCTGTCCAGGCTGTTTAAATAAAATCCAGAGGGAGTCATATGAGCGTTCATATCGTATATGAAGTAAAACTTCTGCTCTACAGCTTTTTTACAGGTGCAGGGCTTATGATGACATATGACCTGCTTCGAATTTTCCGTATATTTATTCCTCACTCTTATGTATTCACAGGAATTGAGGACATGATTTATTGGGTTTATGCCGCATTGGTGACATTTTCCCTGTTGTATGAACAAAATGACGGAGGATTGAGAGGATATGTCATAGCCGGGATTTTTCTTGGAATGTTTTTATATGACCGGCTGGTCAGCAGGTTTTTTTTAAAATCCTTGAAAAACCTTCAGAAATACCTTAAAATGATAATGCATAAGTGGATCCGTCCAAAGAGACGGCAGTAGGAACAACTGGTGATTGTATGAATGAGATGGGAAAGTCAAGAAGAAAAAGAAGAGATAGATGGGGCAACCGCATGACCTTGATTGGAATTACCTTTGTGGTATTCAGTCTGGCAGTGATTGTCACGATAGAAGGCGCTTCGCTCAAAGAAAAAGAACTGGAATATCAGTATCGCCTGCAGAATCTTCAGGCGCAGGTGGACAAGGAGCAAGGTCGTGCCAAGGAACTGGAAGAATACCGGGTATATGTTCAGACCAAGCAGTATGTGGAGGAAGTGGCAAAGCAGAAGCTGGGGCTTGTGAAACCCGATGAAATACTATTGAAACCATCGCAGAAGAAGTAGAATCTCTGCGGATATCCCTTGATGCCCAAAAAACTTGGACATAATTAGAGGAAACACCCTTCGGGTATCCCTTGATGTCCAAAAAACTTGGACATAATTAGAGGAAACTGTCGTACAATTTTAAAAATGAATCAGCTGTTTTGACAAAATTTTCCCTCCTGCCTGTATATAATGGTTTAAAGCATGATACAGGCAGGAGGGATTTTTGTGTTCAGACGTAAGGCGGCACATCACGATATGGCTGATGTGAATGTATATACGGCAAAGAGATTAAACGACATGGCAAATTCGCTTGGGGAACTTGCCAGAGCGTGCACAGATGAGCTGTCCGCAGAACAGGGACTTACAAAGGAAGATGGGATAGCAGCACTGGAGACTGCTGCTGCAATGGTATGCGCAGGCTGCAACAAATGTATCGTATATCCCGGTAAGGAACAGGACAACCAGTATTATCTGCAGTATTTAATTCGTGCGTTTGAACAAAAGGGAAGCGTAGATTACGGGGACATGCCCCGTTTTTTTCTGGAAAGCTGTAAAAGAAGGGAAGAATATCTGGCTCACTTAAACAGGGGGCTTGGGCGGGCGACCATGAATCTATCATGGAAGAACCGGTTTTTGGAAAGCAGGGATGCAATAATTGTTCAGTTTAAAGAACTGGCAGTGATCTTAGAAGAATTTTCCCATCAGGTGGAGCATGCCACTGACATTACACCGGAATGGGAAGAGGAGATCAAGCGGTCTTTCCGCAAAAATCATATTGTGATCGAAAAAATGCTTCTTCTGGAATATGAGAACCAGCAGAGAGAAGCCTATCTCACAATGAGAACTTTAAATGGGCGCTGCGTCACTGTCAAGGAGGCAGCAGAGATATTAGAGGATGCCATGGAAGACGGGGAGTGGACGGTGGCTCCTGACGGAAGAACTCTGGTTACCAGGTCGGCGGACACCATCCGTTTTGTTGAAAAGGGGGATTATCAGATTATCTACGGTGCTGCAAAGGCCGTTAAAACAGGAGAAGAGATTTCCGGAGACAACTATACATTTGGACAGGTTCAGCCCGGACAGGCTATTATGAGTCTGTCTGACGGCATGGGAAGCGGTAAAATAGCAGAAGAAGAGAGCAGACAGGTGATCGAGCTGACCCAGAGACTGCTGGAAGCCGGATTTTCTACCAGGGCGGCGCTGAAAATGGTAAATACCGTACTTCTTCTTACCGGACTGACCCAGCATCCGGCAACCCTTGACTTATGCTGCATCGATTTAAAGACCGGAATCATGGAGGCCATGAAGCTGGGAGCAGCGGCCACCTATATCCGCAGTGAGAGAGGTGTGGAACGCTTAGAGGCAGGCGAAGTACCCATGGGGATACTAAGTCCGGTGGAACCGGTGCTTTTATCCAAAAAGCTATGGGACGATAACCGGATCATCATGGTAAGCGACGGCGTGTTAGATGCACTTCCTGCAGATGACAAGGAGCTGATGCTTCAGGAATTTATTGCAGGAATGCCAATAAAGAATCCCCAGGATATGGCGGATCGGATTCTGCTATTTGCAAGATCATTTACAGAAAGTGCCGCCGATGATATGACGGTGCTGACTGCCGGGATATGGAAAAGAAAATAATAATTGCAACAGACATGTTTTACGGGTATATTTATGATAGAGAGGGGAGAAAATCAACTAAGGAAGGTGACTGAATGTACAAAACGATTTTAGATTATGTCAGACGGAACCAGCTGTTTGACCGGGGAGACCGCGTGATTGTGGCGTTATCCGGTGGGGCCGATTCTGTCTGTCTTCTTGTAGTTTTAAACGAAATGAAGCAGGAGTTTGATCTGGCTTTAAAGGCAGTGCATGTTCATCATGGATTAAGAGGAGAAGAAGCGGACAGAGACAGTAACTATGCCGGGGAACTTTCAGGAAAACTGGGAGTGCCCTTTTCCTGCACCCATGTAGACGCAGCAGGCTATGCAAAAGAGCATGGAATGTCTGTGGAGGAAGCAGGAAGGCATTTAAGATATAAGATTTTTGAAGAAGAAAGACTGTTATTTGGTGGAACAAAAATTGCGGTGGCTCATCACGGTGATGATCAGGCTGAGACCATACTGTACAATTTATTCCGGGGCACCGGATTAAAGGGACTTGGTGGAATGCGGCCATTAAGAGACCGGATTGTGCGGCCTCTGCTCTGTGTAGGAAGAGAGGAAATTCTTGCATATCTCAGCGAAAATGGGATATCTTATTGTGAGGATTCCACCAACAACGGGACTGAATATGCCAGAAACCGGATCAGGAAAGTGATCCTTCCCCAGATTAAGGAACAGCTCAATGCAAGGGCAGGCGAGAACATTATCCATGCAGGGTTAATGGCGGCGAAAGCAGATGCCTATCTGGAAAAACAGGCAGACAGCCTGCTGACGAATCATGGAGATTTAAAGAAAGACAAAGACGGAACCGTTTATCAGTGGGGAATCAGAACTGAAATACTCTTAAACGAGGATGACATCATAAGGGGTTATGTAATCCGCCAGATGATTAAGGGCGTCAATCAGTCCATGAAAGATATTACCATGATTCATGTGGAAAGCGCGGCAGCGCTTCTTTTTGGTCCTGCAGGCAGGCAGATTGACCTTCCCGGAGGACTGATTGCAGTCAGAACCGGAAAACAAATGTGGATAAAAAAGAAAAATGTCGAAGATCCGGTGGATAACCACCTGGAAGTTTCTCTCCCAAATGTTGATTTTTCTGTATTTTCCTACAAAAAAGGCATGGAAATTCCCAAAAACGGGTATACGAAATGGTTTGATTATGATAAAATCAAATGTGCACTTTCTGTGAGGTATCGGGAAACCGGAGATTACATGACGCTGGCCGGGGGCGGAAGAAAGACTTTAAAGTCTTATCTGATCGATTCCAAGGTTCCCAAAGAGGAGCGTGGAAAAATTCCGCTCGTAACGGAAGGTTCCCATGTCCTATGGGTAATCGGATACCGGATCAGTGAATACTATAAGATAACAGATGATACCCATACAGTAATACAAATGCAGCTAGACGGAGGAAAAGTTAATGGATGACAAGATACGTGTAATGTTATCAGAGGAAGAGATAGCAACGAGAATTAAGGAAATAGCAGAAGAGATCAGCAGGGACTATGAGGGAAAACCTCTTCACCTGATTTGCATTTTAAAGGGAGGCGTTTTCTTTACCTGCGAACTGGCAAAACGGATTAGTCTGCCGTTAACCATGGACTTCATGTCTGTTTCCAGCTATGGATCCGGAACCGTATCAAGCGGAATCGTGAAAATCATCAAAGATTTGGATGACCCAATTGAAGGCAAGGACGTATTGATTGTGGAGGATATCATTGATTCCGGCAATACTCTTTCTTACTTAATCGAGGTGCTGAAACAGAGAAATCCAAACAGTGTTGAGTTATGTACCCTGCTTGATAAACCGGAACGACGGGTGAAGAAACAGGTTGAAGTAAAGTATACCTGCTTTACCGTACCGGATGAGTTTATCATCGGTTATGGTCTTGACTACGATCAGATATACAGGAATTTGCCATATATTGGAGTGATAGAACAGCAATAAGGAGGCAGCATGTTGAAACAACAGCAACCATTTAAAGGCTTGGGATTCCTGCTCCTTCTGGCTATAATGCTATTATTTGCCAGCAGACTGCCCCAAAAGAGCGGAATCATTACAAACCAGGAACTCATGCAGGCGATTGACAATGGGACCATAACCTCAGCGACAGTCAGACAGAACGATCCGCCGCCAACCGGCAGAATCGAGATGGTCATGACTGACAATTCATTAAAGCAGGCCAATGTATCCAATGTGATTGAGATTCAGGATCTTCTGGACCGGAATGGAATTACCTACACAGTGGATGCAGTCCAGAAAGAGAATCTTTTTCTTGTCATAACCTTACCCATTATTTTAACGGCAGTAGCCCTGGTTTTTCTGTTTATGTTAATGAATGCCAGAGCCGGAGCCGGCAGCGCCAATGCCAAGATGATGAATTTTGGAAGAAGCCGTGCTCATCTTGCAAAGGATGCCAATAAAATAAACTTCAGCAAGGTAGCCGGACTGGAAGAGGAGAAAGAGGAACTGGAGGAAGTGGTAGACTTCTTAAAGAATCCTCAAAAATATACCGGTGTGGGAGCCCGAATTCCCAAGGGAATTCTTTTGGTAGGACCTCCCGGAACAGGAAAAACCCTTCTTGCTAAAGCAGTAGCTGGAGAAGCAGGCGTACCGTTCTTTTCGATTTCCGGTTCGGATTTCGTTGAGATGTTTGTGGGCGTTGGTGCATCCCGTGTCAGAGATTTGTTTGAAGAGGGAAAGAAGCACGCACCGTGTATCATCTTTATCGATGAGATCGATGCAGTTGCACGCCGAAGAGGAACCGGAATGGGCGGCGGCCATGATGAAAGAGAGCAGACATTAAACCAGCTTCTCGTTGAGATGGACGGTTTTGGAATCAATGAAGGAATCATCGTAATGGCAGCTACCAACCGTGTGGATATTTTAGACCCGGCTATTTTAAGACCCGGACGTTTCGACCGTAAGGTCAGCGTAGGGAGACCGGATGTGAAGGGAAGAGAAGAGATCTTAATGGTTCATTCCAAGGAGAAACCTCTCGCGGAAGATGTGGACTTAAGAAGAATTGCTCAGACCACAGCCGGATTCACAGGGGCTGATTTGGAGAACCTGATGAATGAAGCTGCTATTTATGCAGCAAGACATGGGAAGAAGTATATTAATCAGTCTGATATCGATAAAGCCTTTGTAAAGGTGGGAATCGGTGCTGAAAAGAAAAGCAAGGTTATTACGGAGAAAGAAAAGAAGATTACGGCCTACCACGAGGCAGGGCATGCAATCCTTTTCCATCTGCTTCCGGATGAGGGACCGGTTCATACCATATCCATCATACCTACGGGAGTCAGTGCTGCCGGTTATACCATGCCTCTTCCGGAAAGTGATCATATGTTTAACACGAAAGGCAAGATGCTGCAGGATATTATGGTGGATCTGGGCGGAAGGATTGCAGAGGAGATTATCTTCGGTGACATTACCACAGGTGCTTCCCAGGATATCAAGCAGGCAACAGCTCTTGCCAGGGCTATGGTAACCCAGTATGGAATGTCTGATCAGGTTGGAATGATCAATTATGATAATGATGGCGATGAGGTATTCATCGGAAGGGATCTGGCTCATACCAAGAATTATGGAGGCCAGGTTGCTAATACCATTGATAATGAAGTGAAGCGAATCATTGATGAATGCTATGAGAAGGCGAAGGAAATCATTTTAAAACATGAAGATGTCCTTCATGCCTGCTGTAAGCTGCTTATGGAAAAGGAAAAGATAGGCCAGAAAGAATTTGAAAGCCTGTTCCCTGCTGTAGCAGAAGTCTGATGACTAAACTTTGATTTGAGATAAAAGCGCAGAGATCCGGTAAAATATCTAAGTTTTTGCCTGTGAATCTGCGCTTTTTTGTTGCCTGTGGAGAACGAATGAAAAAATGCATAAAAAAATATTAATAAAAAATTGATGTTTGTGCACACTTATTTTCTCAGGCGTGGTATATTAATAAACGTAAACCCCCCCAATACATTATATAGTTTTTGCTACACCCCATAAGAAACGAAATACCTTCTCCGAAAAACGGTCAGCTACCCCGCTGACCGTTTTTTATTGCAATTAAAAAAAGGCGGGGTTGTATAATTGAATCCAATCAGATAAAATGGTAATAGAGTAGATGGGAAAGGATATGAAGAATCTATGTGCTTCCAGGCAGAGGCGTTAAATTTAGATGCATTATTCACCGATGAAACTGAAAGCTTCCGGTTTCCTTCGGAACCTGAGGAAGGAGATGAAGTAGTTCTTCTTTTCCGGACGGCAGCAAATAATGCAGATTCTGTAAATTATATTGAGGCCGGAAGTCCGTCCGGTTTTGCCATGATTAAAACAGACACAGACGATATGTTTGATTATTATGAATACAGGCTGAAGGCGGGAGACTGCCCTATCCAATATTGTTTCTCAGTAACAAAGGGAGATGCGGTGTGCTATTACAGCCGTCTCGGTCCTGTCTGGCAATATCCGGATACGGGCTGGTTTACCATCGTACCGGGATTTTCCACACCTGACTGGGCGAAGGGCGCTGTGATGTACCAGATTTTCGTGGATCGTTTTTACAACGGGGATCACTCCAACGATGTGGTAAAAGATGAATATTTCTACATCGGACAAAGAGTTATGGCAGTGGATGACTGGGATAAATACCCGGATCAGTTTGATGTGGGCTGTTTTTATGGCGGAGATTTACAGGGGGTCTGGGATAAGCTTGACTATCTTGAAAATCTGGGCGTTGAAGTGATTTATTTAAATCCTATCTTTGTTTCACCTTCCAATCACAAGTATGATTGTCAGGATTATGACTATATAGATCCCCATTACGGTGTGATTGTAACGGATGGAGGAGAGGCACTGACGCAGGAGGCTTCTGATAACCGCAGTGCTACCAGATATATGATCCGCACTACGGATCGGGAAAATTTAAAGGCCAGCAATCAGTTTTTTGCCAGATTTGTGGAAGAAGTCCATAAGCGGGGCATGAAAGTGATTCTGGACGGCGTATTCAATCACTGTGGTTCTTTTCATAAATGGTTGGACGGAGAACGGATCTATGAACTGTCAGGGAACTATGAGCCGGGAGCATTTGAATCGGATAACAGTCCTTACCAGTCGTTTTTTAAATTTTTTGATTCAAAATGGCCATACAATGATTCTTACGATGGATGGTGGGGGCATTCCACTCTGCCAAAGCTTAATTATGAGGGGTCTGAGACCCTTTGCCGTTATATCCTGGATATTGCCGCCAAATGGGTTTCTGAGCCTTATAACGCCGATGGCTGGCGTCTTGATGTGGCGGCAGACTTAGGCCACAGTAGCCAGTTTAATCATAAGTTCTGGAAGGACTTTCGAAAAGCTGTAAAGGCAGCAAATCCCAATGCCATTGTCCTGGCGGAGCATTACGGAGACCCATCTGGCTGGCTTCAGGGGGATGAATGGGATACCGTGATGAATTATGACGCATTTATGGAGCCTGTCTCCTGGTTTTTAACCGGAATGGAAAAACATAGCGATGAGAAAAATTTAAAGCTTATGGGAGATGGTGAAACATTCTTTCATTCCATGAATTATCATATGAGCCGCATGATGTCAGGATCACTGTTAACTGCCATGAATCAGCTCTCCAACCATGATCATTCCCGGTTTCTTACAAGAACCAATGGAAAGACAGGCCGTACCTCAACGGAAGGACCCGAGGCTGCTTCTCAAGGGATCAGCTATGGTATATTCCGGGAAGGTGTGATGATTCAGATGACCTGGCCGGGAGCACCTGCCATTTACTACGGAGATGAGGCTGGTGTCTGCGGATGGACAGATCCGGATAATCGGAGAACTTATCCGTGGGGAAATGAAAATCTGGAACTGATTGAATTTCACAGATATATGACTGAGCTGCATCAAAGTCTTCCTGCACTGCGCATTGGTTCATTAAAATCCCTTCTTGCTGGAGATCACCTGATTGTCTACGGGCGTTTTTTAAATAATTGTATCTGTGCGGTTGCAGTGAGTAACAATATGAGTGAGCAGGAAGTTTTCATACCGGTCTGGCAGCTTGGTATGAAGGATGGTGAGACTATGTCCCGGGTTATGCTGACGTATGAGAGTGGTTATAATGTAGGTAAGATCTCATTTGCAGTGGAACATGGCTGTGTAAGGGTTTCAATGCCGCCGTTCAGTTCAGTTTTGCTGGTGGGAGACAGGGACTAAGTTGTACATTTTTGTTATAATTTTTTTAAAATACCTTGATTTTTTAACTTGTCTATGTTAAAATAACACTCGCTTGATGATAAAGCATGGGCGGATTCCCGAGTGGCCAAAGGGGGCAGACTGTAAATCTGTTATCGACGATTTCGAAGGTTCGAATCCTTCTCCGCCCATTAAAAAATAGCGATATAAAAAGACGGTGTTCCATTGGACACACCGTCTTTTTTATATCCTTAGATTATTCTGCCTGAAGCGCTGCCATGGTAAAGTAATTGTATGGCTTATTAAAATGTGGCAGGAAAAAGATATCTGTCAGCTTTAACCGGTCGATGGTTACCTGCTCCTGAATGGCAAGTGAGAACATGTGAATTGCCATGGAGATATCGTATTCGGAACACATCTGTGCACCTAAGACAATCCGTGTCTTTTTATCATATACAATCCGGATTTTGACTTTGTAATTATCATGCTGTATAAATGCAGGCTTCTGCGTATCTTCATAGTCAGCTGCAGCCGCATCATAACCCAGTTTTTTAGCCTTTTCCAATGAAATTCCAGTAGATACCATCTTCAGATTCCAGATGCAGATACCATTGGAGCCCTGAACACCGATGGATTCAAGAGGAGTACCGCAGGCATTATGTGCTGCCACGATACCGGAGCGGACCGCATTGGTGGCAAGCGCAATATAGTTGGTAGCCTGAATGGAATTATCAAATACAGTAGCACAGTCTCCGATAGCATAAACATCAGGTATACTTGTCTGCTGATGCCTGTCAACCAGATAGGCACCATTCTTAAACAGTTTAAGGTTATCTTTGCCCAGCTGGCTGTTAGGCTTAAAGCCTATTCCCAGGACTACCATATCCGCTGCATATTCATTTTTATCTGTTACAACCTTTTCTACTTTACCGTTGCCTTTCAGGCCGGTTACAGTCTCTTCATAGGCAAGTTTAATTCCGTGGCTCTCCAGATTTTGGGACATAATATCTGTAAATTCACGGTCGTAATAACCAGACAGGCAGGTGCTCATGTTGTCAATTAAAGTTACCTTCTTGCCAATCCGGTTAAATGCTTCCGCCAGTTCCACGCCGATGTATCCGGCACCCACTACCACGACATTGCGTATCATGGATTCGTGAAGCTTCTCAATCACTTCCTTGGCGTTCTGATATAATTTAACGAATTGAACATTGGCAAGATCTGTACCCTCAATGTTTGGAGAGATGGGAAGTGATCCGGAGGCAATAATCAGCTTGTCATAAGGCTGCTGATAACTCTGTCCATCTTTTCCTGTTGCGAATACCACTTTCTTTTCAAAATCAACATGATAAACGATGGTCTCTAAATAAACTTTTGCACCTTTCTGTTCAAAAATTTCTTTGCTGCAATAAAACAGCCCATCTGGTGATGTGATCTGGTTTCCGATCCATAAAGCCATACCGCAGCCTAAAAAACTGATATTGTTATTGGAATCAAATATTGTTACTTCTTTATCTTTATAATTATCTAAAATAGTGTTAATTGCAGCAGTTCCTGCATGGTTTGCTCCGATTACTACGATGCGCTCCATAAAATACCCTCCTTAGTGGATTTTTTTTCATTATATCATATCGTTAAAATAAAAACAATTACTATTATTGATAATTTGAATCTTTTTTATTTCCTTTTTCAGGATGAAATAAAGTCGAAAATAGTTGACAAGTAGGACATGATTTTGTATAATCGTTATGTTGTGCAGTGCGCAAGCATTGTATTCAGTTGTTGCCGGCGTGGCGGAACTGGCAGACGCACAGGACTTAAAATCCTGCGGGCTTAATCGCCCGTACCGGTTCGATTCCGGTCGCCGGCATAGAAAAAAGGCTGTTGTACTTTTGGGTACAGCAGCTTTTTTTAATATAATGAAATTTATGCTTGACAATACTTTTATATAAAACTATTATAGAACTATGAGAGAACAAGACATTATATCAATGCTGTCCAAAATCAGGGCGCAGGCAAATAAATTTATTACCGGTAAAATGGCGGATCATGGAGTCTGTGAATTGGCACCGTCCCATGGAGATATTATTTTTACATTACTCAATACGGAAGCAATTACGATGAAGGATCTGGCAGGTTCAATTAAAAAAGATAAATCCACGGTGACTGTTCTTGTAGAAAAACTGGTCCGTCTAGGGTATATAAAAAAGGAACGGGATGCAGGAGATAACCGGATAACCTACCTTTCCCTTACGCAGAAGGGAGCAGATTTGAGACCCATGTTTGAGGATATATCAAAAAGCCTATTTGAAACTGTATATAAAGATATCCCAAAAGAAGAGCGGGAAGCTCTGATGATATCTCTGGAAAAAATTAACGAGAATTTTAGCGATATTTAAAATATAATTTCTGCATAGCTTTTGTGGGAAATTGTATTTTTTTATTCAAATAGTTTTATATAAAACTAATTAAAAGGAGAGAGACATGGGAAAAATTTTTAGAGAGACAGTAAGTTTAAAAGGGGCAGAATTATTTTATTATGATACGAAGGGAGAGAAACCAATAATTATCTGTATACATGGAATGTATGGAAGAGCGGAAACCTGGAGTGATTTTATTGATCATTACGCGAATGGATACAGAGTAATTGCGCTGGATTTAAGAGGGCATGGACAAAGCAGTAAACCCGATGGCTATTATACCATTGATGAGATGGGAGAAGATGTGAGGGAACTTATGGAGATGCTTGAAGTAGAACAGGCAATCCTTGTGGGTCATTCCATGGGGGGAGGTATTGTGGGATATCTTGCTGCCAGGTATCAAAACATGGTTAAGGCGGTAGCCATTCTGGATAAAACCGCAAAGGGGCCTGAAAAGCACATTCCTATTTTGTCAAGTCAGGTAAAAGAATACGATGCCTTTACAAAGGAGTGGTGTGATACATTTGACACTAGAAGAGAAGCTTTGGAGTGTATAAGAATGTCCTCAGGCTCAGAACTGGAGACAGAGTATTTTGTTAATAGTTTATATGAAGATAAATCCGGATACCACTTTTTGTTTTCAAAGCAGGCGTTAGCCGCATATCGGGCGAATGAGTATAACTGGATGGATCTGCTTTCCCTGATTACATGTAAAACCTTGCTTATAAAGTCGGCAGGAGAAGGAGCTGTTACAAAACAGGACTTTAAGGAAATGGAAGCATGTTTAAAAGATGGAACTGTTTATACGATGAGTAACACAAACCATAATGTGCATCTGGCAGAAAGGGAAGAGTTCTATCAGATATTTGATCAATTTTTAGATAGCATTAATTAACAATAAAAAAGAAAGTTATGGTAATTAATAGCTTTCTTATGTATAATTAGAAGAAAACAAAAGAGGGCTGAGTAGAAATGTATTGCAGAAATTGTGGGCAGGAACTAGCGGAAGATGGCATGTTTTGTTCTAATTGTGGAACAAAGCGAGAGGGTGTAAGTGAAAATTTATATGAAGAAAGTAAGGATGATCCATCAGCAATAATTCCCAAATCAAAGAAATTTACTATGAAACAACAAACAGGTGCAATGATAATTGTATTGGCTATAGCAATTTTTGCATTAATCGGATGGCAGTATTCGTTGGTAAACAAAGCAAAGAGTCTTTACGACAAAAATGATTATGAAGCTGCGTATAATACGAAAAAATTAATTATGAACGCTGCATCTCTAGGCGATTATAAAGATAACATCGATGTAATGTATAACGTTACATTGGAGTATGACCGTTGGTTACATATCGATTCTGATGATAGATTACGGCAAGTATTTGCATGGTTTACTCTACAGAAATGCGTCGGGTATACTCTGGTTGCTCAGGAATCCGGGTGTATAGATAAAGTGGTTTACATGGCCAGTGATGTTGTTGTGTGGCTGCATGAAAGAGGTAATAATATACAGTATAGCTTAAAAGAACAGTACAAAGAAAGTAGTTTTGATTTCATACCATTGAGTGATACTGCAACAGATGAGGAAGTTGAAGATATTATTGACGTATATGCGAACCTTGTCCCAGGCAGTAATTAAAATTAAGAAAGCAGACGCTATTTTAAACAGTTAAACATCGTTTAAGATAACCTCTGCTTTTTTTATATAAGCTCCTATGGTTTTCCCGGCAAAGCAAGGGCCACCCGGCATCCCCCGCCTGTAAGGTTGGAAAAGGAGACTGTGCCGTTATGAGCTTTCAAGATCTGACGGACGATTGTTAACCCCAATCCGTGATTATCCAGTTCCACTGGTTCCCTGGGATGATTGAGACGTTTCAGCGTCTGTACTGGAAATCCGGTTCCATTATCTGTAACGGAAAGGAATGCCGTCCCAGACTCCGCGTTCAGCTGGATTGCAATATCACAGCCATCGGGGTTATGTCTTATGCTGTTCAGGATTATATTGGTAATGGCTCGCTTTATCAGCTGGCTGTCCCCTATTATAGAAATATTCTGTACATTCTCATCAATCGATAAACTCAGCGTATGTCTGGGTGAACAATTGCTGTTTAACAGTTCTGCAACAATACTGCGGATAAGAGGTGCAAGCAGAAATTCTTCTTTTCGTATGGGCTGCATGTCATATTCCAGCTTGGAGGCCAGATTCAGATCATTGATTAAAGCTTTTATTTTCTGGCATTGAATTCGTATTGTAACAGCAAGTTCCTGCTGTTTCTTATTAAGGGAATTGTCTTCTTCCATCTGTCCTGCATACCCCATAATTACAGATAAGGGAGTCCGGATGTCGTGGGAAATACCTGCAATCCATGTAGTGCGGGCATTATCCCGTTTATTCAGGGCGGACTCCTGCCGGATCAGTTGGGCTGATGCATGATTGATACCCGTGGCCAGATCTCCCAGAATCCCCTGAGCCGGCAATTCAACACGTTTCATCTGAGCTAAGTCCTCAATGCCTGTGGTCAGTTTTTTTAAAGCCAAAAACAGTCGGTAACCGAAGAGCAGGGCGAGTAATACAGCGGTAATAAGATTCAGGATTAATAGCATGGGTATGAGGATCTCTGAATTGGTCACTAATTTCATAGGGAGTTCCAGACCAATTTTCCACATGCTGTTTTTAGGGCTTCCAACTACAAAAAGTCCGCTTTCATGCTGCCAGACTTTAACTGGATAGTCTTTTAAGTACCAGCGGGATAACCCTGCCACGTCAGTCAGCTTATAATAAAGAGGCACATCAGAAGGCAGATCCGTACTCCATGCAACTGCACCTTTCTCATCTATCAGCATAGCCCATTGCTGTTTATTCTTAAGTTCCCTGGCAACGGATTCAGAAAGTGAATATATTCCTTCAGATTCCGTTAACTCTCCCGCCATCTGTGCAACGGTGTAGTTCTTTCCGTATTCACTGGCTGATTGAAACAGCCAGACAGTCAGAACTGTAAAGTTGATAATGAGCAGAAGTATGGCTGTAGTCGCAGCTGAAAGTACATATCTGGATAAGATTTTCATTAAGCTTTTCAAAATGATGTCACCCCCACCAGCTTATAACCCAGTCCACGGACGGTAATTAAAAATTCAGGGTCGGAAGGTTCTGACTCTATTTTTTCGCGCAAACGCCGAATGTGTACCATAAGTGTATTTTCATATCCATAGAGGGGGTCTCCCCATGCTGCAAGGCAGAGGCTGTCTCCAGTCACAATCTTTTCTTTATTATCAAACAATTTCTCAAGGAGAGCATACTCCTTTGCTGTAAGTGTGAAAGTTCCTTTCTCAGAAGCAATAGAGCCGCTGTTTAAATCTATCATTGTTTTACCAAGATAAAAGACAGGCTTTTCCTTTTTGTTAAACACAACTGGAAAATAGGTACGGTTTAAGACTGCATGCAGCCGCAAGATTAGTTCCCTTGGCAGAAATGGTTTGGTGATATAATCATCTGCACCCAGTCCCAGGCCCAGAAGGCGGTCCTCATCTTCATCTCTGGCAGAAAGGAACAAAACCGGAGCCGCAGAAATAGAGCGGAATTCACGCATCAGGGAAAAGCCATCGCCGTCTGGAAGAGAAACATCCAGTATTACTCCATCTGGTTTTTCAGAAGTAAACAGCAGACGAGCGTGGCTGCAGTCCGCCGCAGAAATGATCTTTTTAAAACCGCTTTGTCTTAACATGCTTCCAACCATTCTGCGAAGCTCTGGCTCATCATCAACAAGAAGCAGTTTACAGTCAAAGATATCATTCATTGCATTTGTTCCTTTCTGGGTTTTATAGCTATCATTATAACCGAATTATGAAAAAATTGAACAAAAAAACAAATGTTTAAGGTAAATGTAAGGTCACCTACAGGCTGGTGTAAGGCAGCATTGTTAGACTGAGACCATAATAAGCAGAGGAGATTAACATTATGGAAAATATTATTACCACCAGCGGTCTATGCAAACAATATGGAGCTGCCATGGGAGTAAAAGATTTAGATCTTTCCGTACCGGAGGGAGTAATTTACGGGTTTCTGGGACCAAATGGAGCTGGAAAATCAACAACCATGAAGATGATACTGGGGCTGGCAAAGCCCACCAGAGGAACCATTACTGTATTTGATAAACAGGTGAATCGGAGAAACCGCCTTGCTATTTTAAAAGAAACGGGTTCTCTCATTGAAGCCCCAAGCTTCTATTCCCATTTGACAGGAAAAGAAAACTTAAAGATTATCAGTACCTTAAAAGAACTGCCTGACAGTGAAATTGACCGGGTACTGAAGTTTGTTCGTCTGGAGGATCAAAAAAACAAAAAAGCAGGTCAATACTCTCTGGGAATGAAGCAAAGACTTGGCCTTGCCGGTGCATTGCTTGGTAATCCAAGGCTTCTGATTTTAGATGAGCCGACCAATGGACTTGATCCGGCTGGAATCCAGGAAATACGGGAACTGATTTGTTCCCTTCCTAAATCCTTCGGTATAACGGTGATGGTTTCCAGTCATTTGTTAAGCGAAATTGATCAGATGGCAGGACATATTGGTGTTATATCAGGAGGAGAACTGGTTTTTCAGGATCGGCTGTCCGTACTTCATGACAGAAGTGAAAGCCGTATTGCAATTCGTACGCTGGATAATATAGCGGCTGGAAGTGTATTAAGCAGCCAGGGAATTGCATATCAGGAACAGGAAGGCTACCTGCTGATTCCTAAATTAAACGATAATCAGCTGGCGGGGTATTTTATGAGATTTTTAAAAGAAGACATTGGTGTTGTACGCATAGAAGAACGGAAGAAAACGTTAGAGGATATATTTTTGGAATTAACAGGAATGGTGGTGAAGCTTTGATGAAAGGAATACTTCTTGAATTTTATAAAATACGGAGGAGGAAAATCTGGGTTATGATTCTGGTGCTGCTTGGAGTGCAGTGTCTTTGGGGGCTGTGGGCATTTCGGGATATGGATGCAAAAAAGTTGTCTCAGGGATATATGCAGTGCCTGTACCATTTTACTGTGTTTAATACTATCATGATGCCGATGGCCGCAGCAATAACGGCATCAAAGATCTGTGATTTGGAGCATAAGGGACAGACCTTTAAGCTTCTCCTGACAGTCATGCCGGCGGGGACGTTATTTGATGCGAAATTTATCTGCGCCTCCATGTATATGGTGGCAGTAGGGGCAGTCCAGATGATCTTTATTATTGTTCTGGGTAAAGCAGCAGGATTTACGGAGCCATTTCCGCCAGGTTATCTGTTTTATTATTTTGTTATAACAATTTTTGTAACTGTCGTAATTTTAGCAATTCAACAGGTGTTTTCTCTATTGTTTACCAATCAGATGGTTTCTTTTGTAATTGGGATTACAGGAAGTTTTGCGGGGCTGTTCAGTTTATTTCTTCCGCGGAATATACAAAGAGGGATTTTATGGAGCTATTACGGAGTTTTAATGCCAGTAAGAATGAATTGGGACGGCCAGACCAGGATAGCAGATTTGCAGTATATTCCTGTTGACTGGAGCAGTTTCTGGCTGCTTATGGGATTGTTCGCAGTGATTTATTTCACCGGACGCCGGTGCTTTACAAGAAAGGAGCGTTGAGTTAATGCTGTGGAATGTAATTCGTATGGAACAAATGAAACTGAGAAGAAGTCCTGTATGGCTGGCTTTCTTTATTTTGCCTGTTCTTCCTGCGTTTATGGGAACATTTAATTATCTGCAAAATATTGAGATTTTAAGAGATGGGTGGTACAGTTTGTGGACTCAGCACACGCTGTTTACCTGTTACTTCTTTTTGCCAGCGACGATTGCTGTGTATTGTTCTTACCTTTTTCGGCTGGAACACACCAATCATAACTGGAATTGTGTGATGACGCTGCCTGTTTCTGCGCTGCATATATATCTTGCAAAGCTTATCATGGCATCTGCAATGGTAATAATGACTCAGCTATGGGTAGGAGTTTTGTTTATTCTCTCAGGTAAAATGTCAGGACTGTCAGGTCCGGTTCCACCAGAATTAACCGAATGGCTGGTGTACGGAGCAATAGGGGGAATTGTTATCTGCGGAATTCAGCTTAGCATTTCTCTGATAATCAGAAGTTTTGCTGTACCGGTAGGGATTGCAATGGCAGGAGGAATACTGGGAATTGGGGCTCTTTCCAAAGGAGTCGGAGCATTTTATCCCTATACACTGTTAAGTCTCGGCATGAGAGCTAACAGCCCGGGAGGTTCTATGGCGTGCAGTCAGGTACAGTTTATTGCAGGCAGCCTGTTTTATTTAATAATTTCTGCAGTCATAGCAATTTTATGGCTGAGTAACACAGATGTAACGACTCAGTAGTCAGCGGTTCCTATTTTGTGGCTCCTATATTGTATGTGTTATACGACAATAGTGTAAACAGTTGGTAAAAATTGTAAAACATAGGTAAAGTGTCTATGCTAATCAGAATATTATCCGTTATAATGATCCTGTCTCTTTCCATAATGGAATAGAACTACACGTTTATAACGGAGGACAGCAGAAATGAAAAGACATCAGACAGGAATAAAGAGAGAATTGATCTTGTTTACCATGGGCTGTATTATCTGTATTGTATTAATATTATCCGCAGGTTCTGTATATCTTTCCTACGATCTAAACCGCAGAACCCTAAATAAGTGTCTGAAGGAGACATCAGAGCTGGTATCAGAAAAAATTACACAGCAGTTAAAAGAGTATTCGGTTATTGCAGAGTCCATTGCGCTTTATCAGAAAGGAAATGCAGCAAGGGGAGGAAATATTGGACTGTTTTTAAACATGTCCAGTTCCCAGTATGGCCTTAATAAGATTGATATTCTTTCTAAGGACGGAGTTTCTATTGTAAACGGAGATTCTTATGCTCAGGATCCGGCATTTTTGCAGGCGGCAGACGGAAAAGGTTCTTTATCTGATCCAATTGTAAAAGAAGGCAACGTTTCTTATGAATATATTTATCCTTACGGAGATATTGTAGTCGTGCTTGAATTTCCTTACTCGATATTCGATGGTATTATAAAAGACACCAAGCTTGGTGACACTGGAATTACTTATATGATCAACCGGGAAGGCAGAAAAATGGCACATGAAGATTTCTCCCTGGTCCTAGAGGGCCAAAATGATATTGAAGATGCCAAAAAGGACCCGAAGGCATATGGGGAAGCAGCAAGTCTGGAGCGTTCCATGATAAATGGAGATGCAGGCTTTCGGTTTTTTAAGATGAAAGGGGAGAAAAAAATCGGTGCATATACTCCCATAGCGGATACAAATGGCTGGTCTGTTAATGTGACAGCAAAGGAAGCAGAATTTATGTCAGGGGTTACCGTTTCCATGCTGGGTTCCCTGGTTCTTGGAATAGTATCCATGCTGCTTGCAGGACTGGCAATGCTTCATATTGCAAACAGAATTACAAAACCAATTGGTCAGGCGGCAGAGGCGATTGAACGTTTATCAGGAGGCGATCTAAACCTGGAGTTGTCCGTACAGCGAAGGGACGAGATTGGTCAGATTGTACAGAAGGTCAATGAGATGGCAGGAAAATACAAAGATATAATCTCAGATATATCCCGGTTTCTTCATGAATTATCCTGTGGTAATTTACAGACAGAAAGCGGCTGTCAGTATCCTGGAGAATTTAACGGAATACGGATATCCATGGAAGCGATTGCTTTCCGTCTGAGAGAGACCATGCAGAGAATTAATACGTCTGCAGATGAGGTAACTGTGGGAGCTGGTCAGGTTTGGGATGGAGCCCAGGAACTTGCCAAACGGTCCTCTGAACAGGCGAGCGCCATAGAGGAACTTCAGACTGCCATGGATGGTGTCTTCAGGCAGTCAGTAAAAAATGCGGATTATGTAAAGAAGGCCTCCACTTATGCAATAGAATCCGGTAAAAAAGTGGATGAAGGTAATTTACATATGCGCAGCTTAAATCATGCCATGGAAGAGGTGGATCTGACTTCCAGAAAAATCACAGGAATTACAAAGCTGATTGAAGATATTGCGTTCCAGACCAATATACTTGCTTTAAATGCTGCAGTGGAAGCAGGGCGTGCAGGGGCAGCGGGAAAAGGGTTTGCAGTGGTTGCAGGTGAGGTCCGTAACCTGGCCGCAAAATCAGCAGAGGCTGCAAATGAAACCAAAGGTCTGGTGGAACAATCGGTAAATGCGGTTTCGAAGGGCAGACTTCTGACTGAAAATACCGACCGGATTTTAAAGGAAATTGCAGGACAGGCAGGAATGACAGAAGAGGTAATCAGGGAGATAGAGGCCTCCTCTATGGATCAGGTGCAGGTAATGGAACAGATCAGTCAGAGCCTTATGACCGTGTCAGAAGTTGTTCAGTCCAATATGGAGACTGCAAGGGAAAGCTCGGGCTCCAGTGAACGGCTGGCAGGTCAGGCACAGGCTCTTCAGACGGAGGTATCACATTTTCGGGTAAATGATGAAAAAAAGCAGATTGAACCAGACCGGTAAGAAGTCTGATTCAATCTGCTTTTTCTTTTAAATATAGAGATCAGATGCAAAAAAAAAGAAAACGGTTCCATCAGAGAAGTTATGCCTCTGTCTTCCAGAAGCCGTGAAGATTACATAAAGCATATGCCGCTTTAGGAGAGTCTCCTTCTTCCAAGGTGAAGTGGGCGATTGGCTGGCAGTCGGGTGTTAAATGAATTCTCATCATACATCCGGCGTTTGTTTCAAGCATAATACAGGTAATGCTGTGTTCTGCTGTCATAGGGTGAAGCACGCTTCCCACTGAGATGGTAACGTGAAGGCCATTTGTCTCCAGAGCAGGAGCGTGCTTTTCCGCGGCTCCATCGGAAGTGTTAGGTTCTAACACCTCAAAGGGTTTTAAGCTGTCCGGAATGGCTGCATTAGGAGTTCCAAGAATTGCTTCCAGTATGACATTTCGATTCTTATCAGTAAAAAATAACGGTTTTTGGATCATTGTTTTCCTCCTGTCATAAATTCTTCTTTTTTGCCTCATACTAATAAAAAAGAAAAGAGGTGCAGGTATGAGTGCTGATGCAGAATTACTTAATTTCATTTATCAGAATTCCCAAATGGGAGTGGAAACATTACACCAACTTTTACCAATGACGGATAATGAGGCATTTAAAAAGCAGCTTCATGCGCAGTTAAAGGAATATACAGGAATTCATGAAGAGGCAAAGGAGCTGTTAAACAAAAATGGGTGCCAGGAAAAAGAAATAGGGCAGATTCAAAAAATCATGACCTACTTAGCTATTGATATGAAGACCATGACTGACAAAAGTGCTTCCCATATGGCTGAGATGCTGATACTTGGCAGTGTCCGCGGTATTATTGACTGTATCAGGCGAATCCGTCAGTATGAGGGAGAAGCTGAAAAAGAGATAGTGAAATTGATGAATCGACTGTTGAAATTTGAAGAGAATAACGTGGAACAGCTGAAGTCTTCTCTTTAATCTGTGATAACAAATGCTGCATAGAAAAACACGGAAAGAACCCCGGTTTTTCTATGCAGCATTTATTATCTATTCGCTATTCGCAAATGATTATTGCTGTAATCTCCCTGCTTTCGTGTTATATTACAATTGATTTTTGGCTTTTTTACTGGTTGCGTAATGAGCAGGATACCATTTCTGGAACCATTTGGTAAAGCAGCCAAGCAGGAAAGGAAGTGCCGTGTTTATAACACTTAAAAGTGCTTTATGATCTGAAAAAAGAAATAAATAAGTCCACAAAGGAGTAGCCAGATACAGGATCCCCCAGCAAGCCGTTAAAATTCGGTTGGTTTTTATGAAAAGAGGATTCTTTAAAGCAGATTTTCCTCCATATTCATTGATGGAATAGTATGCGGTCAGGGGAATTTCTAAAAATACAGTTACAAACCACATGAGCCCAAATATGAGATAGGATATGGGCACTAAAACCACGGGAGAAAAACCTGATATGGCGAGTACTCCAATAAATGCCGTCGTAAATCCTGAGAATACTTCAAATACAGTGGGCTGATACCGGAAAAAGAAGATAGGTATGGCTGTGCTGATCAAAATCGAAAGAATCCCCCCCAATACAGGTTGAGTAATACCTATAAACCAAAGAGGGAACCATGGTAGCAGCATAAGAGTCATGTTGCTTTTCTTTTCTGGAACAACCTGTTGTACATCAGGTTTTAATGTAGAGCCCAGATAATTATCCCAGTGAAGCATCAGCTGAAAATCGCCATCAACCTGATAGAGATGTTTCATCAATGCAGTCTGACCGTCAATTTCGCCTTTTGCAATGCTCATCCATATAGAAAGAGGAGTTGATATTCTGGTGGTAAAAGGCTGAAAGTCCTGGGTTAAAACCTTACAGCTGTCTTTTCCCATGATCAACTGGGCGGTTTTATCTTCATCAGTATAATGCATTTCCAAAACAAGGTCTTTTCCGTTCCAGGATTCCTTTCGGTAGAGTGCGGCCATCTGTCTGGTAAACGTAATGGCTGGATGGGACTTTTCCTGTACTCTGTTCTGATCCGGTGGCTCGATTCCCCAACTGGCATCTGCCATACGTTCAAATACATCTCTTGGAAAAAGAAGCTGGGAAAGCAGATTTCTGGTTTCTTTGGTTATACTGCCTTCGGCAAATTCTCTGCCTGCAGCACGGACATACTCTAAATACCCCTCTGTACGATTTTTTAATTCGGGTACACCAAAAAGCTCTCCCTGTCCGCAGTATATAGATTCATAACTGCCTTTACCCAGATGATGAGAAAACTGCGCGTCAATGGCATCATAATTGCCTTCCGCCGTATAGAAACCGCAGGTTGAAATTAGTACATAACGCTTATCAGACATATCATACCGGGAGGGATGGGCGCCGCTGTGAATGCCATTTTTCATGAAAGGTAAGACCATAGGCAGCTGTCTGTCTATCAGCGCCTTTAACTGGGAAGGAAGTCCAAAGTAATAGAGGGGAAAGCTGTATATTAAAACATCGGCAGATAGAATTTTTTCTATAACGACAGTCATGTCATCGGAAATGCAGCATTTTCCAGGGGTCTCCTTCCAACAGTGAAAGCAGCCGATACACGGTTTGATGTCCAGCTTTGAAACTGTCAGGGTTTCAGATTGTACCGTTGATGTTTCCTTCATTCCCTGAAGGAATACTTCTGCCAGTTTCAGGGAATTGCTTTTAGCGCCTTTGGGACTTCCGTTGATAATCAGGACATTCATTCCAGTTCCTCCAGTTTTTTTATGGACCGTTTGGCCCAGTCTATGCACATTTGAATATAGCAGTAACCAAAATCTGCAGAAAGTTCCCAGTATAGTTTTTGTTCCGATCCTACAAGATTGCCATACTGGCCGATGCTGCCAGGAATTTGCTGCATTTCACTTTCATATTGACTGCAGTCGTTAATAAAATCAGACAGCATATCAATGCATTCTTTGGGGGGTCTGCAGCCGGAAAAGAAAATTTTCATTAAAAAAGCATTTTTGTTTCCCTTGGATAATTCATCATTCTCCTGGGACAGCCAGTGTAAAAATTCATCTTTTCCTTTTGATGTTATGGAATATATTTTTTTGCTGGGCTTTTCTGTCTGGATTATGATTTCGCAGGTGACAAACTCCTTCTTCTCCAGTTTATTGAGCTCCAAGTAGATCTGGCTGGTCTGTGCATACCAGAAAAACCGGACAGATGAGCTAAATGCCTTGGCCAGATCGTATCCGGTCATGCTTTGATATGATAAAAAACCTAATATGCTGTGACTTAGGGACATAATTTATCTCCTTCTATATGATAATTTTATAATATTATAATGTTGGAATATAGTCAAGATATAAGATGTTAATATTTTATGTTTTTTTCCAAAAATTTTAAAAACTTGTCTTGACAATTGGAGTAAAATCTTGTAAAATTACTGATGTTGCAGGAGAATAAGCCCAGATAGCTCAGTTGGTAGAGCAGAGGACTGAAAATCCTCGTGTCGCTGGTTCGATTCCGGCTTTGGGCACTGTGCTTTTGAAGCACATTTGTAATATTTCTGAAATCCTTGCGGGTGTAGTTCAATGGTAGAACACTAGCCTTCCAAGCTAGATACGTGGGTTCGATTCCCATCACCCGCTTCTTACTGAAACGGGAAACTTCAATATTGAGGTTTCCTGTTTTTTTGTTCTTAAAAGCAGATCATAATCAGATTAGTTAAAAATATATCGTAAAATACCATCTGTTTTCTAACTCCTGTCAATTCAGAACCTTATAATCGTTAAGAACGTATCGAAGTATTCGTTTTTCTCCCTTTCAATTGAATTTAATAGAAAAAAATTTAAACAAAGCGGATAGCAGTATTTGATTGACCCTTATAAAAAGACAGATATTATATATAAAAGTTTTAACAAGCGAATTAATATACATCGTTAAATAATAATCGTTAATAGATAAATAAATATCAATAAAATGTGAAAAAAATAATTAAATTGACAGTTATAAAATTAAGCCTATAATGATTATACATGAGTATGGGCAACAACAGGCCAAATAAAGATATCAGAATGAAAGCGAGGAAAAGCATATGAAGGATGTTACACTTCAGGATACATATCAATTATTTATAGGTGGAGAGTGGAAGCCTGCTTCCGACGGAAAAACATTTACCGTTACCTGTCCGGCAGACGGCAGAGTACTGGCACAGTGTGCAGAAGCGACAAAGGAAGATGTAAATGATGCGGTTAAAGCTGCATGGAAGGCTTTTGAAACATGGAAGAATGTACCGGTTAATCAGAGAGCGGCAATCTTAAATAAAATTGCAGATATTATTGATGCAAACAAAGAGCATCTGGCGATGGTTGAAACACTGGATAATGGAAAACCAATCAGGGAAACTTTAAATGTGGATATTCCCCTGGCTGCCCAGCACTTCCGCTATTTTGCCGGCTGTATCATGGCAGAGGAGGGAAGCGCCAACATCTTGGGAGACAATATGCTAAGCCTTATTTTAAAAGAACCCATTGGTGTGGTAGGCCAGATCGTTCCCTGGAACTTTCCGTTTTTAATGGCTGCCTGGAAGCTGGCGCCTGTTCTCGCAAGCGGCTGCTGTACTGTATTTAAGACCTCCAGCACAACTCCTTTAAGTGTATTTGAGCTGGCAAGACTGATTCAGGATGTGATTCCTGCAGGTGTCTTTAACGTTATCTCCGGAGGCGGTTCCAAATCAGGACAGTATATGCTGGAGCACCCTGGTTTCAGAAAACTGGCGTTCACAGGATCTACCGAAGTGGGAAGAAATGTAGCCCTGGCTGCAGCAGAAAAGCTGATTCCTGCAACCTTGGAGCTGGGTGGTAAGTCAGCAAATATTTTCTTTAATGACTGCGACTGGGAGATGGCAATGGATGGTGTGCAGCTTGGGATCTTATTTAACCAGGGTCAGGTATGCTGCGCAGGTTCCAGAGTATTTGTACAGGAGGACATTTACGACCGTTTTGTAAAGGAAGCTGTGGAGCGGTTTAATAAAGTGAAAGTAGGACTTCCATGGGAAGAAGATACCCAAATGGGCAGCCAGATCAATAAAGGACATTTGCAAAAAATATTAGGGTATGTTGAGATCGGTAAGGTAGAAGGTGCCAAAGTACTGTGCGGTGGTGAGGCATTTACAGAAGACGGTCTTGAGAACGGTGCATTTCTGCGTCCCACTCTTCTTGGAGATGTGACCAATGATATGAGAGTGGCAAAAGAAGAAATCTTCGGACCGGTTGCATGCATTATCAAATTTAAAACGGAAGATGAAGTAATTGCCATGGCTAATGACAGTGAATTCGGCCTGGGCGGAGCTGTATGGACCAGAGACATAAACCGTGCAATACGCGTGGCAAGAGCTGTGGAAACGGGGCGTATGTGGGTGAATACCTACAATGCAATCCCGGAGGGAGCTCCTTTTGGTGGATATAAGACTTCCGGTGTTGGACGTGAAACTCATAAAGTCATGCTGGATCATTATACCCAGACAAAGAATATTATGATTAATTTGAGCGAAGCGCCTTCTGGATTTTATCCTGTTAAATAATAATTTTCAATAAACCGGTTATGCCGTGTACAGTTTTTTATTGCTGTACACGGCATTTTTTATGTCTGTATAGCAGGAATGAAACAAAAAAATGGGAAAGAAATCAGGAGATTTTTGACTTAATAAAACAAAGTGTGCCAAAATGATACATTTGAATTACGATCTCTATCTAAAACCAATAAAATAACCAAAATAAATGTGTAAAATAACCAATAAAAACGCTGAAAATGATAAATATTAGTTAATATGCACAAAAATTCATTGCATTGCAGACATGCAGATGATATACTGAATTCATAAAAGAACTACATAAATCTACAAAAAACGACAAGAAAACAAGCGTAAAAAATGAATGAAAAGCAATTAGCAGTAACACAGCAGATCGGAGGAACATGCAGAAAACGACAGAAGACCAGCTGATACATATCCTGGAAACAGAGCTGGTAAAAGCATTGGGGTGTACAGAGCCTATTGCAATAGCTTATGCAAGTGCAACGG
Source organism: Lacrimispora sp. (assembly GCF_031982545.1). Taxonomy (GTDB): domain Bacteria; phylum Bacillota; class Clostridia; order Lachnospirales; family Lachnospiraceae; genus Lacrimispora. The sequence goes on from NZ_DALYXB010000006.1 coordinate 262,356, forward strand.
CAAAGAAATATCTGGGAGCAATTCCTGAAAAAATAACAGTCTCCTGCAGTGGGAACATGATTAAGAATGCAAAAGCAGTGGTGGTTCCCATGACTGGTGGCATGAAGGGAATTGAAGCGGCAGCAGCAGTGGGGGCAGCAGGTGGAGATCCGGATAAGGGACTTGAAGTATTGACATCAGTCAGGGAACCGGATTTACAGATTGCAAACTGGTTGCTTCAGGAAAAAATATGCCGGGTTGAGTTGCTGGATACCACGGAGAAGCTTCACTTAATTGTAATTATGACACAGGGCTTAAATGAGGTTAAGGTGGAACTGAAAAAAACGCATCTGGGGATAACTGGAATTGAGAAAAATAAGCAGATCCTTTTTGAAGAGAAGGAAGGCGGGGAAGAAGAACAGGTGGATTACAGCTGTCTGAATATGGATTCCATATTTGAATTTACAGAACAGGTAGACTTAAAAAAAGTGAGGAGGCTGATTGCTGAACAAATTGAATGTAATACCAACATTGCTCAGGCGGGGCTGTCAAGCAGCTATGGAGCTGAGATTGGAAAAACACTTCTATCCGTTTATGGAGATGACGTAAAAATCAGGGCAAAAGCAGTGGCAGCGGCCGGATCGGATGCCCGAATGAACGGCTGCGAGCTTCCGGTAGTCATTAATTCCGGCAGCGGTAATCAGGGAATGACAGTATCCCTTCCGGTGATTGAGTATGCAAAGACACTCAGAAGCAGAGAAGACGAGCTGTACCGGGCACTGGTGCTCAGCAATCTGATTGCTATTTATCAGAAGTACCGTATGGGCAGACTGTCTGCTTATTGCGGAGCGGTAAGTGCGGCAGCAGGTGCAGGTGCCGGAATTACTTACTTAATGGGAGGTGTGAGGGTACAGATCGAAAACACCATTATCAATACTCTGGCCAATACATCGGGAATTGTATGCGACGGCGCAAGCGCTTCCTGTGCAGCAAAGATTGCTTCCAGTGTGGATGCGGCAATTATGGGCAGCTATTTATCCATGAATGGTCACGTTTTTCTACCGGGAGACGGGATTGTAAAGGAAGATATCCAGAAGACAGTGGAAGGGGTAATCACACTGGCAAGGGAAGGGATGAAGGAGACAGACGAGGTCATTTTAAACATTATGGTTCAGAGTTAAGACAATAACTCAGATAAGGAAAGGAAGGTAGTTTCAGTTATGAAAAAGGGGTTTATCAGGTATTCATTGGCAATGATGGCACTTGCGGGGTTACTTTCAGGCTGTGCACAGGGGAATGGACAGAGTTCAGAAGGAGCAAAGAATACTTCCGGGGCGAAGACGGAAGGGACCAGCGCAACAGGCGGAGAAGGAACGGTCAAGATTGCAGTAGCCGGTCCAATGACTGGAGATAATTCAGAATATGGAATTGGCTTTACCAATGCAGCCAAATTAATGGCAGATCAGTGGAATGCTCAGGGAGGGGTTCTGGGCAAACAGATTGAAATCGTACCTTATGATGATAAGAATACATCAGAGGAAGCAACTACCATTGCACAGAAAATTGTATCCGATGGAGATATCAGCGGCGTAATCGGCCATTTCTCATCTGGGGTATGTATGACTGCAGCTCCTATTTACCAGGAAAATAAGATTATTGAGATTTCACCGTCTGCTTCTCACCCGGATTATTCTAAGATCGGTAATTATATTTTCAGAAATAATACAGTCATATCAAAAGAAGGTGCAGCCTCTGTGGATATTGCTGTTCATGATCTGAAAAAGAAAAATATCGGTATTATATCCATTATGACTGACTGGGGAACCAATACATCCGGAATTATCAAAGATCTGATTACTGGATTAAATGATCCCAATGTAAAAGTGGTAGCCCATGAGGAAGTAATGGAAGGATCTGATGATTATACACCGGCAATTACAAAGCTGAATGAAGCGGGAGCGGATGTGGTAATCTGCTGTGGAATGTATAATCTGGTAGCACCGGTAGCCAAACAGTATAAAAATATTAATCCGGATATTTCCATCGTTGGATTTTCCAACGCTTACAGCCAGCAGCTGATTCAGCTGGGAGGCCAGGCAGTGGAAGGTGTATGCTTTCCGGTTATTTTCTTCTCGGAATCGGATGATGCAGATGTAAAGGCTTATGTGGATGAATATAAAAAAGTCTATGGAAATTCACCCTCTGCCCTGACCTCACAGGCCTATGATTCAGTAGGAATTCTCCTCACCGCCATAAAGGAAGCCGGTACCACGGATTCAGAAAAAGTGAGAGACAAGTTAAATGAGATCACCTACAAAGGAGTAACCGGAAGTATTAAGTTTGACGAACAGGGTGATGTTGATAAGCAGTTTAACAAAGTTACAATTAAAGATGGAAAATTTGTCAAGATGAACTAGATTAAGCGGCGGGAATAGCCAGGCGCTGTTCCCGCAGAAAGGTGAAGCCATGATTGCACAACAGATATTTAATGGACTGGCTTTGGGAATGGGATATGCCCTGATTGCGGTAGGATATTCCCTGGTGTTTGGTATACTCCGGCTGGTCAATTTTTCCCACGGTTCCGTCTATGCTTTCGGAGCTCAGATGGCAATGGTTTTCATTGGTCTCCGGTTTGGCGTAATTCCTGGCTTAATCGCCAGTATGGTGCTTACAGGTGTCCTTGGAGTAGCAATTGATAAGCTTGCTCTGGAACCTTTAAGAAAAAAGAAATCCATACCCATTGCATCTTTAATTACAACCATTGGAATCTCCAATATTGTGACAAATCTTCTGATTGTAGCATTTGGAAGTGAAAAACGGGCGTTTCCGCCCCTGTTCGATTTCGGAACTCTCCAGATTGGGAAAATTGTTGTTTCCTCCACGCAGATCGGCATGTTTGCGGTATCCCTGATTCTCATGCTGCTTCTGGTTGGAATAGTATTTTATACAAAAATCGGGCTGGCAATGAGAGCGGCGGAACAGAATCCAAAAGCTGCAAACCTGATGGGAATTAACGTTAACTTTGTTATCTCATTTACTTTTTTCTTAAGCGGAATATCCGCATCCATCGCCGGTTCTCTGGTAGGCAGCTATTATCAGATTGTTTACCCGAATATGGGATTTATGGCAGGTTTAAAAGCATTTGCTGCGGCTGTGCTTGGCGGTATTGGAAGTTTACCTGGTGCAATTATTGGCGGGCTGATAGTGGGAGTGTCTGAGTCTATGGCAGCCACTGTTTTAGGATCCACCTATCGGGATTCCATGGCATTTATCATATTAATTATTGTTCTGATCGTCAGACCTAATGGGTTGTTCGGAAAGAAAGGGATCACGAAGGTATAAAGTATGACAAGTACAAGAATGGAAAAACACAGCTTTTTATATCAGTTTGAAAGCTTTATAAGCAAGAATCAAAAGCTGCTTCTTATTTTGCTGGCCGCATTTCTCTGTCTGCTGCCAAAAGGCGTAAACAACCAGTATTTTCTGACTGTAATTGTAAAGATGGCAGTCTATGCCATGTTCGGTCTTGGACTTAATATACTTACCGGCTATACCGGTCTGGTATCCTTGGGACATGCGGGGTTCGTTGCAATTGGAGCCTATACGGCCTCCCTTTGTGCAGTCAAACTTGGCTTAAGCTTCTTTCCTTCCATGCTACTTGGTATGGTGGTGGCAGGACTTGTGGGAATTCTTCTGGGACTTCCGACTCTCCGGCTTACTGGAACCTATCTTTCCATTGTGACATTGGGGTTTGGCGAAATTATAAAAATGATTGCAATGAACTGGTCTCCTGTAACTAACGGAACACTGGGCGTAAAAAATATTCCAAAGCCTGCCGTTTTCGGCATGAAGCTTACCATCGCAAATCACGGTCTGTACTATCTGGTTATGATCATTCTGGTTGTCTGCACTGTCTTCTGCCTGGTTCTTGTTAAATCAAAAACAGGAAGGGCGCTGCAGGCAATAAAGGGAGACGAGCTTGCAAGCGTAATGATGGGAATTAATGTTACCTACTATAAAATCCTGGCATTTGTACTGTCAGCCTGCATTTGCGCCGCTGCTGGTGCTCTATATGCCACTCTAATCGGATATGTAGATCCTAATACCTTTAACTTTGAGGTATCCACGCTGATTCTTTCCATTGTGATTCTGGGCGGAATGGGAACAATACGGGGGATGTTTCTGGGAGCAGCCATTTTAATTGCTCTTCCGGAGGTGTCCAGATTTTTAATGGTTTACCGTTTTGTTTTATACGGCGTGATTCTGGTGGTAATGATGCGATTCAGACCTCAGGGTATTCTTGGCTGGAAATCACAGCTTCCATATAAATTATCCAGACAGGTCATGGAACGGCTTAAAACGGCGGAGACAGAGGAGGCGGGAGACAATGGCTGACAATGCATATTTATCCGTGAAAGGAATTACCAAAAGATTCGGCGGTATTGTTGCGGTAGAGCAGGTAAGCTTTGAGATAAATAAAGGGGAAGTGGTTTCGATTATCGGCCCCAACGGTGCAGGAAAAACCACGGTTTTTAATATGCTGACGGGTGTGTACCAGGTAGATGAAGGGACGATTGTATTTAACGGAGAAGAGATACAGAATAAAAAACCCAAACATATTGTTATGGCGGGAATGTCCCGGACCTTCCAGAATATCCGGTTGTTTCAGGATATGAGGGTAATCGAAAACGTACTGATTGGCGCGCATATAAAGACTTCTTACAGTTTTCTTGATTCCACCTTCCGTACGGCAAGATACCGCAGGGAAGAGGATGAAAAGGTGCTGCAGGCAATTGAACTTCTTAAATCCGTGGGTCTGGAGCACAGAAAAGATGACTATGCCTCCAATCTGCCTTATGGAGACCAGAGGAAACTGGAAATTGCCAGGGCAATTGCTACCGGTGCAGGGCTGCTTCTGTTAGATGAACCGGCAGCGGGAATGAATCCGAAGGAATCAGAGGAGCTGATGTATTTTATCCGGTCCTTAAAGCAGAAGGGATATACCGTACTCCTCATTGAACACGATATGAGTGTGGTTATGAACATCTCAGACCGGATATATGTAATTGATCACGGCAAACCAATTGCCCAGGGGCTTCCTGTGGAAATTGCAAACAATGAACGAGTCATTGAAGCTTATTTGGGAGGGGTGCATAAGGATGCTGAAGATAACTGATTTAAATACTCATTACGGTCCCATACATGCTCTCAAAGGCGTGGATATGGAGATTGGCAAAGGGGAAGTCGTCTCTTTAATCGGCAGCAACGGAGCTGGGAAGTCCACCCTGTTAAATACCATTGTGGGAATTGCAAGATCATCCGGAGGCAGGGTTGAATTTATGGGCAAGGAGATTACCAACAGCCCGCCTCATACAATGACTAAGCTGGGAATCAGCATTTCGCCGGAAGGCAGAGAGGTATTTCCTGCCCTTACAGTGGAGGAAAATCTCCGCCTTGGCGCTTATACGGTAAACGACAAGAAAAAGATTGCTGACAGCTACGAGCGTGTGTACCAGATATTTCCCAGGCTGAAGGAACGAATCAGGCAGTCGGCAGGTACTCTCTCCGGAGGAGAGCAGCAGATGCTTGCGATTGGAAGGGCGTTAATGTGCGGACCGGAGCTATTGTTGTTAGATGAACCGTCACTTGGCCTGGCACCAAACTTTGTGCTGCTGATTTTTGATCTGATAAAAGAGATTAACAGGCAGGGCGTAACGATTCTTCTCATTGAACAGAATGCCAACATGGCTTTAAGCGCCTCAAACAGGGCATATGTACTGGAAAATGGGAAAGTCACCATGTCGGGTGATGCCAGAGAAATTGCAAATGATCCCAGAATTAAAAAAGCATATTTAGGCTTAGGTTAAAGGAGGTACCATGAAAAAGATTATTAACAAACCCATGGACGTAGTAGGGGAAGCGCTTCGCGGAATGGAACTTGCCCATCCGGAACTTTTGTATACTCCGGGATATGAAGTAATATCCCGGATAGAGAAAGCAGATAAAGTGGCGGTTATCTCCGGAGGCGGGGCTGGACATGAACCGGCTCACGCGGGTTATGTGGGAAAAGGCATGCTTGATGCGGCTGTATCGGGAAATGTATTTTCCTCCCCCAGTCCTGACCGGATTGGCGATGCCATAAACCGAATGAATTCTGGAAAAGGAGTTCTTTTAATTATTAAGAATTATTCCGGAGACATTATGAACTTCGGACTTGCCTCTGATCTTGCAGAGGCAGAGGATATTCAGGTGGAAAGCGTAGTTGTTAAGGATGATGTGGCTGTTCCAGACAGTACCTATTCCACAGGAAGGAGGGGCATCGCAGGCACCGTATTTGTCCATAAAATTGCAGGGGCAAAAGCAGAGCTCGGCGGTAATTTAAAAGAGGTGAAAGCAGTGGCCGAAAAAGCCATTGCCAATATCAGAAGCATGGGAATGGCCATGAGCCCCTGTATTCTTCCGGCAGTTGGAAAACCTGGATTCGTTCTGGAAGACAACGAGATTGAGATTGGTATGGGAATCCATGGAGAGCCGGGAGTAGAAAGAACCCAGGTTAAAACAGCAAAAGAGACTGCTGAAATTCTGCTTGAGAAGATTCTTGAGGACTATGATTATACCGGAAGTGAAGTGGCTGTGCTGGTAAATGGTCTTGGCGGTACTCCCCTGATGGAACTCTATATCCTGAATATGGAAGTTCAGAAGCTGTTGGAAGAAAAGAATATCAGGGCTTATAAAACACTTGTGGGAAATTATATGACCGCACTGGATATGACTGGCTGTTCTTTAACCCTTATGAAGCTGGATGGCGAGTTAAAGGAGCTTCTTGACGCTCCCTGTGATACTCCGGCTTTAAAAATTCGATAAGGCGGTGAAAAGATGGGATTTGAATTAACGGGTAAGGATTATGCGGATTACATAAAGAAAGCATATGAACTGATTCATGAAAACGGAGACTATGTGACAGAGCTTGACCTGGCTACTGGAGACGGAGATCACTGGTCCAATATTAATATGGGTTTTGAAAAACTGGTTGAGAAGTCTGAGGAACTGGGGCAGCTTCCCATCAGTGAGGAATTTAAGGAGATTGGCAAGACCATGATGGCGGTAATCGGAGGTTCCTCCGGAGTGCTTTATGGATCTGCGTACCTGGCGGCAGCCAAAGCGGTAAAGGGCAGAGAGACATTGGACAGCCAGGGAGTTTGTGACAGCCTGGAAGCCATGCTGGAGGCGATTATGTCCAGAGGGCAGGCAAAAGAAGGATTTAAAACCATGATTGACAGCCTTGCACCGGCAGTCATGGCATATAAGAAGGGGATTACTGATGGGATAAGTGAGTTGGAAATCTGCGAAGCCGTGAAACAGGCAGCCGCCCGCGGCGCCGACAATACAAAAAGCATGGAAGCGGTAAAAGGAAGAGCAACTTATCAGGCCAATAAAGGGCTTGGACACCTGGACCCGGGAGCAGTTACCATGTCGTATCAAATCGGAACGTTAATGAATTGCATAAAAGAAAAAATTAATTTCTAAGGAGGAACAGTTATGTACAGCAACACACCGGAAGACAGAGGTCAGCACATCAGGGATTTACGGGACGGAATTGAGCACAGAGCCACATGGTTCTACTATATGTTCACAGAGGCTAAGAAAAGAGGGTTAGACAGTGAATTTGCCCATGATGCCATTAAGAAATGCGGCTGCTTCCATGGTCAGAACAAATATACAAAGACCAGTGATTTAAAGGCTTTTGAGGAGGAATTTGTCAGTGACAATGTAAGAAACATCTTTGAGATGGATACAGAATGCACCGATGACAAGCTGGAAATTACTTTTCATCACTGCCCGCTTGTAGCTGCGTGGAGAAAGCTGACCGATGATGAGGAACTGATTGCAGAGATGTGTGAAATTGCCATGGATGGAGACCGGGGAATCTGCTCCCAGTTTGAGGATTTCACCTTCCATCTGGGAAAAACCATTGCAAAGGGTGACTCCATCTGTGAGGTAACCTTTAATAAGAACCAGGATTAATAAACAGAATCAGACTGTTTCACCAAAAGGGTTGTTGTACGAATACAGCATCCCTGTTTGGCGTTTATAAAAGAATATTTGTGAGGTGCGGGGATGGAGAAAAGCCTGTTGGGATTAATAGGAGGTTATACCAATCATTTGGCAAGAATTATTTCTGATACGCTTGATACAGACATACTGATTATAGATACCAATATGAACATAGTGGGAAGTTCCTTTAAATACTTAAATCTTTATACCGATATCAGGATCGGCACCATCATATCCACCATATTAATTGAAAACAGAAATGTGATTGTGGAAGATAAATCACGTCTTGCCGGCTGCCGCAAATGCGATCAGTACCGGGAATGTAAGATGAGCAGTTTTGTGGGAGTACCCATAAGGGTTGACAATCAGGCAGTGGGTGCCCTTGCTCTTATTTTAACCAGACACAGAGCCAAGTTTTTATTTGAAAGTCTGGATTCAACCGTTTCATTTCTGGAGAATTTTGCGGAGCTTATTTCCGGAAAGATAGAAAATGAAACAAGAACCATCCGATTGGAAAACCGTTTAAAAGAGATTGAGGCCATTATAGACAAGATGTTTGAGGCGGTTATTTACACTGACTATTTCGGAAATATTATTCATGTTAACAAGCGTTTCTGCGATGTGATACATCTGGATAAGGACATGCTGGGAAGCAACATGAAGGAACTGTTTCCGTTTCAATTGATAGAGGATTATTTTAAAAACCACGAGGATATCAGCAATGAACGGCTGACTTTTGAGATGAAAAGCCATCTGTTTCATGGCGTGGTTTCCAGTAAAAAGATTTATTTAAGCGATACGGAATACGGGACTTTGTTTTATTTTAAACCGCAGAGTGATTTTGTAAAACGGATTAACATATCGGAACAGGGCTCCCTGGTGACGTTTGACTGGCTTAAAAAGTACTTTTCAGCCCAAGAACTTCAAATGGCAAGGGAAATGGCGAAAACAAACCATAATTTACTGATTCAGAGTTCGGATAACGAGTTAAACCTTCTTCTTGCCAAAGCGGTATTTAACACGTCGGAGCGAAATCTTCATGATCTGTATGTGGTTTATTCCGATAACCTTTACAGGGATTTATTTGAAATCTATATGATGGACGAGTACGGAGTCTTAAAAAATGCGGACGGTTGTACGGTGGTAATTGTCCAGCCGGAAAAAATGCCTTTGTATATTCAGCATTATATTGCTGATTTTATGAAGACTGGCAAATTTAAAACCCGTGATAAATCGGTACGTTCTAATGTCAGGTTTTTATTCTGCGTTGACAGAGAACTGGAATCTCTGGTGGAACAGCAGCTGTTTTCCCCTGAATTATACCGCCTTATTGCCCGCTATAAGATCAGCTTTGAAGGAATGGAAAAAGATATGGTAAAATTCCGCAGTTATGTAACTTCGGGTCTTAATTATTACAGGAGGCTTTATGATAATAAAGGCGTGGAGCTGTCTGCTGAGCTGCTCACATATTTAAGAAATCATTTTACTGAGATTGGAAAACACAGTATGGAGATTATTCTTGAACGGATTGCGGCAGAGTTCTCTGGCAGAGTGACCGTGGAGGAATTAAGGGAAAAGAATCTTCTTCCTGAAAACGAACCTGGTTACAGCGGGCTGGAGGAAATGTCAAAGGAACAGATAAAAACCATGCTGGAGCGGGGGTATTCAAAAACGGATATTGCGGATATCCTGGGGATTTCAAGATCTACCCTGTATCGGAAAATCAGAGAAATCGAAGAAGTGTAACGTGTGTTTTGCCTAATAGGACAGGTGAATAAGGCAACCTAAAAAAGATATGAGAAACAGACTTTGACAGTTTCAATACAATGTCAAAGTCTGTTTTTTAATTTGAAATTAACTAGCCATGCTCGAAAATCAAGAAAAATCAACTTGTATGCAATCTTGATAAGGGTAAAAACAAGAGATTTTAAAAAAAGTGTTGTGCAAAAACACGTCGATATTGAAGAAAAACTATGGAACACTGTATAAAATATGAAAAATATAGTTGATTTTCAAAAATAGATGTGTTATATTTTACAAAAAGGAAGACCACTGCAAAGTGGCAAATGCTAACTGATATGCATTTGGCGGGATACTGATATGCAATCTTAACAAATCACTTGTATGCATTTCATTTCCGTTGATAGTAAGGAGAATAAAAATGCCAGAATTGGAAGCAGAAAAAGGAAACCAGAGAAATGATATCTATAATCAACTGAGGGTGCAGATACTGAATCTGACCATCAAACCGGGAGAACGGCTCAGTGAAAATACATTATCCAGTCAGATGAATGCCAGCCGGACCATGGTTAGAGATGCACTATCAAAGCTGGTTGAAGAAGGATACATTGTAGTCTATCCGCAGCGCGGTACGGAAGTAACTTTACTTGATTTAGAACGGATCAGACAGGTTGTTTTTTCACATACTGTATTGGAACAGGCCATGATTGAGGAGATTTGCCGCAAAGGATTAACTGATAATCAATTTGAACAGCTGGAAGAGGTTTTAAATCGACAGAAATTGGAGATAAATAAAGAAAATCCCCTGGAATTTCTGGTGATAGAGCAGCAGGTACATTATCTTCTTTCCGCTTTTTGCGGTCGGGAATATACCTGGGAGGTATTTAGAACCATTGACTCAGATCTGCTGCGCTTAAACTATCTTCAATTTACTACATTCAACTACCGCATTGATATGTCTTCCCTGACCAGTTGGGAACATGTTTTAGTAGAAGGGCGGCTTCTCCTTGATAATTTAAGGAGAAAGGATGCGGAAGCAGCCAGCCTGATCTGTGCCAATCATTTTAATACGATTTTATGGAATGCAGGCACACTTCGGGATATTTATCCACAGTTCTTTTCCGGACAGGCATAGGAAGCCGGCCCGGTTAGAAATAGAAATATCATATGAGAGGAAAGGAGCGGGGAATCCAGGTTTTGAGAATAGGCTGCTAATTGGCAGACCGGTTAACTATTATCAGCAGTATGGGGAATAAAAAGTTATAGGAGGTATTATTGTGGAGTACATTATTGGTATTATTTTATTAATTTCATTCTTTGGTTTGGCGTATTACTGTATCAAAGGCCATAACCTGATGATCGGCTTCTTGCTGATTACTCTTCTTTGGACCATTCTTCCGCTTGGAGGAACACTGTTTGTAAGCGAGTCATTTCTTGTTTCCAATCCGATTTTACAGTTTGGAAAAGACAACACTCTGATTGCTGCCTTAAATAAGATTTATCAGTCAGCACCTGAAGGCTGGGGAACAACTCTGGTTAATGTATGCTGGGGTGCATGGTTTGGCCGTGTACTTATGGATACCGGAATTGCATCTACCCTGATCCGCAAGACAGTTGAGTTAGGCGGAGACAAGCCATTTGTAACAGTAGCACTTTTAAATATAGTAACAGCTTTGATTTTTACTGCCATGACAGGTGCAGGCCCCGTAATTGCAATCGGTGTTATCGTACTTCCGATTCTTATGTCTCTGGGTATTCCAAAATCAGTGGCTCTGTTTACATTTATGGGATCCGTTGCAGCAGGTATTTATATTAATCCGGTAAACTTCACACAGTATCGTGCATTTTTCTTAAAACCTGATGAGATGCCTGATTTCACACTGGGCTGGTATGCTGCTCACTGGGGTTATGCTGCTCTTGTTATTATGCTGGTTATCACCACTCTTCTGGCTGCTTTCTATTTAAAGCGTGCCAAGACCGTTCATGCCTGGGCTGCTCAGACAAGAGGAGCTGCTTCCGAACAGAAGAATGCACCGTTTTATACCCTGCTCCTTCCTGTTGTTCCGGTTGTATTAAAAATCTGGCTGGACTTCTCCGTAATCGGAGGCTTCGTAATTGCGGGTTTCCTGGCACTGTTCCTGTGCGGAAGAATGAAAGGAAGCTTCAAAGAGAACTGTCAGCTTGTTAATAAACTTTATTATGACGGCGTGGTTGATACCGCTCCTCTGGTAGGATTCCTTCTTACCCTTCCTATGTTTAACTCAGTTGCAGCCCTTGCTTCTCCTTACTTCAAGGTGATCCTTGGTAATGTAATGCCAAGAAGCGAAATCGTTGTTTGTATTGTATTTGCAGTTCTTCTTTGCATGGGTCTGTTCCGTGGACCGATGACCTTAGTAGGCTGTGGCGCAGCAACACTTGGTGTACTTTCCAACGTTGCATCTTTCTCAGTTCCATTCCTCTATGCGGTATTTGCAATTCCGACCATTACCGTTAATATCGGAAGCTGTATTACTCAGTCATGGGTTGCATGGGGACTTGCTTATTCGAAGGTTGAATCACGTGACTTCTTAAAGCTCTCCATACCCAATGCATATTTTGCCGGAATACTGCAGTATGTGGCTACATTCATCATGTTAGGTGGACTTGGCGCTGCTTGGTTCCTGTCTTAATAATAGTCTCGGACAAGGAGACAAACTCTCAAAACCCAAAAGATAACCCCTGTCCGGGCGCGCCCCCTGCGCACCCGGACGCTTTTCAACAAAATGTAATTGAGGAGCAGTACATGAAAATCTTGTTTGTAAAATTTGATTTATTTATCTGGAAAGGAATGGAATACAATGGCAGAGCGTGAACACAGAGCAGTCCGAATGGGCATTGACGTAGGCGGAACATATACCAAATGCGTAGCCATGGACAATGAAACCCATGAAATTATCGGGAAAAATGAAGTGAAGACCACACATGATGACAAAGATGGCGTTGCTGCCGGTGTTGTACAGAGTTTTAGAAACTGTATGCGGGAAAGTAATATTTCACCGGAAGATGTAGTTTTCGTAGCCCATTCAACCACTCAGGCGACCAATGCATTTATCGAAGGCGACGTTGCTACGGTCGGTGTAGTAGGCGTTGCCGGAGGCGGTCTGGAAGGTTTTCTGGCAAAACGTCAGCTGGCGCTGAAAGATATTGTGCTGGATGAAAAAGTAGGACGTATGATTAAGGTTTACAATACGTTTATTAAGAAAAAAATGCTGACTGAAGATGTCATTAATCAGAATATCAGCGAACTCCTGGACCAGGGAGCAAAGGTAGTGGTGGCTTCCATGGCATTTGGTGTAGACAGCATGGATGAGGAACTTCTTATCCACGACTGCGCAAAGAAGAAAAATGTGCCGGTAACAATGGCTTCTGATATTACAAAACTGTATGGTCTGACCCGCCGTACCCGTACGGCTGCAATTAATGCTTCCATACTTCCAAAGATGATGTCCACTGCGAATGCAACAGAAAGTTCGGTTCGTGCAGCAGGAATTACTGTTCCGTTAATGATCATGAGAGGTGACGGAGGTGTTATGGAAATTAGTGAGATGCGGAAGCGTCCCATTCTTACTGCTCTTTCAGGTCCGGCTGCTTCTGTTATGGGATCTTTAATGTATCTTCGTGCTTCCAATGCCATCTACTTTGAGGTAGGAGGAACTACTACCAATATCGGTGTTATTAAAAATGGCCGTCCAGGCGTGGATTATGCTAAAATCGGTGGTCATGATACCTTTATTAACTCTCTTGACGTAAGAATTTTAGGCTGTGCAGGCGGATCCATGGTTCGTATCGGTGATAAAGCTGTGGTTGACGTAGGTCCCCGTTCTGCTCATATTGCAGGCTGCGAGTATGCATGCTTTTTACCGGAAGAAGAAATTGAAGATCCCCAGATTGAACTGGTAAGTCCAAAGCCGGGAGATCCTGCTGACTATGTAACCCTTCGTTTAAAGAATGGAAAGAAAATCTGTTTTACAAACACAGATGCAGCCAATGTTCTTGGATTAATTGACGAGAAGTATTTTGCACACGGCAATGCGGCATCTGCCCGCAAGGCAATGAAGCCGGTGGCAGATAAACTTGGCATTACAGTGGAAGAACTTGCTACTCAGATTCTTGATAAGGATTACGAAAAGGTAAGTGCCTGTATCAACGCTCTGGCAGATAAATATAAGCTGGATCATGACAGCATGAGACTGGTTGGCTGCGGAGGCGGAGCTGCTTCCTTAGTACCTTACTGCGCAGAAAAGATGGGACTTCAGTTCAGCATTCCAGAGAATGCGGAAGTAATTTCCTCCATTGGTGTAGCGTTATCCATGGTTCGTGATGTGGTAGAGCGTGTGATTCCAAATCCAAGCCAGGAAGACATCAGAGATTTAAAGAAAGAAGCGGCAGACCTTGCAGTTAGTTCCGGTGCTTCTCCAGATACAGTGGAAATCCACATTGAAATTGATAATCAGACCGGTAAGGTTACCGCCATTGCTACCGGTTCCACAGAAGTTAAGACAACCGATCTGTTAAAAGAATGCGATGAACCAGAAGCGCGAAAACTGGCAGAAGAAGATTTTGGTCCAAAAGTTTCCGATATCAGACTGGCGGATAAGACCGATAAATTCTTTGTATACCAGGGCAGCAGAGAAGGAAAATCACCCCTTAGGATCGTGGATAAGAAAGGTTTTATCAAGGTACAGTGTTCTGATGGAGTTGTTGAGAAATGCCATATTAAGAATTATGAGGAAACCGTTGAAAAAATCTGGAATGAAAATGCAGTCTTTAAAACAGATACCGTACTGCGCCCGGACTTTTATGTCTGCGTAGGACCAAGAGTCAGTGATTACAGCGCTGTGGATTTAGAACAGGTCATGCTGTTAATGAGTCTGGATCTGGGTGATCGGGAGCCGGAAGAGGAAGTCCTGATTATCGCATCCGTTAGAGAAAGTTAAAAATTATGACAAAAGAAGAATTCAGGGAAGCCTTAAAACCCATTGGGGCGGGGCTTTTAGGCAGACCAAGCCAGCAAAGATATGAGCGCCCCCATTTTCCAATCCGCCCCATCGGGGTCATGCTTTCTGACCTTGCAGAGATAGAACCATGGGAATGGTATGGCTATGCATTTTCCAGAGAGCCCCTGAACGGAAAATTTAATGATGATCAGCGCAGGGAATGGATGGAAAAGAGCCTTGCATGCGGAAAAGAGTATGCCGGTATTGTATGCAGAGAATATGGAACCCAGGATCCCAGGGAACTGGCAAAAGCCATGGGAATGAACGTTTCTTATCCGGAATTTCCGGAAAAGACGGACCGTGTGCTGTTTGCGGAATTCCGGGTGCCTGACAAGATCTGTATTTATATGGATGCGGTCAACAAAGCTGCCAGACTGTTTTTGAAACCGGAGGTAACTCAGGTTCTGACAGAAGGGCTTGATGTAAGCAGACTTTTATTGGCCCATGAACTCTTTCATTTTGTAGAAGAACGATATAAGCGTGAGATTTTTACTAAAACGGAGAAGATAAGACTCTGGTCTCTGGGATTCATTCATAACGATTCTAATGTAATTGCTTTTAGTGAAATTGCAGCAATGGGATTTGCCCAGGAAATTATGAAGATCAGTTATTCTCCCTATCTGATGGATGTGTTTCTGGTTTACGGCTATTCTCCGGAAGAGGCAAGCGGATTGTATGAAGAGATGATGCAGTCTGCAAAGAGAGAACCCAGACCAGCCCCACAGGAACCGTCAGTAGGTGAAGAAACGACAGTATAAAAAAAGGCAGTAGAAAAGGAGAAGATATGAGTATAAAAGTTCCTTATGAAAAAGTAAAAGAAACCGTAGAGAAGGCGCTGCTGCAGGCAGGACTTTCCAAAGAAAAGGCGGAAATCTGTGCAAAAATCCACGCGCAGTCCAGTGCGGACGGTGTGGAAAGTCATGGTTTAAACCGTGTTCCACGTTTTGTGGAGTATGTATCAGGCGGTCTGGTAGATCCGGAAGGTGAGCCGGAATTAATCGGTGGTAAGGGTGCAGTAGAAAATTATGACGGACATCTGGGAATCGGCATCACCAATGCTCTTTTCTGTGCAGACCGCGCCATGGAGCTTGCAAAAGAACACGGAATCGGCTGTGTTGCATTAAAGAATACCACTCACTGGATGCGTGGCGGCACTTATGCATGGAGAATGGCAGAAGCAGGATTTATGGGAATGAGCTGGATTAATACGGAGAGCTGTATGCCGCTTTGGGGAAGTGATGAACCGAGCGTAGGAAATAATCCGTTCTGCATCGCTATTCCAAGAGAAGATGGTCCGATTGTTCTTGATATGGCAATGAGCCAGTATGCGTATGGAAAACTTGGAGTATACCGCCTTGCAGGCAAAAAGCTGCCTTTCCCCGGCGGATTTGATAAAGAAGGCAATTTAACCGATGATCCAGGTGCAATTGAGGAAAGCAGGCGTATTCTTCCTACCGGTTACTGGAAGGGAAGCTCCATGGCCATCGCACTGGATCTGGCGGCTGCTCTTATGGCTAACGGAAAAAGCGGTCTGAACCTGGATGAAGAAGGAAGAGGAAGCTGTACCGGCTGCTGTCAGATCTTCATTGCCTATGATCCTTATCTGTTCGGCACCAGGGAAGAAATTCAGGAAATGTTAAACAAGAGAGTAGCAGCTGCAGATGCCAGCCATCCGGAAAAAGAGGGCGGCAAAGTTACCTGTCCAGGCGAGCGTACCATAGAAACAAGAAAGCAAAGTATGGAAAACGGAGTCAATGTGGATGAACTGATCTGGAATCAGATTGTCGCCATCTCTGAGGGAAACTTAGATACAAAAGATATTGCAAGCAAATAAAACACGGCCCAGTTAGGCGAAAAGAGGAGAAGATTATGCAGTTTTCTAATATCACAGTTGCAGAGAAATATAATTATCTGGAAGAAAAATTTACAAAGGCCTATGAATGGCTGAGAACCACGGATATCGCATCCCTTCAGCCGGGAAGCTATATAGTTGCTGGTGACCAGGTTGTGGCAAATGTTCAGGAGTACACCACAATTTCTCCAGATGAGGCTTCATTTGAAACTCACGAAAAGTTCTTCGATATCCAGTACGTAGTTTCCGGCAGGGAGCAGTTTGGTATCTGCAAACGGGAAGGACTCACTGTAAAGGAACGCCGGGAAGAGAACGACTTAATCTTTTATGAAGAACCGGGACTGAGCGGCAGTGTACTTCTGGAAGAGGGAGACTTAATCATCGTTGCACCTGAGGATGCGCATAAGCCCCGCTGCGTGGCAGGAGTACCCTGCCAGGTCAAAAAAGTAGTAGTAAAGGTGGCTCTGTAGCAGCTGGCTTAATCAGATTAAATTCATGTCAAGAGGCATCATTAAATGAGCAATCAGAACCTGATAAGCCTGATCGGTATTTCCGTCCTTTAATTGCTGATAAAAATTTTCGTGCTCCTCTAACGTGGCCTGTGTCCGTCCTGTAACAGTAAGGGCATTGGCTGTGGTCAGATGGATCATATAAAGGAGGCGCTGGAATAAGTGGTCAAATTCACTGTTCCTGGCGAAATGGACCAGAAGCATATGAAATTTATGGTCCTCCTCCGTAAATGAGGCTGGGAAGTTGTCTGAAGTCAGTGCGGCCTTTTGTCTCTTAAGAGATTCTTCCATATCCTTAAGAAGAGTTGTAAACCGCCCGTCTCCTCTTAAAGAAGCAGCGAGATGAACGCAGAAACCTTCAATGGCACAGCGGACTTCGATGGATTCACGCATGGTTTCTTTATCAAGACGGCGAATCTTAAATCCCCGGCTGGGAATGATGGTGATGTAGCCATCCTGGGAAAGGCACTGGAGAGCTTCCCGAAGGGGAGTCCGTGAAATTCCAAGTTCTTTTGCAAGTCTGGTCTCTGAATATAAGAGATCGGAGTCCAGTGATTTGGATAAAATCTGTTCTTTGATGGTATTATAAGCCTGTGACTGCAGGGAACCGCTATCGTACATGAAAAACTCCTTTCATGGGTTTTAGCCTATCATACCCTAGAAAATTTCACAAGTCAACAAAAAATGATTGACCGGTATACCGGTATACAGGTATAATAGTAGCAGTAAGAAAAATAATATTTTATCTCGCAGGAGGAAAATCAAATGAGCGTATCACAATTAGGAAATGGTTTAAGAGTAATCGATTTAACAAAGCAGCTGGATCCGGCTACCGAATCAAGACGGTGCCATTTATTCCGTTTTAACACAGGCGGCCCAATTCCGGATTTTCATACCATCATGGATTTAACCAGCCATTTAGGAACCCATGTAGAATGTCCGTATCATCACAATGATAACTGGACTGATGTTCAGGGCCTTCCAATCAGCACATTTATGGGACGTGCTATTTACGTAAGTATTACCCACATGGAGCCCAACGGGAAAATTAAGGCAGAAGATTTAGAGAAAGCCTGCGGCGACCGCATTAAAGAAGGCGATATCGTTATTTTGGATTCCCAGTATAAGCTGCCTCCATTTACTCCAGCTTCCAACACAGAGGAAGATAAGAGACTTTTTATCTGCCGTGAAACAGCTGAGTGGCTGAAAGAGAAGAAAGTGAAATGTGTGGGATTCGGCGACGGTGTTTCCATCGAAAGCAACAACACCGATGTTTCTGCATTCCATGATGTTTTAATGGAAGTTGATGTAGTGTTCTTAGAAGTGCTTAAGAATTTAGAGGAGCTGACAACGGACACCTTCTTCATGTCCTATACACCAATCCCGATCAAAGGTCTTGATTCCTGCCCGATTCGTGCTTATGCCATTGAGGGTATTGCAGAGTTTTCCAGATAACGGAAGGTGAATGGATATGAAAATTGCAGTAATCGGGGCTGGAGCCATGGGTTCCATCTATGGCGGTCATTTGTCCCAAAAGCATGAAGTTTATCTGATCGATACTTCCCCTGCCATCGTAGAACATATCCAGAAGGAAGGAATCAGACTTCAGGAGAATGGGGAAGAAAACGTATACCAGCCCAATGCAGTTACTTCTGCAGAAGGCCTTCCAGTCATGGATCTGGTACTTCTTTTCGTGAAATCTCTGTACTCCAGGGATGCACTTGTATCAGGTAAGAACCTGATCGGAAAAGATACCTATTTAATGACACTGCAAAATGGCTCCGGTCATGAAGACATTCTGGAAGAATTTGCTCCTACGGATCACATTATTATTGGCACAACAGAAGATAACGGAGCAGTTCTGGGTCCTGGATTTATCAGGAGAGGCGGAACCGGGAATACCAATGTGGGAATGCTCACAGAAGATAGTCATGGATTTCTGCCCAGGTTGAAAGAGGAATTTGAATGCTCCGGTTTTTCCGTGAAGATTCATTCCAATATCCAGCAGCTGATCTGGAATAAACTGTTTACCAATGTTTCCTTAAGTGCAGTTACTGGTATTTTACAGGTAGACATGGGATACATTGCTGCCAATGAACATGCCTGGAATATGACAGTCCGACTGATCCGCGAAGCGGTGGCTGTGGCTCATGGTCTGGGACTGGAAGCAGATGCAGAGGAAATAATAGAAAAAGTAAAAAAGACATCAGAAATGTCACCAAATGGATGTACCTCAATTCGTGCTGATATACAGAATGGACGGAAAACTGAGGTGGATATGATCAGCGGTTCCGTTGTAAGAGCAGCTGGTAAATGCGGGATACCTGTTCCGACCCACGAGTTTGTAGTGGAAATGGTACATGCTTTGGAAGGAAAACAGCGGTAATTTGCTCAAGAGAAGGGAGGGTGTCCCAAAGAGTCAGTGTGAATGAATACAGCAATATCAGGTATCTGGAATAATTCCGGTACAGGAGTGATTGTATCCTGCTATCTGCTTTTTGAGACACCCGTTTTTTATTTCATTCCGGCATCAGACCGGGACAATATGGGGTTCATTTAAATGTCAGGGGGACATACTAACATGAAAAAATTAATTGTTGCTTCAATAACACCATTTGACAGACAGGGTAAAATCAACGAAACTTCAGCCAGACAGCTTTGGGAAAGAAACCTTACAGAAGGTGCAGACGGCTTCTTTATCGGAGGAAGCTCCGGTGAGTGCTTTCTGTTAACCAGTAAAGAGCGGATCCGTTCGTTTGAACTGGCATCGGAGTTAAAAGACCGATGCGATCTCTATGCACATGTAGGTGCCATCAGCACTGAGGAAGCCATTTTTTACGCAAAGAAAGCAAAGGAACTTGGAATTCGCGGCATTGCGGCAACACCGCCTTTGTATTTTGGATTTTCGGAGAAGGAAATTGCAGGATACTATTACGATATTGCCCAGGCAGTGGGGGAATCCGTCCTCTACTATAATATCCCATCAAGCACTCACAGGGAGCTGGATCTAAATAATCCGGAGACCAGAGAACTTATAAAATCCGGAGCAATTGGAGCAATCAAGCACACCAATTTAAATCTTCTACAGATGGAACGGATCAAAAACATAAATTCCGATATCATCTGTTACGGAGGTTTTGAAAGCTCCATGGTGGCATTTCTTGCGTTTGGCTGTGATGGATTTATTGGAAGCAGCTTCAACTTCATGCTGCCCCAGTTCAAACGGATCATGGAATTGTACCTGGAAGGAAAAGAGGAAGAAGCCAGAGCTCTTCAGACCAAATCCAACAACATTTTGGATGTGCTTTTGAAAAACGGCCTCTGTGCAAACTTAAAGTACATCGTATCCAATCAGGGAATACCAGCCGGTGAAGTAAGAAAGCCCATGCTGCCATTAACAGAAAGCCGGAAAGAGGAAATGGATGAGATTCTTTCCAAATATCTGGAGGTACGCTAAGACATAAAGGAGATGAATCATATGAAAGCGGTACAGATTGTAAAACCGGGAGAATTAAAGGTAATTGAGATAGAAAAACCTGTTCTTGATGAAGAAAACAATGTGATTGTAAAAATGACAGCTGCCGGAATCTGCGGCTCAGATGTTGGTATCTACCACGGAACCAACGCAGCAGCAACCTATCCAAGAATTATCGGACATGAGATGGTGGGCGTAGTGGCAGAGACCGGCGCCTCTGCTCAGAAATTAAAAGTGGGTGACCGTGTAATTGTTAACCAGGTTACCAGCTGCGGACACTGCTATCCATGCAGTAAGGGAAGAGGCAATGTCTGTGATCATTTAAAGGTAAGGGGCGTTCATATTGACGGAGGCTATCGTGAGTTTATCGCGGTGCCGGAAGCTGACTGCTATATTCTGCCTGATTCCATATCAGATCGGGATGCGGTTATGATTGAGCCAACCACCATTGCCATACAGTCCTGTACCAGAGCAGAACTGGAAAAAGACGATATGCTTCTCATTTACGGTTCCGGTGCTCTTGGAAGCTCTATTTTAAAGATTGCCAGACAAATCTGTGATCACATTATTGTAGCTGATATTCAGGATGATAAGCTTGAGACTGCGAAAGCAAATGGAGCAGAGCACACGATTAATGTATTAAATGAGGATCTTGTGGAGAAAGTAAAAGAATACACCCATATGCATGGAGCCACTGTATCCATCGATGCTGTCTGCAACAAGGATTCGCTGATCCGCCTTTTAAATGCAACCGGAAACGCCGGAAAAGTTATCACCATGGGATTTTCCACTGCGCCCACAGAGATCAATCAGTTTGCCATAACAGCCAAGGAGCTAGATGTGAGAGGCTCCAGACTTCAGAATAAAATGTTTGGAAAAGCTATTAATATGATTCATGAGGGAAAACTGGATTTAACCGGTTCTGTTTCCCACACATTCCCGCTTACTAAGGCTCAGGAGGCCTTTGATTTTGTGGATAGTCATGATCCATCGATCCGCAAGATTATTCTTACATTTGATTTTTAAAACCCCACTCTCTCTCTAAAAGAAAAGGTTCCTTCTGCTGATTAAAACAGAAGGAACCTTTTCTTTTTATCAAAAGACTTATGAAGTGCATCGGTCAAATAATCGTATATCCGATTCATGGCTGCTAATTCAACCCATTCCGGAGTATCCCGGTATCCGCCATGCATGGTAGTGGAAATCTCCATCTGATCCAGAATCATATGAAATTCCGGGGGTCTTCCTAATAAACCGCTTCCCATTTTGGAAAGAGCGTTTAGATACTGGATATCCCATCTTGGTACGCTGGCAATACTGATTGCAGGAGTCCGGCTGCCGGAAAAGGAGGCTTCATCACTTCCCGGAAGATATTTTACAAGCACACCGTTATGGTCTGCCAGAACTTCTTTTCTGCAAAATGCTTCCACTCCCGGCTTTCTCTCATATCCCCGGCTGTTAACTGCAATGGTATCCCCATAACCGCACACATCCAGATTAATAATTCCCGTTATCTCCTGATGATTCATGGAAGCAGCAAAGAGCCGGCTCCCGGTATTACCGGTTTCTTCCCCATCAAAAAATGCAAATCGGGCAGGAAAATTCTCTTCTTTCAGTTTTCCCGCCAGAGCGATGAGAATGCACAAAGCAGCAGCATTATCATTGGCGCCAAAGCTGCCGGGCACTGCATCATAATGAGCACAAAAAAGAGGACCGGGTTCCCTGTTCCATGGTGCCAGAATATAGTTATAAATCCCTCTTGGAGCTTTTTGGGAAGGCGGTTCCTCCTGAAGATCGAAATCCAGATGCTCCTTTACAAGAACTTCTCTGAGCGCATTGCGTCTCTGATCCGGATCTTTCAAAGAAAGCGCCTCCAGATAATGGTTTAATTCCATATTTGGTGACCTCCTAACGGGTGCTGTCCGGCAGGCAGCTATCTAACGGTACCTTAATTACAATCTTTCTGATGGGAGATTGGGTATCACCTGATTGAATTGCAGGAATATGCACATCCCAGGGAAAATAAATGGCAAAGGTTCCTGGTATCATATGAATCCGCCCTTCCGCAGCAGCGGGATCATTTTTATAAAAAAGAATATCTCTTGGAGTATCAAGAAGATCCTCTTCAACCTGACCGTTGCCGTCATCTGTATAAAAGCCGGCTTCTTCCGGACCGCCCCAGGCCAGAAACTGTACATCGATATTCTTTCTGTGAATCTCAGGACGAAGTCCGCTCCGGTCACCGGTCTTTAAATCAAGTACCTGAAGAATTACCGGGACACCATCTAAATCAATGGAAAACACCCCTGGTTCATGGGCTGCCATATCATGCTCAGTCAGATAACGGATGGCGCAGCTAAGAGGAGCGGGCAGAATAGCAAGCTGTTTTTTTAACATGGAACTATAGATATTTCCGAAAATCATAATCGATTCCTCCGTCAATTCTTATATTCTGATTCATGTGATCCTTACTGCATTGCGGTTAAACCGCCGTCTACACCAAGAATCTGTCCAGTTACAAAGGAAGAGGCGTCGCTGCATAAAAATACCGCAGCTGCCGCAATATCTTCTTCCTGACCAATACGCCCCAAAGGAATCCGTTTCGTTAACTTCTGGTAAAACTCAGGATCATCCAGCTGAAACGCGTTAATGGGGGTCCGGACAAAGGTTGGGGCAATGGCGTTACATGTGACTCCGTATTTGCCCCATTCACAGGCAAGCTGTTTGGTATACATATTCACTGCCCCTTTGCTGGTACAGTAAGCCAGATAATCCTGTCCGGTTCCAATGAGGCCTTTTACCGATGACAGGTTTAAAATCCGCCCGTATCCAGCTGGGATCATGAAACGTTTTCCCACAGCCCGGGTGACTGTATGAATTCCAAGCACATTTAAATCCATAACCTGTGCAAACACTTCTTCTTCGTAATCTTCGGCTGGAATCAGCCGGTTCATACCCGCGCTGTTCACTAAGATATCAAGACTGCCGAATTCGCGGCTAATCTCGTCCATCATCTCTTCTACTTTATTGCGATCTGTAATATCACAGCCCAGAGCCAGAAGCCGTCTGCCTTCCCTGTCTGCTGTTTCTCTTAAAAAACCTGCCTTTTCCGGATGCCCTCCGCAGACGGC
Source organism: Lacrimispora sp. (assembly GCF_031982545.1). GTDB lineage: Bacteria > Bacillota > Clostridia > Lachnospirales > Lachnospiraceae > Lacrimispora. The sequence continues at coordinate 286,133 of NZ_DALYXB010000006.1, forward strand.
AACGTCGGCTCCGCTTTCAAGAAATGCTTTTGCAATGGAACTTCCAAGCCCGCCTGTGCCGCCGGCAATCAGAGCCTTTTTTCCAGTCAGGGCAAATCTGGTTTGTATCCAATCATTCATCGTAGCTGATTCCTTTCTGATAGTAGGAAGCCGCCGCATCATAACCCGGCTGGCTTTCAAGAAAATAATCCGGATAACACTCCTGCAAAGGTGGGATCAGAAGCTGTATCCGGGATAAATGATGGCGGTAGATGGTGCATGCGCGATCGGTGTTTCTTGCAGCCAGTGCATCGGTAAGAGACGTAAGATCCTTTATAAAATCTTCTGTAACCGATGAATCCGACGCAGCCAGATATAAAAGTCTCTGAAGATCCATACCGGCTTTCTGCACAGCCTCCCATATATGATTCATCTTTCCTCCCAGTTCATAAAGAAGATGGTAATAATCAGTAATTAACCGGACAGAATGGGATAAATCTCCCTGAGTTAAATAGTCCTCCAGCTCTCGCAAATGGTGATAGAGGATATCAAACTGAGCGCCCTTAACATTCCGGATAAAGATATTCTGGATCATGGCTGTTCCAAGCTGCTTATGAATCCATAAGGTCTGCTCGATCCGTGCAGTATCGATCTTTGAAACAAATGCACCTTTCTGAGGAATAATATCGATCAGATTCTTTCGGGAAAGCTTGTACAGAGTATCGTGGACAGGCGTTCGGCTGATGTTTAACGCATCTGCCAGTTCTACTTCATTCATCTTTCTTCCGGGAGGAAGATGGAGATTTAAAATAAAATGCCGAATGATCCGGTACGCATACTGTCTGGCATCTTCCGTATGCCTTCTGGGCGGTAATTTTTGAAACGGTATGAGTGACATGTAAAACTCCGTTCTGCCGTATTGAGACGGCATATTTCTTCCTATATTATAGCATGAATTTTGTTATTTGGTAAACCCTTATGATAAAATCATGACATTCATGGATTGAAAATAATCGTTACAAAAATCTTAATTAATAATTAAAAAATAATAGGTTGTTACCACTGGAATTTTATGCTATAATTTTACTGCTTTCGATTTTACATATAAAAGCAGGGGGATTGCCAATACCAATTGACGAGGAGAAATTATGAAAAAGAGAATTTATTCTATTTTACTGGCCTGTTTATTGATTGCAGCACTTGCAGGCTGCGGTAAAAAGGCAGAAGCCGTTGCAACAGAAACAACTGTTGCACAATCACAGGAAATTACTCAGGAAAGCAAAGCAGCTGAAGCCAGTACAGAAGCAGGCGCAGACGCTTTCGCAACATTTGAAGATCCAAACGGATTATTTACAGCCAGCTACCCGGGAACACCAAAAGAGATGAAGCAGTCAGTTTCCTCTGAAGGAACTGCAATTGATCTGTATTCTTATATGCTTGAGCAGGAAGATGCCCTTTACAATGTTATGTACAGTGCCATACCTGAGGGTGCAGCAGCAGATCCTTCCGCTATGTTAGAAGGTGCAGTTGGAAATATTCCCTATACCATTGAAGACACCAAGGATATTACCCTTGGCGAATACCAGGGTAAAGAATTAAAATACAGTGCTCCCCTGGGATCTGATACCATCGTTTTCTATCACAGAGTCTATATTGCCGGAGATCATATTTATCAGCTTCAGGCAGTGTCTGAATCAGGTGAAAGAACACCGGAAATTGACACTTTCTTTAATTCCTTTACACTGAAATAATAAGTTGTAATAACCGATTATCAGGATTCCCCAATTCTGTTCATTATGTATTGTTAGAAAGATTCCCGTTAAAAAAAGACAGGAAAATCCCCGTGAGAGAAGTATTTTCATACTTGCTTTCACGGGGATTTTTAATTACTGAATAAAGGTTCCTGCCTTAATCTGATCAACTATTTCTTTGTACTGTGTCTGAATATCCTGCGGAACTAAATTGGAAAAGGTTCCGATGCTTAAGCATCCGTTGCTTAAATCACCGTAAATGGTTTTGCCGCCAAAGGTATCTGCTTCCACATCCTTCATACAGGCTTTTAATAAAGCCGCGTTGTCGGTCACAACAGAGCAGATGATAATTTTGTGATCAGCAGAGCCTAAATCACCTGGCTGACCGATATCGTATCTGCCCTCTGATCCAGCCAGTGCTTCCCGTGCTCCGGTATCAACTGCGGAGGCATCACCAAACATTACGTCAACATCATAGGTGGAAACCATGGAGGAAGCGATTTCCTTACCCTTGGCAGTATCGCTGAAAGAGCCTGCATAAGCAGATGAGACTTTAATATCAGGATTTACTTTTTTGGCTGCCTTCTCATAGCATTCCAGCTTTGCCTTTGTGGTATCCAGCTCCATACCGCCGATAAATCCGATGTTGTCTGTCTTGCTCATGAGACCTGCCAGAGCACCTGCCATGTAACCAATCTGCTTTGCATCAGGAAGAATGGAGGTAATGTTTTCTGTTTCAACAGTACCATTTAACAAAGCAAATTTGATATCCGGATATTCTTCTGCTACCTGCTTTACTGCATCGGTATACTGATTGCCTGGTGCGAAGATCAGGTTGTAGCCCAATTCTGCGTAATCGGTCATAACCGTGGTAAAATCAGCAGTGGCCACATTGTCCGTATACACAGTTTCCCAGCCGCTGTCTTTCGCTGCATTTACCATAGCCTGATAGCAGCTTGCGCCCCAGCCTCCGTCTGAAACTGAAGAGTCAAGAACCATGGCCACTTTATAGCCGGCTGCTTTTGAAGAGTCAGCAGCCTTTGTCTCTTCTGCTTTTGTGGTTTCAGCTTTTGTTGTCTCTGCTGCAGAAGTTTCTGCCGCTTTTGTTGGTGCAGACGCGCTGCTGCATGCGGCAAGACTCATGGCAGTAAGGACTGCGGCCATAATAAGAGATGCTGTTTTCATAGTCTTTTTCATAATAAATCCTCCTTTTATGTTTGAAAAAATATATAATTGCAGGGCTGTCCTGGAATTATCATCATCGTTCTTCCCTGTAATAGGGCTGTCCGTTGGCTTTTGGACCGCTTTTTCGTATCCCGAAAAATGCAAGAACAAACAGGGTACAAAGATAGGGAATCATCTGGAGAAGCTGGTAGGGGGTGGAAGGACTTAACAGCTGGAGCCGGATCTGAAGTGCATCACAAAACCCAAAAAGCAGGCAGGCTAACAATACACCGGAAGGCATCCATCGCCCGAATATAACAGCTGAAAGAGCAATAAATCCACGGCCTGCCACAATTCCTTCGGAGTAAGTGCTGGTGTAGCAGATGGTTAAATACGCTCCGCCGATTCCCGCAAGTGCGCCGCAGATGATGCAGGCAATGTATTTTTGAAGTACAACATTGATTCCCAGTGTTTCTGCCGCTTTGGGAAATTCGCCAACGGCTTTAAAATTAAGTCCTGCTTTTGTCCTGTTAAAAAACACGGCTGTGACAGGTACCAGCAGATATGCCATGTACACCAGAGGGATATGGTTAAAAAACAAAGGTCCAAGAACCGGAATGTTACAAAGAACCGGAATGGGCATTGCTTTCATGGATACGCCCTGGATCAGTGTTGAGGTGTCGGAAAAGGAAAGGCGGTAGATAAAGGAAGCCAGTGCCGGTGCAAAAATATTAATTGCCATACCATAAACAATCTGGGGCGCACATAAACGGATGGTGCAGAATGCATAAATCATATTAATGGCAACGCCTGACAGCGCACCAGCCAGAATACCGGTTGTGGGGCTGCCGGTTTTATAACCGATTAAGAAACCAATTAATGCACCAAAGGACATGATTCCGTCAAGACCGATATTGACCAGTCCGGCCCGTTCGGAGTAGGTTTCAGCCAGTGCAACGAACAGAATGGGAGTTGCCATTCGTATGGTAGAAAGAAGCAGCTCTGTGAGAAAATTCATGTTGAAAAATGCATTCATCAGTTGGTAACCTCCTTTTTCCCCATATGGCTGTTTATGTATTGTCTGATTGCGGGAAGCTTTAACAGCGCTGTGCCAGCCACCGCAAATATAATTACCAATGCCTGAATGATATCAACCACAGCGGTAGGAATCTGCATACCGGTCTGCAAGGTACTTGCCCCTTTTCTCAGTACAGCAAAGATAAATGCAACCGCAGCAGTTCCGATGGGATTAAGCTGGGCAATCAGTGCGATTGCCACGCCATCAAAGCCGAAACCCTGGCCAAATCCCCCCATCAGTCTTAACTGTTTTCCATGAAGCTCTACGCTTCCGCCCAGCCCGGCAACCGCTCCGGATGCAATAAAGGAGAAGAGTACATACCGGTTTACGGGAAAACCATTGTAAAATGCGGCAGTTGAATTTAAGCCCACTGCTCTCAGTTTAAATCCCTTTGAGGTATAGAATAAAAAGTAATACCCTGCAAATGCCAGAAATAAAGCAATCCATACACCCCAGTGAACGGGAAAGCTTTTCGATACAACTGCCAGTTTGGTGCTGTCAGGAATTGCAAAGGTCTGGGGAACACTTCCGTCACGTAAAAGGGTAGTATAAACGTAACCCATAAAGAGAGTCGCTACGTAATTCAGCATGATGCTGACAATCATTTCATTTAAGCCTCTTGTAATCTTTAAAATTCCTGGAATTGCACCCCATACAGCTCCTGCCGCAGCGCCGATGAGAAGGCTGAGCAGGATTCCTGCAATTCCCCCGATTCCGGACTTGGTTACAAAAAAGATGCTGGCAACGGCGCCCATAACAAACTGGCCTTCGCCGCCAAGGTTAAAAACACCGCATTTATAGGAAAAAGCTGCAGTCAGTCCGGTAAAGATCAAAGGGCAGGCGATTACAAGGGTCTGAGCGATCTTTCTGCTGCTTCCAAATGCGCCGGAAAACAGAAATCCATATGCCTGAAAGGGGTTTTTACCCAGGCAGATCATAATGATCCCTCCTATGATAAATGCTACCAGAATGGATAACACGGGCACGATGACCTTCATTAAATTTTCTCTCTGCTTCATGTCCTAATTCCCCTTTCCTGCCATTGCAAGTGAGATTTGTTCAATGGGAGGGTTAACTCCTGAGTAGGTTCCCATGACCTGACCCTCGAACATAACCAGAATCCGGTCTGATAAATTGAGTATTTCATCAAAATCAGCACTGATTAACAGAATCGAACAGCCCCGATCCCTGGCAGCGGCCATAGTATCATGAACATAACGGGCGGCGCCGATATCCAAACCTCTGGTTGGATGAACCGCGATCAGAAGTTCCGGGTCATTTTCCATTTCTCTGGCAAGTATGATTTTCTGCTGGTTTCCTCCAGATAAGTTTCGCACCTCCTGCTCAATGGAGGCGCAGCGGATATCATTTTTTTCCTTCATTTCAAGTGCAAAGTTTGTAATGGCTTTGTTCTTTAAGAGTGCTCCGTGTCCGTAGGAAAAACGGGCTTCTTCTGTGGCTTTTAAAATCAGATTTTCCCTGACTGTCATATTGCCGATCAGTCCCATCTTATTACGGTCCTCCGGAACATGGGAAACGTGGGAGAGAATAAAGCCGTTTGGTGCAAAACGGGATACGCGGGATGCTTTTAACAAAACCTCTCCCTCTTCAGGTGCAATAATTCCGGCTGCAAGTTGTGCAAGCTGTGACTGACCGTTTCCGTCCACTCCTGCGATGCCAAGAATTTCTCCCTTTCGTACGGTAAGGCTTACCTGATTTAAACCGTTGTGTTTCTGCTGCTTTTGATAGCTGATATTTTGAAAGCTTAGGACTTCATCTCCGTCAGAGGTAACCTTCTTATAATTACTGGGCACCATTTCCCTACCAATCATTAAATTAGCCAGCTGAGTGCCGTCAGTATCCTCTTTATTTAAAGTGGTGATAGTCTCGCCTGCCCGCAAAATGGTGATCCTGTCGCTGATGGAAAGAACCTCTCTCATCTTATGGGAAATAAATATCACGGATTTTTGCTCTCCAGTCAGTTTGCGGATTATGGAAAAAAGTCCTTCTGCTTCAATGTCGGTAAGTGCAGCTGTGGGTTCATCAAGAATAAGAAGTTCCGCTCCCCGGTAAAGGGCTTTTAATATTTCCACACGCTGCTGGGCTCCAACGGAGATTTCAGTGATCTGCTTGTCCAGTTCCACGTCAAGGCCGTATTTTTCAGAAAGAGCCAGGATTTCCTTTCTTACCTGATCCTTTTTGATGAAGACAGAGGAATCCTTCCGGCTTCCCAGAATAATGTTTTCCAATACAGTCATGGCCTCTACCAGCATAAAATGCTGATGAACCATGCCAATGCCCATTTTTACCGCCGCTTTTGGTGAGTCAATTTTCACTTTTTCACCACGCAGATAAATGGTTCCGGCAGTAGGCTGGTATAAGCCGATTAAAATATTCATCAGGGTGCTTTTTCCTGCTCCGTTTTCTCCCAGCAGAGTATGTACCTCACCCTCCATTACAGAGAGATTGATATTGCGATTGGCATATACATCCCCAAACTGCTTGGTAATCTGCTCCATTTTCAGCAATTCCTTCATTGGTTCCTCCTAGCCTCTGATCTCTCTGATCAGGATTGATTTGCAATAAGCAAAATAAGAATCTAAATCAAAAGCGTCTTTATCAACCAGAAACTGAACCGCGGCCCCCTCCAGCAAAGAAACCGCAATCCCGGCAATCAGATTCTGTTTTGCAAAAGGCATATCTGGTGCAAATATTTCTGCGATTTCCCTGATTTCTGTTCTCCAGTTCTGATAGGAAAGACAGAATTCCTGATGCATATCAGGATCCAGGCGGGACTGGTTCCAAAAATCAAGCTCTGCCACATCGTATTTATTATCGATTAGAATGGTGTAAATCTTTTGTTTTATAAAAATGTCCAGGCGATCTTCCAGAGTCGCTTCCGGACCAATACCTGACTGATAAATGGATTGCTGGCGGATTTCGCGGTAACGGTTTAAGACTTTTTTCTGAACAGCAAGGAGAAGCTCTTTCTTACTGTTGTAATAATAATGAATGTTGGATTGAAATAAATTTGCTCTTTCTGCCACCTGCCGGATTCTCAACCCGCTAATGGTTTTTTCCTGAATGATGGTGAGGGCTGCATCCAGAATTCTGTCCTCTGTTGAAATGCTGCAGGGTTGTTCTTCTATTGATAAAATTTGCCCCATATCATGCCTCCCTTTTGGTCAGATGACCAATTTCTTGCATTATACGGAACCCTTAGTATGGTGTCAATGAAAAATCAGAATAATTGGTTATATTAAGCATTGGATTAAGAATATAAAAGAATGGCGCTTGAAAATTAATGAAACTAGGAAAATAATAAGGGCTAATGGGTGAAATTTCCAGCATTTAATTAAGATAATTGATTGGATAAAGTTTCCTGTTTTTCTGAAATAAACCTTTGTTTTATATTATTTCTGTTATAAAAAAATTTACAAATATATTGCAAATTCCTACTGTATATGATATAATGCCAGTGTTGTGAAATGAATATTTTATGCGCGAGTGGCTCAGTTGGTGGAGTACGACCTTGCCAAGGTCGGGGTCGCGGGTTCGAGTCCCGTCTCGCGCTTTTATTAATGAATAGCCGGAACCTTGGTTTTACAAGGGTTTCAGGCTTTTTTTGTTTAATTGAAATGTCTTTTTTGGGGTAGACCGGGCGCCCTTGCCATCTTTCATGTGAAGCAATAACCTGTATTTATTTGACAAAGGATATAAAATGAGATAGAGTTAGATGAGACTAACACACTGCATACGGAGAATAAATGGAACAATACTATGGTATTTTAAGAGAATCTGATCTATTTCAATTGGCCGATGATGAGACGATAAAACATGTTCTCTATTGTTTAGAGGGACATATCAGAATCTATGGCAAGGGTGAAATAATATATCAATATGGAGATATGATATCAAATGCTGGTATGGTTCTGGAGGGAAAGGTGAAACTGATTGTACCGGGAACGATAGGAGATGACTCTAGTATAAAGGTGGCAATCCCTTCGGATTCCTTTGGCTGCTCCCATTCCTGTATTACAGACCAGCCATCTCTTGTGACTGTGATTGCATGCAAAAAAACAAAAATCCTGTTTTTAAAAATGTCAAAGCTTTTTAGTCAGGAGGCAATCAGCTGTAGATTTGCTTCGCTGGTAACTGCTAATTTGTTAAGACAGACCGCTTTAGCCAATCTCGAACAAAATAGAAGAATCCATATTATGAGCAGGCGTTCAATACGTGACAAAATTTGGGCACTATTAAAATATACTCCTCTGAAAGGAGATAGATGCCTGATCGATATGAACAGACAGGAAATGGCAGACTATCTCGGTGTTGAGAGAAGTGCATTATCAAGAGAGCTTAGCAGAATGAAAAAGGAAGGCTTTATAGATTATAGAAAAAATGTATTTATAGTAAATAAATATCAATAAAAGGATTCATTTCGTTGCAGTTGCAATGGAAATAATCCTTTTTTTCGTATAGACTTATATATGAGTTAGTTATAACTAACGGACGAGGAGGATATTATGAGATTAAGATTTAAAGCAACTTCACTTTTATTAGCATCATTGTTGTTATTAACCGCCTGTGCTTCTAATAATAAGAACAATACGGCTGTCTCATCTGGGGCAGAAGCAGTATCTGAAGAATTTGTCACTGCTGCGGAAGAGAATAAAACAGAATCCAAAGCAGACAACGGGCAATCAGGTACTCATATAGTAACAGATCATGCCGGAAATCGTATTGAGGTTCCAAATAAGATAGAACGAATTGTAATCGATCAGATTCCGATATTGTCTACCTATATGGCATATTTTAAAGGTTCAGCACCTCATATCGTCGGATATAGCGGTTCGTTTAAGGAAACCATATCAGACACAGCATTAAAGAATATTGCGCCAGAGCTGCTTGAATCATCGGACACAGTATATGCGCAATCGGAGCTGAATATTGAGGAGATTATAAAGCTGAAACCAGATGTGATTTTCTATAATGCTAATAATAAAGAACATGCACAAATACTGGCTTCAAGTGGAATCCCATCCATAGGATTTGCGACTGTAGGTGCAGATTCCCCAGCAGATCCTATTATAAGGTATAAGGAGTGGCTGCTACTTCTTGAGGATGTATTTGAAGAGAAGGGGAAGATGGATGACTTTATTGAAGCGGGCAATAAGATTATTAAAGATGTGGAAACAAGAATAGGAAATATACCGGAAGATGAGCGTCCGAGTACAATGATTTTATTTAAGCTGATCGATGGTGTTCCACAGGTTTCCGGCAAAGGTGTATTTGGTGATTATTGGCTGCAGCACCTGGGAGTTAAAAATGTAGCAGAGGAGACAAAGGGGTTCGCACAGGTTAGCTTTGAACAAATATATGAATGGAATCCGCAGGTACTATTTTTAAATGGACCGGGTCTTTTAAAGCTGAACAGGCAGGATGTGATAGATAATAAAATTGAGGGTGTAGATTTTTCAACAATACAGGCAGTTAAAGAGGAACGTGTATATAACACAACACTGGGAATGTGGAACTGGTTTACCCCGAATCCGGATGCACCTCTTGTATTAGCCTGGCTTGCATGTAATACTTATCCGGAACAATTTTCAGACTATCCTCTGGAAACAGTAATACGTGATTATTACAAGAACTATTATGGATATGAAATTACTGAGGAAGAAATGAAGGGAATGCTTCAATTGCGATGAAAAATACAGTTTGGATCAGACATAACAAATTCACGATTGCTGCAATACTGACAATGTTTCTATTGCCCATTGCTACGGCACTTATAAGCTTGTGTATCGGAAGAATGAATCTTTCTATTATAGAGGTAATTCATACCTTAACCGATGCAGCAAGGGGAAATAGACAGAGCCAGAACTATTCCATAGTCATAAATTTAAGAGCGCCAAGAATTATTATGGCAATCATTGTTGGCGCTGGTCTTACATGTGCGGGAAATGCGTTCCAGTCACTTTTTTCTAATCCGCTGGCAACACCAGATGTTCTGGGTGTTACAAGTGGAACCTGTGTGGGTGCGATCATTGCCATTATTATGTCCATGGGTATTATGGAAACTCAGCTGCTTGCATTGGCTTTTGGCCTTTTTGCTGTATGGATTACGATGATGCTTGCAGGAGATAGAAACGGTCAGTCAGTAGTATTTCTTGTGCTGGCTGGAGTCATTATATCGGCTTTGTTTAATGCAGTAGGCTCATTGCTGAAATATACTGCTGATCCTTTGGATAAACTTCCTGCGATCACCTATTGGCTGATGGGAAGCTTTACTAGTGCATCCTATAAAAAAATTATGGTAGGCTCACCGCTTATACTTGCTGGAATTGCAGTGATCTATCTGATGAGATGGAAATTAAATATATTATCACTGAGTGATGATGAGGCGAGAGCAAGCGGAATGGATTTAAAGAAAACACGATTAATTTTCGTACTGGCGGCTACAGTCATAACGGCTTCCTGTGTTTCAATGTGTGGACAGGTTGGTTGGATCGGGCTTTTGATCCCCCACTGTTCAAGAATGTTTGTAGGAAGTAACAATCGTTATGTGGTTCCTGTAGGAATCAGTATTGGTGCAAGTTTTATGATTATTATTGATACATTTTCCAGAAGCATTAGTGTAATTGAACTCCCGTTGTCAATCCTCACTGCAATTATCGGGGCACCAGTATTTATATCATTGCTAAAAAGAAATAGGGGGAGCTTACATTGATACTTGAAGTACAGAATGGGAATTTTGGCTATCCACGTCAGCAAAAGATATTAAAGAATATTAACTTTAAATTAAACGAGGGCAGAATTCTATCGGTGCTTGGCCCCAATGGAGCAGGCAAGACAACACTTTTGAAATGTATGGTTGGGCTTTTGGACTGGGGGGATGGAAAAAGCTTTTTATATGGAGAGGATATAAAATGTATGAATTCAAAAAAGCTGTGGTCGAAAGTTTCCTATATACCCCAGTCTCATACATTTGCATTTTCAATTACAGGCCTTGAGATGGTGGTTCTTGGACGTAGTGCACATCTTGGGGTTTTTGAACAACCAAGTATCAAAGATATAGAGATGGCCAAAGAAATAATGAAGCAAATAGGAATAGAGAGACTGGCAGACAAAGACTGCAACCATATGAGCGGAGGAGAACTGCAGATGGTGCTCATAGCAAAAGCACTGATCAACAAACCTGATCTTATTATTCTTGATGAGCCGGAAACCGGTCTTGATTTCCATAATCAGATACTGGTGCTGAGTCTGATTGAGCGTATGGCACATGAGGAAGGGATTTGTGCTGTTATGAATACACATTATCCTGCAAATGCAATTTCTATTTCTGATGATACGCTCATGCTCAATCATACTGGCGAATATGTATACGGACAAACCCAGCAGATTCTGAATGAAGAGAATATTTCAAAAGCATTTCATGTAAATGTTGCAGTAAATGAATTTCAATATAACGATGGTATCGTAAAGAGCATCGTTCCAATATCAATTACCAACGATACAGGAGGAAGATTATGAACGATTTAAGGATAGCAATGAAAATGATACAGAAAAACTATGAAAAATATAAGGAAGCTGTGCCAATCATAAAAGAATTTATAATGGGATACCGATGGTTCATGGTATCTGATACCAATGACAGATTATCCATGTCACTGCGAGTGGGACAGGAGAAGAGTTTTGATGAATATGAGAATCTGCTAAAGTCCTTAATTGGCAGACCGGCAGATGATTGTGTTTATGAACTTATGGAACGGTCTGATCCCGAACTTAGGACAATAGCGGCTTGCTTATGCAATCTTTTAAGCAAGCCATTTAACTCAGCAGACAGGCTGAAGGACAGAGGAATTATCAGAACAGAAGGGCGTTTATTTGATTATGAAGTAAAAGATAAAAAGGTTGGAATCATAGGTTATGGCCTGTATAATGAAGTATTTCTTGGAAAGTGTAAGGAATTTCATGCTTTTGATTTTAGGGATCCAAAAGGAATTTTAAATTATAAAATCGGAAATGAGACGAAAGTATATCCGGAAAACATCCATTGGCATCTTGGAGATAATGCGCTTTTACATAAAGAGGTACTTGAAAGTCTGGATATTGTAGTAATGACTGGATGCACAATCGTAAATAACACCTATATAGATATCCTGGAGGCATGTAAGCATGCAAAAATCAGAGGAATATATGGTCCAAGCGCTGAACTGTGCCCTGAATATTTGTTTAATCTTGGATATAATTATATATTCAGTGCTTCAGTAAAGGATAAGGAAGCTTATTATAAGTCTACATTTGCAGCAATTCCGGAAGGAATGGATTTATCTTATATGGATTGCTATGAGCTTAGGCGTGTCTGATCAATCGAAGGAGGCAGTTATTTTGCAGACAGAAGTATATTCAATTTCAGAAAAGCATGTGCCAAAATCGGGAATGACAATATCAACAAATGTGAAAATAGGAAAAACGTCTAAGGTACACCACTTTTCACTTGGAAGCGGCACGGATATAAGTAAAGAAGCTTATAATAATCCAGTTATCTACATTGGTGCCTATGGAACTGGCATGTTTGATATTGGGAAAGACGGTAATTGTAAGCTGCCCATGAATTCACAAAATATTATTTTTTTACATGAGGGAACATGGTGTGGAGTGAACTCCGTAGGAGAAAAGGGGCTTATCTACACAGAAATACTATTTGAAAAGGAGATTAAAATGAACGAAATTTTAAAAGCCAATGAGGTATTTGATTTAAAAAGTCTGATAGACTATGAAGAGGGAAGTATCGTTAATATGGACCTTGTATCTGGCGAAGGAATAAAGTTTATGATACTATCGTTTGATGATGGCTGCATGCTTTCTGAACACAAAGCCCCTGGTGATGCATTGTTTTTTGCACTGGAAGGAAAGGCAACCATTGGCTATGAAGGAAAAAAATATAATATAAAAGAGGGTGAAAATTTCCGCTTTGAGAAAAATGGACTTCATAGTGTGAAAGCAGAAGGGAAATTTAAAATGGCGCTTCTGCTCAATAAAGAATAAGCTTAGAGAATTACGGGTCCGAGTCCCGTCCCGCACTTTTTTATTTGTAGCGGAAGCCTGGGTTTATGAAGGCTTCCGCTATTTTTGAGTGCCTGTCAGCCTTTAGGTAGTATGATTTACTCATATCAAGTTCTTTTAATCCGGCAAATGAAAGCGCCTGTTCACTGTTATTTTATTTGTTGTAATGCTTTGGATATTACGCTGTTTTGCTATGTTGTTAAAAAATAGACTATGCTATACTCATGAATAAGTGAGCAAGAAATCCTACTGGGTAATGCTTGGCAACATTAGGATTAAGCACCTGCTTGATACAATGTAAGAAAGTCAGGGAAAAATAGCATGAAAAAAAGAGGTTTTATTGTAATATCTTTTATTTTATTAACTTTAATTACAATAAGTATTGCTATGAATCAGAAGAAAGTTATTACTGATACAGATGAATATGGTATGTTTAATGGTTTTAAAGGGTATAGTAATTTAGATATTTTTCCAGAACAAATACCAGATAAAGGTACGGGTACTCAATATTATTTTGAGTACAAGGATGAGATTTTTGATCCTTATTATCAAATATATCTAAAATGTACTTACGATACTCCCACATACTCTGATGAGGTCAAACGATTAGCACAAATAAAAGAAAGCTACCAGGGAATTACACAGAAGATACGTTATAATACAGAAAAATTTGGATATCCGGCGTATGTTGCTATCTATGGGGATGACGGATGCTATGAATATGCACTTTTAGATGAATATAACCAGACTATTATTTATATATTTACTCAATGGGCGAATGCAGATGATATAAAATTTGAGAATGCTTACTTACCGCATAACTTTATGGCAGATACAGAAGATTCTTTTTCAATTTACATGTTTGATTTAGGTGACGGAGGACGTTATGTTGCAGATGATAAATACAATAGAAAGTAAATGCACCTTAAACACGTTGACAGGACCAGGACAATTCATTCTTTAGTAATTAAAACTTATGGTACATCAGGTACTCCGCTGAGTACGGACACTATAGGGTGAAATATCTTTAACGCTATTTACATGGTCATTTAATGAATTACTGTACATAGAAAACTTAATATTGATAATAGATAGTAATGGGTGTATTCTTAATTGAAAAGATTAGTTTTGAAGAGGAGATAAATATATAAAATGAGAAAAAGCTTTCTTCACCATATTTGTATACAAACTAACGACTATGAGCAGTCGTTAAAATTTTATTGTAAGATGCTTGATATGGAAATAATAGAGGAAACACCTGATTTCCATGGAAGAGAGTATAATACATGGATTAAAAATGACAGCCTTTGTATTGAATTACAGACAACAAAAAATGAACGACAGTTTGATCAAATAGATGATGAACATACGGGTGTCTCTCATATTTGCCTTTGGGTAAATGATATAAATCAATTATATTATGAACTCGGTGAAAAAGGAGCCCATTCATTTATTAAACATGGCGCAAATGATATTTATGAAGTAAATGGTGGTAAATTATTTAAATTGAAGGCTCCGGAAGGTACAATTATTGAATTTAGAAATAAATTGGGGTGCTGACATACCTGTTGCACCAGTGCAGGGGTAATGATAGGATTGGCGTTGCCATGGCTTAAACTGGCGTATATCTATTAACTACAGTCACTCCGGTATTAATAAATTGTGAACCTGTATCTAATCCCCTTAATGCAGCAATTGCCTCAGCCATACCCAAATAGCCCATTGTAAATGGGCTTTGTACTAATACAGCTTTTATAATATTATTTCTTATCATTTCCTGTATGGTCTCTGTGATATCAAATCCAATACCGATAATATTTGTATTATTTTCTTTCAAAGCGTTTCCCATCCCTAACGTAGTACCTTCATTGGTTGAAAAGATACCAACTAGATTTGGATTGTCTCTTATATATTTTTTCGTAGCCTGTTTAGCTAATTCCGGGTCACCATTGGTGTAAATAGTATCTAATATTTGATATTTGCTAAACATATTAAAATAATCGCGGAATCCTAAATCCCGATTTACAGTCGTTCTGTTTTCAGGCGTTACCCCAATGACTCCTATTGAACCACTGGTGAGCCCAGCATCATCTAATTCGTAAAACATATTTTCTCCGGCTATCTTACCAGCTGCATAATTATCAGTAGCTAAGGTTACGATGGCTTGTTCAAATGCGGGTGCATCAACATAAATGATTTTTACACCCTTTGATTTTGCATCTTCAACTGAACTTGAAATTTTTATAGGATCACTGGCGGCTAACATGATTGCATCCGCTCCCGCTGCTACTGCATTGTTAAATATTTCGATTTGTTTATTTACATCTCTTGTCAGGGGGCCATCCCATACACATGTAACACCTAACATAGAAGCCATTTCTCTGGCACCATTATTCATAAAACTCCAAAATTGATCACTTTTATCCATTGTTATTAAATAAATTTTATAATTCATATATACCATTTGGTTCAATTCTGCATCATCCCTTATATTAATAATCAATTTATTTGTTGCTCCATTTCTGGTGCTGAGATCCTTTATCTGCAATTTCAGTTAATATTCCTACAACCGGCATTATTAAGCTTTGGAAGAATACATGGATATTCAATTATATGCGAGGGAGGTTGGGATCATTACTTGAGAACTGCGGTTACCACTACTAGAAAGACTTGTAATACAGGGGTTTTTTATTTACCTGTTGCATTTTACCCTGTACAGTTTTAAGATATTAGAAATGAAATTACTAATTATTGAGAAGATTATCTGAGAAAGGGTGCGTCTGATATGCGGCTGTTCCACGTAAGCGAGGATGGTAATATCAATATTTTTAATCCCAGAATTCCGGAAAGAGAGGACTTGGATAAAAGTGTTGGATTAGTATGGGCTATAGATGAAACGCATTTGCCAAATTTTTTGACTCCAAGAAACTGCCCAAGAGTAACTTACCATATAGGTGAACATACTTCCAGGCATGACAAAGAGGTATTTTTTACCTCACCTGAAATTCAGCATGTTGTTATTATTGAAAGTAGCTGGTTTCAAACTATGAAAAATACCCATTTATATCTTTATGAGTTTGCTCTGGAAGGCTTTGAAGTTCAGGATGAGATTGCAGGGTATTATATTTCCAGAGAGGCTCAAAAACCCATTGAAAAATATATTGTTAATGATTTATTCGAGGCTTTGTTAAAAAGAAATGTGGAACTTCGAATTATAAAGAATTTATGGGGTATATCTGATAAAATTAAAACTACAACATTAAATTGGTCGATATGCCGTATGGGATATGCCCAGCCAAGATTATAAAATTATAAAAGAAACCGGGAGAATTTATTATGAACTATGATGCATTAATAATTGTGGACATGCAGACGGCTTTGGTAGAAGCAGAACCTTACAACTGGGTGACTGTGGTAGAAAATATAAAGGAATTATTGGATACCTGCAGAAAAAAAGACCTCCCCATTATATACATTCAACACGATGGCGGAATTGGCGATGAACTGGAGCATGGCAGCATAGGCTGGACGATATACAAAGAAATAGCTCCGATGCAAAATGATAAAATATTTGAGAAACAGTATAACAGTGCATTTAGAAAAACCGGGCTTCATGAATATCTTCAGAAGATTGGTGTAAAAAACATTATTTTATGTGGAATGCAGACAGAGTACTGTCTGGATGTTACCTGTAAAGTGGCGTTTGAATACGAATATGAGGTAACCATACCTCAGTCGACAACTACTACATTTGACAATGCATTTGCAAGCGGAAAAGATTTGGCAGAATATTATGAAAACAAAATTTGGAACAACCGGTATGCAAAGGTTGAAAGCATGGAGCAGGTTTTAAAATAATTTGCTATTGACTCTCGCATAATGTGAGGGTTTATACTCCTGTTGTAAGAATGCTATAAGCGTCAGGAGGTTTGTATTTATGCAAAAGAAATTAATTAAGCTGGAGCATCATGTACACGACTATGAATGTATGTGGAATGGAATTGAGGATCTGTATATACGAGAAACTGGTGAAAAGCTTCCGCCAAATTTCTTTTTCACGCTCTCCTCTTTCGGATCATTCTGCTACATGAAAACGCCGAAATCTGACCTGAAACGAATGATTGCGCTTGGAGATGGACGCACGAAGCAGATGTATGAATTTCTTGCCCCCATTGTAGGCTTTGAATACAAACATTACGAATATAAAATGTTTGAGCAGGCGCTTAGAAAGGCTAAGTCAGAAATTGATGCTGGGTATCCTCCAGTTTTGGGGGCACTGGATATGTATGATCTGCCATACTATTCAAAAATTTATCTTAAAGAGCATATACCATTCCATTATGTTTTGATGATAGGGTATGATGAAGATGCACAATGCATAGATTTGCTTGATTGCGGGCGTAAGGAGGTTCATACACTTCCTTATACGCAGCTGCGTAAAGCCTGGAATTGCAGTTATTCAGGTTTATCTAAACCAAACACTGTCTGCACGGTCAGATTTTATAACGCAAAGACCAAATACCAGATTACTGAAGAATCACTTGCAAAAAAAAGTGAGATGTTTTTAAATCCCCAAGTAAACTTTACCGGCAGAAAAGGATTACAAAAATTTATATATGAATTGCCAAAACTAAAAAGTGAACTCACAAAGGAGGATTATGATAAGATACTCTTAAACCTGGTTATGTTTTTTGGTGCAGTACCCACAGTTCCTAACGTTCTTCGTGGAATTATGGAACCCGATGAAGTAAACTTCTATGGTGGTTTTGATAAAATGTGCTGTGTTCTTAATGATATGGGAAAAGAATTTGGTAATGAGACCTGGCTTAATGCATCCGTTATTTTTAGGCAGGGAGCCGTTATCATTTCAGATATAAAAGATATAATAGTAGCCTATCTAACTGGAGAAAAGGACAGGACCAACCAACTGCCAGAATTGTTTGCAAAGATAATGGAGATCATGACAGAGGGATTCATTCTTTTGGAAAGATAGTATTCTATATTGTAAGAATAATAAGTGAATAGTGGAGGTAAAAAAATGGCTTTTGATTATAAGAAAGAGTATAAAGAATTTTATATGCCGGGGAATACCCCAGAGATCGTAACAGTTCCAGTTACCAATTATGTTGCAGTAAGAGGCAAAGGAAACCCGAATCAGGAAGGCGGAGCATATCAGAACGCGCTGGGGATCTTATATGGGGTAGCTTATACCATCAAAATGAGTTATAAGGGTCCACATAAAATAGAAGGCTTTTTTGAGTATGTAGTTCCTCCTCTGGAAGGCTTCTGGTGGCAGGATGATGTCGCGGGGGTGGACTATTCAAATAAGGACACATTTAATTGGATTTCAGTAATTCGTTTGCCAGATTTTGTGACGAAAGGGGACTTTGACTGGGCTGTTACGGAAGCCGGTAAAAAGAAAAAAATGGATTGTTCATCGGCCGAGTTCTTAACGGTAGATGAGGGGTTATGCGTACAGATCCTGCACATAGGACCATTTGATGACGAACCTGCTACTGTTGCTATTATGGATGAGTATCTGGCCGAAAATGGGTATATGAATGATATGACAGATATTCGTCTTCATCATGAAATTTATCTTTCAGATACTCGTAAGGTGCAACCCTCAAAATGGAAGACAGTCATACGGCATCCTATAAAAAAGACCTGTATTTAACCTTAAATAAATTTTTGGGAGATATAAAATGAATGATATTAAGGCAATGGTGTGGTTATTTCCAATCCTCTTTATGTTTCATGATTTTGAAGAAATAATTTTTATGCAATCATGGATCAGTAAGAACAGAGATTATTTAACCCATAGGTTTCCTGCATTATCGAAAAAATTATCCTCTCATTTTGATCAAATAACAACCTCTGCATTTGCGCTTGGCGTGGCAGAGGAATTTATCATAATCAGTATGATTACAGTTGTTTCTTATATGACCAACTGGTATATTCTGTGGACAGGACTATTTATAACCTTTGCTTTGCATTTGGTAATTCACTGTTTTCAGGCACTGATTATACGAAAATATGTCCCGGCTGTTATTACAAGTATCATCTGCCTGCCAATCTGTATTTATATAATTGGCAATGGGGTAAAACTGTTTCCCCTGAATGAGGTTATCCTGTACTCTGTTTTGTCTTTTGCGCTTATGGTAGTTAATTTGATTCTGATCCACAAAGCTATGGAGGTTTTCAGCAAATGGTCAGCACAATAGGAACGGCAAAATCAGCAGATACAGCTGTCAAAATTTCAAGCCTTATTCCTGTATTCACTGGGCTGGATCCCCACACAGGATTTAAAAACTCTGCTGAAATAAGCACTGTCCGGATAACCGGATAATTCCCCCACTTTCTGGACCTCCATATCCGGATTATGCAGCAGCAACCGTTTTGCCTCATTGATCCGCAGTCTGGTCAGGTACTTGGATGGCGTTTCTCCAGTCCTCTTCTTAAATATTTTTCCAAGGTATTCCGGTGTAAATCCGAACCTTTCACTCATTTCCTGAAAAAAGACTTCCTGCTTATAATTCTCCTGAAGATATTTTTCCATAAGTCCGCAGATGGACTCCTGACTCAGCCTTTCATTTACAGTACAGTAAGACTCCAGTGCGTTAGTCTCGGATTTCATGGTAATCAGAAGCTTTTGAAGTGACTCAAAAAGGCTTTCTGCAGTGACCGGTTTTAATAAATAATCCACGACTCCATAGCGGATTGCGGATTGGGCGTAGGAAAAATCATTATATCCGCTTATAATAATCACTTTAGCACTGGGGTGGTTTTTCTTTAGATAGCTTGCCAGTTCAATCCCGTCACACTGGGGCATACGGATATCGGTTATGATGAGATCGGGACAGTTTGTTTCTGTTAATTCTATGGCTTCCAGTCCGTTGGCGGCTTCACCGGCCAGCTTAAGAGGTAAATTTAAGGAAGTGATTTTCTTGATCAGGTTTTTTCGAATGAGGCCTTCGTCTTCCGCCACAAGATAACTATATCTCTGGATGGTGCTCATAATATTCCTCCTTTGATTGATAAATAGGGCCTCCCACTATAAAACTGGTTCTATTGGGACTGGAACAGTCAATTTGAAAAACTGCTTCAGTTCCGTAGAGAAGTCTTAGGCGCAGGCAGACATTTTTAAGTCCCATATTTCCGATTTGCAATGAATTCCATTCTTTATTCATATCCAGGTTTTCATAGAGTCTTAACAGTTCTTCTTTCTTCTCTTCACTTAAGAGTCCTCCATTATCCTCAACCTTCAGATACCACCGTTCATTTTTCGTATACGATGCAATGGTCAGCTGCCATGGTGGGGCAATCTGGAATCCGTACTTGAAGGCATTTTCCACAATTGGCTGAATAATGAGTTTTGGGATATGGAATTCTTCCGTGCCTTCTTCTATATTCATGGTATAGGTAAAGCCTTCGTTATAACGCATCTGCATGCAGTTTAAGTAACATTCTGTATATAGGATTTCCTCTTTCAGTGGGACAATCATTTCCCTTGAGGATGAAATGTAGCGAAAGTAATCACATAGGTAACTACACATTCGTACGATGTCCTCATTCATATTTTCTTCTGCCATAACAGAGATGTTTGTCAGGCAGTTATAAAGAAAATGAGGATTGATCAGTGACTGGGCCGCCTGAAATTTGGCGCGGGTTTCTTCTGATTTTGATAATAAAACTTCCTGTGAGGTGGAACGCAGCTTCTCGTACATACTGCGGATGGATTCACAGAGAAGGGAAAGTTCCTTTATACTGCTGTCGGCGGAGGTCAAATTAACCTTTTTTTCATCCAGTACCCGGTTGATGGTAATCTTCCCCGTGGCTGCCGTCAGCTTTTCCAGAGGAACGGTCAGGCGCTTGGAAATAAAAAAACAAAGAAACAGGGTCACAAGGATGGAGACTGCTCCGATCAGGAAAAATGTTGTGCGGAAAAGGGATAGTGATCTATAAAATGCAGATTGGGGCCTGACCAGGATGACAGTCCAGTCGTAGCCTTCGATGGTCTGGTAGGAATAAAGAAATTTTTCGCTGCTACCTGTACTGATGATTCCTGCCTGGCTTTCCGGTAAGGAAGCCTGGGTTATGATGGAGTAATAGTCCGGGTAGGAAGAATTGGAGGCATATGGATATACCAGCTCCTGCCTGTTATTGTAGATAAATACATGGCTGTCCGGGTTCTGATGCTCAAGCTGGGAGGAAAGGGAAAAAATCCTGTCACAATCCTGGACAACTTCAACAATTCCCTCCGGTGTGCCGTCAAAGTCCAGAAAAAGACGCACCAGGGAGATGAATTTTTGTGATTTCTGATTTTCCCCTTTTGCAGGCAGTTCTTTGTTTATCACTGGTGCAGTTATGTATTTATGTCCGTTTAATGCAAGAGTCTGGGAGTACCAGGGCAGACGCTCTAAATCTACAGAAGTGGTTCTAAGCCAGTAACCGGCCTCAACGCAGGAACCGTCCATGGTATATAAGTTGATTTCGGAGGCACTTTGATATGCTCCGATCATAGCTGTGACAATATCATGGATTGCCATCGCTTTTTCCCGGGAAGCGGCCAGATCTGTGGGCGCCGAAGCATATTTTTGGTATGAGGTGGAGAATTCCCTGAAGTTCATTTTAATCGCATTGGAATATACGATATTCATGGAAATCGATGAGAGGTTGTCTAGCTGGGTTCTTACGGAGCTTTCTACTGAAGCGCACATGTTTTCCAGATCCTTGGAAGCATCCTTTAATGCATTTTTGCGGTAATGGCTATAAGTAAATACAAAGAAAATGACCAGCAGTATCAGGATAAGAAGACCATATATAATAAAGAGATACCATTTTTGGGAATATTGTTTTCCTGACCATTTCATAGAAAAGCACCTCCCTTCGTGAACAATATTATACAATGTAGTTCAAAAAAATGCAAATGACAGTTTGGATTTGTCTATTCTGCCCTTCGCAGCCTTGTGGTATTATGAAATTATAACAAATGATTATTTTTATTTAGCAGTATATTTAAGAAAAGTAACAAGTCTAAGTGTGGAGAGTAAAGGAGAAGGTCATGAAAAAAAGCGGAAAGAAATTAATCAGTCTGACTTTGGCGGCAATTCTGGCAGCAGGTATGACAGCGGGGTGTAATACGGGAGCCAGCAGCACAAAAAGTGGTGACAACGGTGGCACGAAAAAGAATGTTACGCTGACATTTGGCAGTCACCAAAGCGGACTTCCTACCTCAGGTATTGTTCAGGAGCTTGCCAAGGAGTTTGAAGGAGAGACTGGAATCAAGATTGATTTTCAGATTTCCCCGGATGCCCAGTGGAGAGATTTAATCAAGGTAAAGCTTGATTCAGGAGAGGCACCGGATATTATCTGTGTGGATACACCAATCAGCCTTGTTTCCAGTATTCACATGGATCGGTACTGTGCAGAACTGACAGATCAGGCCTGGGTAAACCGGATGGATGCAAGTGCAAAATCGGCAGTTTCTGTTGATGGTAAAGTATATGGGATTACCTTTCCAGGGGCAAAAATGTATTTTTACCTCTATAACAAGGACATTTTCAATAAACTGGGGCTGACGGTTCCTACCAATTATGCGGAGTTTAAAGACGTCTGCCAGAAGATTAAGGATTCCGGCACTACGCCAATTTATGAAGCTACCACCAATGGCTGGCATCAGGTACTGCCACTGTTTGAAACAGGCGGATTATGGCTGGCACAGGATCCTGATATTTATCAGAAATTAAACGACAACAAAATCGATCTGGATCAGATTCCCGCACTCTCTACCATTATTGGTCAGTTGGATGAATGCGCCAGGGCAGGATATTTTGGAGACGATTACTTAAGCAATGCATGGGAAAATGGAAAAGAAGCAATGGCATCCGGCAGATGTGCCATGACAATTGCGGAACTGGGTTACCGGGGGCAGATTGACGCCGATTATCCTGAATTTAAAGCTTCAGAAAAATTAGGTGCTTTTGTAATGCCATGGGGCGACAATCAAACCGTTGGAGTGAACCCTGCAAGCAATGCTTATTTTATTAACAAGGACGGTAAGCATGTAGAGGAAGCAAAACAGTTTTTTGAATTTCTCTCAAGACCGGAAAACTTACAGAAACGTCTTGATGGACAGCCGGAACTCAGCAATTTATGCTGGTCTGAGATTAAGAGCAAGTATTCGGAAGAGGATCAGAAGTTTCTGGATTCCTTAAAAAAGGCGAACGTGGTTCAGACCTCAGTTAATTACATAGACAGTCAGTGGATGGATGTAGGAAAAGATTTGGAATCCATGTATACTGGCGCAATGACACCTAAGGATGTGCTCGACTCGATTATGAAACGGCGTACGGAGCAGGCAACGCTTCAAAAAGATCCGGGTTGGGTAAAATAAAGGAACGATGAAATGAACAGAAAAAAAATATACCCCTGGTACTATGCTGCCGGCGCAGCCATTCTCTTCTTTCTCCTGTGTTTTCTTCCGGGAGTGCTTGGAATTGCCTATTCCTTTACAGACTGGAATAATTTCAGCAATGAGATTCATTTTGTAGGGCTGGCAAACTATAAGACAGTTTTTCATGGAAATTCGGAATATATGAAATACATAGTGAATACCCTTTGGTTTACAGTTGCAACAACGGTATTAAAAACGGTTGTGGGTCTGGCACTGGGGCTTCTATTAACCCAGACCTTCATTAAAGGGAAAAATCTCCACCGTATGATCATATTTTCACCCCAGGTCATGTCCTATCTGGTGGTAGGTCTGGTTTTTCGCAGCATGCTTCATCCAACCACAGGCTTTATAAATAATTTTTTAAGAGGCATTGGTTTGGGAGGACTGGCAAAGAACTGGCTGACTGATTTAAAGTTTGTTTTTCCAACTGTAATCTTAGTTGATACCTGGAAGGGTATGGGATATATTATGGTGATTGTCATTGCGGGGCTGCTTTCGGTAGCCCCGGAATACTACGAGGCTGCCAGCATTGACGGAGCCAGCTTTTTTAAGAAGTTTACCTGTATAACTCTGCCGCTTTTAAAACCGGTTCTTGTAAATGTAACCGTTTTAAATGTGACTTACGGTCTGCGGGTCTTTGATATGATCTATTCCCTGACAAACGGCGGGCCGGGGAATGCAACCGGAGTGATTAATACGGCAGTATATAAAGAATTTTCCAAAGGCAATCTGGCCATGGGTACCACTCTTTCCAGCATATTATTTCTTGTAGTTCTATCCCTTTTATATTTCATTATCTGGTCCATGGAAAACAAGGAGGTAGAAGTCTGATGAAGAAGAGTCTTGTATCCATCGTGGGTAATCTGGTTTCATTTGTAATCAGCCTGATTGTATTGCTTCCGCTGGCAGTCTTATTTATCAATTCTTTTAAAACCTCAGCGGAAGCCAACCGGATGACCCTTTCTCTTCCTAAAAAATGGGTGGTTGAAAATTATGTTACAGTGGTTGAGAAAGGAAAGCTGTTTTCGTCTTTTTTAAATGGTATTCTATATGCTTCCTGCAGCGTTGTGATAATTGTTGTTCTTGTGTCCGCAGCCGCTTTTGTAATTTCCAGGAATCAGAAAGGGATTAACCGCTTTTTGTATTATTTTATTATTTCAGGCATTGCAGTGCCTATTAACAACGTAGCACTGATGAAGGTTCTTCAGGTTCTGCATCTGGTAAATACGCGGATTGGTATTATTCTTTTATACGCCGCAATTAATATTCCTTTAAGTCTTTTTCTTTCCTTTGGATTTATTGCGACGATTCCCAGGGAGATTGATGAAGCGGCGGTGATTGACGGGTGCAGTCCCAGACAGCTGTTTCTAAGAGTAATTGTGCCGTTAATCAAGCCCATTATGTCAACGGTATTCGTATTGGAATTTATGACGGTGTGGAATGATTTTACCATGCCCCTGTATTACTTGAATAATTCGGGAAAATGGCCCATGACTCTTGCTGTCTACAGCTTTTTCGGAGCATTTGAGAATTCTTGGAATCTGGTGGCAGCCGATATTATTTTAACACTGGCACCAGTTCTGATCGTATTTATACTGGGCCAGAAGTATATTGTAGGAGGTGTATCCGCTGGTTCGGTTAAGGGATAAGCTACAGGAGGTTTTCATGGAAAGGCAAGAGATAGAGAAATTAGTAAAAGAACTGACATTGGAAGAAAAGATAGAGATGATACATGGGCAGGGGATTTTTCATACGGGCGGAGTAACGCGGTTTCATATTCCACCTCTCTGGATGTCCGATGGGCCAATGGGTGTGAGAAGAGAGCTTGAAGATGATAACTGGAATCCCAGCGGAACTACAGATGATTTTGTTTCCTATTTACCGTCCAATACGGCTCTTGCATGCACGTGGAACCGCAGACAGGCAGAACAGATGGGGCGCGTTTTGGGAGCAGAGGCAAGGGGTAGGGGAAAAGATGTAATCCTGGCTCCTGGAATCAATATAATCCGCACCCCGCTTTGTGGCCGCAACTTTGAATATATGAGCGAAGACCCATATCTGACTGCCCAGCTGGCAGTTCCACTGATAAGAGGAATTCAGGAAAATGATACAGCTGCCTGCGTGAAACATTTTGCAGTGAACAATCAGGAAACAAACCGGCTTACTGTCAGTGTGGAGGTTAGTGAACGGGCGCTGCGGGAAATCTACCTGCCAGGTTTTGAAGCAGCAGTAAAAGAGGGGAAGTCCATGACCATTATGGGAGCTTATAATAAGCTGAGGGGAGTATTTTGCTGCCACAACCCATATCTTCTTCGGGAGATTCTTCGTAAGGAATGGAATTTTGACGGGGTCGTGATTTCTGACTGGGGCGCTGTTCATAATACATTAGAAGCTGCTTTAGGCGGGCTTGATATTGAAATGTCAGTTACCAATGATTTTGATGATTATTATATGGCAGATCCACTTTTCAAGAAGGTGTTGGAGAAAGAAGTGGATGAGGAAATCATAAATGAGAAGGTCAGACATATTCTTAATTTAATGAATCGTCTGTCCATGCTTGGAGAGAAAAGAAAAAACAGAACTCCAGGAGTGTTTAATATGTCAGCTCATCAGGAAGCGATCCGGTCCTGCGGGGAAGAAGCGGTGGTTCTGTTAAAAAATGAGGAGGATCGGCTCCCATTAATACTGGAAGGAAAGAAACGTCTGGCAGTCATTGGTGAAAATGCAGCCGCTCTCCATGCCATGGGAGGCGGAAGTGCCGGAATCAAAGCATTGTATGAGATTTCGCCTCTCATGGGGCTTAAGATTGAGGCTGGCGGTAATATAGGGGTTGATTATGAACCCGGAGTGGGGCCAGAGGGAATTAAAAAGGCTGAGATTCTGGCAGCAGAATGTGAGGATGTGATAGTCTTTGCCGGTTTGAATCATCAATCAGATGTGGAAGGGCAGGATCGGAAAGATATGAAAATTCCTGCTGGTCAGGAGGAATTAATTTCGGCAGTGTTAGATGTCAATGAAAATGCTGTTATCGTTGTTCTGGCGGGATCACCGGTGGAATTAGAAGCCTTTGCAGACCGTGCCAAAGCAATTGTCTATACCAGTTACAATGGAATGGAGGGAGGACGGGCGCTTGCGGGAGTTCTATTGGGCAATGTGAATCCCTCCGGAAAGCTGCCGTTTACGTTACCAAGGTGTCTGGAAGACTGTCCAGCCCATAAACTGGGGGAATTTCCGGGGGATGAGATAGTTGTTTACAGGGAAGGCGTATTCGTAGGATACCGTTACTTTGAATCAGAAGAGGTTTCCGTAAGATACTGCTTTGGTCATGGATTATCTTATACAGAGTATGGATATGGGAATCTTAGCGTTGAGAAGACCAGTCAGGGTTACCTGGTAAAGGCAGACGTGGAGAATTGCGGAAACCGTGCTGGTCTTGAAACCGTTCAGGTTTATGTCAGGGCAGCGGGGGAAACGATAAAGCGGCCTGTCATGGAGCTGCGGGGGTTTGATAAAATATTATTAGAGCCTGGAGAAAAAAGAACACTGGCATTCTGCTTCACTGAAAAAGATTTTTCCTATTACAATGAAGAGTTAAAGTGCTTTGCAGTGCCTGAGGATGAGTATGATATTTGTGTGGGAAGTTCTGTTTCGGATATACGCTTAAAGCAGCGGATAGAAGTTGACAAATGCGTGCTGGAGGCAGAAAAATCAAATGGGCCAGAAACTGATTCATTCAGGTAAGGAGAATAGATATGAAATTCACCAATGGTTTTTGGAAAATAAGAGATGAAATTACACCCCTCTATGCTGTTGAGTATGGAGGGAGCCGGATCAATGGAGGGGAATTAACCATTTATGCTCCTGGGAAACAGATCAAAAGCAGAGGAGACATCTTAAACCTGGGGATGCTGACAATACGCATTACCAGTCCCATGGAAGATGTATTGAAAATCTCTGTCTCCCATTTTGAAGGAGCGGCAGACCCTGGGCCTTTTACAGTAATCGAAGAGTGTGATCCCAAGGTAAGTATTGATGAATCAGAGAAATATATCATTTTCCAGACAGGCAGAACGAAAGCGGTTGTTGACAAACGGCCTGATTCCTGGGGGATCCGATTTTTAGATGGGGACAGGGAGCTTACCAGTACTGGCTTAAAAAATATGGCCTATATGAAAAACCGGGACAATGGAAAAAGCTATATGGTGGAGCAGCTGGCACTTGATGTGGGAGAATATGTTTATGGGATGGGTGAGCGGTTTACACCGTTTGTTAAGAATGGGCAGATCGTGGAAATGTGGAATGAAGATGGGGGAACTGCCAGTGAAATCGCCTATAAAAACATCCCGTTTTATCTTACCAATAAGGGTTATGGTGTTTTAGTCAGTAATCCGGGTGATGTGTCCTATGAGGTTGCCAGCGAAAAGGTGGAGCGTATCCAGTTTTCTTTGGAGGGCGAGCGTCTGGACTATTATATCATGAATGGCGGCACACCCAAAGGCACTATTAAAAAATACACGGATCTAACCGGAAAACCCTCACTTCCTCCTGCCTGGTCCTTTGGACTGTGGCTTACCACATCCTTTACTACGGACTATGACGAGGATACCACCTCAGGTTTTATTGATGGAATGGCAAAGCGTGATATACCCCTGCAGGTTTTTCATTTTGACTGTTTTTGGATGGAAGCATATGAGTGGTGTAATTTTACCTGGGACGCTAAGACATTTCCAGACCCAGTCGGAATGCTGAAACGTTACCATGAAAAAGGGCTTAAAATCTGTGTTTGGATCAACCCATATATAGCCCAGAAGTCCCCTCTGTTTAAGGAGGGAATGAAAAATGGCTATTTCATTAAAAAGAGAGATGGTTCTGTATGGCAGACTGATATGTGGCAGGCAGGTATGGGTGTGGTGGATTTTACCAATCCTGATGCAGCTGCCTGGTATCAGGAAAAGTTAAAAACCCTTCTTACTATGGGAGTTGACTGCTTTAAGACGGATTTTGGTGAAAGAATTCCAGTAAAAGATATTGTATACCACGATGGGTCTGATCCGGTGCGGATGCATAATCACTATACATATTTATATAACAAAGCTGTCTTTGAACTTCTTGTAAAGGAGCGGGGAGAAGGTGAGGCAGTTTTATTTGCCCGTTCCGCTGCGGCAGGCAGTCAGAAGTTTCCGGTTCATTGGGGAGGAGACTGCTCTGCTTCTTATCCTTCCATGGCAGAGACCCTTCGGAGTGGTCTGTCTCTGGCATGTTCCGGGTTTGGTTTCTGGAGTCATGATATTGGTGGTTTTGAGAGCACTGCAACCGCTGATGTATATAAACGCTGGTGCCAGTTTGGTCTCTTAAGTTCACACAGCCGTCTTCATGGATCTTCTTCCTACCGGGTTCCCTGGTTGTTCGACGAGGAGGCCTGTGATGTACTCCGGAAATTTGTTAAACTGAAATGCAGGTTAATGCCCTATTTATACAGGCAGGCAGTGGCAGCCCATGAAAATGGGATTCCAGTCATGCGACCCATGTTTATGGAATTTCCTGAGGACCGGTCATGTGAGGTTCTTGACAGACAATATATGCTGGGGGACAGTCTTCTCGTAGCTCCTGTTTTTAAAGAATCAGGAGAGGTAGAATATTATCTGCCAGATGGGAAATGGGTGAATTACCTGAGTGAAAAGGTGATGGAAGGAGGAAGCTGGAAGAAGGAAACATTTGATTATTACGGTCTGCCGGTTTTAGTAAGAGAAAATAGTATAATAGCGGTTGGCAGTTGTGACAGCAGGACTGATTATGAGTTTGGTGACGGAGTAGAATTCTGGCTGTCTGTATTTGAAGATGGGGGGATTTGTGAAACATCGGTTACTGATTTAAGCGGCAAAGTTGTGATGAACATCAAGGCAGTTCGGGAAGCAGATGTGATCCGGCTTTCTGTAGTAGGCGGAAACGGAAACTGGAGTTATAAAGTTCTGGGAGCACAAAACGTAAGAGTTCTTACAATTTAATGAACCACTTGACATTTAACATCTACAGATGTAGACTTTAACCATAGTTTACAATTGTAGATGTTAATTTTTTGGATAAAATATGTTATTAGGAGGTGGAAAAGTAAGTGGAAGAAATTCCCAAAATATCAGAAGCGGAGTGGCAGGTAATGAAACTGCTATGGAATTCAAGCCCCCTGACATCAGAGAAGATCATTCAAAGCCTGTCACCCAAACACAGATGGTCCGAGCAGACGATTAAAACTTTTATAACGCGGCTTGCCAATAAAGAAGTCATAAGCTACGAGAAGAAGGGCAGGACTTATTACTATTATCCGTTATACTCGAAAGATGATTACATAAAATCTGAGAACAAAGATTTTTTAAAAAGAGTATATGATGGAGCACTTGGCCTGCTTCTGACTAAATTTTTAGAGGATAAAGATTTGTCAATGGATCAGATTGAACAATTGGAACGTGTTTTAAAAGAAAAAAGAGAAAGTAAATCATCCGATGAATCTGAAGATCTGTAAGGAGAAAACGTTGATATGGAGTTTTTAACAAGGGTTTTTCTATGCTTTTTAAGGTCATCTCTGTCAACTGGTATATTTATTTTACTGGTTATGGCAATTATAATGCTGTTTGGTGAGAAAATGAATGTGAGAATTAAAAATGCGTTGTGGGTTTTGATCCTGATCAAGCTGTTGATTCCTGTGTCCGATCATATAGATTCAAATTTATTCAGTATCTTAAATCAGAGATATCTCACGCTGGTTCAATCCGAGCAGATTGTCACAAGCGGCAGCGCAGGCATGAACCAGCCGCTCTCAGACATGAATAGCAGTATGACGGA
Organism: Lacrimispora sp.; assembly: GCF_031982545.1. Classification (GTDB taxonomy): domain Bacteria; phylum Bacillota; class Clostridia; order Lachnospirales; family Lachnospiraceae; genus Lacrimispora. The sequence goes on from NZ_DALYXB010000006.1 coordinate 316,473, forward strand.
TGAGGCTTCTGAAAACAGTGAGAACAATAACTTTCTCCCCGCCATTTTACAGATAGCATCCGTTATATGGCTGACCGGAGTTGTATTGCTTAGCATTTTTTTGTTAATTACCAACTATAATTTCAGGCGTAAAAACTTAGGCACAACCAATACTGGTGACGGGAAAACGCTTGCATTGATACAAAGATGGAAGGCAAATTTATCAATAAAACAAGAAATCAGAGTTGTGATAAATGACCGGATTAAAAGCCCATGTATTACTGGAATTATAAAACCCACAATTTACATCCCAGAGTATATTCTTAATATCAGTAATTCCAATCAGATATCCCATATTTTTATACATGAACTTGTTCATTTTAAAAGAAAAGATGTACTTTATAATTTGCTCAGTATCATAGCGTTATTAATCCACTGGTATAATCCCCTGGCATGGATTGCAGTTAAAAAGATGAGGATTTACAGAGAGTGTACCTGTGATGCCTGTGTGCTGGAACTCCTTAATGAAGATGAAAACATTGAATATGGAATGACTCTTCTCAATATTTCCAAATCTTATTTTAATAAGAATGAATATACCCAGATGCCCATTTACTTTGAAACCAATAATCAAATGAAGGAAAGAATAAATATGATCAAAAAATTTAGCAAAGGTTCCAATAAGGTTACATTTAAAATGGCTTTGAGCTGCGTCATTGCCGCCTGTATTATATTATCCAATAATTTACAGGTAAAGGCGTTAAACACGGAAAACATGATTCGCTCAGTCTCAAACGGGCCAGGTCTGAAGGTTGGGTGGTATCAGCAAAATGACAAATGGTATTATCGAGGCGAGTTATTGAAAGATGAAGAAATGGTAGTAGGGAATGTATCGGATGACTGGTTATTTGATACTGGATTGTGGTACTATTTCGATAAGCAGGGGGTCATGGTTCATGATATCACTCTCACAATTGATGGTAAAAACTACGATTTTGCAACGGATGGTCACTGTACAAATAAAATAGAAACTGGCTGGCAGCTGGATTGTAATGACAAATGGTACTTTTTTGATGAGAACGGAGTGATGTTAAAAAATACTACTGTAAATGGAAAAAATTTGGACGAAAATGGTATACTAATACCAGAATCAAGTTTCATTTCAGAAGATAAAAGTAAATATCCGGGGTGGTACCAGCAAAATGACAAATGGCGTTGTAAATTAGGGGGTGAAGATTTAGTAAGCACCTGGTTAAAGACCGGCAATGGTAAGTGGTTTTATTTTGATCATCAGGGAAATTTAGTCTTCAACACCACATTAAGAATTGGCAGCAAAGATTATGTATTTGCAGACAATGGTCTATGTACGAATAAAAACCGGGGATGGGAGTATTATGATGGAAAGTGGCATTATTACAACGAAAATGGAGAAGTATTGAAAAATACAGTTGTTGATGGTTATAAGATTGATGGGGACGGATATAGGATTGAAACAGGAAATTCAAATACATCGGCTGTGGAGGATCATTCGCGTGTCGTTGGTATGAATTAAATAAATTTCTATAAATAAATGTATGCAGGAGGGAATGATATGTTTTGTGGCAGTAAGACTTTGATTACTTTAGGTACAGCTTTTTTTATTATGGCAGCTCCGTTTACTTCTATGGCGGCTTCCAGTACAATCAATGATGTCTCGGTGAATATTATATCAGCTGGAGGAGCAGCAAGCGGAGATGGTAATTTAGATGTGGTGGTTACAACCGATTCCGATATGTATCACTTAGATAAAGTATATGATATAGATGAGCCAGATGGTGATTTTAAGGATATTGACCGGCCAACGCTTGTGGTTCGGATCAAGACTGATGGCAATTATACTTTTTCTAATCGGGCTGTAAAAAATATAAAAATTACCGGAACCAAAGGAACCGTGATCGGCGGACTGATGAATGAAACAGATATGAAGATATATATCATATTTGATGCGTTAAATGACAATAACGGCAACCATAGCCTGAATGTAATTGATCTTATTGTAAATGGGATGAAATGGGATAAAACAAACGGGATGGTGAGCTGGGATGCGGTGAGTGAAGCCGATGAATATCAGTTAAGACTTTACCGTGGCAGCGGATTGATCAGCTCATTTATTACGAAAGACCCTAACTATGATTTATCAGCTTATATTACAAAAGAGGGTAAGTATTCCTATCAAGTCCGTGCAGTAACGGATTCCTCCCTCAAGGGAACATGGAATAAGTCAGATGCTTTCCAGGTGACTACCGAAGATGCTTCAAGAATCAGTTTTGGCAAATCGAAGAAGGGTCTGGAAGGTCCTGGAAGCCGTTGGCAATATAAGAATGATAAATGGTATTTTATGAATGAATCAGGAACTATGGTTACCGGTTGGATCAATTGGAAATCAAAGTGGTATTACTGCGGTAATGATGGTGCCATGTGCACCAATACAACGACCCCGGACGGATATAAAGTAGGTAGTGATGGGGCGTGGGTGGAATGATAATTGCTTTATAGATTGGTATAACATACAACCCCCTCCTGTTCACCAGGAGGGGGTTGTATGTTAAGAGTAACAGTCAAATGACTTCCTATATCCTATCTATTCATCAAAAAAAGCGTTATCATATTCTCTCATTTCATCAGTCACTTCTATGTCAGTACGTTCATGAGCTGCATTGGTGAGAAGATGGCGATTGTTTTCTTCTTCCATGAGCTGTATTTGGTAAAGATTCTTACTGTAGTCAAGTACTTTCCTTTTATTAGCACTATTAAGCTTATTATAATTAATAAAAAGCTCATTATCAGAGGAAAGAACACTGGCTTTATGCTCGTTTGAACCAGGAGTCTGCACTCTTTCCATAGGTACATCAAAACCCATTAACCAGGCCTCACTCACATTAAGAGCTTTACCAAGTACAAACAGTTTCTTCTGGTTAGGTTCTGTTTTACCAGCGCAATATTGGCTGATATCAGATTTATTCATCTTAACGTTATACATATTGCAAAAAGGAATTGCCAGATTTAATATGTCGGTCTGACGCAAATTTTTATCTTCCATAATTTTTTTTAATCGAATAGCAGTATTTTCATTTTTCATTATATAAACCGCCTCTCTCTATATAATATATCATATGTTGAATAAAAGTTCAATACAACAATCTTTAAGTTTAAATAATTGAACTTTTGCATTGACAGAAGAATCTAATCATGTTATGATACGGATAGTTCAAACTATTGAACTCCAGAACTAACAAATGAGCCACACAATATAAAACAATGGTCTAGATAGATGTGGTTTATTTTTTGTTAAAATAGTTCAAAGTATTGAACATAAAGGATTGCCTGGAATATAGTTTGGCAAATATCAATGATGAGCGACATGACTGTGAATAAAGCAAAAATATCAGGGAGGATAAAAGAATGGGAAATGTCAGACCTTTAAATTATAGCAAATACGGAATCAGTAAAAACCGTTTCTGGGAATTGTATTTTTGGTGTCTTCAATATGGAGAATGGAGAGAGGAACTTAAGTATAAAACAGATACAGTTAAATCTGTGAGAATTGCCAGCATGCCATCATCTCATAGTCCGGTGGATGTTACACAGCAGCTTGCAATCAGAAGGGTAATGCTTGAGCAGAACTGTAAGCTGATCGAACAGACGGCTATAGAAACAGATGCGGACATTTACAAATATATATTGAAGGCTGTGACAGAGGAAGATATTACGTATGAATATTTGCGAATGATAATGGAAATTCCTTGCAGTCACAATACATATTATGACAGGCGCCGTAAATTTTACTGGCTTCTGGATAAAAGAAAAAATTAAGATTGGTAATCAAGGGACAAATCAACATGCTATATTAGTAGTATGAAAAAGGGTTTCCACACAGGAGACTCTTTTTTATTATTATTCGCTGCCTTAAAAAACAAAAAAGAAAGGGGAAAGAATCAAAGATGTCAAAAGCAAAAGACACAAAAAAAACGGTGAGAGAACCGGTAAAATTTAATAGGGAGGCACTTCTTGCAAGCAAGGAATTTTCCGGATATCAACCGGACTTTGCAAAGGTGCTTCTTACAAAACCGGAGTACACGCTGGAAGAAGCAAAGGAAATTCTTGATAAATTTTTTGAAAATAAGGAGGAAAAGTAAATGGCTGGAGGAACATGGACATCTCAAAGTAAAAAGCAGCCGGGTGTTTACATTAATGTAAAATCAAGTATGGAGCAGTCGGTTAAAGTAGGGGATAGGGGAATTGTAGCAATTTGTGAACCATTATCATGGGGACCAGAAGGAGAACTTATGACAATCACTGCTGGGGACGATTTTACATCATACATTGGTTACCCTGCAACTTGTGATAAGTCATTGTTTTTAAGAGAGATTTTTAAAGGAAGTGAGCGTACAAGCGGACCTGCGAAGGTTATGCTTTACCGTCCGGCTGGGGAAGGCTCGGCAAAGGCCACGGCTGTTATTGGTGAGCTTACTGTTACTGCAAGATATCAGGGTGTACGTGGTAATGATATTTCCGTTTCACTTACCCAGAACCCGGATGAGTCAGGAAATTATGTAGTACGAACCATTGTAGAAGGATCAGTAAAAAATACTCAGACAGGAAAGACTGTTTCTGATTTAAAAGGAAACGACTGGGTTGCTTTTTCAGGCAGCGGTAACCTGGCAGCTTCTGCTGGAACTTCTTTAACAGGAGGAAGCGATGGTACAGTAAAAAATGCAGAGTACTCCACCTTTTTAACTGCCCTGGAATCCCGCAATTTTCAGATTCTTATCTATGACGGCGCTGACAGCACAATTAAGGAAGCGTATACAGCCTTTATTAAACGGATGCGTGAAAATTCAGGAAGGAAGTGTCAGGCAGTTATGTCTGGTGCTGAAAGTGATACGGAGGCAGTCATCTCTGTTAAAAACGGGGTAGTGCTTTCAGATGGAACTACACTTACCCCACAGAAGACAACCTGGTGGGTTGGCGGTGTGCAGGCAGGAGCAAAATATACGGAATCACTGGTTTATGCCCAGTATCCCAATGCAGCAGATGTATCTCCACGTCTGACATCAGCAGAAGTTGATGAAGCGCTGGACAAAGGGCAGATTGTATTTTTTGAAGAATTTGGTTCCGTTAAGATCGTGTCAGATATTAACACACTTACTTCTTACACGGCAAACAAAGGAGAAGCATTCAGCTTAAATCAGGTGATTCGGACTGCTGATACTCTTACCAGCGATATTTATAAGAATTTCTCCCAGAACTTTGTTGGGAAGACCCAGAACAACGCTACGGGCCGGGACTTATTAAAATCCTGGATTGTGGGGTATTTAAATGAGATTCAGGCAAATGGAGGAATCCAGAATTTTGAATCTGATGATGTGACCGTAGAAGCGGGAAATGCACTGAATGCAGTTTTAATAACACTGGCAATTCAGCCGGTAGCTGCAGTGGAAAAAATTTATATCATAGCAACCCTGACGGATTAGGAGGAGGTATATTATGAGCTTTTTATTAGAACGCGATGCTTTAAACGGAAAGGCCGGAAGAGCCTTTGCAGTAATAGACGGACGCAATGTGGAAATGTTCGGATTAAAGAAAATTCAGGCAGATGCAGAGTTTCAGGAATCTGATTTTAAGGTGGTTGGAACCAATCTGGTACAGAAAAAGACTTCAGGCGTTTCCCTTACCGGTTCTGCCACGGTGTACTATGGCACACCTGAATTTTTAAACATGTTGAAAACTTATTTAAAGACGGGAGCACTTCCGTACTTTACAATTCAGATTACCAATGAAGATGAAGGCAGTTCCATTGGCAGCCAGACGGTAGCTCTTTATAACGTAAAGCTCCAGAAGCTCCCCATTGCCATGCTGGACGCAGATACAGAGTTTTTAACAATGGATATTGCTTTCAGCTTTACTAACGTAGAAGTATTAAACGCATTTTCAACCCCGGTTCAGCTGGGAGAATAGGAGGATTTTATGAGTGCATTAAAAGCATTTTTACAGCCATCAGTGGAGGGAGTAACCAAAGAGGTAATTATTTCTGAACGTTTTAAAGGAGAAGATGGGAAGCCTGTCCCATTTGTGATCAAAGCTATTTCCCAGAAGGAAAATGAGAAGCTTGCCCGCATGAGCCGGAAAACAGCAAAGGTTGATGGTGTTCCGGTAGAGAAAACAGATAGCATTCTTTATACCAGAAGACTGATTCTTGCATGTGTACAGGAGCCGGATTTCAGCGATCAGGAAATGTGTAAATATTACGGAACTGAAGATCCCCTGGAGGTTCCTTCCCAGATGCTGAGCGTGGGAGAATATAACCGTTTATCCAATGCAATTCTGGAATTAAATGACATGAAGAGCATGGGAGAGAAGATTGAAGAAGCAAAAAACTCTTAAACGGGGGAGATATGGACGTGCAGTTGGCTTACTACATGTTTGTTAACCACGGCCGCTTCCCCGGAGAGGTTGCCAGGCTTCCGGAAAACGATAGAATATTAATGTTCCAGATGGCGGTAAAAGAAATTAAAAGCCGACCTAAGAAGTAGAGGAGGAACAATGGGAACGATAACAGGAGAATTAGTAGTTAGTGACCAGTTCAGTGAATCTTTTTCCAGGTTCATTGACCTTGGGAATTCTTCGGTGGAGCAATTGGGGCGAATCGGCCAGGCTGCTGTAAAAACTGAATTGACCATGCGCCGTTCCATGGGTGGAGCGGCCGGTGCAATAATCGGAAATATAAGACAGTCAAGCAGTGAGACAGTAATGCAGTTAGATCGCATTACTGCCTCAATTGAGAAAATGGGAGAAGATTCCCAATTTGTGGCAATTCAAGGGATGAATGAAATCAATGAAAACATAAAAAAGGTGGTTGCAAATACTACAAAGGCTGAGGAAGAGCAGGATGAATACAATATAAGATTAAAACAGTCAGTAGAATTTGGTAAAAAATTAAAGGACACAATTAAAAAAATAGGATCGCTGGGTGTAACAGCTGGAAAAGGGCTGATTGGATTATCGGATAAGATGTCTCAGTCAAATACCCGTGTAAATGGAATGAACAAAAGCTTTCACCCTTCTGAAAACGCTTCAGCAGAGGGAAATGGAGCTGCCAGCAATGATCTGGAGGAAACCAGCCGGATACAGGAACTCATTTATCAGTCTGCCCAACGAACCAGAATGAGCTATCTAGGAACTGTAGATGCAGTGACCGCCTTAGCAATGGGGGCAGGAGATGCCTTTTCCAGCAGCGACGAAGTTGTTGCGTTTGCAGAAAATATGAATAAGCAGCTAAAGTCGGCAGGGGCCAGCCAGCAGGATGCTGCTTCTGCGTCTGAACAACTAACCAAGGCACTGGGAGCCGGAGTGCTTACAAGTGAACAGTTTAATGCGGTTTCTAGCACGGCGCCCAATATTATTCAGACAATTGCCGATTATATGGGAAAACCTGTAAAAGAAGTCAGGAAACTGGCTGCCGAAGGAAAAATCACCTCAGACATTGTAAAAAATGCCATGCTTGGTGCAACGGATAATATAAACGAAGAGTTTAAGAGTGTGCCTATGACATGGACTAATGCTTGGGAATTAATAAAAAATGCGGCAACTTATTCACTAAGCGGGGTTACGGAGAACATCAATGAATTCTTAAACAGTGATAGTGTACAGAAAGCCCTTGGGGGAATTGTAGGCGCAATTGATATTCTGGCTGATGTAGCGGAAGGAGTAATTGGAATGCTGACGACTGGTGCTGGGTTTATAGTTGATAATCTGGGATTTATTCTGCCAGTACTTGCAGCTATCGGAGTAATGCTTGCTATTATAAATAGTGCTGCAATAGCAGTAGCATTGTCAACTGTTGGAGGAGCACTGGCTACAGCAGGGGCCTGGATTGTTGCAAACTGGCCGTTACTGTTATTTATAGCCGTTCTGGCCAGCGCTTTTATAGCTGCCCAAAAATTAGGCGTTGGAATGGAAGAAATAGGCGGTTGGGTTGGGCAGATTTTTGGAACCATCTATGCGGTTGGATATAACATTTTTGTTGCTCTTTGGAATGTCATTGCTTCATTCGCTGAATTTTTTGCAAATGTTTGGAACGAACCGTTAGGCGCGACAGTCCGAATGTTTGCAGATGTATTTGATGGTATTCTTGGTATTGTAGAAACAGCTGCAGGTGTTATAGATGCAATGCTTGATAGTGATCTTACATCTGCAGTTTCCGGATTCAGGGATGAGGTAAAATCCTGGGTAAAAGAAAACTTAGGCGAAAATGATATTAAAATAGAAAGAATGAATAACATTGATGTAAAGGAAACAGCAGCAGCTAGTGGAGAATTTTTTGAAAAAATAGGTGGAAAAATTGATAATTTTAAATTCGATCCTATTGAGACCATAAGTAAATATACAGGAACCTTGGACGGAAATAAAGATGGCTACGGATCTATGACGGATAACATAGGAAATGTATCAGGTGTCGATAAAGTGGGCAGCGTAGAAAAAATCAATCAGGATGTAAACATTGCTGATGAAAATATTAAGCTTCTCAGAGATTTATCAGAGCGGCAGTATGTTGCCCTTGTCAATCTGACGGTACCACAGACCAATGCGACCATTAACCAGACTGTACATGGCGGAGGCGGATCTGATGTAGATTCCATAGTGGGTGCGCTAAACAATATACTTGGAGTACAGCAGTCAGTCAGCAGCAATGTATTAGTAACCTAGGAGGAATTATGCGAAACAGATATAAATTTTTTGCAGATATTGGTGGAGACACCATAGAATTCCCTGTCAATCCAAAAGAGTATACCATTTCATATCCGGCCGATCATAAAACCTACGACATATTGGATATAGGTGAAATTATAGTTCCCAGGCTGCCTTCTTTAATGGAGGTATCCTGGGACTCCTATTTCCCGGGAAACAGTGATGATCCGTTGATATACGGACATGACTGGATGGAGCCAGGGGACTATGTGGAAGCCATAAAGGATGCCATGGATAATCAGGAAATATGTGATCTTGTCATAAGCCGGTATAATGCAGGCGGAGGCAGGATGTATGATACCAATATCAGTGCAGTAATTGCAGATTTTGAAACAACGGAAAAGGGTGGGGAAGCAGGGGACGTATACTACAAGATTAAGTTCAAAGAATACCGGAATTACGCACCTATAAAAATACCCCTGCAAAATAATAACAATACAGACAGTTCTTCCACTTCCGAAAATTCACAAAGAGCCCCATCCCCAGCTTTGGAATTAAGGGTAGGAGCCGCCGTTATTGCAAATGGCACCTACTACAGCAGCAGTTATGGGGATAAGCCGACTGGTACGGCTAATAACTTATCTACTGTTGTCTCAAGGATTATTCCAGATGCTTCCAGACCTTATCCAATTCTGATCGGGGGAAGCCGTGGCTGGATTAAGGCAGATCAGCTGCAGGTGACCGGATGAGTTATAAACTTCTGGTTTTGAATACTGAAACCAACACCTTATTTGATTATGCCCCTGTGACCGAAAGCGTCACCTATACAACCAACAGAAACGGAAGTGCCGGTACACTGACATTTACTTTACTTAAAAACCAATCCCTAAACCTTACGGAAGGTGCAAGAGTTCAATTCTATGTTGATGGAAAAGAAATCTTCCAGGGATTTGTTTTTGTTATTGAGCAAAACCGCTGGGAAGAGATATCAGTTACGGCCTATGACCAGCTGCGGTACTTAAAATGCAATGCAAGCTACAGCTTTATAAATAAAACGCTTGGGGAAATCATTCAGCAGATTGCAACGGATATGGAGCTTAATACGGGTGTTCTGGAAAATACCGGACACTCGTTTGATAAGCTGACAAAGGAAAATACTTCATGTCTGGATATTATTGAGTATGGACTTATGTTAACTCAATATAAAACTGGAAAAACCTTTGTATTTTATGATGATTTCGGAAAGCTATGCCTTAGGGAAGCCCAGAATATGAAATCAGATATCCTGATTGGAGATGGAAGCGTTATAACCGATTACACCTATAAATCAGATATTGATACAGATACGTATAATCAGGTAAAACTGGTGAAATCAAATAAGGAAACCGGTCAGATAGACAATTACATATTTAGAGATCAGACAACAATTAAAAAATGGGGATTACTCCAGAATTTTGTTAAAGTGGATGAGAATCTAAATGATGCCCAGATCAGTGAGCAGGGAAATATTATGATGGCATATTATGACCGGGTATTAAAAACAATAACCATAAACGGTGTAGGCGGAGCAACGGATTTAAAAGCGGGTGCAATGGCTTACTTTAAACTTAAGGATGTACCAGAACTGAAAAACAGGTACTTGTTAATTTTGGATAAAGTAAAGCACACTTTTTCCGTCGGGGAACACACAATGAACCTGGAAGCCAGGATTGTTGATAAGGAGGTATATTTGGGTGGAATTAATTGAAAGATTGCAATCCATTATTATTGATACAACAAGAGCCCTGGATTTACTTGATACTGGTTATGCGACTGTTATATCGGCCTCACCTCTTACACTTTGCATAGAGGCGACAAGGTTAAATGTTACGGAACCGGTGGCAGTGATGACAGATAATGTACGATACAAGGCTGTTACCGTTCAGGGAGAAACTGTAGTAATTAATAAAGGTCTGAAGCCAGGAGATAAGGTTTTGTACTTAAAAGCCAACTCCGGTCAGAGCTACATAGTAATTTCGAAAGTGTAGGTGAAGAAAAAACATGGCAACATTGCCGGATTCATCAAGTGCATTTTTATATGAAGGCGAGAAGAGAGAGTATCCTACGGATACATATCTGGTTGACAAAGGAACTGGGACAATCAAAAAAATGGGACAAGGTCTGGAGGCCATGAAACAGGCGGCTGATATTATATTGAGTGTGGAACGGTATGAATACCAGATCTATTCTTCAAATTTTGGCAGAGAGTTAAAAAAATTGGTGGGCAAGCCGCCAGAATATGTGACAAGTATGTTAAAACGGCGGATCAGAGAGGCATTTTCCGTAGACTCTCGGTTTTTATCAGTAGATAACTTTGTTTTTGAGATAACTGACACCGGTACAATAAAATGCGGATTTCAGTTAAAGACCGCGTTTGGAACCCTTTCAGAGGAGGTGGAAATTTGATTGATTTTAGTAATAAAACTTATGGAAATATATTAAGCAGGCAGCTAAAGCGTGTACCCGATACCATAGATAAGAGAGAGGGATCCATGATTCAGACCGCTCTTGGACCGGAAAGCTGGTATCTGGAAGGCTTGTATCTTGATCTGGACTCTGTACAAAAGAATGCTTACGCCGAAACCGCAGGAGGCAATTTCCTGGACTTACTGGTGGCTGAGCGGGGGATTGAGAGAAAAACATCTACTTATGCAGTTAAAAAGGGTGTATTTAACAGAACGGTTCCGGTTGGATCCCGTTTCTCTGCCCTTACAGGTGATGGATACCTGACTTATCAGGTTACAGAATTCATTGGGCAGACAGAGACTGGTTATGCCTATAAAATGAAATGTGAAGCTGACGGAGAAATAGGAAATAATTATACCGGCCAGTTGATAGCAATTGATTATGTCACCGGGCTGACTTCTGCAGAGCTTACTGAACTTTTATTAGCAGGAACGGAAGAAGAGAAGGATAGTTCTTTACGGGAACGGTATCTGGCTACTTTTGATGTAGCTTCATTTGGAGGTAACATAGCCTCTTACCGCAATGCGATTCTTGCCATAGACGGAGTAGGAGAAGTGCAGGTTTATCCGGCATGGAAAGGAGGCGGTACGGTTCTGTGCAGCATTCTTGACGGGAATTTTCGTCCCGCTGGCGAGGAACTGATACATGCGGTTCAAGAAACCATTTGTCCTTTAGAAGAAGGGGGAGCAGAGCCATCGGCAAGTGGTTATGGACTTGCTCCCATCGGGGCAGCAGTTACGATTGGGACGGGAACTGAGTCGGAGTTAGATATTTCTCTTGCGGTTCAGTTCCTTAATACTGTACCTGATGGGAGTTTCGCCTATAAAAGCCAGATTGAAAAGAAGATAGAGGAATATCTTCAGTCAGTCCGACAGTCATGGGGAACCATGGTGAAAAGTCAGAAAATAGAATATGCCGTTACTGTGTATATATCCAGAATAATTTATGCAATTCTTGATATTCCAGAGGTGGTAAATGTAACTGAAGTATTAATAAACGGTGCAGCATCTGACGTGGTATGCAAGGAAGATTTTTCGCTGCAGCAGGTGCCAATATTAGGGAAGGTGACAGTTAATGGCAGTTGATCTGAAAATGCTTCTTCCGGAGTGGTTTCAAAATGTAGTTGAGTTTAATGAATTGCTGGAAACAGAGGCCACAGAACTGAAAGAGGCCGAAGACTGTATTCATTTTGTAAGAAATAATTGTTATATACAGACTGCTGATGAAGCGACTATTATACTTTTAGAAAAAAGATTTGGGATTGTTTATCAGGGAGAAAGCCTGGAATTCAGAAGAAGTCGTATCATGCAGAGATATAATACGGTAGTTCCTTTTACGGTAGGTTTTTTAAAAGACCGTCTGGCCGAACTTTACGGAGTGGATGGATATGAGGTTATGGTAGAAGATAAAAAAAGTTTAATTGATATTAAAATCACTTCAGACCGTTATGGGGCTGTTGATCTTCTTTACAGTTTGCTATGGGATATTTTACCGGCACATTTACAGATTACCGCTAGTCAGGTGAATACAAAGAATTTTAAAGGCGTTTTAAGTCTGGGTTCAACGGTGAGTGGAACTAAGGTAATTACAATCTAAGGAGGTTTTATGGGACAATATAATAAAGCAGTTCTGACGACTGCGGGAGAAAAATTAATTGCACGGGTATTGGCGGGAGAGATTAAGCTGAGTATTACTAAGGCGAAAACATCAAGTTACGAATATCCCGGTGGCACAGATTTTAAATCGCTCACGGATATGCAGGGAATCGAGCAGACAATGACCGATCCTACAACGTGTGTATATGATAATGCAATGATCCAGACCAGAGTTCTTTTCAGCAATAAAGAAGTGGTTTCTACCTACTATATATATAACATTGGCTTATATGTCATGGACGGGACTCAGGAGGTCCTTTTTTGTATTGTGACAGCAGAGATTGCGGATGAAATGCCACAATATAACGGAGTGGCGTCAACTTCCTACATCTATAATATACAGAATGTAGTTCAGGATGCTGCTGAGCTTAATATCACCGTTAATCCTAACGGAACAGCTACGATTCAGGATGTGATGGAGCGGGTGGATGCCACAGGAGGGGATATCTCAGAAACAGTTATTGAAACTCTGGATATTATAGAGGATAAGTATCCGGTACCGGCTGCAGGGGAGAGTGTTAAACGGTTTTTCGGGAAATTGTTGACGTTCCTTAAAAACATAAGACCTCTTACGGGAGATATCAATATTTATGTATCTGCGAATACTGGATCTGATATAACCGGTGATGGTGGCGAATTAAATCCATATGCCAGTATTGGAAAGGCACTTAGTGTAGTCCCAAAGAACCTGAATGGATTTACAACTTCGATATATGTGTCAGACGGTACTTATGCAGAGATTGTTAATATAAATGGGATCAAAAATGGATCACTGATTCTTCGTAGAAATGGCAATGAAGAATTAAATTCTCTTTGCAATGTAAGTAAAATTACCGCAAGTTTTTGTGGTTCAATATCTATCTTAGGCTTTAACTTGACTGCCGAAAATATGGATAGTACATACTTCAATAACTGCGAATTTGTATATATAAATTGTTGTCAATCAATAGAAAATGCACCAAGTAACCAATCATTCAGTTTTGATTATGTTTCGGTTGCCAGAGTTACTGGTTGCAGATCGATAAATCATCAAAATTGCTTAAGATCTTATAGCTCGTATATTTATTCAGGGAGTTGGTCTGGCGATAGCGTAGGTAATGTGTATGGGATATATGTTGATGGTGGAGGACGTATTGCTATAGGTAATGTTTATCAGCCAACCGGAATGGTGTTGAATGAATATTATGCAGCAGGTGGTATAATTACTGGTGTCTTTGGTGCAAAAGTTGGAACATTAAAGAGTGATATTATATTATATGTTTCAACCACTGGATCGGACATAACAGGTAATGGCACATCTGAAAATCCATTTAAGACTATACAACATGCGATTGATATAATACCTAAAGATTTGGGTGGTCATAATGTTAACATTCAGATCGCCAACGGTGTTTACGATGAAAAAGTTACAATAAATGGATTTCATTCTGGTACTATTAGTTTGAATTCAAGCACACCCACAAATATAAATACAGACACTGGTATACGATGTGTAGAAATTACTTGTTGTGAAGCATATATAAAACTGTCTGGCATTTATGTATATGGCAGTAATACAAATGGAGCTTCAATAAATATAACACTTTGCAATTTAGTAACACTTTTGAGTACATTAATGGATTCATCAAGCACATGGGGTGTGAACATTAATGTTTGCAATAATTTTAGATTTAATTCGGGAAATGTGTCTAATAAAGTCACAGCTATAAAATTTGTCGATGCTAGCGGGTATGTGACTAATGTGATAGGCTCTAATAATGGCACTGGGTTGTACGCAGATGGATCTTCGGTTGTACATCGAGTGGGCAATCAACCTATAGCAACTACACCAGTAATACAAGCCTATGGTGCCATGATTGTATATGATAATGGGACACAGATACTTGGTTTAATATCTTATGGATTATCATGTGCATGGGGGACAATACAAGGTGGGCACAGAAGAATTGGAAATGTAAATGGTGTTGCACAGATAGTCGTAAATATGAGGATAACAATAACGCAAGCAATGACTGCTGGTACTGTTTACACCGTAAATGGTTTCCCGTTAGTAGCTGATGGATTTCCTATTGCGTGTACTGTCGATGATTTTTATAGGACGAAAACATGTTATGTGACAAATAATGCTTCAAACGCCTTTATATACTTTATACCTTTAATAAATTTAACAACAGGACAGACCTTAAATTTCTCTGCCACATATATAACAAACTCATAAGGAGGACATAAATTATGAATTACTAAAAAATTAAAGTAGGCTAAATTGCCTACAATATTGCAAAAGGCAGTTGCAGTCTTCACCTGTCAGACGGTGGGGTACTTAAGAAGTAGCATCTGATTCCTGACAAAACGGGCACTTGCAAAAATTCAGACTTGATAGCTAATAATTTATTAGATAGAATAGTATTAAAGGATAACGTCAGTTACATATTTAGCCTGGGGGGAGGAGTCATTATAAAAAAAGAAGTTCTAATTCTATTAACTCACCAATGGTGCGACTGGGAAGGAAGTTACGCAATTGCCGTAATTAATTTATTTTCCGATTATACAGTTAAAACCATAGCGATTGATAATCTTCCTAAAACCTCAATGGGCGGTATCAGAGCCAGCGTTGATTATATCATTGAAGATTACCATTCCTATGACAATCTTGCCATGGTAATTATGCCGGGTGGTCTTTCCTGGGAAGAGAACGATTATATAGAAATAAAAGAATTTGTCAAACAGCTCATCAGCATAAAAATTCCAGTAGCAGCAATCTGTGGTGCAACCTATTTCCTGTGTAAACACGGATTCCTTGATCATGTTAAGCATACGGGAGATTCTTTGGAGTATTTCAAGAGCGCAAAAAATTACAAAGGGGAAGACCTCTATATCCCCGCTCAGGTCGTAGTAGACGGAGGGATCATGACTGCCAATGAAACGGCTGCCGTTGAATTTGCTTATGAGATATTTAAAATTCTTAAAGTAGACAGTGATGAGGAAATGAGTCAGTGGTATGATAATTTTAAAAATGGAGCTGTACGGCAGGTTTAGACATAAAGGAGAAAATATGGATTTCAGAAAAACGTTTGACACAATCCCGGAACAATTTGATAAGTGGAGACCAAGGTATTGTGAGGAGCTTTATTCCGAAATAATCACCCATACAGATCTGGATCCCCATAAATCAGCTTTGGAAATCGGACCGGGGACAGGGCAGGCCACGGAGCCTTTCCTAAAGACAGGATGTGACTATCTGGCGATTGAACTGGGGAAAAATTTTGCGGAGTTCATGACAAACAAATTTGGTACTTATGATAATTTCCATATTGTAAATGATGACTTTGAGACCCACAATTTTGGAGACCGGAAATTTAACCTCATATACTCCGCCGCAACCATACAGTGGATTCCGGAGAACATTGGATTTCCTAAAATATTCGACCTTTTAAAACCCGGCGGGATCTTAGCTATGTTCATGACATACTCCGATTACAAAAGTGGGAATGAAGATTTGTATGAACAGATGGAGGAAGTATACAGAAAGCATTTTTATGTTGAAACAAAGTATACGTGCAAACTGGACTACGAACATGTTCTCAATTATGGATTTACTGACTTAAAGTATTACGAATGGAAAATAGAAAGATTTTTAAATGCTGACGAGTATGTGGAATACTTAGCAGGAACCCAGGTGGAGCATATAACATTAAAAGAGCCCTATAAAACCAGATTTTATGAAGGGATCAGGGAAGCTGTTTTGAATGCTGGAAATCAGATAAAAATAATTGATACAATCGCATTATATATGACTAAGAAGCCTGATTTTGATGCCGTTTCATTATAATAAGTAAAGGGGCTGTAAAATAACTCCTCAATAAAATAGGACTTTCCGAAGCACGTTCGTGCATCGGAAGTCCTATTTTTGTGGTAAAATTTAACTATGACGAAAAACAATACCATAGATTA
>NZ_DALYXB010000007.1:0-319601 GCF_031982545.1 Lacrimispora sp.
GTAGGGTATGCTCAGGACTTTCACCTGTAAGAGTTCGCCCATGCTGGGCGAACAAAAATAAGAGATACCAAAAAGGTACCTCTCATAAAAATCTTCTTATTTTGTCCTGGATATCAGAAATTCTTTTAAGTCAGAGATAGACATCTTCTGCTGATCCAGAATGGAAGATACTTCCTTAAACTGTTCCAGACTGATCTTTTCCTGAATTTCCTTTTCTTTTTCTATTAATTCAGTAATTGAATTCTTATGCTGCTGAATTGATTCCTGTACGTCTGCCAATTCCTTCTGAAGCTTTTCAAGTGATGATTTTCTTACTCCTCTAGCCATATTTAAGTCTCCTTGCTGATTCTGGTATTCTGACCATATATTAGCAATTATTGGAGTAAAAATCAATATCATTTCCATAAAATGGATTTGGTAATTTTTTCCATCCGTTTTGGCATAATCTACTCTTAACAATTGGGATCGGATGACCATGTTTCATCTAGTTGTTTCCCTTTAAATACACGTCTTATCCCGTTGGACTTTTGCATATAAACATCCTCATCGGGATAATAACAGGTATCCTCAGCCTCCTTTGTTCCCACATCAAGAATTACCAACGCTTCCTTACCGGAATTAAAGAATGTATGAGCAGTGTTTTTTCCTGCCGGCTTTGCAATAAAATCATCTTTTCCTACTTCCTGTTCCTGTCCGTTTAACCGTAAAGTTCCTTTTCCGGACAAAATCAGAAAAAACTCTTCCTGCTGTGTATGGCTATGGTATTTTGTGCTAAATGCCCCGGGAGGAACGTAATCAATATTTACATAAAGTTTCTGGCTTCCTGCTGCCTCCCCTAATGATTTGGTAACCAGTCCTGCTTCATCACTCCAAATAAACTGCTTTGATAATTTTTCTATATTCATTTTTATATTTCTCCATTCTGGTCTGATTTTTCCATTATAATATCTTTGCACTGATTAAATAGTGAAAATCTCCTGATTGCTGCATCAATGGCTTCATCCATCCGCTTCGTCCGTTTCACATCTGGCTCAAACCATATATTTTTTACCAGTAATGACTGTTTTTTCGTATCGGCAGATGCTTCAATTCTGCCGATAAAACGATCACCGTAAATGACTGGCAGCACATAGTGACCGTATCTGCGTTTTTCTGCCGGTGTGTAAATCTCCCATTTATAATCAAATCCAAAAAGTGCCTGTATTAACTTTCGATCCCACAATAAATTATCCAAAGGTGCAATGAATTCGCATCTTTTTTTCCAGTTTGTATGATCTTTACACTGTCTGGCAAGTGGAATGTCCTCCGCCCGCATATAAAGTTCTTCTTTCATTCCCTCTACATGGACCGTTTCTATCTTCCCTTCTTTAAGAAGCCGGGTAAATGCTGCGCTTCTCTCCGCTGATTTTAAACCTCCGATGTTCAGCCACGCATCCGAAGCCCTGTTCCATAACAGGCCTACTGAGCCGATTCTGCGCAAAACACGCCATGTCTGATGGTCATGCTCATCCGGGTAAGGCTCAGGGTCTGATAAAATTGTCTTGGGAATGCAGTTTTCGATCAGATCATAGTACTTGATGGATCCCGCTTTATGATGAACAGCCAGCTCACCGGTAAAATACATATGCTCCAGCACTGCTCTGGACAGTTTGGTACGGCTCCAGTACCAGTCCACCTTATCCGGCATATCAAGATCCCCGGAACACACCGGACCGTGATCTGCGATATGTTCTCTCACCTGACCCCGAGCCCCACGAACTGCCTCATGACTTCTCTCCCACTGCCGGTGCTGCTCCCGGAAGCGTTCAAAATACGGCCAGTCACTAACTGGAATAATTGAAAGGTTTTTATCAAAATAATCGACCAGTACCCGGTCCTGATATAAGAGATCAGAAAGCATCTCTTTGGTAAATCGTTTTATCCGTGACTGCAAAACCAACTCAGCATTTTTACCGCACACATCTACAGGATCAAACTGGATACAGCCTGCCTGACAAATAAATTCCATAATTCCCTGCTTTCCCTCAAACCGGTAGTCTCCAAGCAGTCCCTGCTTTAGAAGCAGAAAACAGCATGCCTGTCTCTTTGTAAAAGATATCATTTCCATCTCTTCCCTCTCTTTGCAAATGTCCCTTATTTATGTATTACTCTCAGAAAATACCAGTGTACTTCACGTAATTACTGATGTAATATAGTAAAAAAACGTAAGGGGTAATACATAATGCCAAATTCATATTTTAACAAAAATAACTCTGACCAGAACGGCCTGGTACTGGGCATCAGCGTTGGTTTGATCTGTGCTTCAGTAATTAATAATCTTTTAATCGGATTAGCAATGGGAATTGTATTTGGTATGTTATTTCAAAAGGGATTTTTCAGAAAAAAACTGTAATACATAGAATCCGGATTATTTCCCCATAAGCGTTTCCTGAAAAATTGTTTGAAACAGAGAAACAGGTTCCTGATTCAAATAGATTTTAAGCATCCCTTTGGGCGTCATTTTATATTGCTCCAGCTCGGTCTTATGGGACAATAACGCGGAAGCCTCAATATTGAGATGATCTTTAAACGGGATAAGACGGACAAACTTATCTCCCACATAATAGCTTGGTAATTTAGCCCACAGCCGCTCCTCTGCTTCACATGGTACGCTTTCCATAATCTGTTCTCTTATTTTCATAAAGAGCTGTTTTATTTCGTCACTGTATTTATTCATATAATTTTGTATGTCTTCACTCATAAGAAACACCCCCTTTTTAAGTATATTAACTTAAACACCTCCCGCAGTCAAGAAGAGTAAATAGAGAGCATCTAAAATACCTTTCATAGAATCGGCATGCCTAATTTCATGTTTCGCCGCCATTCAGGAATTTCACTATCATCGCCCCAATACTCATCCAACTGTATAATCTTACCTTGTTCCACTTGAAAAAATGAAACAACATGGAAGGATACCTCAGAAGACCAGATATGGGCTGCAGTAATAATCTGATCACCATTCTGCTCCATTCGTTCCATTGCACCATTCCATTTCCCCGGATATTCACAGTTGGCTTTTATAAATTCAGGAACAGTGAACTGTTCATTTGTACAATGCCAGCGGATTACCCCATTCTCATGAAAAAATTTCAAAAGCTCATCTGCATTTTGTTCCGCCACATACTTCCAATAGAGATTCATTCTTTTTCTTTCATTCACACTTCATTCCTCCAGTATCAGACTGCGCAAAATTCATTGAACACAAAAACATCCTATCACAGAAAAAAAGACAGCTGTATGTCATGTTTTATAAAGTAAAGGTATTAAAATATTTCAGTAAAACATCATATAAAATAATTTATTTTATGAATACGTCAATATCACAATAATACGTTTTATTAACAAAATTTCCACACATCTCACATATTTTCAGCTTTACATAATGATATTTTTAGGTTATACTTACTATAACTCTTCTTTGGAGCATCGTTTCCCCAATTTCTACGATGCTCTTTTTTTGTCCTCATTTTGTTATGAATCATAATACATAGAGAACTTCTTGAACCTTTCTTCATGAAATGTTATAATCATTTCATTACAAGACAGGAGGTATTATATATGAACTTTACCTACACCCCTAATAAGATTGCACTTTATCATTCAGACAGTAATCTGCTGGCTGAAGTTACATTTCCTGACGTAGATGACAACACGGTTAACATCAATCATACCTTTGTGGATGATTCTCTCAGAGGACAGGGTATCGCAGGTCAGCTGATGAAAGCGGCGGCAGATCATTTACGCTCGGAAGGAAAAAAAGCAGTTCTGACATGCTCCTATGCTATCACCTGGTTTGAAAAGCATCCGGAATATCAGGATTTGCTGAAATAAATAATATAAAAATTGCAGGTCTGAAACAACAGACCTGCAATTCTTGTATTATGCCTTTAATTTTTTATTTTACCATCTATGAATTTCCTGAAGCTTTCTACATCTTCTTCGATAAAACCATTTTTATCAAGAGGAATAAACATTCGCCCTTCTAAAATAAGTATCATCAAATTTTTAGTCTCTATATGTTTTAAAATATGTTGATACGAAATCTCCCGTTGATTTTTATTTTCTGTAGTAATCAGGATGAAATCCTTAAACTCAACCATGCATTCACAATCAGACTTTCCGTACATTACCTGCATACGCCGCTGATTTAATCGAATCACTTTTTCCAGCTTCGCAATCAATACTCCTGCCAGAAAAACTGGAGCTGCCACATCAAATATGGTCAACACTCCAATGTCGTGCTTCATAAATCTCATGACAAAATTAATAATAATCAATAAGTACACAATTAAAAACGGGATTATCAGCTTCCGGTAATAATCCAGCATGACTGCATAATGGTATTCCTTCATAACCTTTTCAGTATGTATACATCTGTTTTTCATCATTCTCCCCTTGAATCTATATTTTACCTTTTCATTTTATCAACTGAATCAGAAACAATCAATGATAAAATGGGACAAAGATACCTCTTTTTCCACTTTATGCCTCATTTCTCCGATTTTCCAAACTTTTCTGTTTAGGGCATAGCAGCAGATGAGTCTTTACCTACGCCCTCATATGAGGATAAGCCGGGTAAAACAGCATTGACCTGTGCTGCTTACCCGGCTTACGATTTCACTTAGGAATAGTATATTAATTTTTTATTCTACCAGGGAATTACGTTGAATAACAACACAGCTGCAAGAGCGCCAATCACAGGACCAACTACCGGTATCCAGGAATATTTCCAATTGGAATCACCTTTTCCTTTAATAGGAAGTAATGCATGGGCGATCCTGGGGCCTAAATCACGGGCTGGATTAATGGCGTATCCAGTTAAACCGCCAAGAGACATGCCAACGGAAACAATGATACCAAATGTAAGCAGTTTGTCGACGCCCGGGGCTAAGTTTGCCACATTTCCAATGCCTTTGATTGCAAAAACCAGCACGAATGTTCCAACTGCTTCACTCAACAGATTCAGTCCGGTATTGGGTACAGATGGACCTGTGGAAAATACGCCCAGTTTTGTTGCAGCATCTTCTGTAAGATCAAACTGTCCCTTAAACAACACGTAAACCAGGGTTGCTCCAAGAAATGCTCCAAGTAATTGTGCAATGATGTACGTTGGAACTACATTCCAGCTTACAGATCCCTCTGCCGCCAGGGCGATGGTTAATGCAGGATTAAAGTGTGCTCCAGAAGAGGCTCCGAAAATAAAGGCAGGCAGCATAACTGCAAGACCCCATGCAAATGTTATCTGGACCGATCCGGCCCCTTTCATCCCCGACTTATTTAACGTAACGTTCGCTACTACGCCATCACCAAGTAATATCAGCAACATGGTACCGATCAGTTCTGAAATAAAAATCAACATACTCCCTTACCTCCTGAAATCTCGGTTGATAGAAACGATATCATTCCTTTGCCCAGCCATAAGAACATTTAACAGCTTTATTCCAGCCATTTACAAGTTCTGTTCTCTCAGCTTCGGCCATATCGGGACGGAATACTTTGTCAATCTGCCAGTTCTTTACAACCGCTTCCTTATTCTCCCAGTAACCCACTGCAAGCCCTGCAAGGTATGCAGCTCCCATGGCAGTCGTCTCTACACACACCGGTCTGTGTACCGGCGCTCCCATAATATCAGACTGGAACTGCATCAGGAAGTTGTTTGCACTGGCTCCGCCATCCACTTTTAATGTGCTGAGGGTAATGCCTGAGTCTGCCTGCATAGCGCTTATTACGTCATTTACCTGGAAAGCCAGTGATTCAAGAGTCGCCCGGATAATGTGATACTTGTTGACTCCTCTTGTGATACCTACAATGGTTCCTCTGGCGTATTGATCCCAGTGAGGCGCACCAAGTCCTGTAAATGCAGGAACTACGTAGCAGCCATTGGTATCTTTTACCTTTTTCGCCATATACTCAGAATCCTGTGAGGAATCAACCAGCTTCATTTCATCACGAAGCCACTGTATGGCAGCACCCGCCACAAAGATCGAACCTTCCAGAGCATAGTTTACTTTTCCGTCAAGACCCCAGGCAATTGTCGTAACCAATCCATTTTTGGAATATACAGGCTTTTCTCCGGTATTCATAAGGAGGAAGCATCCGGTTCCATATGTATTTTTCGCTTCTCCAGCTGTAAAACAGGTCTGGCCAAACAGAGCGGACTGCTGGTCTCCTGCTGCCCCGCCAATGGGAATCGGACCGCCAAAAAACTGGGAATCGGATTCCCCGTACACAAAGCTTGATGGCTTCGCTTCCGGAAGCATACATTCGGGAATATTTAATTCTTTTAAGATATCCTGATCCCATTTCAGCTCCTGTATATTGAATAACATGGTTCTTGATGCATTGGAATAATCCGTCACATGAACTCTGCCTTTTGTCAGCTTCCATATGAGCCAGGTTTCCACTGTACCAAAGAGCAGTTCTCCTGCTTCGGCCCGTTCTCTGACGCCTTCCACATTGTCTAAAATCCATTTCAGCTTGGTTCCTGAGAAATAAGCGTCAATGATAAGACCTGTTTTTTGCCTGAACGAATCGGTGAGTCCCTTTTCTTTTAAAGAGTCACAATACTCAGAAGTACGTCTGCACTGCCATACAATTGCATGATATACCGGCTCTCCAGTTGCTTTGTCCCAGACAATTGTCGTCTCTCTCTGATTTGTAATACCAATTGCAGCAATATCTTCAGCAACTGCACCAATCTTAGACATTGCTTCAACCGCTACCCCTAACTGGGAAGACCAGATTTCATTTGCATCGTGTTCAACCCAGCCGGGTTTAGGGAAATACTGTGTAAACTCTTTTTGAGCCACACTGCACATCTCACCCTTCTCGTTAAATAAAATGCATCTGTTGCTGGTTGTTCCTGAGTCCAAGGCCATTACGTACTTCGCCATCAATAATACCCTCCTTTGATTTATTCATTTAATAAGTACTTTACGTACCTTTTAAAACTTATTAACATATCCGGATTTTGTCAGATTCCGGTATATTACTTCCAAAGACTGACCGCCTGCTGCTGCAATGGTTCCTGCAACGGCACCTTCCACCAGCGGGCAGTCAACCATTTTTACCTTGTGATTCTCCATGGATTCCAACACCATTTCTGTCGTCATCACAGCACTTCCCATATCCATAAGCACCAAAACACCGTCTCCGCTATTTGCCTCTTCTATGGCATCTGAAATAAGCTGATAGCTGGTGCCAAAACTCCCATCCTCCAGCCCACCGGCTGGAATCACTGTGACACGCTCCGCCATGAGCCTGGTAAAATCAGCCACGCTTTCAGCTAACATCCGGCTATGGGATACAATTACAAAACCAACCATATATTCCTCCTGTCAAATCTGGGAAGCGATTGCTTCCAAAAGGAATACAAACGACGTTGCGCCGGGGTCCTGATGGCCGATGCTGCGTTCACCCAGATAAGCCGCTCTTCCCTTTGTTGCAATAATTGTCTTTGTATACTCAATTCCCTCTCTCGCAGCAGTAAGACCTGCCTCCATTGACTTTTTCCCGTCACCGGAAAACATCCATTCCCGTTCCATTGCACGCTTTGCAGGCAGCATTGCATCAAGCATTGTCTTCTCTCCTTCTGCAGCCTTTCCTCGTGCCATAACTCCCTCTATGGCACACTGAAAAGCCTCTAAAAAATCGGGATACGTAACTTCTTCTTTCCCTTTTAGAAACATTCCTGCTTTCATAAAAGCGGTGCCATATAATGGACCGGAGGCACCTCCAACCGTAGACACCAATATCATTCCAAGGTTTTTTATCATATCACCGGCATCCATCTGAGCCAGTGAATCTCTTTTTTTGATTACTTCTGAGAAACCTCTTGCCATATTAATGCCATGGTCTCCGTCACCAATGACATTATCAAGCTCGGTCAGAAACGCTTTTTGTTTCTCCATAGCAACTGCCATCTGATCAATTACCAGGATTATTTTTTCTTTGTTCATCTCATCACTCCATAATCATCATGCTTTCCATGCGGGTGTATCAGCTTTTTCATCTAACAGCGATTTTAACTGCGCATCTAATTTCAACAGGGAAACAGAAAATCCTTCCATCTCAATGGAGGTCATGTATTCACCAACATAAGTCTTATAGACAGAAATACCTTTTTCTTTCAAAACGTCTGAAACCCGGTTGTTGATAATAAACAGTTCCATAAGAGGAGTCGCGCCGGAACCATTAACCATAACCGCCACTTCGCTTCCCTCATAATCAATATCAGCAAGTATTTTATCAAGGAGCAGATCCACGATTTCATTAGCTGTTTTTATTTTCTCCCGGTGAGTACCAGGCTCGCCATGTATTCCGATCCCGACCTCCATCTCATCCTCTGCCAGCTCAAATCCCGGTTTCCCTGCAGCGGGTACGGTACAGGGACGGATTGCTGCCCCCATTGTTCGAACATTGGCGATTACTTTATTGGCTGTTTCCTGAACCTGACCCAGGTCATCTCCCCTCTCAGCTGCAGCTCCCGCTATTTTATGTACAAACACTGTGCCTGCCACACCTCTTCTGCCTACGGTGTATAAACTGTCTTTTACAGCTACGTCATCATTTACAATTACCTGTTTTACCAGAATACCATCGGCCTCCGCCAATTCTGCTGCCATTTCAAAATTCATTACATCACCGGTGTAATTTTTAATCACCATTAATACACCGGCATCATTTGCAATTTCTTTGATCCCTTCATAAATCTGATCGGGAGTTGGTGAGGTAAATACTGCTCCTGCCACAGCAGCATCAAGCATCCCAGTTCCTACATATCCTGCATGGGCAGGCTCGTGCCCGCTTCCGCCGCCGCTGATCAGTGAAACCTTATTTTCTTTTTTATTTCTTCGGACTACTACATTACCGCAGTCAAGCTTTCGTAAATCCTTTGGATATGCTTTAACAAGTCCCAAAATCATCTCGTTCTCTGCCTGGTCCACATCATTCATGAACTTTTTCATCTTTAACTACCTCCTCACAATTAAAAACAGTTTCTTTTTCACTACATAAACCATACCGCCTGGTCAGAGGTTGATATGGAAAGCGCACCGCTTCCTAACGCTGACATAACATCTTCTTTATCTGAAATCAGTCCGCCTGCAATTACAGGCACTTTGCTGATTTTACAGACCTTTTTTATCACTTTTGGCATAACTCCCGGTAAAATCTCAATGACATCCGGATGTACCCCACAAGATACATTCTGCTTTTCAATATTCACCAGAGCCATGGAATCAATCACAAAATATCTCAGTACCGTATATAGTCCAATCTCTTTTGCCCGTTGGATCAGCGACTGTTTGGTGGTTATAATTCCATCTGCTTTTGTATGTGTTTTGATAAAATCAACAGCAGCCTCCTTTCCGCTCAAGCCAACCAGCAAGTCCATATGGACCATAATAATGTTATCTTCTTTTTTTACCTCGTCTACGATCTCACTGATATTGCAGACATCTCCAAATAATATGAAAATCACTTTAACATCTGATTGTGCACATTTCTTTAAGCCAGCCATATCTTTTACTGCAGCAATGATAGGGTTGTTTTCAATAACAGTCCATAATTTGTTGTCCACCTTCAACACTCCTTACTTGTCTATTGACCAGCTTTCGTAATTATGAATTTATTTTTTCTTTCAAAAAAAAGAGTGCATAACGACTAATCAGCATTTCTGCTGCCGTATCTGCACTCTTCTCTCTAGGATTTTACTTATATACAATATAGCACACATTTGTGCATATTGCAATATTTATTTTAAATTATTTTGATTTTATTATATATATTGCATTGTTTTTTATTTAACATAGTCCTTTTTATATACATATTGCATAGTTAATTTTTGGTTTTTTGCAAATAAATACATGCCATTTGACTATTTTCTACTAGTTTCAACGGGTTTGTACTGCCACGTGATTGAATGTATCCTACAAAAAAGCAGTTAAATCTTTGTGATTATCAACAGGATAAGACTAAATGTGAGTTATCTTCGTTATTTGTTTCACATTATTAACAATGGATACGAACCTGGGGCGTACAGCAGAATGCACACAATAAAGATCTGCCAGCAAATGTATGAGATCCTTATTATTATGTGCGCGTCTTTCGTCCCTTTATATCAAAATGTTCAGTTTTCGCAATTAGTATTAATATTAGCATGAGGAATAAGTATTTTCAATGTTATGACATGATACTAACAGAAAGCGAACAGAAGTGTAACAGAAAAAAATCCCCTGAACATCACTGTCCTGAGGATTTAGTTTTTGAATATTATTTCTTTAAGGGTCTGACCTTGGTAGATCTTTAGCACTTCTATTTAATGATTCCATACAACAAAACAAAACGGATGTCCCGCGGGATCCAGCATAGTAATCCATTCTTCACCGCCATACTGTTCCTCTGCTTTTTTTGCACCTAACATAATTGCTTTTTCCACTGCTTCCTACAACTCACTCTTATCCGCTACAGCAAAATCCAAATGTGCCATCATCTGTTGCTGCCCCAGCCTGGCAGGCCAGGTAGGTGGAATATAATTTTCATCATACTGGAAAGCGATCCCCATATCGTCTTCCTTTGAATGTATTCCTACAAATGTTTCTAGTTCATATACTACCGGCCAATATAAAAGGCTTGTGTAGAAAGAAACTAATTGTGGTATGTCCCGGCATTCTAAAATTACTGTTTTTAATTTTATATTCATATAGATTAATGCCTCCTCTTTTTTCTTTCATTGTAACAAAGAAGGCAAAAATCTGAAACCTTAATGATAATTTAGAAATAACGCTGAGTTTTAGCGATTACTATTTTTGCTTCATACCAAAAGCAATCCACCGCCCATCTATGTCTTCTAACACAAATTCCAGATTATTGTAATCTGTCATCTTTAGTGGACGAACGATTTTAGCTCCTTTGCTTATAAATTCATTTTGCAATTCTTCCTGATTATCCGTAATAAAATATGAATCTTCCCCGTAACCGTACAACTCCCTGTTCGTGTAAACTTTATTGGTATTTGCTTTTGTCAAAACTATTTCCACGCGGTCACGGTAAAGGCAAATATGAGGCTCCTTTACATCTAAATATTTAACCATTCTAAATCCCATAACTTCATTATAATATTTAGCGGTCTTTTCCATATCTGGTGTGGGGAACACTGCAAGTATTGAATAAAGTGTCTTTTCCATAAATAATCCCTCCTATTATAGCTTCTGAATGAAGTATTTTCATTTATAGACTACCATTAAATGGGTCAATTATCAATATAAGATAAACAAAAGGCAACTTTGATAACTGTTGACAATCCAATGTTATAATACTACGATATAATTAAAACTTAATGTTGAAAGGAGAACACGATGTCAGTTGCAAGTTGGCTGAATGTAGCAAGCCTTATATTGGGACTCATTGCATGGGCACTTCCTGTTATTAACCTGGTTCAATATAAGAAAGCGGGCAATCGTAAATGGGTTATATTTTCCTTGACAAGCGTTAGCGTCTGTGGGCTTTCTCTGTATATGCAAATCCTCTATACGGATTATCTGGTAAAAATAAATGACTGGTCTGCGCTTATGGATACTTCCAGCGGAGTTGTCTCAATAACTGGCCTGCTTCTTATAGTCACGATCATACTCAATCTTGTCACATTATTTTTACGTTGTATAAAAAATCAGTAAACTGTTATATCTTAATTTTATTCTGTTTATTTTCCGATAGAATTCTGCTGAGTGCTATCTTTGAATAAACGTTTAGAGAATTTAAAATGAAAGTTATTCATGCCTTCTCTCGTATAAAAATGATGCGTATTTTCGCGTAATTGATTACAGGCTACCTCAATTTGTGAACAGCCGTTATTTTTTGCAATCTGGCAGCTTTGGGAAAACATCTCTTTTCCAATGCCTTTGTTTCTGTATGTATCGGCAACTGCAAATTCAAGGATTTCTGCTATCTGTTCTATATGATGCAGCTGCGCTTCAAAACGTATGTTCAGGACACCTATCACTGCACCGTCCTGTTCACAAACCAAGCAATAATAGTGACAGTCACTTAACTGGTCCTGATAGATTGCGTAAAACCTGTCATAGGAAAATTCCTTGTTTTCCATATTGCATATTAAAGAATGGATTGCTTTACAATCGTCTAAATTACCTTTTCTGTAATTCATTCAGATAGACTCCTTTAATTTTCATTATCCACAGGTTGTTCAAACTAATTTCATGTATAAAATCGGATAAGGATTCCCCTGCTCATCCGTTTCAGTTCTTTTATAAACCTGAAATCCCATATGCTCATAGAACGCTTTCGCCTGCGGGTTTTGTTCATTCACTCCTAATTCATTTATGGAATAATTCTCTATTCCATAATGGATCAGCTGTTTTCCTAATCCCTTTCCACGATACCCGGGGGATATAAAAAGCATTTCTAATGTTCTATCTTCAATTCCCATAAATGCAACAGGATTATTTTCATCATTAAATGCAACAATCAAATGAGCGATTGAACTCAAAGCCTGTGGAATATACCTGGATATATTTTTAATCTCTGAGTCAGATAAAAATAAATGTGTTTCTCGAACCGATTTGTCCCAGACTTCAAAAAGTTGCTTTAATATTACCGTATTTAATTCGTTGACTTCAATCAATTTCATATTTACTCTCTCTCGATAACAAGTGCCCGCCGGTCACACTGAAACAGGAAAAGTCTGGATAACTTCAGACTTTTCCTGTGAAACTTAAGGGTGTTAATTAATAAAAACTACAGGTTTAATCAGATCCTTTGGCTTTTGATCCATTAGATAAAAAGCATCTTCAATTTTTGATAAGCCATTATATCGATGTGTGATCAGTTTTGTTGTATCTATCCTACCATATTGAACCAAATTAAGCAATTTTCTAATTCGGCGGGCGCCACCAGGACAGAATCCCCCACGAATCGTTTTATCAGACATGCCAAGGCCCCATGATGATGTTGGCATAGAGAGCACGTCCTGAGCGTCAAAGAAGTTAACATTGGAAATATATCCTCCCGGAACCGTCATTTCAACTGCCTGCCGAAGAATATCGCCGCTTCCTCCTGCAATAATGACAGAATCAGCACCGCCTTTGGTTAATTCAATTACCTGTTTTACGATATCGCCATCTTTGTAGCTTACTATGTCTGTTGCTCCGTATTCCTTTGCAATTTTAACGCAATTCGGACGAGTACCAATTGCAATCAACTGACCAGCCCCCTGCAGTTTGGCTCCTGCAACTGCCATAAGTCCAACAGGACCTATTCCGATTACAACAACCTTATCACCAAATCTCACATTTGCATTCTCTACACCGTGAAAACCAGTAGACATCATGTCCACTGTCATTAGAGCAGCCTCCGGCAATACGTTTTCTGGCAGAAGAACCAGATTGGCATCTGCCTGATTAACATGAAAATATTCCGCAAAAGTGCCGTCTTTGGAACCCAGGAATTTAAAACTTTTCATGAGTCCTTCATCATGTGCATTATATTCTCCTTGTACATTTTCAGCGAGCCAGTTGGGAGTGGTGCAAGGTACAACCACCATATCACCTGTTTTAAAATTATTAACCAAATTGCCAACTTCTACTATCTCACCAACAGATTCATGTCCAAGAATTAATTCTTTTCGCTCTCCGAAGCCACCGTGAAGAAGATGGTTGTCAGAGGAACATGGTGCGAGTACGATTGGGCGAATAATTGCGTCTAAAGCCCCGCATTTCGGCCGTTCTTTTTCAATCCAGCCCGCTTTTTCAATAGAGTGCATTCCAAAACCTTTCATTATGTATACCTCCTTTTCATTATATAAAAGAGTATATGACATCGATAAAATTATATCAATATTTTTTTACTTATTTAGCTGTGAATATTTTATTAAAAGCAGCAAAAAAATCATAATTACAAAGTATATTGCACAAGCCAAGTTTTTAATAAAAGAAATTAATAAAGGGGAGAATAGAATGAACAAACTAAAATTATTATCTGGCGCTACCATCACTGGCGCACAAGTTTTCTCAATCGGAGCGTTAACTCCGACCCGTAGATAGATAATAAAAATAAAGCCAGTACTCACCGGGATTCCTTGTAAATACGAGGTTTCCCGGTGTTTTTATTATAGCAAATATGTTTAAATAAATGCACTTTTACGGTAATTATTGCAGGCTCTGCAACACGAAAATGCAACACGATTTTGGAGGATACCGGTTACCCACCTTTTTACCTCTGAAAAAAATCAATTAACATGTGCCACTGCACGAATTTCAATCAGCTGGTCGGGAAACGACATACTTGATACACCCACAAGAGTACCAGCTGGTCGGTGATCACCCACATATTCCTTAAAAATTCTAATACATTTTTCAAAATGTTCTTGTGGGTCTGTTAGAAAAATCTCCATCTCTGCAATATTTGTTCTTGTTGCACTGAATTCTGCTAACACTCGATCAAGATTTTCTAATGTTTGTTTCGTCTGCACCTCAATATCTCCCGCTCCAACAAATGTGCCTTGCATATCATGGGAGAATTGTCCCGAAATATATAAGATACCGTTAACGCAGTAACCCTGGGCAATACCATGCTCGCCTTCCCATGGCAGGCCGTGATTATAAGTTTTAATACCAGTCATAATTATCGCTCCTTTACTTTAAAGTGAGCTTAGTATATACTAATTTAAAACCAAAAAAAAGTACGTACTTTATTGAAAGGTACTATTGGAAAGGATAGTGTAAGTATGGGAATGGCTGATTTTAATGGCATAGTTAAAAATATTCAAGATACCCCTTTCGGCTATACAATGTCAGTGATTGGCGGGAAATGGAAAATGGTTATTATATACCTTTTAGCTGAAAACCAACCAGTTCGTTTTAACGAAATGCAAAGACAAATAGGAACTATTACTTATAAAATACTAAGTTCCCAATTAAAAGAATTGGAAGAGGCTGGGTTGGTGAGGCGGAAAGAGTATCCCCAGATTCCTCCTAAAGTTGAATACAGTCTGACAGATCGAGCACAAACTTTATTACCCATTTTAGAAGAATTGTGTGATTGGGGAGCAAAAAATCGATATAGTTAAAATACAAAAAATAATTAACTTCCTTACTGCAATAACATTGTAATGCATTTCCATTGCAAGGTAGCACGATAAGCTATTCAACACGATATGCAACACAAAAATAAAAAAGCCTAGTATTTACTAGACTTTTTCGAGTGGAGCAGACGGGATTTGAACCCGTGTCCAAAAACCAATTCCCTGTTCTTCTACTATCATAGTTAGTTCATTGACATTCCCTCCACAGTCCGGGAACTAACACCCTGGCTGCTTTAGTAGCTTCATAATACGTCCGCATACTCAAAGCTTTGCATACGTCGTTTCTCACATAGTCGATGCCGGGATCTTAAAGTGTGAGTGCTCTAAGGCCGACAAGCTGCATTAAGCAGCTAAAGCTAATTTATTATTGTTAGCGTTTATATTTAGGTTTGCCATTTAACGCATCGCATACGGATAGCTTCACCAGCTGCATAGCCCCTGTCGAAACCAGTACTGCCCCTGACTGGTACTCTTCAAGCGAGCATTATCATAGTATCACGAAAAAAAATAAATGTCAACATCCACTGCGTTCTATTTACAGATCGTCAATCAGGGCGCTGCTCTTGGCATATGCTGTGCTTCTTGCTTCAAAAAAATCAGTTTTTATTAAATTTGCGTTGCTGTACTGGCTGACCCAGGACATACTCTCCGGCTCTCTTTCATGCCCCTCGTAAATCCGCTCCCAGCCAAGACTTTCACACCGGAAATTCCCCAGATACATGATGTAATCTGTGATCATTTCCTTTGTTAATCCAGGAACCTCATCTCCAATTGCATAGATTCCCCATGCAATTTCCTGCTCACACCCTTCTTTGATCATGCTTCGGTACTCACTGACGCATTCCGGAGTAAACAGTTGGGGTTCTTCCTTTTTCAGTTCCAGAATGATGTTGCGGAACAGCCATAGGTGTGTATTCTCATCCCGGTTAATATAGCGGATCTCCTGTGAGGAGCCTGTCATCTTATGATTTCGCCCTAGATTGTAGAAGAACATAAAGCCGCTGTAAAAATAGATTCCCTCCAGAATAAAGTTGGCAACTACTGCTTTTAAAAATGCCCGGCTGCTCTTGTCTTTCTGAAATTCATTATACAGATCTCCGATAAAAGTGTTTCGTGCCAGAAGATGAGGATCATTCTTCCACTGATACAAAACTTCATTTCTTGTCTGGGGTTCGCAGATGGTATCCAGCATATAGCTGTAGCTCTGACTGTGAACTGCCTCCTGAAATGTCTGAATTGCCAGACAGAGATTAATCTCATTGGCTGTTATATATTCGCTGATGGCCGGTAAGTTGGCTGTCTGGATGCTGTCTAAAAACACCAGAAATGATAGAATCTTATCATACGCCCTGCGCTCACCCGGACTTAAAAGAGGATAATCCTTGCTGTCTCTTAACAGATTAATCTCCTCCGGTATCCAGAAATTATTCATAGCCTGACGATACCAGTCACTTACCCAGCCGTATTTCATGTTGTTAAAATCATTTAAATTGGTGGTATTGCCATTGATCATGCGCCGATCTCTTACTTCCACGGATCCTTCCGGATTAAATAGAGGTCTTTTCTTTAACTGTTCCATGGGTTCTGGTTCCACTCTCCTTTTTATTGTCTTATTTTCTTAACTTCTTAGCTGGAGCATGCCTCACAGTCGTCCACTTCAAGGCTTTTGGAGCGGATGTAGTAAATGGTCTTTACTCCCGATTCCCACGCCAGAATGTACAGCCCAAGCACCTGCCTTAAGGTATAATCATTGGTGATATATAAATTCATGCTCTGGGCCTGGTCAACATGGCGCTGCCTGACCCCTGCTGCCTTTACAGACCAGGTCTGGTCAATATAATGAGCATTTTTGTATAGCCAGAATGTATCCGGAGTAAGTCCAGGCGCAACCCTTGGAACCAGTCCGTTCTTTTTCTCTTCCAGATAGTACCGGCTCATAATCGGATCAAGCCCTGCCGTTGTCCCTGCAATCATGCTTGTACTGCTGGTGGGGGCGATCGCAATCAGCCAGCCGTTTCTCATCCCCCATGCATTCACTTTCTTACCTAATTCGGTCCACTCACGGGATTCATAACCCCGTTTCTTAAAATAAGCACCCGTCTGCCAGTCGCTTCCTTCAAAGAACGAATAGCTTCCTTTTTCTCTTGCAAGATCACAGCTGGCCTCGACCGCTGCATAATTTATGGTCTCAAAAACCTGATCTGCAAAAGTCAGATGTTCCTCTGATTCCCAGGCGATTTTGTTGTTGGCAAGCATATGGTGATAGCCGCTAACTCCAAGACCGATTGGGCGGTATCGTTCATTGGTAATCTCTGCATAAGGAACCGGAAAATAGTTAAGATCAATGACATTGTCAAGCGCACGCACTGCACTGCGGACCAGCCCGGTTAGTTCTTCTTTGGAATTAACATTTATTTTTCCAAGGGATAAACTGGCCAGATTACAGACAACAAAATCCCCGGGCTTTGTCACGGTTACTACAACCGTTTCCCCGTCTACGGTCTTCATGCTCTGTTCCACCTGTTCCACTGCGCTCATATTCTGGGCAATTTCCGTACAGAGATTGCTGCAGTAGATGATTCCCTTATGGCTGTTTGGATTGGAATTATTGACTGCATCCCGGTTAAATGTGAATGGAGTTCCTGTTTCTACCGCACTCTTTAAAACAAGACGGATCATGTCCTTAATCGGGACAACTCTCTTATTAATTCTTTCGTCATTTACACACTGGAGGTAACGTTCCTCCCACAAATCTCCCCAGCAGTCTTCCAATGCCCAGCCCATTACAGTAAGTATCTCGTGGGGACACATCAGATACCAGTTACTTTCCATATCTTCCTTCGCCTGCCGCCAGAAAAAATCGGGGTAGCAGACTGCAGGGAAAACATCGTGGGCTTTCATGCGGTCATCACCGTTATTGGTCTTAAGCATTAAAAATTCCGGAAGATCTTTGTGCCATACATCTAAGTACACTGCTACCGCACCCTGGCGCATTCCCAGCTGGTCCACTGCAACAGCCGTATCATTGGCAAGCTTGATCCAACGGATCACACCTCCGGCCGCCCCTTTAAATCCCCGTATGGAACTTCCGGCTGCCCGGACTTTTCCAAAATACAGTCCCATGCCGCCGCCAAATTTACTGATCTTGGCAAAGCTGTCTATGCTTCGGTAAATTCCATCCAGACTGTCCGGTACTGTATCTATAAAGCAGGAAGAAAGCTGATGGTATGGTTTTCTCGCATTGGATAAAGTTGGGGTTGCCATGGTCACCTTTAATGTGCTGAGCATATCATAAAACTTCTTTACCCAGCCGTCCCGGTCCACCTTTTCCAGCATGGCAAGATGCATGGCAATCCCTAAAAACATCTCCTGAGGAGTTTCAAGGGGAACATTCTCCCTGCTATGAATTACGTAACGTTTTAATACCAGTTCCAGTCCTGAGTAATTAAACAGGCGGTCTCTGGTATAATCGATATAAGCTTCATACCGGTTAAGTTCGTCTTCGCTGTAATTTTCAAGAATGTAGCCTCCGTACAGATTCTCTCCCGTTAAATAAGCAACTTTATCATAGAAGTTTTTTAAGCCATGCCTGTTAAGCTCTGCTTTCAGGATTCGTCCAAATTGAACCAGATAAATTCTGGCACTTACGTATTCCCAGTCGGAGGCTTCCTGGGTCGTCAGCTCAACGGCAGCCTGAATCAGTGCAGAAAGTCTCTCTCTGATCGGCATGTCCTCCTTAAAAAATGTCATAAACTTTATATAAAGCTTGTTAAGACCGTATGACGGTGAATTCCATTCCCGTTCTATCTCATCAAGTACCGGACTTAATTCAGGTACTTCTTTAAAGTATGCCAATATCTCATTTTTACCGTATAATTCATCCATACTGATCCCTGCCATTCTATTGCATTATAATAATATCAATAACTGTTATCAAAGCTATATTCATGAATATACCACAAGATATTGTTAATTTCAACCATCCGATCACAAAATATTCGTTTTTTTATGTTTACAGAAGAATCACCGGGGGAGAAAATCCATAGCGGATTTTAACTCCAGATCCTGAAAAAGTGCATTTACAGCAGACGTGTAGTCCCACAGATTCTGGGATTTTTGAATCTTTTTCCCGTGCTTTTCGCTGTTTTCAAAAGACTGAAGCATATAAGCCCACAGTTCTTTCATTTTAAACAGCAGATTGCGGTCACCAAAAATCGTTTCCTGATATCCAGTAAGAATCTCGTCATGAAATGCCCTCAGCTGCTCTTTCTTCAGACGTCCCTGTCCTTTTATTTCTCCTGCAAGCATGGGATTGGCAATCAGTCCCCTGCCAAGCATTACCCGGTCCGCAGATGGAAATGTCTGAACCATTCGGTCATAAGCCCCGGGAGTAAATATATCTCCATTATAGCAGACGGGATTTTTACTAACGGTGACTGCCATCTGAAACATGTCCCAGTTTGGAGTATTCCTGTAAAAATCTGTTTGAATTCTGGGATGGATAATCAGTTCCTTAACAGGATACTTGTTATAGATTTCCATAAGACGGTAAAATTCCTCCGGACTGTTTTTTCCGATTCTGGTTTTGATGGAAATGTTCATATCAATCGAAAAGATCCGGTCCAGGAACTGGTCTAACTGATCAGGAACTGCAAGAAAACCAGAGCCTCTTTGCTTGGATACAACCGTTTTAGATGGACAGCCCAGATTTAGATTTACCTCATCATATCCATATTTTTTAAGTTCCAAAGCGGTCCAGACGAACCCTTCCCAATGATTGGTCATAATTTGGGGAATTGTCCTTGCGCCCTCATTATGCTCCGGAAGGATATCATTTTTTTCTCTGGAAGAAAATTCACAGTTCTGGGTCGGTACAATAAAAGGTGTAAAGTATACATCTACATCCTTGAAAAACTTACGATGCGCATTTCTGTAAATATATCCTGTAATTCCCTCCATGGGGGCAAAGTAATAGTTCATAAGCAATTCTCCTGTTCCTTTTTTACACTCCCCATTCTACCACATGAGACGAAAAATTCATAGAATACCATTTGCAGATTATGACAATTAGTGCTATAATATGGGGCAAAATGCCATTGCTCAGGAGGATATATCATGTTTCGTTTTAATCAGATTTTCAAACGTACTACCGGTGTCATAATGCTTGCAGCCCTGTTCTCATCTTCTGTTGTTTTCACAGCAAAAGCGGAAGAAGAATCCGGGCCTGCCTTTGCTCCGCCGGTAAACAATGCTGCTGCGCCTGAGATCGGTCCTGGAATGAGTTTAAAATCCAACTGTGTGGTTGTTTTAGACCCTGGACACGGAAAAACAGACGGTCACTACTCCGGCTGCCACTTCGAACACGACGGAGTTACCTATTATGAAGATATCATTACAATGAAAATAGCCAATTATACGAAAGAATATCTGGAGAAAAATTCCAATTATACCGTTTATATGACGAAAGACAGTTCCGAAGTCACCGTTCCTTTGGATCAGCGGGCTGCCTTTGCGGCTTCCGTCCGCGCAGACTTGTTTGTCAGTCTCCACGTGGATTCCATTGCAGGAAACGGCACCACAAGGAACGCTTACGGCGCCAGTTCCATGTCTCCCAGAACCGGACGTTTTAACAATGACGTCGCGACTCAGTCCCAGGACGCAGCAAATACGATTTTAAACCAGCTTACCGGCCTTGGGCTTCACAACAGAGGATTAATTCTTCAGGATTCCAAAAACGGAACCTTATATCCAGATGGAAGTATCGCTGATTACTATGCAATCCCCCGATATTCCCAGATGTACGGTCTCCGTGGCTTTATCATTGAACATGGATACATCAACTACATCAGCGACTTAACCGGATTTCTCTCCACCGACGAGCAGTTAAAGAAACTGGGAGAGGCTGACGCCAAAGGTATCATTGAATATTTAAACAAAGCTGGAAAGTCCACTTTTACAACGGACACTGCTACTGTTTCGGCACCACCTAGCAACTAAGAGCTCATAATCCCTGCCTTCCTGCATAAAATATATCATAAGTTACGGCCCAAACTGGCAGGGAGGAACAGGTTTGTCAAAAATTCTGGATAACAGTTATTATGATCTAATGATCAGCACCGCCCTGGCTCCAACCTATGATACCGGTGATAATATCACCTATTTAAACAGACAGAACTCTCTGCTTCATATCCCCGCCGGCAACGGAGATCCCTGTGACCTTGGAAAGCATTCTTATAGCAGCTTTCCTACCCTTTACACCCTTGCCTCAACCATAAGCCTGGAAAAATCGGGAGTTACTACAGTACAGACAAATCCCTTTCTGGCTTTATACGGGCAGGGGGTATTGGTAGCGGTCATTGATACTGGGATTGATTACCGTCACCCGGCATTTCTTTTTAATGACGGCACTTCCCGGATTCTTACCATGTGGGATCAGACCGATCAGTCAGGCACCATCCCCAATGAATTTACCTTTGGCACTGAATACAGCAGGGAACAGATTAATGCTGCCCTTAAGTCACCAGACCCTCTCAGTGTTGTTCCCACTACCGATGTGCTGGGACACGGAACTGCAATTGCCAGTATTCTGGCTGGCTCCCCCAATGAACAGCAGGGGTTTAGCGGAGTTGTTCCACAATCTGATCTGGTGATTGTTAAGTTAAAGGAAGCAAAGCCTGTTCTGAAAAAAGTATCCTTTGCCCCTGAAAATGCAAACTGCTATCAGGAATCCGATTTAATTCTTGGCATTCGCTATGCCGTTACAGTTGCTTCCCTCTTTAACCGTCCTGTAGTCATTTGCATTGCTCTCGCAAGCAATCAGGGTGGTCATGACGGAAGAGGTGCAACCAGCGCTTATTTAGACCATCTGGCCCTCCTTCCCGGCAATGGGATCTCCGTTGCTGCCGGCAATGAGGGAAACAGTCAGCGTCACTACTACAATTCCACTCTGGTTGCCCCTTACTACAATGACATCGAGCTGAGAGTCGGTAGCAGTGACACTTTATTTGCCATGGAAATCTGGACTTATGCACCTGCCAGACTTTCCATCGATATCTCCTCTCCCAACCGTGAATCTACCCAGCCTGTTTATCCGGGATTAAACCAATGCAGAAAATTCAGCTTTATTTTTAATAAGACCACAATCTATGTGAATAATATTATTTTTGAAGAGGAGACAGGGGAACAGGTGATTCTTCTGCGTTTTAGCAATCCGCTTCCCGGAATCTGGTATCTGCGGGCGCAGAGTCCGGAAAATGAGGCTTTTTCCTTTCATTCCTGGCTTCCCGCGGGTAGTCTTTTATCAAATGATACCTTTTTTCTGGATTCAAGTCCGGATACGACCATTACATCACCAGGGAATGCAAGACACCAATTGACTGTAGCTGCCTATAATCAGTTAAATGACAGCATTCTTCCAGAATCAGGAAGAGGCTATACAAGAACGGGTCAGGTAAAACCCGATCTTGCAGCTCCAGGCTTTGAACTCACCTGTGCAGTGCCGGGAGGCCTTTACGGAACCGCAACCGGAACGGGAGCTGCTGCTGCCCATGCAGCGGGAATCATTGCCATGGTATTTGAATGGGGAATTGTAAAGGGAAATTATCCCAGACTCACCGGCAATGACGTGAACCGTCTGATGATAAGCGGTGCTGTGAGAAATCCGGCAAACACCTATCCCAACAATATATGGGGATACGGTCAGGTTGATATAAATCGGCTGTTTGAGCGTTTCACCAGTAATTAAAAAAAGCCTTCAAGCCAGGCAATTAATTGCCTGTGGCTTGAAGGCTTGTCTGCCGTTCAAAGATGACTGCAGGTTTACTCTTCAACAAACATATCTTTACCAACTCCGCATACTGGACAAACCCAATCCTCCGGAATATCCTCAAATGCAGTGCCTGGCTCAATACCAGAATCAGGATCACCGATTTCCGGATCATATACGTATCCACATGGTTCACAAACATACTTTGCCATCCCTGTCACCTCCTTACATTTCTCTGTGCTTCTTTTATAGCATATAATATGTTTTTTATCAATAGATTTATGATGATTTGTCCTTTAACTTACAAATCTGCTGTGTCATGGTTCCCATGGGACAGTATACACACCAGGATCTTGGTTTATACAAAACCATGGTAATAATACCAAGCACTGTGGATGTGAGCATGACGCTGTAGAATCCGAAGGCAAACTGGGCAACCCAGTCCGCTGCTATGGTTCCATGATAAGCAAAATGCCAGGGAAGTTTAAAGGTCCATAAAAGCTGCACTGCCTGCTTTAAGCTTCCTGCATCTGAAAAAACCAGATAAGTGGTAAACAGCATATTTCCAAACATGATAAGAAAAAAGATGAGAAATCCATATCGGAATCCACGGCTTCTTATAAACGCAGGAATATCTTTTTTTCGCGATAATTTCAGTTTGTTTCCAAGAAGATCCAGAAGCTGGCCTCTGCCGCAGTAATGATTGCAATAGGTTTTATTTCCCTTAACTGCAGAGATTCCCAATGGAATCAGGAAACAAAGGAGTCCCAGCCAGGCAAAAAGAATATTAAAAAATCCCAGAATCAGATAGAGCAAAGATGCCAGCCAAAGATAATCATACCATTTTTTTTTCTTATTCATTCCCATCTTCTTCCCCCCTTTTTGGCATTTCAATATGAATCACTGATGCCGGACAGGCCTTTGCACACAAACCACAGCCAACACATCTTTCCGTGTCTATTTTTGCTGTGATCCCACATGGTATTGTAATGGCTCCTTTCGGACACACTTTCATACAGCTGCCGCAGGCGACACAATGGGTCTCATCTACAACTGCATACCTCTTGTTTTTTTGTAACGTCATTGCTTCCTCCATGTTTTTTTCTAAATCTTAACAGATTTTTTCCAATTTTTCCGTGACCATGTCACTTTAGACAATCCATTTTGATCCGAAAAGAGGAAAAAGATCTGTCTCTGCCATGATTCAGGCAAAATACAGATCTCTTTATAACGCTTTATGATATAAAATCTTCTCTCATTGGGGTGAAAATATCAACCAGAATTCCTTTTTCTAAGCATACACAGCCATGCATCACTCCATCCTGTTTTAATAAAGTATCTCCGGCCTTAACTGTCTTTACTTCGTCACCGATGGTAAATTCAAAGGCACCGCTGGCCACATATGTAATCTGTGTATGGGGGTGATTATGCATCTTGCCAATGGCTCCCTGTTCGAAATGATTCTCCACACACATCATGCCGTCACAGTATGCCAGAACCTTTCTGACAACACCGTCTCCTGCTTTCTCTCCTTCAATATCCTGATTGAATACCCATCTTTGATTTTTTTCCGTTTTCATGTTATGCCGCTCCTTTTTGTAGTTTTCTTAATTTTAAGTAATTTTATCCATAATGTCAAGATGATCTGGCAACCGTATTCTATCCGTCAGTTTTATTTCCAGTCTTTCCACGTATCAGGCTGATAACCGATTGTTGCCTGTTTTCCATTTCTGACAATGGGTGTTTTCAACACTTCCTGGTTTTCTAAAATCTTATCATCTTTATCCTCAGGAGCAATGTATCTGATAAGAGCCAGAATATCCTGATTCCGGCAATTCTCATCAAGCATGGCATCCGTACCGCCCACCGCCTGCCTCACACTGTTATACTCCCCTTTGCTCATCCCTTTTTCCTTCATATCAATCAACTGATACGAAATTTTACGCTCTTTAAAATAACGTTCCGCTTTTTTCGTATCAAAACATTTTTTGGTTCCGAATATCTGTACATTCATGATGTGCCCTCCTTTGCCAAACTAAAAATGGTACTGTTGTTTTTATGTCTCAAACAACAATACCATTTTAAAGTTAATTTTACCAGACCTCTTCTGAAATTTCTTTTACCAGTTTTATTTTTTCCCACTGCTCCTCTTCTGTCAGTTTATTTCCCTCTTCCGTTGATGCAAAACCACATTGGGGACTTAATGATAAGCGGTCCAGGGGGATATAGCGGGAAGCCTTGCGGATTTGCTCAATGATCCGTGACTTTTCTTCTAAATCCGGAGATTTGGTTGTAATCAGTCCAAGGACTACCTGCTTATCCCCATCCACATAATGAAGGGGTTCGAAATCTCCCGAACGTTCGTCATCAAATTCCAGGTAGTAAGCTGAGACATTTTCTTTTCCAAATAAATGGGGGGCAATGGGGGCATATCCGCCGGAGGAAGCCCAGGTGGAATGATAATTGCCTCTGCATACGTGGGTATTGATTACCAGATCTTCCGGCAGATTTTCCATCGCCAGATTGTTCAGTCTCACATACTTTTCTGCCTCGGAAGTCACAGATTTTGATCCCTTCTGTCTGGCTTTCCAATACTTTGTGTCACAGAACATTCCCCAGGTACAGTCGTCAAACTGGACATTTCTGCATCCTGCTTCATACAGATCAATGAGTACGGTGTGATAAGCAGATGCAATATCCCGGATCAGTTCTTCTTCGTCCGAATAGTAAGACTTTGTCTGTTCCAGATTATCTCCACGCTCCAGTTCAGCCAGAAACTGGGCTGGTGCCGGTATGGTCTGTCTTGCAGTAACTAAATCATCCTCAAACAGCTTCACAAATTTAAAATGCTCTACAAAGGGGTGATTTTCCCCAGAGATTTTCCCGCTCAGACCGGCGGATTCTCCTCTGGTAACTTCGTCATGAAACGCATAGCCACGTTCTACTTCCAGTTTTTTAACACCCTGAAGCCCCCACATGAAATCCAGATGCCACCAGCTTCTGCGAAACTCTCCATCTGTTATGACGGGAAGTCCTGCCTCTTTTTGCTTTTCGATCAGCTCTGTAATGGCTCTGTCCTCAGTCTTTCTTAATTCTTCCTCTGTGACGGTTCCATTTTTCCAGCCCTCTCTTGCCTCTTTTAAATAATCGGGACGCAAAAAACTTCCTACTATATCAAATTTAAATGGTGCTCTTTTTTTCAACTGTGTCATACTATTACTCTCCTCTCTTTTTACCTGCCTTGTTTTTCTTTATTTTAACGGATAAAGGGGGAGGTGTAAAATTCTATATTTTTATGACCTGATATAGTTTTAAACTATATCACTTTGTGTTAGAATAAAAACAGAACGAAAAAGAAAGGAATCTGTTGCAATGACGCTTCAGCAGCTTCGCTATATCATCACCATCGTAAACTGCGGCTCTATTTCAGAGGCTGCAAAACAGCTTTTCATCACCCAGCCTAGCCTTTCCAATGCAGTGAAAGAACTGGAACAGGAATACGGCATCACCATATTTAACAGAAATCCAAAGGGGATCTCTCTTTCCTCAGACGGAAGTGAATTTCTTTCCTATGCAAGGCAGGTTCTGGAACAGGCTGATTTACTGGAACAGCATTATTTGAAAAAAACTCCGGCAAAACGGATCTGCTCCATATCCACCCAGCATTACGCTTTTGCTGTGAATGCTTTTGTCAATCTGGTGGAAAGGCAGGATAATGACGAATATGAATTCACTTTACGGGAAACAAGAACGTTTGAGATCATTGAAGATGTAAAAAATTTCAGAAGTGAGCTTGGTATTGTTTATTTAAATGATTTCAATGAGAAGGTACTTGAAAAACTTTTTAAAGACAGCGGACTGATCTTTCATCCATTGTTTGAAGCTTCTCCCCATGTATTTATCAGTTCATCCCATCCTCTCTCCAGTCGCTTATCTGTTACAATGGAGGATTTAATGCCCTATCCGTTTCTGGCTTTTGAACAGGGGGAAAATAACTCCTTTTATTTTTCCGAGGAGATATTAAGTACTGTTCCAAGAAAGAAAATCATCTACGTCAGTGACCGGGCTACGTTATTTAATTTACTAATTGGCCTGAATGGCTATACCATCTGCAGTGGAATCTTAAACAGCAACTTAAATGGAGATAATATCATTGCCGTTCCTCTTATTACCTCGGAATGTATGAGAATCGGCTGGATTGAAAATCCAAAGATACACTTAAGTATATTTGCCCGAAATTATCTGGAAGAGTTAAAGGATTTAATCCGGGCGGATGGGCTGGCGGTTTTTGTGGAGTGATTTTAACAGAAAAAGCGGCCCTGCATCCTTACTCCCTGCAGAACCGCTTTTATACTATCTTACTGTAACAGGACAGGCCTTATACTGTAACTCTTCACGAAAATATTTCATAATCTCAAACACAGCAGTTTTCACTTCCTCCAAAGGACCAGTCAAAATCAGGGTACCGCTGAACCGGTCCAGGAATCCCAGTTCCACGTACCCGGCTTTTACTGCAATATCTGCTGCAATAACTGTGGATTCCGGAGGGGACATATGAATGGTGCCGATTGACATTCCCTTAAAGTCCTCTCCTGCATGGGTTCCTATGTCCAGGCCCAGATTCTTATATACAGAAGGTTCGGAAACTCCGATGACATGGGCCATTGATATTTCTTTCCCGGAAACGGAGACTTTCACCACACGCATCTGCTCATTTCCCCCGTGTCTGTGTGTTTTTCCTAAAATC
Source organism: Lacrimispora sp. (assembly GCF_031982545.1). GTDB lineage: Bacteria > Bacillota > Clostridia > Lachnospirales > Lachnospiraceae > Lacrimispora. The sequence goes on from NZ_DALYXB010000007.1 coordinate 27,649, forward strand.
TGCTGCAATGCTTCCTGATCAGGCCGCTTTTCTGTCATTTAAACACACCCTTTCTGGGTTTATCCTTTTTTCTCTTCCCCTAAATATTCCTTTAGTAAGGCAATACCTTCCCCGGTGATACTGCTGACTGGAAAAATCCGTTCGCATCCGGCTTCCTCCAGCCACTGCCGCACCATGGCAACCTTCGCCCCGGGAGCATCTATTTTGGTTATGATACCAATCATAGGCCGGTTGCAGGCATTGATAATCCCCGGCGGAAAGAGATTAAAGGGCTCATCTGCCCCGCACAGCAGGCCAATGACATCTGACTCATAAGAAAAACAGCAGAGAGCCTGCATGGATATATTCTTATTTTCCACGTATTCTCCCGGTGTATCAATGGTAACATCCCAGTGATTGACATACTGAGTCTTATGATAAACCACCGGTTCTCCCTTTAATGCCTGGGTCAGAGAAGTCTTGCCTGCTTCGCTTCTTCCGCATAAAAACAATTTTTTCATCTTATCACCGCTTTGTAATCTGACAGGTCACATACCCAAGTTCATCATGAAAATACTGTACGATCTCCGTAATCGCAGCCTGAACCTCAGCGATTTCACCGGTTATAATCAGTGTGCCGCTGAACCGGTCAGCAAATCCCAGATCAATATTTCCGCTCTTTACCGCAATATCGGATGCAATGACTGCCGACTCCGGAGGAGTCATATTCATAATTCCGATAGCAGAGGAACGGTAATCAATTTCCGGATTTAAACCCAGCTTACGATATACCACTGGCAGCGGTCCTCCGATAATATGAGCCAGAGTAATTTCTCTTCCGGCCACTGTTTCCTGAACGATACGGATCTGCTCTCCCTGTTCTGGTGAAGCTCCATATTCATTTCCCATTTAATACCACCTCGATCCATGCAAATATAAACTTTACCAGTTAATTATAAGCGTTTCCCTCTAGGGCAATGTCAATGCTTTATTATCCGGGGAACCACATGTCCATATTTTCTGCATTTTAATCGTTCCGTCTCTCCAGTCATACATTTCCCAGGCAAAAACCTTTCCCAGTAGGGTAATGTTACCATCAAAGAGTTCAAAGCGCCCCAAGCCCTTTCAGTACACAGGAAACCACACTTCCCAAAAATTCTTCATCAATCCCCTCCCCGGTAATTAAAAGCCGGTAAAACAATGGGGCATAAATCATTTCCACACAAAATTCCAGATTCAGTCCGTTCTTCATCTCCCCCCGTTCAACTCCACGCTCCAGAATCGTTCTGGAAACTTCTCTGCGAGGTGAAAAGTATCTGGACTGGTAAGCCTCTGCTACATCAGAGTCAGACTGGCCTTCTGCAATCAATTCCCTTATAATCCGTCCTTCATCCGATGCCAGGAACGAAGAAAGATTGCTGATCTGGATTACCAGATCTTCTATTACCGAACCGGTATCCGGCACAGGATACTGCTCCTTTAGAGTTGTGAAAAAGCTGTCTGCCACTACAGCTGCCTTATTAGGCCACCATTTATAAATCGTTGCTTTGCTCACACCTGCATGCTTGGCAATCCCTTCTATTGTAACAGCCTGAAATCCATGGTCTGTCACCAGCGTGTGGGCGGAATTAAGGATTGCTTTCTCTGTTGATTCACTGCGCGGTCTTCCTTTGCCTGCCATATTGCGTTATTGTCCTTTCTATTAGCGATTTTATATAATGAACGTTTCGTTTATTATATATCTTTCGTTTATTTTTTTCAAGGAAAATCCATTGACATTTATAAAAAATAGGATTAAGATTTAATTACTAAACGATACGTACAGTTTATATAATTCGAGAGAAATGAGGTCTCTTTATGAAAGAAAGTAAAACGAACAAAAATCAATCTCCTCTGTGGCTGGTATTCCTGCTGGCTGCATCCTGCGGTTTGATTGCCGCAAATTTATATTACGCACAGCCTCTTGCTGGATTGATCGGCAATTCCCTCTCCATGCCCAGATCAATGACAGGGCTTATTGTCACCATGACTCAGCTGGGATACGTAATTGGACTTCTTTTTATCGTACCTTTCAGCGATATGGCTGAAAATCGGCTTTTAACCAGCTTAGGCCTGATGACGGCTGCCTGCGGACTGCTCATTAGTGCTCTCACTCATCATGCCGGCCTGTTTCTTTTTGCAGCCTGCCTGACCGGTTTTGGTTCTGTATCCGCGCAGGTATTAGTTCCCTACTCAGCCTCGCTGGTTCCGGCAAAGGAGCAGGGACGTATGGTGGGCAATGTCATGAGCGGACTTTTGCTTGGTATTATGGCAGCACGCCCGCTTTCCAGCCTGCTTGCCCAATTTACCGGCTGGCGGAGCGTATTTCTTTTATCTGCCGGTATTATGGCAGTCATTGCAGTTTTACTGGTGTATCTGCTTCCTTCCCGCAGTCCCCGGAAGAATCAGTCATACCGCAGTCTGATCGCCTCCTTGTTACCGCTATTAATTCACACACCTGTACTAAAGCGCAGGGCGGTGTATCAGGCCTGTCTCTTTTGCTCTTTCAGTCTTTTCTGGACTGTGGCTCCCATGTGGCTGGAAGAACATTATCATCTGACCCAGACCGGGATTGCATTATTTTCTCTGGCTGGTGTGGGGGGAGCGGCGGTATCCCCTGTTGCCGGAAAGCTGGCTGACAAAGGGTTCACAAAACCACTTACCCTCCTGGCCTTCCTCACTGCATCGGCGGCCTTCCTGCTCACCCACGGGATCTTAACTCCCACCAGAATCTCCCTTATGGTCTTTCTGGCAGCTGCACTTCTTCTTGATATGGCTGTTTCGGGAAACCTGGTACTGAGCCAAAAGGCAATTTACGAACTGGGTGATCAGACCCGGGGAAGAATGAATGGCATATTTATGGCAGTTTTCTTCACCGGAGGAGCGCTTGGCTCTTTTCTGGGCGGCTGGGCTTATGCACATGCAAGCTGGTTTGGTGCTTCTCTCATAGGGATGGCCATGCCGCTCATCGCCCTTCTTTACTTTCTGACTGACAATGGATATAATCATAATTATAAAAAGGAGATCATCAATGAACAAATTATTTAATCCTATGAAGATTCGAAATCTGGAGGTAAAAAACAGAATCGCCATACCTCCCATGGTAATCTACAACCGTACCGATGACACAAGCTATGTAACTGATATTCAGGTAGAGCATTACCGCAAATTCGCCCAGGGCGGACCGGGACTCATCATTCAGGAGGCTACCTGTGTGGAAAAGGACGGAAGACTCTGTGATTCACAGATTGGAATCTGGGAAGACGGACAGATCGAAGGACTGAAAAGAATCACAAATGCGGTTCATGAAACAGGGACACCGATCTTTGTACAGATTCATCACGGCGGCGTCTTCGGCTTTATGGAAGAAACCGTCTGCCCCAGTGATATCCAGTGTATGGTGAAGGGAACCATGAAAAAATCCAGAGCACTCACACATTTGGAATTGCACCGGATTCAGAACTCTTTTGCAGATGCTGCAGTACGGGCATATCAGGCAGGTTATGATGGTGTGGAGCTTCACGGATGCCACAACTATTTAATCAGTCAGTTCTTAAACAGCCGGGTGAACGTGCGAAATGATGAATATGGGAATAATCCGGCGCTGTTTGCTCTGGAGATAATCAGAGAGATCCGGAAACGGACACCTGATTCTTTTATCGTGGGAATGCGGCTGGGTGCATTCGAGCCCACACTGGCCGATGGGATTGATCATGCCCTGATTTTTCAGGAAGCCGGGATTGATTTTCTCAACATTTCTTTTGGATTTATGCAGCTCTCAGACCCATTTAAGCCGGATAACTACCCGTTTACGGACTTAATTTACGCAGCCCAGGAAATCAGGAAACAGGTCTCTATTCCGGTTTTCACCGTGGGAGAAATCATTTCCCCAGAGCAGGCCGATAAAATATTAACTGCAACCGGTATCGATATGGTTAATATCGGACGGGGAACTTTGGTTAATCCCAACTGGGCAAATGATGCCAGGAATGGGAAAGACACAGGGGCCTGCCTTCATTGCAAAATCTGTATGTGGCGGATTAGTCCTGAAAAGTGTCCTGGCAGAATCAGATACGAAAGAAATAATAAATGACAAAAAGAAGCGCAGCTCTATAGATGAACCTCATCTATAGAGCTGCGTGTCATTTTTTTAATATCTCATAGGCATAATTTCAAGATAATCCTGAACCGTTGCGCCCTTCATGAACATCTCGATAATCTGTTTTCCTAACGGATTTAAGTCATCTGTATTGTATTTAACCAGTTCCTGTCTGAAGAACTCAGTTAAGATTGCGGCACCTGCATCGTAGCCTTCGATTCCCACTTCCTGCTGTGTCTCCGGTCTTAAGAATGCTCTTCTGATATATTGTCCGTCAATCTTTAATGAATCAAGACCAAATCCCAACAGAGGACAGCGGGCTTCTACCAGATGCTCTGGCTTGAACTTCGCGCTTCCGCGGCGTGCAATATATTCTCTGGAGATCCACTCAGGCATAAAGCTCACTTCATACGCTCCGATATGCTGATTGGGAATCAGAACATAGCGGGTATTGGTAGACTGTAATATCTGATCCAGAAGAAGATTTGCCTGTGTTACCATCTTACCTGTTGCAAATGGCCAGTAGGAGCCCACTCCTTCGCTGGTCATTCCCTGGGAGTCAATGATACTTGGGTTGTTGTAGCCTCTTGGTGCTACCAGACGCCAAAGCCATGCAAGAGCAGGAGGAAGGATATGCATAATACCCATAATTCCGTATGACGGAGTTGCCTTTGTACAGGCAGGTGTTCTGACTCCAAAGCTTCTCACATCAACTTCAACCGGCTCATCAATGGAGTTTGGAACCAGTTTTCTTGGCAGAATTACCCGTGGATTCGGGCATGGTTTTCCAGTGCTGTCCATAGTATGCTCCCATGGCAGACAAGTCGCTTCCGGTACTCCCTGAAGGTTTAAAAAGATTAATGGCTCTTCCGGCTGAATGAATATTCTTTCATACTGGGGAGAAGCTCCGTAACGCTTAATATTATCCACTCTTAAGAACCAGGAGGACTCTGCATCCTTTACAACCAGCTTCTTACTGCCCTGCTGCATCTGGGGATGGCACAGTGCCATATCATCCGTTACAGGAATTAAGTCACAGGTCTCTGAGAGATTTAAGAAATACTTCTCTTCTGTCACCGTATTTCTTCCTAATACAACTCTTCCATCCATCTCTTTATGGATATCTTCCAGCATCTCACTTTTTCCGCCGCCGGAAGCACCTTCATGCATAATCACGATTTCATTGTCGTAAGGAGTGATAACCTTCACTGCGGATGCATGTGCAGTTACCCAGCCTTCTTCCTCACCAATGTCTAAAAGCACGCCATAAATACCTTTTTTAGCACTTGGACCTGGATAAAGATTATAGGCATATACCTCATGTATTCCCTGAAGACGGTTATGAACCACTACCTGTTTTCCATTAAAATGTGTATGACGGAATGGCGGTGCGAGAAAAACGACTGCTCTCGGTTTAAAATCATATGTGATTTCGTCTATGTTTAAAAATCCCTGGAGATCTGCAAGGCCTGCTGCGAAAAATCCTGCGTTGGCCGGAGCTACTAAAACAGAATCATAACCATACTCCAGACCGCCGGATTTAAATGGGAAAAATATCAGTTCCTGATTTTTCAGCCAGTCAAAGGTATCCATTCTGAGAATCTCGAAATCTTTGTGATAAACATCTTCATATCTTGGCTTATCCGTAGGATTCTTATCTGCAATCAGCATGGAGTTTGGATCACGTCTGCGCATGTAATCTTCCATATAATTTACTACAATACCATTTTTACATTTGGTTGCAGTCGCCTCTAAAACTCTTCCCTTGCCTTCCACTTCATAATCAATATCGAATGTAATGTTCTCATCGCCGCCCATAGCAAGAGTTAACAGTTCATTTCTTGATTTTGGAATGACCACACCTTGTGACTGATTTAAAATATCCTGTACATACTCCGGTAAATTTAATTTACGTAAACATTCTAGCATATTTTCCTCCATTCCTGTGCATAATTATGCACCTGAAGTTTGTACCGAAGACCGCACAGGTACAAACTATGTAGTTTCAAAACCCCAAACATTAGTATTACATAGTTTATTTTAGACATTTTTCGTCATATTACTCGCCCAGCATTTTTTGTCAAATTTTGACATCCCCTCTACCATTCAACATGAACTTTATTTTTCTTACTCCTGCCGATCAGCCTCCCTTTATCAGGCATTATGGGAAAAGCCGATACCCGTAACCTGGATATCGGCTCAGTTACACCTTTATGCAACCCGTTTTATATGTCTTCCGGTACTATGAAACTGTGTAAATCCAGTCTTATCCTATGCCGTCATTAGATAGTGATGTAGAAAAACACTTTAAAAGAACAAAGTCCTACTGTAGAGATACAATATCATGAAAATTCTGTCGTGTCAACGTTTTTTTATGCAAAAAATCCACTGACATTAGGCGGCTTCACGCTTCATCAATCGCCTTACCAATATCATGTCTCATGTATTTATTTTCAAAATCCACCCATTTAACGGCTTCATAAGCGTTGGCTCTTGCTTCTTTTAAATTGTCTCCAAGAGCTGTCACACCAAGAACTCTTCCACCGTTAGTTACAGGAATTCCCTCATTATCAAACTTGCTTCCTGCATGGAATGCAAAGTATCCATTCTGTCCTTTAAAAAGATCCAGCCCTTTGATTGGAAACCCTTTTTCATAATGCTCCGGATAACCATCAGAAGCCAGAACCACACAGACCGCTGCATTGTCTTCAAATTGTAAGTCAATGTCATTTAGAGTCCCATCGATACAGGCCTCAAACACCTCAACAATGTCATTTTTCATTCTCGGAAGTACGACCTGTGTTTCCGGATCACCAAATCTTGCATTATACTCTAAGACCTTAGGTCCCTCGTTTGTCAGCATTAAACCAAAAAAGATAATTCCCTTAAATTCCCTGTTCTCAGACAGCATCGCATCCACGGTCGCCTGATAAATGTACTTTTTGCAGAACGCATCGATTTCCTCTGTATAGAAGGGACTTGGGGAAAACGTACCCATTCCGCCTGTATTAAGACCTTTGTCTCCATCCTGTGCCCGTTTATGATCCTGGGCAGAAGCCATTATCTTTATGTTTTTGCCATCTACAAAAGAAAGTACAGACACTTCCCGGCCAACCATGAATTCTTCCACTACAATCCGGTCACCGGCAGAGCCGAACTGCTTATCCAGCATCAGGGTTCTGACACCGTCTTTTGCCTCTTCGAATGAATTGCAGATTAATACACCTTTGCCAAGAGCCAGGCCATCTGCCTTTAAAACAACAGGCATTTTGGCAGTTTCCAGATAAGCAAATGCAGCCTCTGCTGAATCGAAGGTTTCGTAAGCAGCCGTGGGTATTGCGTATTTTTTCATCAGATCCTTAGAAAAAGACTTGGAGCCTTCCAGACAGGCTGCTTTTTTCTCCGGACCGAATACCCGGATTCCTGCATTTATAAATGCATCAGCAGCACCTGCCACAAGAGGATCATCGGGTCCGACAATTACCAGGTCAATCTCTTTGCTTCTGGCAAATTCCACCTGACTTTCAAAATCCATCACTCCAATGTCAACGCATTCTGCAATTTCAGCAATTCCGGCATTTCCCGGAGCGCAGTACAGCTTTTGAACCTTAGGGCTCTGGGCGACCTTCCATGCAATAGCATGCTCTCTGCCGCCGCCTCCAATGATCAGAACCTTCATGCTTTTTCCTCCTGTTCCTTTGCAATCAGTGCAATCGCCTGGGGAAGAATGACCCACTCCGCTTCTTCCATAACTCTTCTTTGAAGTTCTCCCGGCGTATCACCTTCCTTTACTTCCACTGCCTTTTGCAGAATAATGGGACCTGTATCCGTCCCCTCATCAACATAATGGACGGTAGCACCTGTAATCTTCACACCTCTGGCCAATGCGGCTTCGTGAACCTTCAGTCCAAAATAGCCGGTTCCGCAAAAAGAAGGGATCAGGGAAGGATGAATATTAATCATTCGGTTTCTGTATTTCTGAATCATCGCTTCAGGAATGGTAACCAGAAAACCTGCAAGTACGATTAAATCAAGATGATACTCGTCAATACGGGATAATAGTTCCTCGTGAAACTGCATTCTGCTTTCAAATTCCTTAGGGGAAATGCAAAGAGCATCGATTCCATGATTCTTTGCACGTTCTAACGCGTAGGCACTTATGTTATTGCTGATGACTACTTTGACTTCTGCGTTTTTAATCTCCCCGCTGTCAATGGCATCCAAAACCGCCTGAAGATTGGTTCCCCCGCCGGATACCAGAACGCCGACTCTTAGCATAAGACCACGCCCTTCTCACCGGCTTTTGTACAGCCAATTACATAAGGGTTTTCTCCTGCAGCTTTGATTGCTTCCATGGCCTTATCCTGATCAGCAGGATCCACCGCTAGTACCATACCAATTCCCATGTTAAAGGTATTGTACATAATCTCTTCCGCTATCTCACCCTTTTTAGCCATGAGTTTAAAGATCGCAGGTACTTCATAGCCGTTTTTTTTCACTTCAGCGCAAATCCCATCTGGAAGCATACGTGGTATATTTTCGTAGAATCCGCCTCCTGTAATGTGGCTGCATCCTTTGATATTCACACCACTCTCTTTTACGCTTTTTAATGCTTTCACATAAATTTTGGTGGGTACAATCAAGCATTCCCCAAGCGTTTTACCCAGTTCTTCATAATAAACATTTAAATTCTCTTTTGTCACATCAAACACCTTGCGGACAAGGGAAAAACCATTGCTGTGAACACCGGAGGAGGCAATGCCGATTAAAACATCACCAGCCTTGATAGTTGTACCGGTAATCAGATTTTTTTCATCAACCACTCCTACTGCGAAACCTGCAAGGTCATATTCATCTTCAGGATAAAAACCTGGCATCTCTGCAGTTTCTCCCCCAATCAGTGCGGCTCCTGCCTGCTTGCAGCCTTCTGCCACACCGCTGACGATCCCTGCAATTTTCTCCGGATAATTCTTTCCGCAGGCAATATAGTCAAGGAAAAACAGAGGTTCACCGCCTGCACAGGCAATATCATTGACGCACATGGCTACACAGTCAATACCAACGGTATTATGTTGATCCATAAGAAATGCTAACTTCAGCTTAGTTCCCACTCCGTCGGTTCCGGATACCAGGGTGGGCTTCTCCATATCTTTGAATGCTGACATGGAAAACGCCCCTGAAAATCCGCCAAGTCCGCCAAGTACCTCTGGTCTCATGGTTTCCTGTACATGCTTTTTCATTAGTTCAACCGATTTGTAACCAGCTTCAATATCAACTCCGGCATTCTTATAATCCATCTTTTTTTCCTCCGCTTTTTTTCCTCTATTTCATCTGGGATAAGTATTCCCGATACCCGATCTTATCCAGCTTCTCTGCTTTTTTCACTACATCATTCTTTAAATTCTCAGAATAATCCTTCAGTCTTGCCAAAAGCTCTGCATCTCCTGCAGCCAATATCTTTGCTGCCAGAATCCCCGCATTGGTACCTCCGTTAATCGCTACCGTAGCTACCGGAATACCGGAAGGCATCTGTACAATGGAATACAGGGAATCCACTCCCCCCAGGTCTGAAGTCTTCATAGGAATACCAATGACAGGCATTGGAAATAATGCGGCACACATTCCGGGAAGGTGAGCTGCTTTACCTGCTCCGGCGATGATCACTTTAATGCCTCTGGCTTCTGCTGTTTTCGCATATTCAAAAAATATATCCGGTTCTCTGTGTGCAGAAATAACAGTCATTTCAAATTCTACTCCCAGCTTTTCAAGAACCTCTGCAGCCTGCGCCATAACAGGCATATCTGAATCACTTCCCATAACAATAGATACGTTTGCCATAGTAATTTCTCCTCTTTCTCTTCCAATCGTGTGTAATTCATTATTAAGAGTAATGCTATTAATAAGTATATCTAATATTATGTGCTTATTAATTAATTTTCACTTATTAATTATAATACTAGCTTTTCTCTGGCTCGTCAATATTTTTCTTTATATTTTTAAGTATACCCGGTAACGAAAAAAACAGGCGTGAAAAAACCGGAAGGATCAAACAACCTCCTGCTTTTCACACCTGTCCTGTATTTAATATTTGCTGTTCTTAAAAGAAGAGGAGTCTTCGAAGTATACCGGGTCAATGACAACCGGCTCCAGCTCTGCTTCTTCCTGATAAACCGGAATAAAATCAGCCTCTGCTTCTTTCTTTTCTGTGTTTAAAGGCAGGCTGCTCATCTCAGATGTGCTGCCATGTACCTTGAATTGCTGAATCAGGCTTTTCATAATCTGTGCCTGTCCGGATAATTCTTCACTGGCAGCCGCACTCTGTTCTGCTGTAGCAGAAGTGGTCTGAACCACGCTGGAGATCTGATCGATTCCCAGAGTAACCTGATTAACAGCGACAGCCTGTTTGTCCGAAGCGGCAGCGATTTCTTCTATAATCATATTAATGCGGCGGCTTCCTTCTACAACCTCCTGCATGGCTTTTGCTGTTTCAGCAGTAATTCTGCTTCCATTCTCCACTGCCTGCAGACTTTCTTCAATGAGAATTGTTGTATTCTTAGCAGCTTCTCCTGATTTGCTGGCAAGGTTGCGGACTTCGTCTGCCACCACAGCAAACCCTTTTCCTGCCTCTCCGGCCCTTGCAGCTTCTACTGCCGCATTTAATGCCAGAATATTGGTCTGGAATGCAATGTCCTCAATGGTTTTAATGATCTTGCCGATCTCACTGGATTTGGTGTTAATCTCAGTCATGGCCCGATTCATTTCCATCATCTTCTGATTGCTCTTTGTTACATTAAGACCAGCTTCTTCCGATTTTAACCGTGCCTCTTTGGCGTTCTCGGCATTTTTATTAATCTGATTAGAGATATCATTAATGGTTGCTGCCAGTTCCTGAATGGAGGAGGCCTGTTCCGTCGCTCCCTGGGACAGAGCCTGAGCTCCGGATGATACCTGCTCAGAACCACCTGCAACTAAGTCAGCAGATTCATTAATCCGGGTAAACGCATCGCTTAAATTATCCCTGATATTCCTGATTGCCAGTAATATTGGTTCATAATCCAGAACATACTGCTCCTGATTCTTCGAAACAACTGTAAAATCTCCGGCTGCCATAGATCCAAGGATGTGGATGATATCATCAATGATACTGCCTATATTTAATATGGTGGAACGCATACTGTTGCCAAGGCCGCCAAGTTCATCCTTGGACTGATAATTTAAATCAACATGAAGACTGCCTTTTGACATCTCTGCTGCTGCTTTTTCAATCTGCTTAACAGGAGCAACAATGCTCTTGGTCATGGCAGCTGCAAGAATGATCGTGGCTGCCGCTCCAATAATCTGAAGCAGAATAACAATCACCTCAGTGCCGGTCATATCAGACTGGGATCTTTTATAATCACTGTCAGCACTCTGTTTGGCAGAATCACTGATTTGGATCAGATCAGACTGAATCTGGTCAAAACGCGGTTCCAGTGATTCAAAGAAAACCTCTGTTGCCTGCCGGGTTCTATTGTCTTTTGCCAGGGTGAAGACTTCTTCTTTGGAAGGTTCTGCTTCGCTAAGCGCCTTTTCAATATCTTCAACCAGGGCTTTGTCACCCTTGTATTTTTCTTTCAGCTGTTGAAGATTTTCTTTTAATTCATTAAAATCTGCCTCAGACTGGTCAATATAGTTCCCCTTTTTTATTAAATCCGAAATCATGGTTGCATAGCCCACATTCTTTGCTGCTGATTCAACATTGCGTCTCATCTCAACCGTCAGCATAGATACCTCATGACCGTTTTTGTAAAATTCTACAAACCTGGAATTATTAACGATCAGACTGTATAACGAGGTGCCTGATACAACTAAAAACAAAATAAAAATAATTCCAAAAGAGACCGCAATTCTTTTGCCAATCTTTAAATTCTTCATATGGTATCCTCCAACTATCTCTTTTGTAAATTCCTCACACCGATAGTGTATTATCGGCAATTATAAATATATCTTAATGACAATCTTTAAGTTTTCAATTATGAAAGCTTACAGCCCGGAAAATGGCAGATTCAATTCTTCCGTACCTTCTAATATAAATTTTCCATCTTCAATAATCAAAGTTCGTTTTCCGTCTCCACAAACCGTTTCAATCTTATCCAGTTCCGCGTAAGGGATGGTGATATCTGTATGACAGTTAAAATATGCCTTGGAAGCATCCTCTTTTCTGAGAGCTGAAATCTCATTTTCCTTGGCGATAATCTCCTTGCCATTGGGGTTATATAGCTTGCTGTCTTCCGACCAGCTGTAGCACGTATCACCAACTGCAAAATGTGGTCCCATCTTCTCCACAATTAAAATAGGAAGCTTATCAAGAATATCAAACTTTCTTGCCATTGCGTAAGCAGTGGTATTGGTTCCGATGGCAAACTCACCCATGGGCAAAGTGTCACGGTTCTTTAAAATCACCTGTCTGATCAGTTCTTTTCCTTCCTTTGGATCTTCAAAATTACTGCAGGAATAGTCTTTGATCATGCCGTCTTCAAATGTCATTACCAGATCCTTAAACTGGAAATCAGTAATGTATACCGTGCTGACTTCTAATACACCGCTTGTTCCAGCCAGTCTGGGTGAAGTAAATACTTCCCCAAGGGGAATATTCGAATCGGCAACACAGTTTTCAAAATTCGTTTCTTTTTCTCTGTCTTTTAAATGATGGAGTGCGACTGTCAAACGGGTTTTATTATTCCCTTTTCCTGTAATTTCCACATAGTCTGCTTCATCCAGTGCATCGATCATGGTTTGCTGCAGACCTTTGTACTTTTCATAATCCAGGGTATTGATGGCAATGGTCTCATTAAATATCTCTTCAAAATTATCACCGATTTCCGGAACAGGAAATGCGATGATGGTAAAGCTGATTTCATCACCGGGAACATACTCATTTAAAATTCTGGCTGTTTCACTGGACATCTCCACAGAAAGCTTCTCCTGTTTGGGATCAAGGTGGTTGGCTTCCGGTTTATTAACCGGCTGGAAGCCTTCTTTTCCAAACGTCTGAATTACTGCGGGTCCTGCAAAAGCGGCAGCCAGATCTTTGTATGTCTCGTATGCAACTTTCAGTACAGAAGCTTTTCGGTCTTTAAAGGCTTTATTGACATAGATCGCCTCATCGTAACGGTGATCATAATCATACTGACGGTTTGGTGACGTACTATAATAGCCCGCTTTACGCCCTGCATTGGTATTCACTGCCCAGACCGCAGCACGGCATAAAATCACCTTAAGCCCCATTTTTTCAAAATTCTCCATGGCATATTTCACCATGCGTTCAAAGCCAAGCTCATATCGAATCTGGACTGCTTTCTTTTTGGATAAATCTCTGCCCATTACCTCAAAGCCTTTTGCGTACCCTTCCGTATAGGTATCCGCCATCAGACGAACCTTCTCCTCTGGAAGAGAATTGAGATAATCTGCCACTTTAAGCTCGGAATCCGAGATATATTCCCCAAAGCGGTAGAGATAGCGAAGATCCGTTAAATCACTGTTCCGAATAATATCTGTTGCAAAGGAAAGGGAAGGATCTAAGCCCTCTCTTACACGGAAAGTCACTGTATGGTCCGTATAATCACTGACAAACCAGTAAATAACCTCCTTTACAGAGACCACCTCCGGCACTCCCTCTTCAAACATGTTATAGATTTCTATCAATGCCTCATTTAAAATCGTGATATCAGTCAGCCTGTTTTCATGAACAAAAACAATATCCCCTCTGATTTCTTTATAAAGGTAGCAAAGGAGCTGTCCGAATCCGTCTCCCAGTTTTTCCACAGCGTAAGCTGGATTGGCATAACTGGATTCGTAAGCGTCAGAAAGAATGTCCTCATAAAATTTAAGGTTCCATTCTTTCAATTCATGTAAGGAAGCCGTATTAAGCTTTCCATCTTCTATAAAGTCAAGGTATTCCCCCATAAGGCATATAAATGAGGCTGTCCTTGTAAAATAATCATGAAACGGCTGTGACACTGTCTTCTCGGAAGAGATCTGACTGATTCGCTCCATAGACAATTGAAACCGTTCCATAATTCCTTCATTTTCCTGTTCAAACATTTTTCTACTATCCATTTTTTTACCCCTTCATTCCAATAATAAGAAGAACTATCCAAAAAATAATCAGCAAAACACTGATGCCAATTCCGATCTTAGACAGTATGTATTTTTTTTCCTTTTCAAAGAAAGAAAGAACACCATAAAACAGGGAAAAGATAGAAATCAACATGCTGCAAAAGCAGACAGCCGCAACGTTTAACTGCGCCTGTCCTGCAGTGATTGCAGCACTGGATATTCCAAGTATCCCTAAAACCAGTGCTCCTAAAGCCAGTCCCAACGCCAGAAAACTATTTTTAGCATACGGTTTTCTAATGTAGGATACTCTTTTCTGCTTTGCCACGCCTCATCCTCCTTACTCTTATGTGCTGTACTATTTTATAAAAAATATATCCAATCATTCCTCCCAGGGAGTTTAAAATCATATCATCCACATCAAAACTTCCTACCTTGAAAATAAGCTGGGTGGTTTCAATGCAGAGACTGAATAAAAAGCTGAGCAGCGTTGTATTGAAAAAGCGGCGGCTCCTGCGGCTTATAACCGGCAGAAAAAAACCAAAAGGCATGAAACAGACTATATTCCCAACTACATTTAAAAGGAAAGACTTAAATCCCACCACATGGCGGTAAACAATAAATCTCTTAATTTCCTTCAGCGGAATCAGGTTATAAGCGTATTCCTCCCGTATATGGCCGCTTCTTCCAAAATAATCGGAGAAAAACAGAAAATACGCCAAAAAGATCAGGTAAATTATAAAAATCACCCAACCAAATTTCTGCCGTTTCGTCGCATTTTTAATCATAACAGCTCCATCTTTATTCCAAAAGGAGAGAGCTGCCAGAATATATGGATTCTGACAGCCTTCGCTCTTGTGATAACGGTCAAAATGTAATTTCAGATTTTCTTTTTAATAAAATAGCCCCGTTTACGATTGAAATGATACCGGCAGCAAGTCCGATGGCTGTCACGATAATTCCAACTACAATATTTAATGCACCTGCATTTCTCATGGTTTTATATACTCTTTCCATATCCTGCTCTCCTTATTTTACGCCATACACTTCGTAATAATCATCGATTGCTGCCTTTAATTCGTCATCAATCAGTACTCTTCCATTGTATTCCCGGTTATAAAGATGTTCGATGACTTCTGCCATAGTCACGATGGCAGATGCTTTAAATCCATATTTCCCTTGGATTTCATCCAGTGCACTCTGCTCTGTTTTTCCCTTCTCCATACGGTTTAAGGAAACCATGAGACCCAGAATCGTTACATCTCCCTGAGCTTTGATAATGGGAAAGGTCTCTTCAATGGACTTTCCGGATGTGGTCACATCTTCAATAATAACAACTCTGTCTCCATCCTTTATGGGACTTCCAAGGAGAATTCCGGCATCGCCGCCATGATCTTTTTCTTCTTTTCTGTTGGAGCAGTATTTAATTTCCTTTCCATACAGTTCATGGAATGCGATTGCTGTTGCAACGCTTAACGGAATCCCTTTATAAGCCGGTCCGAACAGTACATCGAAATCAGTACCAAACTTATCATGAATCGCTTTGGCGTAATACTCACCCAGCTTCTTTAACTGTGCTCCTGTTACATAAGATCCGGCATTCATGTAAAATGGAGATTTTCTTCCGCTTTTCAGTGTAAAACTTCCAAATTTAAGGACATCACTGTCCACCATAAATTCAATAAATTCCTGCTTATACTGTTCCATTTTTCTGTCCTCTCTATTCAAAAACCGTTCCATTATCGTACTGCACCGATCAGTTCGCTGATGTCTTCTATCTGATACTTTATCATATAATCTTCAATACCTGCAATGATTTCCGTGGTTGCATAAGGATTAACAAAGTTGGCTGTTCCTACAGAAACAGCGGTTGCCCCTGCAAGTATAAATTCAAGAGCATCCTCTGCAGTCATAATTCCACCCATTCCGATAATGGGTATTTTAACCGCACACGCTGCCTGATAAACCATTCGAACTGCAATTGGCTTGATTGCAGGACCGGATAACCCGCCTGTCTTATTGGCCACTGCAAATGTACGGCGGTTTACATCAATCTTCATTCCTGTCAGGGTATTAATCATGGATAAGACATCTGCCCCGCCTGCTTCCGCAGCTTTTGCCATAACAGTGATATCCGTTACATTGGGGCTGAGTTTCATAATGACAGGCTGTTTTGCATATTTCTTTACCTCTCTTGTTATGGCTTCCACCGCTTTTGGATCCTGGCCGAATGCAATTCCGCCCTCCTTTACATTGGGGCAGGAAATGTTAATCTCCAGCATATCCACCGGTTCATCCGATAGCCGCTCCACCACTTCAATATAATCTTCCGTGGTCTTTCCGCATACATTGACAATGATTTTAGTATCATATTTCTTTAAAAACGGAATATCCCGCTTAATAAATACATCCATACCGGGGTTTTGAAGTCCGATGGCATTAATCATTCCACCATAAGTTTCTGCAATTCTGGGAGTTGGATTCCCTGCCCAGGGAATATTGGCAACTCCTTTCGTCACCACTGCTCCCAGGCGGTTTAAATCCACAAGCTCGCTGTATTCTTCACCGGAACCAAAAGTGCCTGAGGCTGTCATGACCGGGTTGTTTAATTCAATACCGGCAAGATTTACTTTCATATTCATCTAGAATTCAACCTCCTCAGCCTTAAATACCGGACCGTCTTTGCAGACTCTTTTGTTATGAACCATGGAATGGTCATCTTTCTCACTGCTTTTGCAGACACAGGCAAGACAGGCTCCGATTCCACATGCCATCTTCTCTTCCATGGAAAGATAGCATTCAATATGATGTTCCAAGGCATATGCCCGTAAAGATTTTAACATGGGGGTGGGACCACATGCAAAAATCACATCGCTTTGTAAGCCATGCTCTCTGATTGCATCCATAACATTGCCTTTGGTTCCTGCAGTGCCGCTTTCTGTTGCAAGAAACGTATCTCCATAGGGGAGAAACTCTTCATTTAAAAACAACTCGTCCCGGTACCCTAAAACCATCTGCTTTGTGCAGGAAAGATTTTTCGCCAGTTCTAACATGGGAGGTATTCCGATACCGCCTCCGATTAACAGTGCCTTTTTCCCGGAGATCCCCGCTTCCAATGGAAATCCATTGCCTAAAGGTCCCATAATAATAACCGGGTCACCAGTCTTATAACGGGAGAACTCATCGGTTCCTTTTCCTGCTATGCGATAAACGATTCTTAAAAGTCCTTTTTCCCGGTCTGTCTCACAAATACTGATGGGACGGGGCAGCAGCTTTGAGCTGTCCCCTGTATAAACGGAGATGAACTGTCCAGGCATTGACTGGTTAGTAATTTCCTTCGCGTCGATCCACATGCTGTACACACCGTCTGAAAGCATGACCTGACTGGCAACTGATGCAGTGATTTTTATTTTTCCCATGATTTCCCCCTATAACACCCGGTTAATATCAGAAACCATATCAATCACGGCCTGTCTGGAAGCTTCTCCAAAAAGCTGGGGACCGAATTTCTTATATGCTTCCTGTTTATAGGCGGCGATAATGCCTCTGGAAGAATTTACGATTGCCCCAAGGCCATCTTCATTAAAACAAGGTTTTAAATCCTCAGCAGTTCCTCCCTGTGCTCCGTAGCCAGGTACAAGAAAATATGTGTTGGGCATCAGTTTTCTTAATACAGCGCTCATCTCCGGATATGTGGCTCCTACTACTGCACCCACGTTGCTGTAGGTTCCATCCATACAGTCTGCGCCCCATTCCACCACCTTCTTCGCTACGTGTTCATAAAGAGGTGCGCCGTCTATCAGACGGTCCTGAAATTCTCCACTGGAAGGGTTGGAGGTTTTAACCAGTACAAACAGACCTTTGTCCTCTTCTTTGCATACATCAAGAAAGGGAGCGATACCGTCTGTTCCAAGATAGGGGTTGACTGTAAGAAATTCTGTGTGAAACGCCGGTAGACGTTTAGAACCAACCTGTACTTTACCGATATGAGCCATAGCATAGGCTGCAGATGTAGAACCAATATCTCCTCTTTTTCCATCAGCTATGACAATGAGTCCCTTCTCCTGACAGTATTTCACTGTTCTGTCGTATACCTTTAAGCCTTCCACTCCAAACTGCTCATACATGGCAAGCTGGGGTTTTACGGAGGGAATCAGATCATAAACATGATCCACAATTTCTTTATTGAACTGCCAGATCGCTTCTGCAGCACCCTCTAATGTCTCACCCAATTCATGATATGCCTTCTTTGTTACGTGATCGGGAATATAACTTAGCATTGGATCAAGTCCCACACAAACCGGTGCATTTGTTTTTTGAATTCTGTCAATTAATTGCCTGATCATGTTTTCCTCCTCGGTTCTCTTCGCCCTGTTTTTTCTTTATCTTACCAATTCTATCATAAGAAAGTTATGGCTTCAAGCCTTTTACCAAACTGATCATAAAAATCCTGTTCTTTCTCATAGGGGGTTAAATAAAACACTTTCAGAACATTCATGCTCAGCTGCCTGGTAAAATTTGGATCATTCTGTTTTTCCATCTCATTTTCTGCTTTCTTAAAAAAATCGTGCCAATCCGCAATAAATTTGTCGTATCGCTTCCCATCCGGATTGTCCATAAAGCTGCGTACCTTCACCTTGGTTCTGTTCTTCTTTGCGCATTCATAAATCTGTAGAAAATACCGGATACCTTCCTCTGTATAAATTCTTCCAAGAGGAAACAGGCGGCAGATCCCGGGGCGGAACGAATGAATGCTGCATCGGCCCTGAGGATCGAGAAATCCGCATACCCCTCCCTCTTGTCCCATCCGGATACTTGGAAGAACAATTCCATCTACAACATTTAACTCTGCCTGATTCTGAAGGAGCGCTTCAAAGGTGCAGTTAAGTCCTTTTGTCAGCCGGTATACATCGAGAGGGTCCAGCACAATGGAATTGCCCATCCCCTTGCAGCAGGCAGAGCAGCCTTCGCAGTCTTTGCAGTCCGCTTTTACCATATCATTTAAGTCATATAATTTTCCATCTGAAATTTCTTTTATATCAATTTCCCGCTTCATGAATTTATCCTCACTTCTTCATTGTAGCCAAACAGTGTCATTCTATCATCTTCTGCCATCTGAAGAAAGTCTAAATGTGAAAAAAGAGAAGATTTTTGTTACACATCTTCTCTTTCCCCCTGTTATGAAGCTTACTTATAGTTTGTATTCCTTCAAATATGCAGTGGCTACGTACGCTCCGCTTTTGTATGATTTCTTTTCCATGGCCTTATCCGTTTCCAGGCTGACATTAATCCACATCTCTTCAGCCGCAATGTTCAGATGGGAAAGCATGATTCCCACACTGATCTCCCGAAGGGAGACCAGATAAGGGTAGGGTAAAAACTCTCTGCAGGAAAATACATATATTTTATCGTGATAAACGATAAACCTCCATGGCTGGGTATTCATTATTGATGGAGAAAGCCGTACCGCTTTTAATATATTTTTTACGGACTCTCCTGCTTCTTCCTTAAACACACACAGTTCCTTAAGGGGCATCCGCCTGGCAGTTGCCGGATCACGGTAAAGCAGTGTCCTGGGATATCCGAAGGCAATGGTTATGACCTGTTTGAAACCAGCCGGTGCCGGTTTTGAGCTCTTTGCATTGGCAAGATAACAGGTACCAAGACCTTTTCCAGTCATATATAATAAAACAGGTTCTGCCACGTAGCCGGCATTGACAAGATATCCTTCTTTCTCCTCCGAATAAAGGATCAGATAATAAGGAGCATCTACCTTCCACAGACCTTTTGACGGAAGTTCATCCTCCGTACTGTCACATATCTCCATCTTCACCTGAATATCGCCATATAACCTTGAAACACAATCCCCAAAATAAAGAATATCCCTTTTTAATTGCTCCGGAACCAGTTCTTTCTTATATTTTTTAATGGATCTTCTCTTAAATATCATCTGATACAGATTCATACCTGCTCCCCCTCTCCTCTATCTGGAAATCAGTTTTATATAAGCCTTCTCATCTCTTCCAAAAGGCCTGAAAATACCAAAAGAGCGTCTTTCACCGGCTCTGCTGTGGACATGTCAACGCCGCACAGCTTTAAAAGCTCAACTGGAGGCATGGAACTTCCTCCGCTTAAAAATTCATAATACCCCTTAATAACGGTTTCATCTCCTGCTAAAATCCGGCTGCTGATCGCCACTGCAGCGGAAAATCCGGTAGCATACTGGTAAACGTAAAACGGCGTATAAAAATGGGGTATCCTGGACCACTCGTAGTCGATTTCAGGATCTATCACCATCTCAGGGCCAAAATAATCCGCATTCAGCTGATGGTACATCTGGCACAGCGTCTCTGATGTCAAAATCTCTCCCTGTGCTGCAAGGCGGTGGGCCTTGTCTTCAAATTCCGCAAACATCGCCTGCCGGTATAAGGTACCGCGGAAACTGTCCATAAAATGATTTAACAGATAGGCGCGTTCCTTTTTATCCTCTGTAATCTCAAGAAGATGTCTGATTAAGAGGGCCTCATTGCAGGTACTGGCCACTTCAGCAACAAAAATCTTATAACCTGCATCTACATAAGTCTGGTTTTTATCAGAAAACCAGCTGTGGAGCGCATGCCCCATCTCGTGAGCCAGGGTAAAGACACTGTCAAGGGTTCCATTAAAATTCAAAAGTACGTAAGGGTGAACTCCATATACTCCCCAGGAATAAGCGCCGCTTCGTTTTCCTTCGTTCTCATACACATCGATCCACCGGTGATCGAAGCCTTCTTTTAGCAGAGACAGATAATGATCTCCCAAAGGCTTTAACCCTTCAAGCACCATATTCTTTGCCTCTTCAAAGGATATGGTCCGTTCTTCTCTGGATACCATGGGCACATAGAGGTCATACATATGAAGTGTCTCCACTCCCAGCGCCTTCTTTCTCAATGCCACATACTCATGAAGGTATGGAAGCCCGTCACGGACAGCCTTGATGAGATTATCATAAACCTCTTCTGAAACCTCATTTTCTGACAGGGAATGGGCTCTGGCAGAAGGATAATTTCTTGCTGTTGCGTAAAATGCAGACTTTTTTACATTAGAAGAAAAGGTAGCTGCCAGAGTATTTCCAAACTGCTTATATACTCCATAAAGACCATAAAATGCGGATTTCCGAACTTCCCTGTCCTGTTTTTCCATAAGGGCAACGTAATTGCCATGACTGATTTTTACAGTGTTTCCGTTTTCATCCTTAATTTCAGGGAATTTTACATCTGCATTATTAAACATATTGAAAATTTCCGATGAGCCGGAGGTTGCTTCCATAGAACCGGCAAGCAGCGCTTCCATGGCCGCCGGAAGTGTGTGTGCTTTCTTTTTTAATATAACTTCAAAGGTACGGTTATATCGGTTCAGCTCAGGAACTGCTTTACGATATTCCTTTAACAGTTCTTCGGATATGGTTAAGATCTCGGGTACGATATAGGATGATAAACCAGCGGCCTGATAAGACAATGCCCTGGCTTTTGATGACAGTCCCTGGTATCTGGCATTCCCCGTGTCTTCGTCAGATTTTTGTTTTCCATATACGAATAAAGTCTCAATCTTTAATGACACCTCTTCATCAAATTTGAGACAGGAAAAAAGCATCTCGCCAGACTGAGCCAGATGTCCTTCAAAATTTTTATAACCTGAAAGCGAGCGTTCTGTTTCGTGGAATAAATCCTCCCAGGCCTTCTCAGACGGCAGTATGTCCGCCAGGTTCCAGGTGTCGCAAACCGGTATTTCTTCTCTCTTTTTCAATTTGATCCCTCCAACTGCTTTACATGTGTTTATTCTATCACCCATATTTCAAAGAGACAATCAGCAATATGGAAAATATTTGATTGAATTTTACTATTTTATTGTATTATACTATACGAAAACATACCAGGAGTAAAACCATGAATCTTATCCGAACCAATGCACCAGATGCCCATTTGTCAAAAGACCTCCGTCTTTTACAGGAAACCTGCAATGAATACGATCATATCTCTTTCTCATTTCCTTTGGAGGAAGAGTGCATCTGCTGTTTATTATATGAAAATGAGCGCCTCTTATCCGCTCTTATCGCTTTTTTTACTGATTCTGACACCATGGAATGCTACGGCTGTACCCTTCCTGGTGAACGACGGAAAGGACATTTTACATCTCTCTTAAAAGAGCTGGTAAATGATTATCCTGACTGGGATTTTTTATTTCCAGTGTACGAAAACTGCAGGGATGGGATAAAAACGTTACAGGCTATGGAGGCTTCTTTCTGTTACACGGAACATTTTATGGAACGTTCCATTCCTGTTTCAGCAAAATCCGGTTTGGAGAAAGAAAATAAAGAAAGGAATGATTTAACCATCTCATCCCATAAAAATTCCGATGGTCAAATCTGCTATGAATTTTTTAAGGGTAAAGAAGCAGTCGGGATGTGCAGTCTTGATATTCAGGAAAAAAGCGCTTATTTATATGGATTTGAAATATCCAAACCCCTGCGGGGGCAGGGTCTTGGAACTGCCTGCCTGGGTTTATTTTTAAAGACTTATACTTCTCTTCCCTCAGATCAAAGAACGGAAACCATCTATTTACAGGTATCCGGCGACAATCTTCCGGCCGTGGCTCTGTATAAGAAAGCCGGTTTTAAGATCCGGGAAAGCCTGTCCTACTATTTATACTAAGCTCTAGTGCATCTCTCTTATCATACAGTACTGTTTTAACTCAAAATGCTTTTCTACCACGCCGAAAAGTCTGAAACCAAAATGTTCATAAAAGCTTACATTGCTGTGTTTGTGGGTTTCCAGTGATATCATGAGATGATTTCTGTCTGCAAATTCTATGGCTTCTTTTAGAAGGCAGGCAGAAATCCCATGATGCTGCATACTGGGTCTCACTGCAAGATATATGATGTGAAGCCGTTCTTCCTGATGAAGCTGGTCAGTCCATCTGGAATTTAAATAATCCCTTCCATGAAAAAAATTCCAGAATGTCTTTAGCGACCTGTCTTCCTTGATTAAATAACTATCCGTTTTCAAAGTCGCTGCTGCTTCTGCCAGATAATAATGAACAGGATTGTAAACTTCCGATTCATCATCTACAACCATAATTCCGTTAATCTCCGGACTGTCCGCATAAATCTCACAAGTCTCAAAAAATTCTTCCATATCACATTCAAACAGTTCGGGGAGAAGACGTTTCCTTGTATCTGTGTCCGGGATCAGATTGCAATAAAGTGGGTCCCCCTCAAAACACTCTGTCAGCAGTTGCTTTAATTTCTCGATATCCTTTTTTTGCACCCGGTACAATCGGTCACTTTCCATAATCCTGAGCCTCTTTTTTTAATCTTTTTCACGGTGATTGTAGCACAATAATCATCAAGCTTCAATGGATTTCGCAGATATTACTGATTACTTCCTTGCTTGTATTTATCCTACCATTATTATATAATAAGAATGATAAAAAGGTACCGCAAATTACAAGAGAGGGGCATGCATACTATGATCGATATCAAAAAGTTTATTGATTTGAAGGCATTGCAGTCGATTCAGGACCAGTTTTCGGAAGCGACAGGGTTAGCAGCAATCGCGGTGGATGCGGAGGGTAATTATATCACAAAAGGCAGCAATTTCACTGAGTTTTGCATGAAATACACAAGAAACAGTGAAGAAGGTTTAAAGCGGTGTGAAGCCTGTGACAAAGAAGGAAGCGGAGCTTATTTCTGCCATGCGGGGCTTATGGATTTTTCCTCTGACATAGTTGTGAAAGGTGAAAAAGTGGGAGCAATCATCGGAGGACAGGTTTTGCCCTCTCAGCCAGAGGAAGAAAAGTTTCGTACCATTGCCAGAGAGCTGGGAATTAACGAAGAGGAATATATACGAGCACTAAGAAAAGTACCGGTACGATCGGAAGCCACCATCAAGGCAGCTGCACAGATGCTTGGCAGCATAGTGAACCAACTGGTTAATATGGAATACATACAGGCAATCTCCGGTAAAAGAGACAGCGTACTGGATAAAGAAATTGACAGCATCAAAATCTCATTGAATGAAGTAACAGCAAAAACCCATGACCTGCAGAAGGTGGCTTCCATGGAAAATATTCTTTCCATTAACGCCTCTATTGAAGCGGCCAGAGCTGGTGAGGCAGGAGTTGGCTTTGCAGTAGTAGCAAGAGAATTCGGGGAAATCTCTAAAAGCTCTGGTGAGGTCTACGAACGAATCCATGAACTGGTGGCAGATATTCAGAAGTCGGTTAGAAACTTAACTGAGATTGTATAAAATAAAAAGGCATGCACTGATTCCCGTGCATGCCCGTTTTTATTTTATTCGTCCCAGTTATGATAGGTTGCCTGTACATCATCTTCTGCATCTAACAGATCCAGAATCCGGTTCATCTTCTTTAATGAATCCTCATCAGCCAGCTCCACCCACGTCTGTGGAATCATGGTAACTTCAGCCTGAATCATGGGGATTTTTGCTGCTTCCAATGCTTCGCGTACTGCACTGAACTCTTCTGGCGCAATCAGAACTTCGTAGCTGTCCTCTTCTTCTGAGAAATCTTCTGCGCCTGCATCCAGAGCAATCATCATAAGCTCATCCGCATCCATATCACATTCTTCTTTATCTATAATGATCTGTCCCTTTTTGTCAAACATAAAAGATACACAGCCTGGAGTTCCCACATTTCCGCCGCCTTTTGTAAATGCGTTCTTCACGTTGGCCGCCGTCCGGTTTTTATTGTCTGTCAGAGTATCTACGATGATCGCCACTCCATTGGGGCCGTATCCTTCGTATGTAATTGTCTCATAGTTAACAGAATTGGCATCTCCGGCAGCTTTTTTAATGCCCCTGTCAATGGTATCATTGGGCATGTTGTTGGCCTTTGCTTTCGCTATTACATCACGGAGCCTACTGTTGTTCGCAGGGTCTGATCCGCCTTCTTTTACCGCTACTGCAATTTCTCTTCCGATTACAGTAAATACTTTACCTTTAGCGGAATCGTTTCTTTCTTTTTTGTGCTTAATATTTGCGAACTTTGAATGTCCTGACATCGCTTCCAACACTCCTTTTCTTTCTCTATTTCGTCCTCTTCATATCAGAAAATAACATCTTTTCTATTCTATCACTATTTTTTTCATCTTGCAAGAAAAAACAATACACAGCTGCCAGAACCTTCCTGTCTGATGCAGGAAAGTACTGGCAGCTGTGTGCTTATGATTCTTTTTCAGAATCTTTTAACTCGGATTCCGTTTTTCTGACCGTTTTTTCTTCCTCAGAAAGCCCCTCTGGCTCTTCCTTCCAGACACGGACTGTCTGAATCATCTTGTTCTCCACCTGAAGGATCTTAAACTTATAACCCATAATGGATACTTCTGATTCTTCCCCTTCCTGGGGAATCCGGTCCAGTCTGGAAATAAGCAGGCCATTTATTGTATCATAGGAGTCATAATCCTCCTCATCAAATTCAATGTCTAATGCCCGTTCCACGTCTTCCAGGGTAGTCATACCATTCATAACGTAAGTACCGTCATCCGATGGTACGATAAATTCTTCATCCATATCATACTCGTCAAGAATATTGCCTACAATCTCTTCCAGAATATCTTCCATGGTAACAATACCGGAAGTCTGACCATATTCATCAACCACAATTACCATGTGGATCTTTCTGGACTGCATCTCTTTAAACAGCGTATCAAGATTCCTGGTTTCGGGAATGAAATGAGCCTCTCTTAAAAGTCCTTCAATCTCCCAGAGCTGACGGCTGCCATTCTCTTCTGTTTCAGCGGCAATCAGCGCATCCTTCATATGAAGAATACCAATAATGTCATCCACATCTTTTTTATAGACCGGATACCGGGAATTATACCCTTCTGTCAGGATAAATGTCACCGCTTCTTTTAACATCATCTCTCCGTCTAAGGAAACCAGATTCTTTCTGTGAGTCATGATATCCGCAGCTTCCTTGTCATTGAGTTCAAAGATATTGGTGATCATCTCCGCTTCCCTGGCTTCTAACACACCCTGTTCGTGCCCCTCATTTACCATAGACATAATGTCTTCTTCGGTTACGTTCTCATTGTCTGATGCCATATCAATGCCCATGACCTTAAGAACGATGAAAGCAATCAGGTTTGCAACCCACGCAAAGGGAATCAGGGGAATCATAATAAAAGTTACTGCGGGCAGCATACGGTATCCCCACTTTTCCGGATTCTCGGCTGCACAGCGCTTTGGAATAATAATACCGAAGCTGATCAGCAGAATAATTAAGCAGGCACCTACAAGGAAAAGACTGAAAAGAGAGATCCACCGATTGGGGCCATCACTCCCCCGGCTTAAGATTGCCTCCAGCCAGATCTTAAACTGTCCTAATACAAACACTCCCGTCACCATACCAATTAAGTTGGTGGTGATCTGAATGGTGTTCACAAATCTGGTTGGTCTGTTAACGATATGCAGCAGTTTTGCAGCTTTCTCACTGCCTTCTTCCATCTGATGTTCCAATTCTGTCGTATTTACATTCTGAATTGCTGCACCAAACCCATAAAAAATTGCATCCAATACGATAAAAGCAATAAAAATAATCACGCGTATAAGCGGATTGCCATCGTCCATCTGAAAATTCTACTCCTTTTGTTGATTTTCTTTCGTATTTTTTCTCACAACTATTTAAGAATATACCATTTTATCAGCATTCCGTCAATGGTGAACTATGTATTCAGTTCTAAGCTGATTCTTAATGCACAGTCCACTTCCTGCTGCAGTTTTTCATCAATATGACAAATTTTCTCTTTCAGTCTCTGCTTGTCAATGGTCCGCAGCTGTTCCAAAAGTATGACTGAATCCTTGATCATATCGCACTTTTTCGTATCCAGTTCCACATGGGTAGGCAGCTTTGCCTTATTCATTCTTGAGGTAATCGCTGCACAGATCACAGTGGGACTGTGCTTATTACCGATGTCATTTTGTATAATAAGAACCGGGCGAATCCCGCCCTGTTCAGAGCCTACTACCGGTCTTAGATCGGCATAATAAATGTCTCCACGTCTGATTATCACATTCTCACACTCCGTCAATTTATTTAAGTCTATTATTGACCTACTTTGACTCGTGTATTCACTTAAGTTTTTCCGCCGCATACCTTATCATATGATACGGACATGGAGTTGGTTATCACACCTTTAAAAAGGTGCTGTAACAATCGTTAAAATAATCTTTGGTTCCCACTACTTCGCCGTGTTCCATATAAACCCGGGGTACCCGTTTGCTGATATCACAGAGTATTTCATAATGAAAGCCGCCGCACTGCTCGGCCAGTTCCTCCACTGCAATCTGTTCCTTTCCCTGTCTTCCAATCAAAACAACCTCATCCTCTTCTTTTACTCCCTCAATCGATGTGACATCAACCATAAACTGATCCATACACACCCTTCCAAGAATTTTAGCCCGCTGTCCTCTGATTAAGACCTCACCTTTTCCAGATAAATTTCTGGGATAGCCATCTCCATATCCCACTGGGATTGTCGCCACTGTCATTTCCTGCTGAGCAGTAAACGTTCCACCATAGCTGACAGAAGTTCCAGGCCCGATTTTTTTTATGTAGGTAATGGTACTCTTTAATTCCATGGCAGGCTTTAACCTTACAGGTTCTTTTTTTACCTCTGCGGAAGGATACAACCCATAGATAGAAATGCCTGCACGGACCAGGTGAAAATTAGCTTCCTGCAAATCAATAATTCCTGCACTGTTAGAACAGTGAAGGACAGGAATGGTAATTCCTCTTTCGCCCAGCATATCTACAAATGCCTGAAACTTCTCAATCTGTGATCCCGTTGCTTTTTTATCCGTTTCATCTGCTTTTGCGAAATGAGTAAAGAGCCCCTCAGCATAAATTCCCGGCAGTCTGCAGATCTTTGCCGCTTCCTCCGCTGCCTCTTCTGTCACCGGATATCCAATCCGGCTCATACCAGTATCAAGAGCCAGATGAACCACAGCTTTCTTTCCTGCTTTTTCCGCCAGTTCAGAAAGACGCATGGCTTTCTTCAGCTGAAATGCGGCAGAGCTGATATCATAATCCACCAGAAGCTGATAGCCATCATAGGGAACCACTCCAAGAACCAGAATGGGCTTTGTGATTCCATGTTTTCTAAGTATTACGCCTTCTTCCACGGTAGCCACAGCATACCCCCACACATAAGGATCAATTGCCAGAGCCACAGGGACAGCGCCATGACCATATCCATCGGATTTTACAACCCCGATCATCTTTGTCTCCGGCCTTAAATTTGCTTTCATCTCTTCCATGTTGTACCGGATTGCATCTAAATCTACCGCTTCATATACCCTGCCATATGTTTTCATGATTTATTCCCTCGTTCGCTCCTGCAATATTATACCAGTCTCATCTGCCAGTTCTCTGGCAAGAAGACTGTAATCTCCATATTTCTTCTTTCTCATATCCCCCGCCAGTCCGTGAAGCCATACACCCAGTGCCGCTGCATCCGGTCCT
This sequence comes from Lacrimispora sp., assembly GCF_031982545.1. Classification (GTDB taxonomy): domain Bacteria; phylum Bacillota; class Clostridia; order Lachnospirales; family Lachnospiraceae; genus Lacrimispora. The sequence goes on from NZ_DALYXB010000007.1 coordinate 56,381, forward strand.
TCCATTCCCATTGCCAGTAACCCGGCCAGAATTCCGGTCAGTACATCTCCTGCCCCTGCCTTTGCCATGGAACTGTTCCCGGTGCTGTTTACATAGGTTCTCTGATCATTAAGCGCAGCAATGGTAACCGCATCTTTTAATATACAGGTTATACCAAACCGGTCCGCATACTCTCTTGCTGTCTGAATGAGATGTTTTTTTATTAGTTCTACCGAGCTTCCGGTAAGTCTTGCCATCTCTCCCAGATGAGGGGTAATGATAATGTTCTCCGTGTAATAACTGGTAAGCTCCGGATTACTGGCAATGGTATTCAGCCCGTCAGCATCTACAATTACCGGAGCGTAGGCATTTACAAGAACGGATTCCACCAGATTTTTCACGTAAACTTCCTGCCCCAGTCCCGGTCCCAAAACAATCACACTGGCCCACTCACACTGTTTAATCAAAAGCTGTTCAAAGTTCTCCGTTTTCCGTTCTGCTTCTGCTGACCGGTAGGAAACAATCACTGCCTCAGGAAGTAAGGTCTGCAAAATCTCCCTGTTTTCCTCTACAGTAAAGATCCGGACCAGACCAGCACCAGTCCGATAGGCGGAAAGTGCACTTAAATATGCAGCCCCACTCATGTTTCTGGAACCAGCAACCAGGAGAACCTTACCAAAGCTGCCTTTATTGGAATAGGCTGGCCGACTGGGGATCATCGTCATGTCAGTCTCTTGAAATGTAAAATATTCGGTTTTCACATAATTCATACTTTCAGGAGGAAAACCAATATCCTCCACAATAACTCTGCCGCTGTATTCTTTTCCAGGGTACAGCATGGTACCAAGTTTTTCATATCCGAATGTAACCGTTAAATCTGCAGGGATTGCAGTTCCCATAATCTGTCCGGTATTAGAATGAATGCCGGAAGGAATATCCACTGCAATTATAAATTCCGGTTTACACCTGATTATGGATTTCATAATTTCCAGATGGGTACCAAGAATCTCCCTGTCAAGCCCTACGCCAAACAGCGCGTCAATGAGCAGACTGCAGGTTCCCGGGTTCCCATCCATGCCTTCCATTACTTTTACTCCTGTTTTCTCTGCAATGGAGAGCTGGGTTAAATATTCACTGCTTCCTTTGTCCTTTTTTCCAGCAAGAATAACCAGAACATGATAACCGCTTATATGAAGCATTCTGGCAACAGCGATTCCGTCAGCACCGTTGTTACCGCTCCCGCACAGTACCCACACCAGCTCCGTCTGTTTCACATGATTTACTGCTTCTTTAAAAACGGCCAGGGCTGCCCGCTCCATCAGTACCAGTGATGGGATACCAATTTGTTCGATGGTATATTGGTCAACCTGCTTCATCTGTTCTCCCGTTACCAGATATCTCATACTGCACCCGCCTTTCTCCATAGCAAACTACCGGCAGCAAAGAGGGAAATTTCCTCTTTGGCTGCCGGCAGGCATATTAACTGTTCTTTGCTGATTGTCTTTGCTTTTCATCAATCGAGTTATCCTGCATGCTGCAGACCCGGTAAGACAGTCTCATGAGACTCTCTGATAAGTGTACATTCTCTACCACAACATCATCCGGCACGGTTAAGTCTGTATGAGCGAAATTCCAGATAGCCTTGATGCCTGCCCTTACAAGACGGTCTGCAATTTCCGGTGCCTTGGTCTTTGGTATGGTCAGGGCTGCAATCTGAACATCATTATCTCTTACAAACTGTTCCAGATCATCCACACTTCGGATCTCAATTCCGCGAACAACCAGACCGATCAGACGTGGATTGATATCAAACATTCCTTTGATTAAAAAACCACGCTTTTCGAAATTTGCATAATTCGCAATCGCCTGTCCTAAATTGCCCGCACCAATGATCACTAAATTGTGCTGTCTGTCAATTCCTAATATCTTCGCTATCTCTGTATATAAGTATTTCACATTATATCCATAACCCTGCTGTCCGAATCCGCCGAAATTATTAAGATCCTGGCGTATCTGAGAAGCGGTCACTTTCATACGCAAACTCAGCTCATTAGAGGATATTCGTTCCACTCCATCCTCCATAAGCTCTCCCAGATGACGATAATACCTGGGAAGCCTGGCAATCACTGCTTTTGAAATTTCTTTATCTGCCACATCTTCACCTTCTTTTACTTAGAATTTAACTAACACCATTATAACTGCGTGATAAAATAATGTCAAACGAGTTTTACGATTGTATCCTTGAAAAATAAATGGACCTATATTATACTGGTACTATTGTCCCATTTTATTCAGGAGGAAAGAAACCATGATTCTCTCATGCAGCAATATCAGTAAAGCATTTGGCACCAACGAAGTGATTAAACACGCTTCCTTTCATATAGAAGACCATGAGAAAGCCGCCATTGTAGGAATTAACGGAGCTGGTAAATCAACTTTGTTAAAAATGATTATCGGTGAACTGGCATCCGATGAAGGAGAGGTGGTCATATCCAAGGGAAAAACCTTAGGCTATTTATCACAGCATCAGGATTTATCCGGAGTCCGGACAGTCTATGAAGAAGTTCTGGAAGTGAAACGTCCCCTTATGGATATGGAAGGAAAAATCCGCAAACTTGAGCTGGATATGAAGCACGCCACTGGTGAGGAACTGGATGAGATGCTTACCGTTTACAGCCGCTTAAACCATGAATTTGAGCTGCAGAACGGCTACGCTTACCGAAGTGAAGTGACCGGCGTATTAAAGGGTCTTGGTTTTACAGAAGATGAATTCGGGAAGCCGGTATCTGCTCTTTCCGGCGGTCAGAAAACCCGGGTAGCTTTAGGACGCCTTCTCCTTACAAAACCAGACATCATTCTCCTTGATGAGCCTACCAACCATCTGGATATGGACTCCATTGCCTGGCTGGAAGGATATCTGATTAATTATGACGGCAGCGTAATCATCGTCGCCCATGACCGGTACTTTTTAAACCGTGTGGTGACAAAGATCATTGAGCTGGATAATGGCATTTTGTCCGTATATCAGGGTAACTATACGGAGTACAGCAGCAAAAGAGCCATGATCCGGGAAGCTAAGATGAAGGCCTATCTAAACCAGCAGCAGGAAATCAGGCATCAGGAAGAAGTAATTACAAAATTAAAATCGTTTAACAGGGAAAAATCCATACGGCGGGCAGAAAGCAGAGAAAAGATGTTGGACAAGATCGAGTTGTTAGAAAAACCTGCCGAGGTTAACGACGAGATGCGCATCCAGCTGGAACCCAACGTAATCAGTGGAAATGACGTTCTGACTGTTAAAGATTTAAAAAAATCATTTGGGGACAATCTCCTTTTTGAACACATCGGGTTTGAAGTCAAGCGGGGAGAACGGGTTGCCATTATCGGCGGCAACGGAACCGGAAAAACCACAATTTTAAAAATATTAAACGGCATACTGGCGCCCGATCAGGGAGAGGTTTCCTTAGGCTCCAAGGTACATATCGGATATTATGACCAGGAGCATCAGGTTCTTCATATGGACAAAACTTTATTCGATGAACTTCAGGATACTTATCCATATATGAACAATACTCAGATCCGCAATATCCTGGCCGCCTTTCTCTTTACAGGCGATGACGTATATAAACGGATCAAGGACTTAAGCGGTGGGGAACGGGGACGTGTTTCTCTGGCAAAGCTTATGCTTTCTGAAGCCAATTTCCTGATCCTTGACGAGCCGACCAACCATTTGGATATCACCTCCAAAGAGATACTGGAGGGCACCCTGGTCAATTACACCGGTACCGTGCTTTACGTATCCCATGACCGTTATTTTATTAATAAAACTGCCACACGAATTCTGGACCTGACTAACCAGACACTTATTAACTATATCGGAAATTACGATTATTATCTGGAAAAGAAGGATATTATGACAGGTCTTTTGACCCAGGTGTCCGAAGCTGCTGCTGTACCCGGCGAAGACCCCTCCGGGATAAAGCTTGACTGGAAAGCCCAAAAGGAAGAACAGGCAAAGATCCGCAAACGCCAGAACGAACTGAAAAAAACAGAAGATGAAATTCATAAACTGGAAACCAGAGACGGGGAAATCGATGAGCTTCTTGTAAAAGAAGAGATTTTCACAGATGTACCAAAACTTATGGAATTAAATCAGGAAAAAGAGATGATCAGCAAACGTCTGGAAGAGCTGTATGAGATTTGGAGTGAGCTGGCAGAATAAAGAAAGGGAAAGCTGTTTTTTGCAGCTTTCCCCTTCTTTTATTTGTCGTTTAAAAACTTCTGGTCTTTCATGGTTGGATAGACATCGGGGTAATAAACATTCTGATAAATTCCCGAGGTGTATTTACTCCAGTTCCCTTCCTGCTGACGCCCCACTTCTTTCAAATAATCTTCCATCTCCATATCGTACTGGTCGATGGCTTCTTTCATTTCCTCTGTGTGGTAAACTTCATTGTGACGAAATGTGGAAAATGGAAGTCTTGGTTTCTTGTGTGATTCGTCTTTTGGATATCCAACTGCCAGGCCAACTGCCGGATAAGTATATGGAGGAAGATTCAAAAGCTTTATGATTTCACCTGGATTTTTACGCACTCCGCCGATTGGTACAATCCCAAGATTCAGAGACTCTGCGGCTATAATTGCAGCGCCCATGGAAAGTCCTGCATCAAAGGTTCCTGCCATGGTTCCTTCCACACTCTCATGTATCACCTGAGTCAGCCCGTTCTTTTCAGCCGCAAGACTGGTTTTATAAAAATCCAGTACGAACAGAAGAAATACCGGTGCATCTTCCACCCATTTCTGACCACCGGCCAGCTGGGCTATTTTAGCCTTTGTTTCTTTATCCTTAATTACTATTACCGAACTCTGCTGGCCATTAATCGAATTGGGCATGGACTGTGCAGCCCTTAGGATTTCGTCAATGATAAGGTCATCAACCTCTTTATCTAAAAAGCTTCTGATTGATCTGTGATTTTGAATTGTTCTTATAGTTTCATTCATATATATTACTCCTTTCATTTAAATAATTATCACTATAAAAAGTGCTGCAATTGCAGGCAACGCCTGTTTAAAAAAAATAGTTCTCGATGAAGTCAGTGCTCCATATACCCCTGCGATAATCACACAGGAAAGAAAAAATATGGAAATCCTGTCCGCCCATATTCCTTCTCTTACAAACAGGGACCATATAAGACCTGCGGAAAGAAACCCATTATATAACCCCTGATTTGCCGCCATTACTCTTGTTTCCTCAAAAAACGACGGTTCAAAACCAGGTAACATCTTTTCTCCAGCTGTCTTCCAGGCAAACATCTCCATCCATAGAATGTATAAATGTTCTGCTGCAATCAATAGAACAACGATACGGGGTATTAAACCCATTTATATTCTCCTTTTATTTCGCCAAATTCAATTTTGCTAAATATAATTTTATAATATTATATATAAACTGATTTGTCAACCAGATTTTAAATAAAAAAGCAGCGCTGAATCGGTATAATCTATATCAGACCATATGCCTGCTATAAGAATTATTCGTAATTCAACTCTGCCTGTATAATATCTTTTTTAATATCCGGGTCACTTCCGGGGCTTCTGCTTCCATCTCTGACCTGGTTGATGCACTTCCCAAATATGCTGCTGCCAGCTTTCCAAAATAAAATTTCATATCATCCGCATAGTAATCCGGTATGAAAACATATTCGTCCATTAAAGATTTATCCATGGATAAATCCGTCGCCTCCTGAAGCGTTCCCTTATATAAGCCGTATTCATATCCAATATATTCACAAAATGCTTCCGTAAGTTCAGAAGGATTGCATATCTTTATTTTCTTGTAAGTGGTATCCAGCGAATGACCTACATAATAAACACCACTCCCGGTATTAGGCGCAGAAAAATACTGTTTTTCCGGATAATAAAGAATCTCCCAGCCCTGATCCGTAAAACGCTTCACCCATTCTCGGGGCAGATTCTTGGATGCTTCTGTAAATCCTTCCTTTACTTCAGCAGAGACGGTAGTATTCTTTTTCTTACTTTCAATTATGATATCAAAATTTTTGTTTCTGTTTCCGGTTTCATCCATGTAAAAGAGACCGACATACTGGTTAGCAGCCATCTGTCCGTTATCAAAGAAATAATACTTTCCTCCGGTTACATACTTATATCCGGAAGAAGCCATCTCACCCTTTGCAGAAAACCAGTACCAGCTTCCATCCAGATCCTGAAACCATCCTTTTTGCGGGGTACCATCTTCCTTGTAATAATGCCATTTTTCCTCTTCGTCGTTATAGCACCAGCCAAGCTGCAGCTCTCCGGTCTCGGCAAAGAGATAATCCATACCGCGGATCGTTGTCCAGTCGGTACTCATATAACCATCAAAGCCAAAATAATACCAGCTTCCGTCAAGCTTTTCCCAGCAGTTCTTTTTATAGGTTTCATCCTTTTTTATGTATCTCCAGCCTCCGGAATCTTCCTTCCACTGCCATTCCTTCGTGGCCTCCAAAAGATTAATGGCGGTGCTTTGTTCCTGCCCATTATCTTCTGAAGCAAGGGAACTCATCACCCCTCCCATGCTCAGAAGGATCCCTGCTGAAATTACTGCCAACCATTGTTTTCTCAAGGGTACCAAGCACTCCTTCCGCGTTGTCTGTAATCTATTAAAAGTGTACTATAGATTGGGAGAAATGTACAGTTTTCAAAATCTGAAGATTTTGTGAACATTTTCCAAACATTTCTTTCCAAATATACTGTTTTGGGATATAATAAACCCAGTATAATTTTTTCAGAAAGAGAGGTTTCCCCATGAAATGGAAACGCGCCCTGGCTATTGCCGGTCTGGTATTAATCTGTTCCCTTTATCTTATTGCACTGGTATCCGCATTTTCTCATAGTGCGGAATCAAAGAAATGGCTGATGGCGGCGATCTATTCCACCGTAGTTATTCCCGCATTTATATATGCTGCTCAGCTGGTTGTCCGGGTCATAAGACCGAATGATGATCACAACAATACTAATACCACTAACAAAGAATAATTTATAATTATATAGGTATAATTAGGTATTTTCACGAAATCACTTGAAAATAAATCGAGAATTGAAAAACAAAATTAAGCAGAGACAATAGGAAATAATCCTAATGCTCTGCTTAATTTTTTCAAACCCTAGCGATAGATAATATCATCTCTTCCCGGTCCATTGGAAACCATGGTAATCGGAGTTTCAAGCTCTTTCTCAATAAATTCAATATAGTTTCTGCAGTTTTCTGGCAGATCCTCGTATTTTTTAATTCCTCTGATCTCACATTTCCAGCCTGGAAGTGTGGTATAAACCGGTTTTGCCTTATTAAGCTCAATCGTATTGGGGAAATCTTTTGTAACTGTTCCATCAATCTCATATCCGATACAAACAGGAAGTTCATCCAGATAACCAAGTACATCCAAAACAGTAAGTGCTGCTTCGGTAGCTCCCTGAATTCTGCATCCATATCTGGAAGCCACTGCATCAAACCATCCCATACGTCTGGGTCTTCCAGTCGTTGCGCCATATTCGCCGCCATCACCGCCGCGGCGTCTTAACTCGTCTGCCTCGTCTCCGAAGATCTCGCTGACAAATGCGCCGGCACCAACTGCACTGGAATATGCCTTTACAACTGTGGTAATGTTCTTGATTTCATATGGGGGAATGCCTGCTCCAATTGCACCGTATGCTGCCAGTGTGGAGGAAGAGGTAACCATTGGATAAATTCCGTGATCGGTATCCTTTAAAGATCCCAGCTGTCCTTCCAGCAAAATATTCTTACCTTCCTTAATTGCCTTATGAAGATAATTGGAAACATCACAAACAAACGGTTTTACCATCTCGCGATACTCAAGTAAAGTCTTAAATAATTCTTCCGGATCAATGGCTGGTTTGTGATATAAATGTTCCATTAAAACATTCTTCATTTCACAAACGCGTTCCACCTTTTCCTTTAATGACTCTTCATCAAAAAGTTCGCATACCTGAAAACCGATTTTCGCGTATTTATCTGAATAAAATGGTGCAATCCCTGATTTTGTAGAACCAAAGGACCGTTTTCCCAGACGCTCTTCTTCATACTGATCAAACAGAATGTGATATGGCATCAGAATCTGTGCTCGGTCAGAAACCAGAATCGCCGGTTTTGGAACGCCTTTGCTCACAAGATCATTCACTTCCTTAATTAAATAAGGGATGTTTAATGCCACGCCATTGCCAATAATGCTGGTTGTGTGGTTGTAGAAAACACCTGACGGAAGAAGGTGAAGGGCAAACTTGCCATAATTGTTGATAATGGTATGCCCGGCATTGCTTCCGCCCTGATAACGGATAATAATATCGGACTCCTTTGCCAGCATATCTGTGATTTTACCTTTTCCTTCATCGCCCCAGTTGGCGCCTACGATTGCTCTTACCATTCGATTAATCCTCCTATGAGTGAAAAAATACCTTTTACTTCCCTATGATAGCGCAAAGATTCACATAAGTAAAGTCAATATTATTTATATTTGGCATAAGTCTAGCTTATATCATCAATCATTAGTTTCAGAATCTTCTTCCCAGCAGGAGAAATGGGAGTCTTACGGTCAGTGATAATAGCAAACTGCCGTCCAGGCATGGACTCTTCAAACTGCAGTTCTATCAGGTTACCTTTCTCAAGCTCCATTTGGGCAAATCCAGACATCACACAGCCAATTCCTAAATTCCGCATGGCAAACTGAACGATCATATCGCTGGTGGAAAGCTCGAATTCCGGCTCCACCTCCACTTTCCGCTCTTTTAAGAACTCGTCCATAAATGTCCGGGTGCTGGTATTCTTTTCCAGAAAAATACAGGGAAGTTCCTTTAGGATATCATAACTCAGTTTTTTCCCTTCCAGATGCCTAAACTTCTCACCTGCAATAAAAACATTACGGACTTCCTTTACAGGAGTACTTTTCACCTCGCTCCTTGCTTCAAAGGGAGTGCTGACCACACCGAAATCAATCTTCCCTTCATATAAAAAGCGAAGTGTTTCTGGTGTGGGACCATTGGAAACCGTTACTTTAATTCCCGGATAAAGTTCATGAAATTTTTCCAGATAAGGGAGTAAATAAAACTGAAGTGTCATATCACTCGCTCCTATGCGTACCTCACCGGTCTCTAAATCCCTCATCCGTCTTAACATATTTTCCCCGTGCCAGATGCTCTCTAAACCGGATTTTACATAATCGAATAAAAATTCTCCTTCTCTGGTCAGCTTAACTCCTTTTGACATCCGCATAAAAAGCTGGCAGTCCAGTGACTGTTCCAGCTGCCGGACCGCCTGGCTGACTGCCGGCTGGGAGATGCAGAGTTTTTCAGATGCCAGTGTAATGCTGCCTAACGTTGCCACATAATAAAAAACTTTATAATATTCCAGACTACTGCTCATCATTCCTCCTTGCACACAAAAAACTGCAGACAGACTCATTGATAAAGATCAGTCTGTCCGCAGCCTTCTTATACATTGATTTCTGCTGTCATACCAAGAAGTTCCTGGTTATCCTTAAGAAGAGGACGAATTACCTCATCAAGGTAAATGGTAACCTGAGCCGGAGCGCAGCCTACATATTTTTTAGGATCCATGCTTTTTTTCAGTTCTTCTAATGAAAGATTAAAAGATGGGTCTGCTGCAATAAGTTCCAGCAGATTGTTATCAAGTCCGTTTACTTTCACATTCTTACCGGCTTCCATGGAAAGTTCCCTGATCCGCTCATGGAGTTCCTGTCTGTCGCCGCCTGCTTTTACCGCATCCATCATGATGTTTTCTGTCGCCATGAAAGGAAGTTCCGCCATCATATGTTTTTCAATGACCTTGGGATAAACCACAAGACCGTCAACCACATTCAGATAGAGATCCAGAATTCCGTCAATTGCAAGAAAGCCTCCCGGAACACTCAGACGTTTGTTTGCAGAGTCATCCAGTGTCCGTTCAAACCACTGAGTGGAAGAAACAAGCATGGGATTCATCACATCTGCCATAACGTAATTGGACAGGGAGGCGATTCTCTCACTTCTCATGGGGTTTCTCTTATAAGCCATGGCTGAAGAACCGATCTGGCTCTTTTCAAATGGCTCTTCCACCTCTTTTAAATGCTGGAGAAGGCGAATATCATTGGAGAACTTATGAGCACTCTGAGCAACTCCTGCCAGAACGTTGACCACACGGCTGTCCACTTTCCGGGAGTAGGTCTGACCAGATACCGGGTAACACCCCTTATATCCCATCTTCTCTGCAATCATGGCATCCACTTTTCTCACTCTGTCCATGTCTCCGTCAAACAGCTCTAAAAAGCTTGCCTGGGTTCCGGTTGTTCCCTTGGAGCCAAGAAGGCGTATGGAATCAAGAAGATAATCCAGATCCTCTAAATCCATGGTAAGATCATGGAGCCATAACGTAGCTCTCTTACCGACTGTCGTAGGCTGGGCAGGCTGAAAATGGGTAAATGCAAGAGTTGGTAAATCCTTATAGCTGTCTGCAAACTTTGCCAGCTCAGAAATTACGTTAATCAGTTTTTTCCGCACCAGTAAAAGTGCTTCTGTCATAACAATAATATCTGTATTATCACCAACATAACAGGAGGTGGCTCCAAGATGAATAATGCCTTTTGCCTTGGGACACTGGACTCCATATGCATATACGTGAGACATTACATCGTGGCGGACTTCTTTTTCCCGCTGTATGGCTACCTCGTAATTTACATCATCCTGAAACGCCTTCAGTTCCTCTATCTGTTCTTCCGTAATAGGAAGTCCAAGTTCCTTTTCTACTTCTGCCAGAGCAATCCACAGTTTTCTCCAGGTCTTAAATTTCTTATCAGGAGAAAAAATGTACTGCATCTCCTTGCTGGCATAACGCTCAGACAGCGGGCTTTGGTAACGATCTGTCATGTTCTTTTCATTCCTCCTTGGGTTTCGTTGTAGAGCTATTTTATCATATTTTCTTTATTATGGAAAGAGCAGCCAGGGACTGCCTTCCGGTTATGCAGCGCAAACCGGTCTGACAGCCCCTGATTCCAAGTCCTATTATCTGCTGTATTCACCGCGTATGTCTTCTTTCGGCGGTTCAATGGGATAGTTTCCGCTAAAGCATGCCGTACAGATAGGCAGCCCTTCCGCCATCTCATTCAGACGTTCTATATTTAAATAAGACAGGGAGTCTGCTCCAAGAAGCTCCCGTATCTCGTCAATGCTTCTGTTATGGGCGATCAGCTGATCTTCATCGGGAATATCCGTTCCGAAATAACAGGGGTGTAAAAAGGGCGGCGCACTGATCCGTACATGAACCTCTTTGGCACCAGACTCCCGAAGCATGTTTACAATCAGGGCGCTGGTAGTTCCCCTGACTATGGAATCATCGATCATGATTACCCGTTTCCCCACAACCGCTTCCTTAAGTACATTTAACTTGATTCTCACCGATGATTCCCGGAAGCTCTGCTTTGGCTTAATGAAAGTCCGGCCTACATAGGAATTCTTTACAAATGCGGTTCCATAAGGAATTCCTGACTGAAGAGAATATCCAAGGGCAGCTGCATTTCCGGATTCCGGAACTCCCACCACCACATCTGCCTCTACCGGTGAATCCACAGCCAGTGCCCGGCCTGCACAAAGCCTGGAATGATAGACGCTCACCCCGTCAAATACGCTGTCCGGCCTTGCAAAATAAATATATTCAAATACACACCTGGCCTCCCTGGATCTTTCTTTAAAACAGAGGCTTGTGTCTGAAGCGATTCCGTCTTTTGTAATAGTTACGATTTCACCAGGCAGAACATCACGGACAAATTCCGCACCTACTGTATCAAGGGCGCAGCTTTCTGATACAATGATGTAAGAATTATCCCGTTTCCCAATACACAATGGTTTAAATCCGTATGGATCCCTGGCTCCGATCAGCTTACGGGGACTCATAACAACCAGGGAGTAGGCTCCCACGATTTTTTTCATGGCATTGGCAACTGCTGCTTCTACGGAAGGGGTCTTAACCCGCTCTCTGGCAATATGATACGCGATAACTTCTGAATCAATTGTAGTCTGAAAAATCGCACCGCTGTACTCCAGCTCTTTGCGAAGCTCCGGCGCATTCACCAGATTTCCGTTATGAGCCATGGCAAGAGTACCTTTTACATAATTAAGAACAAGAGGCTGGGCATTTTCCCGTGTACTGCTGCCTGCCGTTGAATAACGAACATGGCCTACTCCGATATTCCCATGAAGACCTTCCAAAACCTCGGGAGTAAAAACTTCGTTACATAATCCCATCCCCTTATGCGCACTTACTTTTCCTTTTGGACCTTCGGTATCACTGACAGCTATTCCGCAGCTCTCCTGTCCTCTGTGCTGTAATGCAAACAAACCGTAATAAATGGTGGAAGCAACGTCGCCGCCGTCAAAATCATAGATGCCGAGGACGCCGCACTCCTCATGTAACTCTTCTTCTATATTGAAGTTCAATTCGTTACTCATGAAATATCTACCCTCTCTGTGCTGTTTACTGAATTCCAAGACGGCGGAATATCTCCTCATATGCGTCTTCCACACCGCCTAAATCTCTGCGGAAGCGATCCTTATCCAGTTTTTCGTGAGTGTCCTTATCCCACAGTCTGCATGTATCAGGAGAAATCTCGTCGGCAAGAATAATCTGTCCGTGGTAACGGCCAAACTCAATCTTAAAGTCAATAAGATCAATGTTTAAGGTGTCAAAATACTCAATGAGAACCTCGTTTACTAAAAACGCATACTTTGTGATAGCTTCAATCTCTTCCTTTGTTGCGAGATTAAGAGCCAGAGCGTAATAATCGTTAATAAACGGATCTCCCAGATCATCATTTTTATAGCTGAATTCAAGTGTCGGACAGGCAAACTTAATTCCCTCTTCCATCCCCATCTTTTTTGCAAAACTACCTGCAGAATAATTTCTGAGGATTACCTCTAGAGGAACGATCTCTACTTTTTTTACTGCAGTCTCACGGTCGTTTAACTCTTCAACCAGATGAGTCGGAACACCTTTGGCTTCTAATTTTTTGAAAACGAAATTAGTCATACGGTTGTTGATTGCACCTTTTCCAACAATGGTACCTTTTTTAAGACCATTGAAAGCGGTGGCATCATCTTTATAAGAAACAATTAACACGTCCGGATCTTCAGTAGTATAGACCTTCTTTGCTTTTCCCTCATACAGCATTTCTTTTTTCTCCACGGTATCCACCTGTCCTTTTCTGAATTAATTTATAAGTTTTTCAAATAAAACTCTGGTGTTTCAGTAGAAATTATAATACAGTGAAAATTGGATTGCAACTGGTTTTATTATTATAAATACTAATGACCAATATACATGTCTGTTTCTCAATGTGATTCTTTCAGGATCTGCCGCTCCACTTTCTGCCAGAATTTTAATTGACCTTCTTTTAAATCCAGCAGAACGCCACGTTCTCTCATTTCTCCCTCCGTTCCTTCAAAAGAAGAAATTTCAGTAATTGCTTCTTCCATTATCTCGTCTTTCACTGTATATATTTCTACCAGCTCCCTGCAAATTCGTTCTCTTTCACTGGGAAAGACCAAGGCAGCTTCAATAAACAGGCAGCAATACAAAAGATAACGCAATCTGCTGCGACATTTCTCACGGTTAAATGCCCATTTTAAATTTCTCCATGGCTTCTTTCTTTTATTATATCTCAGTATGCGATAATTTTTTAAAATATAATTCATAAACAGGCTCCTGACTGATTAAAGGCATAACATAAAGGGGAATGGAAAAAAAACGAGAAAAGAGACCAATAGAATTTAAGATGTGTGTCTGATCTGATTATATACGAAAGTAAAAAAAGCTTCAAGCATAATTTTATGCCGAAGCTTTTTATGAAAGATTATTTTGCTGCTGTTGTACTTTCTGTGGTAGGCTGACCATTACTTTCACCGGTAATTTTATCCACGCCTTTTTCCACATCTTTTACAGCATCATTGATAACGCCTGTGCTTTCCTTGCCCTGATCCGCTTTTGTCGTACCAGCTGTGGTTGTAGTCGGTTCTTTTGTGGCACCTGCAGTTGTCTGTGCTGCTGTAGTTGTTCCTGTTCCACCTTTTGTGCCGGTAGTTCCCTTTGTTGTGCCGCATGCAGTCAGGCACATAACTGACATAATGACAAGAATCGCAAATACATATGGTTTTATCTTCTTCATAATACTTCTCCTTTCATGTTCTATGCTTAGTATGTGTCAAGGAGAAATGAATTATAGTGGAAAATTTTGTAAAATCAGGTTTCTATCACATCTTTCATTGTATAAAGTCCTGGCTTTTTCCCTGCTAAAAATTTGGCAGCGGAAACTGCTCCTCTTGCAAAAATAGCTTTGGAATACGCGGTATGCTGAAAGGTAACAACTTCATCTGTTCCAGCAAAAATTACATCGTGTTCTCCTACAATGGTGCCGCCGCGGACTGCAGAAATTCCAATTTCTTTTTTATCTCTTGCTTTTCTCACCTGGCTTCTGTCATAAACATAATGAAATTCCTGATCCATCGCCTCATTAATGGAATCTGCAAGGGCAAGGGCAGTTCCACTGGGGGCATCCAGCTTCTTATTGTGATGTTTTTCTAAAATCTCAATATCAAAACCAGCGCCGGCAAGAACAAGTGCAGCATCCTTTATCAGCTTCATTAACAGATTAACGCCCAGAGACATATTGGCAGACCGAAGCACCGCTACCTGTCTGGATGCCTCTTCAACCAGCTTTACCTGATCCTCAGAAAGTCCCGTTGTACATAAGACAACCGGAATCTGCTTTTCAATGCTGTAATGAAGGAGACCCTCCACAGCTCTTGCAGAAGTGAAATCAACGATTACATCCGCTTCTACATCGCAGGACTCTAAAGAAGAAAATACCGGATACGAATTTTCTTTCGTCATGTTGGGATCGATACCGGCAACAATTTCTATATTATTTTCTTCCGCTGCAATACCGGAAATGACCTGTCCCATGGCCCCGTTACAGCCGTGCATTATCATCTTAATCATGATTTCCTCCATATGGATAGCATATACTTCTTACAAAATTCCATACTCTTTCATGGCAATTTTTAATTTTTCCTGATTTTTCTCTTCCATTTCAGTTAATGGCAGACGCATTGGTCCCGCCTGTCTTCCCATGAGATTTAACGCGGCTTTCACAGGGATGGGATTGACTTCACTGAATAACGCATTAATTAATGGGATTGCTTCCAGTTGAAGTCTTGCGCTGCGCTTCACATCACCGTCAAAATACGCCTGGCAGATCTCATGTGTTTTTGCGGGGGCAACATTGGATAAAACAGAAATAACTCCTTTTCCGCCCAAAGACATCATGGGAACAATCTGATTATCATTGCCGGAATATACATCGGCTTTCCCATCCGTCAGACTCATTAAATCAGCAATGGCAGAAAAGTCACCGCTGGCCTCTTTCACGCCTAAAATGTTAGGAACAGTAAGACAGAGATCTGCAATGGTCTCCGCTTTTATGGTTACACCGGTTCTGCCCGGTATATTATATAGAAGAATCGGAATATTCACAGCATCTGCCACAGCTTTAAAATGAGCCTTTAATCCGTTCTGCGTCGCTTTATTGTAATACGGAGATACCAGAAGAAGACCATCTGCACCCAGTTTTTGTGCTTCCACAGACAGATAAACAGCTGTATCCGTACAATTAGAACCAGTTCCGGCTATGACTGGAATTCTTTTCTTCGTTACCTCACATACGTATCTGATTACATCCAGATGTTCCTCATGAGTCATGGTAGATGCTTCGCCAGTGGTTCCACATGCAACAATCGCATCGGTTCCCTCCGCAATCTGCTCCTCTACCAATTTTTCAAGTACCTCATAATTGACTAGTCCGTTTTCCTGAAATGGTGTTACAAGCGCTACTCCTGCGCCTTCAAAAATTGCCATGGTCTTATCCTCCTGATTCTTTATCGTTATACATAGTAAACTTCTAAGGGCCCTTTGGCACTCTGTTCTTTCTGTCAAAACGAAAAAACAGAGCTGACAACAGGGTCAGCTCTTAAAGTCCAGAATCTGGTAATCTCATCTTTCTTTAAGTAGCTCCCCATCCATACGGATGACAGTCATATGGCTCTTAACCACATGCCCAGAACAGATATGTTCAGGCCATACCGTTCTTCGGCGTCTCTTCCTTTCCACTGTCCTCCTCTGTACCTGATACATCGGACAATATACTGATAAGCAACGCAACCTCTACTCTATTATGTATGTTACCATACTAACATTATTATTTTGTATTGTCAACTTTAACATGATTGATTTCCAGAATACTGTCTACATAAGGTTCTATCTCTTTTGAAAATACCTTACCGGTTAATACGACCTCCATCTCATCCACTTTAGACTGAAGAAGTTTTATGAGTTCTCCCGCTTCTACAATGCCCTGGTCCAAAAGTCCAAGAATTTCATCCAGGATCAGCATATCACATTCTCCTGTAGATACTACTTTTCTGGCAAAATTAAGACCATTGCGGATATTCATGCGTTCCTCTTCCTGCCGTTCCATGGACAGATTCTCAAATAATCCATCGCACTTCTCAAACCGGAAGATCTTCATCTCCGGCTCCAGTCTTTTCATAATCTCCAGAGATCCCCGTCCCTGGCAGCCTTTCAAAAACTGGATCATGATGACAGTTCTGTTCTTCGTCAGAGCCTCGATTCCCATGCCGAGTGCAGAAGACGTCTTGCCTTTTCCTTCTCCGCATATAACCTGTATCGTACCTCGATTCATCTTTCAGCACCTCATAACAGCTAAAAAGCAATTATTTACTTATTATGTTAGAACCTGCTTATCGTATCATATAATTAATATTTTTTCAAGTTTTCTTATTATTTCCTTAACATATTAATAATATTTTATTCAGAGCACTCCAGCTTGCTGACCGATACCTCGTAAGCCACTCTCTTTTCACATTCCGTATCCGTGAGCTTTTTGGTATACTCTCTGCTCTGAACTCTTCCCCAGACCTTAACTCTGGTTCCTACTGTAAAACCAGAAGCATATCTTGCATTTCTTCCCCATGCGATACAGGGTATGTAATCGGACTTTCCATAAGGGCGGTTGACTGCAAGGAGTAAATCTGCAATTTCCCTGCCTAACGGGGTTTTTCTGTAAATGGGTGCTTTGCAGATATATCCATCCAGAAAAATTTGATTGGTTTTTGTGTAATCTGTAAACTCTTCCATAAAGTGGATCTCACGGACAAATACGGAAAGTACAAGGCGGTTCTTTGTTCCCTCATGACGATTATAGGAACGGAACTGACCAACCGCTTCTATGGTACAACTTTCGTAATTTCCTTCCACGTCGATGAGACGTTCGGAGATCATCAGCGGGATCACGTCTGCCTGATCACTGAGACGGTTTACCGCAATGTCCACCATATAGAATCCTTCTCCAAATACCTCATGGCTGAAGGTGAAGCCGGAGACAATCTCTCCGATAACGCTTACTTTGTTGTTTTCAATCATTTTTTCTGACATAGTATTTCTCCTCTTCTTTCACTAATTTGCTAATATGCTTCACAGCTAATATTAAATTTATGTGGCAGAATACATGAAAATGATAAAAAGCATACCAAAAATATCGACAGAAGGAGGCAGAATGCACAAAAAATAACAGAGAATGCTGACTGATCGGCGATATTTCGGCGATCTGCGTCAGCATTCTCCTGTTTATAACAATTTATACGGATGATTTTTTATTCTGAGAAGTACGTTTTCTGATTGTTGGATCCAGAATTTTCTTTCTGATTCGAAGGCTGACAGGGGTGATCTCCAACAGCTCATCAACATCAATAAAGTCAAGAGACTGCTCTAAGCTCATCTCCTTTGGAGTACTGAGTTTCAAAGCGTCATCTGCACCGGAAGAACGGGTATTGGTCAGTTTCTTTGCTTTACAGATATTAATTTCAATATCTTCTGCCTTGGGGTTCTGTCCGATTACCATACCGGAATACACCTTGACTCCAGCTCCGATAAACAGGATTCCTCTCTCCTGGGCATTGTAAAGACCATAGGTTATGGATTCTCCTGATTCATATGCAATTAAGGATCCGGACTTTCTATAAGACAATTCACCCTTAAACGGTGCATAATCATCAAATGTAGTGTTCATAATTCCGTTTCCCTTGGTGTCTGTCATAAATTCACCGCGGTAGCCGATTAATCCTCTGGATGGAATGGAAAATTCCAGTCTTGTATATCCGCCGTTTGCCGGGCTCATACCCTGAAGTTCACCCTTACGGCCTGTCAGCTTCTGAATAACAGCTCCGGTAAACTCTTCCGGTACATCGATATAAGCGATTTCCATTGGTTCCAGTTTTCTGTTTCTTTCGTCATAATGATACAAAACTTCTGCTTTACTTACTGCAAATTCAAAGCCTTCCCGTCTCATATTCTCAATCAGTACAGATAAATGAAGCTCTCCTCTGCCGGAAACCTTAAAGCAGTCCGGAGATTCTGTCTCCTCCACACGAAGGCTGACATCTGTATTTAATTCACGGAATAAACGTTCTCTTAAATGACGGGAAGTGATAAATTTACCTTCCTGTCCTGCGAGAGGACTGTCATTTACCATGAAATTCATGGCGATTGTTGGTTCAGAAATCTTCTGGAACGGAATAGCTTCCGGGTTTTCCACAGAACAGAGAGTATCACCGATATGGATATCTGCAATACCTGAGATCGCTACAATGGCACCAATTCCTGCTTCCTGTACTTCTACCTTATTAAGACCCTCGTATTCATACAGCTTACCAACCTTAACCTTGCGGAATTTGTCAGGATCATGATGATTGACTATGACGCATTCCTGGTTAACTCTGACTTTGCCGTTATCTACTTTACCAACTCCGATACGTCCCACATACTCATTATAATCGATGGTACTGATTAAAAGCTGGGTAGAAGCTTCCGGATCTCCTTCCGGAGCCGGAATATGATCAAGGACAGTCTGGAATAAAGGAGCCATGTCAACACCTTCATCATCAAGCTGTTTTTTTGCAAATCCAGCTTTTGCTGAAGCATAGAGGAACGGACAATCCAGCTGCTCTTCACTTGCGTCAAGATCCATAAGAAGCTCTAACACTTCTTCTTCTACTTCTTCCGGCCTTGCTTCCGGTCTGTCAATCTTATTGATACAGGCTACGACAGAAAGTCCTAATTCCAGTGCTTTTCTTAATACGAACTTGGTCTGGGGCATAACACCTTCATAAGCGTCTACTACCAGAATAACTCCGTTAACCATCTTTAATACACGCTCTACTTCTCCGCCGAAATCCGCATGTCCTGGTGTATCAATAATATTAATCTTTGTATCTCTGAAATGAACTGCCGTATTCTTGGATAAGATGGTAATTCCGCGCTCTCTTTCAATATCGTTGGAATCCATAACCCGTTCTACTACTTCCTGATTCTCACGGAATACACCGCTCTGCTTTAACAGGGCATCCACAAGCGTGGTTTTACCATGATCGACGTGGGCAATGATTGCCACATTCCTGACGTCTTCTCTTTTCATCTTCATAAATGTACTCTTCTTTCTGTTATTCAAGCATAATACAGGTAATTCACTCCCATATCATAAAAAACTAAGGACCTGCTATGCCCTTAGTTTCATCTACATTATCACGATTTATTAGTATAACACCTGAAATATAATATTGCAAGATTTTTTTTATTTTCTGAAAACTATTTCCCTTCTGGAAACAATAAGACTTCTTTTTCGTGTATGCCAAAATAGACGGAATCGCCTGTCTCAAGATTTGCTTTTCCTCCTGTAGCTTCCGTAATATCAGCCTGGAGCTTTAAGACTTCCTCATCAGGCACCAGCACCGTGAGCACGACGTGATCCGTATATTCACTGTTTAACGTTGTAAGATTTGACTGACCCAATAGATACTGTATTTTTCCAACTCCATTATAATCTGTGTCTATGAAAAGTTTTTTTGCCGGTACCAGCATCAGAACCGTGCATGCTTTAAGGCCTTCCTTTACCGCCCCGGAATAAGCTCTTACAAGACCTCCCGTACCAAGAAGGGTCCCGCCAAAATAACGGGTAACTACCACGCAGAGATTCACGATTTCCTCTCCTTCCAAAACATCAAGCATGGGCTTTCCGGCAGTCTGACTGGGTTCTCCATCGTCACTGCAGCGCTTCCCTTCCCCATTCTCACCTAAAATCCAGGCATAACAGTTATGACTGGCATCCCAGTATTTTTTTCTTATTTCCTCTATAAACGCCTGAGCCTCTTCTTCTGTTTTAACAGGCCGAAAGCTGGCTATAAAACGGGATTTTTTTTCCATAATTTCTCCCGTACCTTCTTTGTATAATATTTTATAGGCTTTTCTCATACGCATCCTCATTTCTTCTATATAAACAATCCTCTCCCATTATATCCAAAATAAGGTGCAGGATCAAGGTTCTATGTATAAACGGATAAATTTCTTCCAAAAATGGTAAGTGTTGAATTGCACGACAATTTTTGGTATAATGAACCGGTAAAGGAGGTTTCCCATGAATTACGGCAAGCAAGCGACAGAGAGAAAGATCAAATCTGCCAATTCAAAAGCGAGGAAATACACCACAAAGGTTTTTCTTGCCTTTTTAAAAAGTCTGTTTATCCTATGCCTGTTTGGAAGCATTGTGGCTGCAAGCGTCTTATTTGGCATGGTAAAAGGAATCATAGACAATGCTCCTGATGTGGACATCTCAACCATTGTCCCCAACGAATATGCCACTACCGTTTACGACAGTGCGGGCAATGTCACCGAGACCCTGGTAACTGCAGGTTCAAACAGAGAGGAATCCACTTACGAGGAACTTCCTAAAAATCTGGTCAATGCTTTTGTTTCTTATGAAGATTCCAGATTCTGGGAACATAACGGAATCGATCTGCGCTCCATTATGAGAGCGGTAAGAGGTGTACTGACCGGCGATTCCACAGCCGGAGGCGGAAGCACCATTACACAGCAGCTGATCAAAAACAGTGTGTTTGGCGGAGGTATGGAAAAAAGTTTTGGAGAACGTCTGGAACGAAAATTTCAGGAATGGTTTCTGGCCATTAAACTTGACGGTGTTATGTCAAAGGAGCAGATCATTACCAACTACTTAAACACCATTAACTTAGGCAACAATACCCTGGGCGTTAAAGTGGCTGCCAAGAGATATTTCAACAAAAATGTATCGGAACTGACTTTATCTGAATGTGCTGTTTTAGCAGGAATCACCCAAAACCCTTCTAAATTTAACCCCATATCCGGTCAGAAGAATAACGCAGAAAAGCAGAAGGTCATTCTTCAATACATGCATGATCAGGGATACATTACAAAGGAAGAGGAAGACCAGGCTCTTGCAGATGACGTCTATTCCCGAATCCAGAATGTTGACACTGTAACCAAGGAAACTGCATCTCCATACAGTTATTTTACAGACAAACTGGTGGAAGAAGTTATCACTTCCATGAAAGAACGGTTAGGCTATACCGATACTCAGGCTCACAATATGCTATACAGCGGAGGTCTCTCCATCTACACAACCCAGGATCCTGGAATCCAGACCATTGTAGATGAGGAAATCAATAATCCGGAAAATTATACTGCAGCACGCTATTCCATCGAATACCGGCTATCCGTCACTCACAAGGATGGAACAACCACCCACTACTCCGAAGAAAATGTTAAGCGCTATCACAAGGAGATGGGGGACAACGGCTATGATGGCTTATACAATAACGAAGAAGCGGCAGAGGCAGATATACAGGGCTATAAAAGCTATCAGCTGAAAGAAGGAGATACCATAATTGGAGAAAGCCTTCATAAAACCCTGCAGCCTCAGGCGTCCTTTGTAATTATGGATCAGAAAACAGGAGAAGTAAAAGCTATTAACGGAGGACGGGGACAAAAACTGGCCAGCCTGACTTTAAACCGTGCCAGCAATACCTATCGTCAGCCAGGTTCTACCTTTAAAATCCTCACCGCATTCTCTCCGGCTCTGGATACCTGCGGTGCTACCCTGGGATCGGTTTATTATGATTCTGTTTACACGATTGGCAATAAAACATTTTCCAACTGGTACAGTTCCGGATATCAGGGATACTCAAGCATCCGTGAAGGTATCGTTTATTCTATGAACATCGTGGCTGTGCGCTGTCTGGTTGAAACCGTGAAACCCCAGCTGGGTGTGGAGTATGCAAGAAACTTTGGAATTACTTCCCTGACTGACACCGATTACAATCCGGCTCTTGCACTGGGAGGAATCACCAAGGGAGTTTCAAACTTAGAGCTTACCGGCGCTTTTGCCACCATTGCCAATGGCGGAGTCTATACAAAACCGGTCTTTTTCACCAAGATCCTGGATCACGATGGCAAGGTTCTAATTGATAATACACCTGAGACCCATCGTGTTTTAAAAGACTCCACTGCATTTCTCTTGACCGATGCAATGGCAGCTTCCATGGAAAGCAGCCGGAAATTTTCCAGCTCAGGACCCAGTTCCACCAGCCCTGCTGCTAAAATACCGGGAATGTCCGCTGCCGGAAAAAGCGGTACTACCTCAGCCAACAACGATATCTGGTTTGTAGGTTATACCCCCTACTATACTGCCGGTATCTGGGCTGGATGCGACGATAACCAGAAACTGACGAAGCAAAACGGAGGCGCCTCCTTCCACAAGGCAATCTGGCGCAAGATCATGACAAGAATTCATGAAGGAAAGCCAGACCCTGGTTTCCCCATACCTGACAGTGTAGAAACGGCTCAGATCTGCCGAAAATCCGGCAAACTGGCAGTGACCGGTGTCTGTACGGAAGATCCAAGAGGCAATGCTGTTTATACGGAATACTTTGCAAAGGGAACGGTACCCACAGACGTATGTAATAATCACGTAAGAGCAACCGTATGTTCCGTATCCCATCAGCTGCCCACTCCTTATTGTCCGGAACGGACAACTGCCGTATTTATGGTTCTTCCAAACGGCGAGACAGGTCAGACAGATGATTCCAAATACGCAATGCCTGGATATTGCACCATACATTCAGCAAATTCCATTATTATTCCTCCAGGCAGTCATCCTTACGAGGATGAAACATCTCCCCAGCAATACGCACCGGGCTATATTCCACAAAATCCCGGCGCAACCAAACCCATTTATCCCTGGGAAGATTATTGATAAAAAGAAGAAGGGCATCAAACCTTAAAACAGGTCTGATGCCTTTTTCCTTGTATAAAATCAGCTTTTCATTTTCGGCTTGAATATAATGGATCCCAGATATCCAAAAATCAAAGCACCGGATATTCCCACTGCACTTGCAGTAAATCCACCTTTAAACACTCCCAGAAAACCGTCCTCTCCCATGCTCTTTAAGACGCCTTTCCATAGAGAATTGCCAAATCCCAGCAGAGGAACCGTTGCTCCTGCTCCTGCCCAGTCACTAAAGGGCTGATAGATTCCAAGGGCTCCAAGAATACTTCCGATTACTACTAAAAGCACCATAATCCGCCCGGGCATCAACTTGGTATTGTCCATCACAACCTGAACCACTGCACAGATTGCTCCGCCTACCAAAAATGCTTTTACAAATTCCATAGCGTTCTCCTTTCCAGATTAGTTGTCTATATGCTCGATCATAACTCCATGAGCAATGGCAGGAATGGTTTCTCCTTCGTTAAAGCTTACCGTGGACAGCAGCGCACCAGTTGGTACAAAAAGAACTCTCTTCCACGTTCCATCCTTGATTTTTGGTAATATATAAGAACAGAGCGTTGATGCTGCACAGCCACAGCCGCTTCCTCCCGCATGTGTATCCTGGGAATCAGGATCGAATATTTCAATCCCGCAGTCTGTATGGATGTTCTCCAGATCATGCCCTTTGTTTCTCATGAAGTCCAGGAGAATGGTACGGCCAACCCGGCCAAGATCTCCAGTTATGATTTTATCATAATAATTTTCATCTATATTGAAATCATCAAAGTTCTGCTGTATGGTATGAAATGCGGCAGGTGCCATAGCTGCTCCCATATTCATGGAATCCCTGATTCCCATATCCACCATACGGCCGGTGGTAATACCGGTAATTGCCGCAATTCCTTCTTTCCTGTGTTTGGTGAGAATAACAGCTCCGCAGCCGGTCACTGTCCATGAAGAAGAAAACGGGCGCTGATTTCCGTAACCCAGTGGAAATCGGAACTGTTTTTCAGCTGTTGCAAAATGGCTGGATGCCATTGCCATTACTTTGTCTGCATAGCCTGCTGCCACTGTCATAGAGCCAAGATTTAGAGCCTCTCCCATGGTGGAGCAGGCGCCAAAAAGACCAAATAAAGGAATTTCCAAATCTACCGTACCAAATGACGTTGCTATCAGCTGACCTAGTAAATCCCCTGCAAATAAATAACGGATATCTTTTTTCCGGACATCTCCTTTTTCTATTGCTAAGTCTGCGGTTTGCTTTTGCAGTGCACTTTCTGCCTTCTCCCACGTATCTGCCCCAAACATATCATCCTGTTCCACTACATCAAAAAGCTTGGCAAGGGGGCCTTCTCCCTCTTTTTTACCGACTATGGAAGCCATGCTCTCAATTATCGGCGGTTCTTCAAATTTAATACTAGCTTTTCCAACCTGCATTTTATTCACTCCATTTCTCTTTCAGTCTGTTCTACACTATGCCGAAGGCTTTCAGGACATAGGCAATCACTCCCAGTATCCACGAACTCAATATACCGTAAAGAATTACCGGACCGGCAATGGTAAAAATCTTACAGCCAATTCCAAATATCTGTCCTTCTGCTTTAAATTCTACTGCAGGCGCCACTACGGAGTTTGCAAAGCCTGTTATGGGCACCAAAGCCCCAGCCCCGCCAAACTTGGTTATTTTCGGATAAATATTCAGTCCTGTAAGAATCACACTGGCCGCAATTAAGATCAGAGTCGTCCAGGCGGACGCAGTATCTTTTTCCGCTCCCTGGTTCATAATCAGCGTGGTACAAATCTGACCTATGGTACAGATAATTCCTCCAACAAAAAAAGCTTTGATAATATTGGGGAATTTTTTATTTACCGGAGTTACTTCCTTTACATAGGCTTCATAGGCTTTTTTATTAACTTCCATTCTTTTCCTCCATTCTGTAAAAATTGCTGTTATTGTCCAAAGCGTTCTGCAAAAAACAACAGGGATCCTGTTAATTTACCAAGGGCGATGGACAATATGATATATTGCAGACCAACTCCCAGATTAACTCTTCTGCTAAAGACAGGTAATGCTTTCAATGTTTCTGCAAGAGACATTACCAGACAGCCCACAAATATTCCCACTGACAATCCAAAGATACCTAAAAATATATTACCTCCAAATCCAATGGGTGTTTCGTAAATGTCACCGATATTTCCAAGCACACCTCCAAGAATGATACATGACTCATACAGCATAATGTGTTTCTTTGTATGAGTAAATCCAATCAGGCGGGGAAACACTCCAATGATTGCCAAAAAGGCAAAAACGCCGGCTGCTATGATGCCGCCAGCGCTTAATCCGACAAAGCATAGCAACACCTCTTTAAGAAGCATCGATATCAGACTCCTTTCTCCCTTCATTCTGGATCAGGGTTTTGCTGATATTATCTTCATAAAGACGCATTTCCACCTCCAGAGGGGTCGGATCGGTATTGATCTTAATTTTTGCAAAATGATTAAAAAATCCAACAATTCCAACAGCCAGTCCAACGGAATAACTGACTTCCAGAATCGTAAAACCATTGGATTCCTCTCTCATAATAATTTTATAAATTTCCTTGAACACATCCGTAACGCTTACATCGTTATTAAATGTCATGATTGCAAAAGCCGCACCGCAGTAACAGATCACGCAGACAAAAATTGTTTTTATCCACTGCCACACCCAGTTTGGAGATTTGGGTCTGTGATAATCAATGATATAATCAACCTTGCCCACGTTATTGACAGAAATAGCCGGATCCATTTCCACCAGCTTTTTAATCACATCAAGTGTACTCTCAACATATCGTTTGTTACGATCTAAATGAATGGTTTTAATCCGCAGTGCATTACACTTATTCATAACAGCAGAATCGTCACAATAGACATCAGCTACATCTTTCAGTTGCACTTCCTTGTGGTGCACCTCTGTAATTTCACTGATGTTTAAATATACGGTCTTACTCATGCAACCATCTCCCATCTGGGAGCGGCCTCAACAAGTGTTCCTTCCTTTTGAGTCCCATCGGGCATAACGGCGATCATATACCAGATTGCAGCAGCGATTGCAATTAAGCATATGACCAGTAGCGTCATGACTAGCTTATGTTTCATGGATTCCATACATGCTCACATCCTTTTCTCTGGTTTTTCAAAATTAGTATGAGCCGTATCAAATTTTTTATTCTATAATTTTTCGCGCATCTGTTTTAAAATCTTTTTTTCCAGCCTGGAAACCTGAACCTGGGAAATGCCAAGCTTATCAGCAATCTGACTCTGGGTCTCATTGTAATAATACCGACGTATAATAATTTCCCTGTCCTTATCCGACAAATCGGTTAACAATTCCCGAAGCACCATGCGGTTTAACAATTCTTCCTGTGCAGAGCTTTCTTCCTCTATTTTATCAATCAGTAGCAAACTGTTTTCGTCATTTTTATTGACAGAACGATATAATGATTCCACCTCAGCACCAGCTTCTATAGAAGCTGCCACTTCTTCTTTACTGGCCCCGATTTCTCTTGCTATCTCTTCTACCGTAGGCTCTCTTCCAAAGCGGTAAACCAGCTCCTCCCGCATATTTTTTACCTTCATTCCCATTTCCTTAATGGACCGGCTGACTTTTATGATTCCATCATCTCTTAAAAAACGCTTGATCTCTCCGGTTATCATTGGAACTGCATAAGTTGAAAACTTGACTTCATAGGATAAATCAAATTTATCAATGGCTTTCATCAAGCCAATGCTTCCAATCTGAAATAAATCCTCAGGCTCATAACCACGCCCTGTAAATCTGCGCACAATACTCCAGATCAAACCGAAATTCTCGGTCACAAGCCGGTCTCTTGCCGCTTTATCACCATCGTGAGCCATTTGTATCAATCTCATGGTCTCATCCATAGGGCTCACCTGCTAATCTTCTTTTTCATAATCACCGCAGTTCCCTTATCTGGCTCCGACTTAACTTCCACCTGATCCATAAATGCTTCCATAAAAGAGAATCCCATACCAGACCGGACTCCGTCAGGATCCGTGGTAAACATGGGTTCCATCGCCTGTTTAATATCTGTAATCCCAATTCCTGTATCCCTGACGGAAACAGTCAGTTCCTGTCCCTCAACCGTCACTTCTATGTAGATGATTCCTCCCTTCCCCTGATATCCGTGGATGACTGCGTTAGTGACTGCCTCTGAGACAGCCGTTTTCACATCTTCCACCTCCTCCAGGGTAGGATCCAGCCTGGCCATAAATACGGCTACTGCTACTCTGGCAAATTCTTCATTTTGGGACAGGGCTTCCAATTCCATTTTCAGAATTTCTGGTTTGTTTTGTTCTGACATATGTTCCTCCTCAACCTGTGACTGCTGCTTCCTTAGAGTCATATAATTTCATTAATTTTAAAATTCCTCCCATTTTTAAAATGCGGAGAGCCTGAGATCCCGCACCGTAAATGGCTACACTTCCTCCGCTTAATGCCATCTGCTTGTAACGATTAAGCAGGATTCCGATTCCGGAGGAATCCATAAATCTTGTACTGGAAAAATCGAATATAATACGGCGGATATAATTCTCGGAAAGGATTAAATCTGTTTCATATTTTAACCCGGAACAGTTATGATGATCCAGTTCCTCCGGCAGATGAACGATTAATGTGTGACCTTCTGCCTCATACGTAAAGTGTGGTTGATTCATATGCAATACTCCTCCATTTCTTATTGTCTGTCCGTAATACCAGAGAAGAGTGTTTTTTATACCGAAAAATAATCCGGGTGAATAAAAAAAGACACCACAAAAATATGTTTCTTCTGTAGTGTCTTTTCGAATTCTGCCATTAAAAACCTCGTTCTGTTTTCGCCTTAGCAGATAACGTTTCGTCTTTGCTGTTATTTATGATATCAGAAAACAAACCATTGGCCTGATCCTTCTGATCCATTCCCTTGTAGATAACGGCAGTCTTAAACTTTGCCTGCCAGCTGTCTGGTTTTAACTCAATACATTTTGCATAATAATTAAGGGCGGACTGACTGTCCCCTGCTTCCATGGCTTTATCACCCAGACTCTCTAAAATGGGGCAGCCCTTCTGTGCCATATCCTTTTTTATCTCAACAATAATCGCCTGAACATCTGCTGAAGCAATCAGCCCAGGATTGAGATCTGCATAGATTTTGACTGCAGATGGAAAATCATCCTTTTTATATGCCTGCAAAATACCGATAACCGACTGATACTGAGCCAGAACGCTGTCAGAGTTATTGGTTAAGGATGCCAGGGAATCCTCTGCTGTCTTCTTTTCTGATTCCAGAGAATTAAGCTGCTGGGTTAAAAGATCCGCCTTTTGATTGGCCTGGCTTAATTGCTCGCTGTATTTTAACATCTCTTTGTTATGGTTATCGTTAATGGCTTTGGTGTTCGCCGGCATAACCATAAAGAACACCACTGCGGCTCCCAGCAAAAGTCCTGCCAGTATGTTTAAAACCGCCTGATCCCTGGTGTTTTCCTTATAGCTTGGCGGGATAATCACATCATCATCCTGCATCTGCCTGTGGGAAACCACGTTCTTTAGTTTTCTTTTTTCCGGTTCCCGTTCTGGCTTAACCCTGGTACCGGTCTCTTTCATAATTGATTTATAATAAAGTGCTTTCGGATGATTATGATCAATTTGAAGCACCTTATTTACTGCTTTCCCTGCTTTCTGGTAATCCTCCCGTACGAGATACAGGAGTGCAAATAAAAGCTGGGCTTTTACATAATTGGGCTTGTCCTCCACTGCTTTATTAAGCTGCAGTATGGCCAGATCCTCACTTTCGCTTTTGACGTAAGCCAGTGCCTGATTAAACCGGCGCACTGCCCTCCGCTCCAGATCCATGGTGCCCTTTTTCTTCTGAATCACTTCCAGGTAGTAATCTGCGCGGTTATCCTCAGACTGTAAATTCTTGCTGATAACCCATTGAACCAATGCATCCCCGACCTCTCCCACCTCATAGTAGATGAGACCAAGAAGATTCCTTGCATCTGTCATATATTTATTAAAATGAAGACACTTTTTTAAACAATCGGCTGATCCGGTTAAATCTCTTAGCTTAGCCTTCTCCAGTCCCATATTATAATAGCTGTTTGCAATCACCCGGATTCTTCGTTCATAATCCATATTTTATCCGCCTATTCCTTGCTGACTTCTTTAATCAGATTCATCATAAGATCATTCATATCGGTTAAATCACTTCTCACAATGGCATCTTCAACTGCATCGACCTCCAGGCTTGGCCTGTAGTCCTTAATCTCAGAATCAAAATCAATCATGTTTAATCCTCCTTAAAACGGCTTTTATCTCACCCATTAAATAGAGTGAACCTACACAAAACAGCAGATGATCCTCATCCTGTTTTTGAAGCATAGAAAGCAATGCATCCTCTGTGTTTTGAAATCCTCTTATTTCGCAATGAATCACTTCTTCAAACTCATGTAACGCTGTCTCCGTCATAATTCCCCTGTCGGAATCTATATGGGTCACTGCCACTTCATCCAGTGGCAGACTGGCTGCAATCAATCTTATCATTTCGTGATAATTCTTATCGGAAACGGCAGAAAACAAAAGATTCGCTCTTTTTTTCCTGTCTGCACACAGTTCAGACCCGGTCTTTACAAATTCTTCCATTCCCCCTGGATTATGTGCCCCATCCAAAAAGACGTCTGGCTGTACTTCTTCCATTCTGGCAGGCCAGCGCATTTTTAAAAAGCCTGTCCGGATCTGTTCCCTTCCTTTTTTAAGTCTCATGTCTCCCAGTAATCCGGATACTTCCACTGCCCGCAAAGCGAAAAGGGCATTCATGACCTGATATCTGGCTGGAGAAGAAATCGTCACCTGATATACATCTCCTTTTATCCCTTTCAGTTCTGCCAGAAAGCCGTTGCTATCTGATCCTGTGATCTGGTAACA
Source organism: Lacrimispora sp. (assembly GCF_031982545.1). Lineage (GTDB taxonomy): Bacteria > Bacillota > Clostridia > Lachnospirales > Lachnospiraceae > Lacrimispora. The sequence continues at coordinate 86,588 of NZ_DALYXB010000007.1, forward strand.
ATGCCTGTCTGTTTCAAAATAAGGTGCGTCCTGTTCCAATGCTCTTTTTCGGATCACGTCCGAAACAATCTCCTGATTTGCGTCAAATACTACTGGAATATTCTTCTTAATAATACCTGCCTTTTCAGCAGCAATCTTATCGATTGTATCACCTAAGTATTCCGTATGGTCCAGACTGACCGAGGTGATAACAGATACCAGCGGATTACGGATGACATTGGTTGTGTCAAGTCTTCCACCCAGGCCAACTTCCAGTATAACAAGATCAACCCCGGACTTCTGAAATAAATCCATAGCCATATAAAATAAGAATTCAAAATAAGATGGATGGCAGTATCCTTGTTCTATCATCCGTTCAGAAAGTAATCTTACTGTCCGGTAGCTGTCTGTAAAAGCTGATTCCGATGCCATCTCTCCATTTACGCAAAAACGTTCTCTTATATCAATCAGATGAGGGGATGTAAATGTACCCACTTTATATCCAGCACTTAAGAACACAGACTGCAAAAAAGCACATACAGAACCTTTTCCATTGGTCCCTGCAACATGAATGATTCTCATGGTTTCATCAGGCTCGTCCATCTCTTTTAAAAACGTCCTGATCACTTCCAGTGAATTCTTCTTTTTCGCCCACATCGGGATACGGCTTAAATATTCCTCTGCCGTTTCTTCAAATCTCATCCTTAAAGTACCAACTTCCTGCTTAAATTCATAGATCAATTACTTTATTAAGGTTAAAAAAACGGACTGATCCAACTTCCTCAATTAATTATAATATAAGTCTGCCAATATGCAACCCATTTCTTTCGCAAAAAGTCCTTTATTTCTACATCTTGTCCCCCGTGCATCCCTGGAAAGGGGGAAATTGCCTGAATTTAAAATAGGGAATGCCAGTTAACCGGCATCCCCTTTCTACTTATCTGATACAGCTTATGATTCTCCGCAATATGCAATGGCTTCAATTTCCACTAATGCGTCTTTTGGAAGAGCTGCCACTCCAAATGCTGCTCTGGCTGGACATTCTCCTTCAAAAAAGGTTGCATACACTTCATTCATTGCTGCAAAATCATTGATATTCTTTAATAATACCGTTGTTTTAACCACTTGATCCATGGATAAACCACCGCTCTCCAGTATGGCCTTTATATTGGTTAAAGACTGTCTTGTCTGAGATGTAATATCCTCACCTGCAAATGCACCGGTTGCCGGATCAATGGGAAGCTGACCGGACACGAACACATAATCGCCCCCGCGAACACCCTGAGAATAAGGACCAATTGCTGCCGGAGCCTTTTCTGTCGCCAAAACTTTTTTCATAATTATGTATCTCCTTTCGTTCATTACAATGATATTTCTAGATTAACACACATTCCTCAAAAGTCAAGAAAATTATTTTGGTATGCTCAAAAATATTTAGTTTAAGTGGAGTTTTTCCCCCTTGTCATCTGGTATTGAATACTATATAATATGACTAAGGGGATTATCACATGTGCGGAGCTTTCCCATGCAGAACGGAGGACATATGAAAACCAACGAGGAACGATTACAAAAAATTTTAGAGCATTTGGATGGGCTTGGCTATATTTCGCCGGAAACCATTCCAAACATTGATTTATATATGGATCAGGTCACTACTTTTATGGATAAGCATTTAAGTGAAACAAAGCGTTATCCAGATGATAAGGTCTTAACCAAGACTATGATCAACAATTATGCCAAGAATAATCTTCTACCCGCTCCTAATAAAAAGAAATATACGAAAGAACATATTCTTCTGCTTATATTTATCTACTATTTTAAAAATGTATTATCCTTTAATGATATTGAACAGCTTTTCAGACCAATTACCGATAAGCACTTTAATCCTTCTGACGGCATGCCATTAGAAGCAATCTATAAAGAAGTATTTTCCCAGGAAGATTCTGACTTAGAACGTATTAAATCCGACATACTGGAAAAGTACCAGCATTCCAGCAAGACCTTTGAAGAAAAAGGAATTGAGGGTGATGACCTGGAATACTTACGCCTTTTTTCCTGGATCTGCGAGCTGTCACTGGATGTATACGTAAAAAAGCAGGTGATTGAACAGCTGATAGACGATTTAAGAGAAGATCCTTCTTTAAAAAGGAAGAAATAACAAACAGGGGACAAGAACCGGTATGGGCTTGTCCCCTGTTTTCTATATCTCTTTCTTCTCTTCCAAACGCTTAAATACCATATCATAGCCGTCATTCCCGTAATTTAAGGAACGGTTCACACGGCTGATGGTAGCTGTGGATGCACCGGTCTTCTCTGCAATCTCCAGATAGGTTCTGCCTTCGCGCAGCATCTTTGCTACCTCGTATCTCTGTGATAAGCTTAACAGCTCATTCACCGTACATACATCCTCAAAAAACGTATAGCACTCCTCCGGTGTTTTTAAGGTTAGAATTGCTTCAAACAGATGATCAACTGCATCTGTCTTAATTTTTTTATTCATATGAGATCTATCCCCTTTTTATTCCTTATGGTCTATCTGTATTTTAACATATTAACGTTATAAAATCCACCCCCTGTGGCATCAGGAAAGCATAAATTTTTCTACTACCAGAGCAATTCCGTCATCATTGTTGGAAGCGGTCACATAATCAGCTGCCTTTCTGACTGGAAGAACTGCATTTTCCATGGCCACTCCAAGCCCGGCGTACTCAATCATAGACAAATCGTTGTAACCGTCACCGCAGGCAATCATCTCTTCCCGGCTCATGTTAAGATGAGTAAGAAGCCGTTCCAGGCTTGCCGCTTTATCAATTCCCTTGGGAAGAATCTCAAGAAAGTAAGGTTCTGAACGGTACACGCTGTAATCACGTCCCAGTGCAGCCTTGACCTTGGGCTCTACCATGGCAAGATAGTCCCCCTCTTCCAGCATCAGATATTTGACTACCGGAAACTGTACATACCCTTCCATATCTTCCACTTCTCTGACTTCCAGTTTATTAATGGCAGATTCCTTGCCTACATATTCATCTTTGGCATTCCCGGTTATGATTAAGTCATCTTCATAAGTTAAGATATTAACCCCGTGCTCCTTCGCCATTCGGATAATCTTCTGGTTTGAAGTTACCGGCAGCTCCTTTGCAAAGATGGTTTCACCTGATTTACAGTCTATAATACGTCCTCCGTTAAAGGATAAAATATAACCGCCTGTTTCATGAAGCTTTAATTCTTTTGCAACGGGCATGATTCCATAAGTCGGGCGGCCGGAAGCCAGCACAATCACTCCGCCCTGACGCTGCAGCTCAAAAAGTGCTTCTTTTGTTCTGGGCGTGATTTCTTTATCCCGGTTCGTCAGCGTCCCATCCAAATCAAGCACTATTATACGATATTTCATTGTACTTCACCTGCTTTTGTAAATTTTACTATAGCAGTATAGCACAGTTTTAAACTATATACCATCTTTAAATAAGAAAATATGGAATAGTTCGTAAACTCTGCCTGTCAGACTACATAGAATTTTAACAGGAGGATGAATGGAGGAGAACCAAATGAAGAAAGCAATTGCAATCTTTCTGGCTGTAATTGTGGTCGCCGGCTTACTGACCAGCTGCAGAACAACATCCAGAAAACAGATCAAACCCCTTTTTTCCCACGTATCCGCCCAGATCTTTATTATTTAAAATTTTTTAAGACAAGGTACTTTCCCGTATTACAACAATACAATGTAGTATTAAGATATGAAAAAGGAGGATTTTATGAGAAAAGCCTATCGTACATTTATCATGGCCGTTCTCACCGGAGCGTCTTTACTAAGCTTAACTGCCTGCGGTTCAAAGACAAAGTCATCGGACTTAACCCCGGTCAAATTAAATGAAGTTGCCCATTCCATCTTTTATGCCCCTCAGTATGCAGCCATAGAGCTGGGATACTTTGAGGATGAGGGCATTGATTTAACCTTAGTAAACGGAGCCGGCGCTGACAAGGTTATGACTGCCCTTATATCCGGTGATGCAGATATTGGTTTTATGGGCTCTGAGGCCTCAATCTATACTTATGCAAACGGCGCCCAGGATTACGCAGTCAATTTTGCACAGCTGACTCAGCGTGCAGGCAATTTCCTTGTTGGAAGAAGTGAGCAGCCTGATTTTAAATGGGCCGACTTAAAAGGAAAGAAAGTACTGGGCGGCAGAGCCGGTGGTATGCCGGAAATGGTATTTGAATATATCCTGAAAAAGAACGGAATTAACCCTGCCACAGATTTAACAATCGATCAGAGCATTAATTTTGGACTGACGGCAGCAGCCTTTACCAGCAATGACGCAAATTATACCGTTGAATTTGAACCGTTTGCAACAGGACTGGAAAAGGAAGGCAATGGCTTCGTAGTCGCTTCTTTGGGGGTAGACTCAGGCTATATTCCATATACCGCCTACAGCGCCAAAAAAAGTTACCTGGAAAAGAATCCGGCAACAATACAGAAATTTACCAATGCCATTCAAAAAGGCCTGGAATATGTAAATTCTCATTCCTCGGAAGAAATTGCAAAAGTAATCCAGCCCCAGTTTAAGGAAACTGATGTGAAAACCATTGCTGCCATTGTAGACCGTTATAAAGCACAGGATACCTGGAAAAAGGATACTGTATTTAACAAAGACAGCTTTGAGCTTTTAGAGAATATTCTGGAGGAGGCTGGTCAGTTAAAAGACCGGGTTCCTTATGAAAATCTTGTGACGACTGAGTATTCTGAGAAGGCTGCCAAATAATTATTTCAACAACAAAGGGGACATTGCCCAGGCAATTGTCCCCTTATAACAGTGACATTATGAGGTAAAATTAATGAACATTCCACTCAATCAGGTACTTAACCCCACCAATGAGCAGCGGCAGGAAATGATCAGGAATTCGTTGGAGACGGCCGGCCGGCCGGAAGATTACGATAATATTGTCCGTTTGCTGAGCCCGCCTCCTGACATTACAAATTATGCCCAGCCTGGAGAACTAAAGGGTGTAAAAATCGGCGTAATCGGAGGAGGCCTTGCCGGTCTGTCCGCTGCATTTGAGCTTCGAAAGCTGGGGGCTGACATTACCATTCTTGAGGCAAACGATAACAGAGTCGGAGGAAGAGTTTATACCTACTATTTTAATACAGAATATTATAACGAATTTGGCGCCCACAGGATTCCGGTCACCCATCAAACCACCTGGCACTACATTAATTTGTTTGGTCTCAATACCCGTCCTCTCTCTGTAAGGCAGCGCAACAACTTTTTGTATGTACATAACACCCGCTTAAGAACAACAGAATCGATCGAGCAGAAACTTTATCCCTTGTACGATTTAACTCCTCAGGAACGAAACACTCCCTGGGAGGAGTTGATTGACTACGCCTTTACGTATCCAATGATGCAGCTTACACCTGATATACGCTCGGAGCTGATACAGATCTTACCCAGGTATTCCCCGGAAATACTGCCTTTTATGAACTATTCTGTCCGGCAGACTCTGGAAAATCTGGGTCTCAGTCAGGGGGCGATCAGCCTGATCTCAGGGGTCGATCCCGGAACCGGGTCTTTGATTGATGCCAGTTACGCGGAAACGGTCCAGGAGGAGTATACCATTGACTACCGTAACACCTATACCATTGAAGACGGGATTGTAAACCTGCCCTACGCCTTTATTCAATCCTTCTACACAGACAATTTACCCCAATATCAAAATATTCCACCCTCTCAGCTAGGCACCGTCACTTACTTACCCGGTCAGACGGTCACAGGTATTTACCAGCAGGAAAACGGCAATCAGATTGTTCTTTCCCATCGCAATGTACGGGATTTAAGCAGAACTTCTGATACTTTCGATTATGTTATATGTGCAATCCCCTACTCCACTCTGCGGGAAGTGGAAATCAGACCAAGTTTCAGCAATCCAAAGATGCAGGCTATCTTAGAATATAATTATACCAATTCTCAAAAAACCTTTTTTTTATGCAGGGAACGTTTTTGGGAACAGGATACAGATTATGGCCGTATTGTAGGAGGATTTTCGCAAACAGATCTGCCGATTCAGTACATTTTCTATCCCGGAGATCATCTTCTGTGTCCGGATCCTTCTTTCTGCTCACCAAATGAACCCGGTGTATTAATTGCCTCCTATAATTATCATTTAAATTCAACAAGAGTGGGAAATATGTTAGAGCCGCTTCGGTTTGAATATATAAAAGAAAGCGTGGAGGAAGTTCACGGACTGCCAAGAGGATTCTTAGATCCCATTGTGGCAGACCATAAGACCGTGGTCTGGGATAATGAGCCTTACAACCGGGGGGCTTTTGCTGAGTCACTTCCAGGTCAGAAACCATTGTTTTCTTATGAGATGCTGAAGCCTGAATATAATCAGAGGATTTTCTTTGCCGGCGAGCACGTATCCACAAAGCACGGCTGGATGCAGGGGGCGCTGTATACAGGAAAGGAAGCTGCCAATCAGCTGGCCTATTCTATTTACAGTCAGCCAATGTAGTATCATTAAAAAGTAAGGGGCTGCCTTAATAGAATCTTCTATTTAATGCAGCACCCTTTTTTAATAGAAAAAAGTTTATTCATTTTTCACTCTGATATCTAAAATATCCAATAAGAACATAAACATGGGAATACCTAAAAGCAGTCCCCACACTCCGATATAATGCTCACTGACTAAAAGAATAAGAAAAACCAGAAATACCGGCAATTTGGTTTTAGCCGACATCAGTTTAGGATTCAGCACATAGGTCTCCAACGAATGAAGCACAAATATCATGATGATAACTTCTATAATTTTAAACGCACCTCCGATGTTAAACGCTATAATGGAAAGAGGTATGAGTGATATAATCACTCCTGCAACCGGAACCAGTCCAAGTATGAAAATCATGGCTCCTAATCCCAGCGTCTGGGGAAATCCCATAATTGTTAATGCTACTACAGACAAGAACGAATTAATAAATGCAATGACGATTTGCAATTCAATGACTTTTCCAAAGGAATTTAAAAACTTCTTTCCGTAAAATGTAAAATATTGATAGAGAAATGACACTTTACTGTGCTCCATATGTTTAAAAAATGCTATAATCTCTTTCTTTTCCAGAAGAAAGAGAAAGCTGATCAACAGAGACAGCAGAATGTTGATGCTGAAAGTTCCTGCAGTCGTTACAAAGTCCAGCAAATGGCTTTCCGCCATACGAATGTATTCGCTGATTTGATCCTCCGGAATGCTGCTTAACAGATTAAACCGGTCATAATTCTGTAACTGATTTAAGTCAAAGGTAGAAATCAGATTGATTACATCAATCAGCTGCTGGGTAACTTTCGGAATATAAGCAATCATGGTAATGATAAAAATAAGCAAAAATATAAGATACATTAAAATGGTAATAAGCTTCCGGCTGATCTTTATATATTTATTTACCTTATCATATATAAATTTCTGAAGCTGACCAAAGATGAACGTAACCATAAATATCAGCAGAAACTGATTGAGCATTCCTCTTAAAAAATAAAGAAAAACTGCCAAAAGAATAATACTGATTATTTTTTTCGCCAGTTCTCCGTTTATAAAATGATCCAATTTATCCATTGCCTGTGCCTTTCTGTTGTCAAATATTATTTTTGTCTCGATTAGTCATCTGACACACTGTCTATGAGATTATAATATAGAAACAGAACAATGGAAATACTTAATCGAAAAAATCCGGAAACTCCCATACATTTTAACAAATTCATAACTATCCCTTTTCATTCTGTCATATGGTGTTATAATTGTTTTTACAGGGCTATGGTTTTCAGTCCCTGTAATTTTATGATTGATCGGAGTGATACATATGAATATCGTATTATTAGAATCTCTTGGAATTCCTGACAGCCTGTTAAATGAATGTACAAAACCATTGATCGATGCAGGTCACAGTTTTACAGCTTTCGAAAAAAACACAGATACCAAAGTTCAGATTGAACAAGCTCAAAATGCCGATGTCATTATGATTGCCAACATGCCCCTAAACGGTGAAGTCATCGACGCCTGTAAGAACTTAAAATTTATAGATGTTGCTTTTACAGGTGTGGACCATGTAGATCTGGAAGCAGCAAGAAAAAATAATATTTCCATCAGCAATGCCGCCGGTTACTCAACCGAAGCGGTTGCCGAGCTGTCTTTATGCCTTATGCTTTCTCTTTTACGCAATGTGATGCAGACAGATGCCCGCTGCCGGGAAGGAAAGACAAAGGATGGTCTGGTAGGCTGTGAGCTGAGAGGAAAAACCATCGGAATTATCGGCGCTGGTGCAATTGGAACAAGAACTGCAGAACTTTGTAAAGCCTTTGGCTGCCGTGTTCTTGGGTATAAGCGTACCATCACTGGAAACGAACCGGATTTCATGGAGTTTGTATCTTTGGATGAACTTCTTTCCAGCTCTGATATCGTGAGTCTCCACTGCCCGTTAAATGAAGATTCCCGCCATTTAATAAACAGAAATACAATCGCTAAAATGAAACAGGGTGCTTATATTATTAACGCTGCAAGAGGTCCGGTGGTGGATTCTAAAGACCTTGCAGAAGCTTTGAATAACGGATATCTGGCAGGTGCTGGAATCGATGTATTTGAGAACGAGCCGCCGATTGATACTTCCCACCCACTTTTAAACTGTAAAAATACCATTGTTACTCCACACATTGCTTTTGCCTCTGCAGAATCGATGGAGTTAAGAGCCCAGATTGTATTTGAAAACCTGAAGAAATGGATGGAAGGCGACCAGATTAATAAAATTTTATAATCAGGAATCAGAGAGGCATTATTTGATGCCTCTTTTCTATGTTAAAACTGGAAGTTTTTTACAACAAAATCCACAGAAAAGAACGAAAAATATTTTTCTATTTGTGCAAATAATACTTGTAATTCAGAATCTTCATGCTATAATTTAGACAAGGGGATATAGCTCAGCTGGGAGAGCGATGCGTTCGCAACGCATAGGCCACGAGTTCGAGTCTCGCTATCTCCACGAAATGGAAGTATAGCTCAGCCGGGATGAGCGTTCGCCTCACACGCGAAAGGTCATGGGTTCGAGCCCCATTACTTCCATTTTTCTATAAACAGCCAAAACACCGGAATCACTTGTAAATACAGGGGATTCCGGTGGTTTTGTTTCGTAACAATTTGCTTAATAAAGCATGGATATACCCATAAATACAACACATTAGCATATAATAGAATTAATAAGATCATTTGAGGGAATTCATGATCATACACGTTGTCAAACCAGGTGAAACCATCGTTTCCATTTCAGAGTATTATAAAATCCCCGTTGACCGATTGACATTGGAAAATGGAATTACAAACCCCGATCATTTAGCAGTCGGCCAAACCATCGTAATTGTACAACCGGAAACACTCTACGTTGTTCAGGCAGGCGACACTTTGGAGAGTATTGCAAAGCAACATGGTACTACTCCAATGGAATTATTAAGAAATAATCCCTATCTTTCCGATAGAGAAATTTTGTACGTCGGTGAATCCATAGTTATAAGCTATCAATCGATTAAAACAAGAACAATTGCCACTAGTGGTTATACTTTTTCATATATAGATAAATCTGTTCTAATAAAAACGCTTCCTTTTTTAACATATTTGACTATATTCAATTACAGGGCTACAAGTGAAGGAGAAATTATTACTATTGCTGACGATGCTGATGTAATTCAGTTGGCTAAAACTTATGGCGTTGCGCCCATGATGTTTGTTTCTACGATTACGGAAGAAGGAACTATTATTCGTGAAGTAACTCAGAATATTTTAAATAACTCTTCTGTGCAAGATCGTCTTATTGACAATATTCTTCAAATGATAAAAACAAAGGGTTATTATGGAGTGAATATGTATATCGAAGATATTACACCGGATAACATAAACAGTATTGTAGAATACATAAAAAAGGCTTCAGCTATATTTCGTTCTGAAGGTTATAGAGTACTAATCACCACTACGCCAATTATGAATATTCAGGGGCCTATTGTCAGCTTTGAAAAGTTGGATTATTCGCGATTATCTGGATATGTAGATGGAATTCTATTTGCTTCTTATGATTGGGCCAGATTTTATAGTTATCCAAGCTCAATTTTCCCAGTTAATGTTTTAAGAGAACTATTAGCCTACGTAACCAGTATTATTCCACTGGAATTATTATTCTTAGGAATCACTACACTCGGTTATGATTGGGCACTACCCTATGTTCCGGGTGCAACAGAAGCAACTGCTATAGCAAACAATAATGCAATACAGATTGCAGCAGATAACAATATACCAATACAATTTAACGAAGCAGCACAGTCACCTTTTTTCTATTATATGGATAGTGATGGGATTCTTCACTTAGTGTGGTTTAATGATGCGAGAAGTTTTGAGGCAAGAGCCGGGCTGGTAGCAGAATATAATCTTCAAGGTTTATCCCTATGGACTATCATGAGATTTGATACCCAAATGTGGTTTATTATTAATACTCAATACTACATCCAGAAATTGTCCTTTTAATAACTTCATTACCAAGCGGAAAGCGGCAATGCAAAGGGGAAACATGTTACTATACCGTATAAAGAATAATTAATTAGTAATATTTGTACAATCAATACATATAATTTAATATACCTAGGTAAAAATTATATCTGAAGGAGATTAGTGTTGAAAAAAATATTTAAATTATTTACAGCATTTGCAATTGTTTTATCTTTATTGACTCCATTAACAGTCCATGCAACATCATCCCAGCCCCCCACAAACGTTTTTGATTATTATTTAGATGGTGATTTGTATGACGATCCATATATGAGTGGCGGCTATACTCATTTTATGGTTCCGACAATGGGATATGGAACTACACTCCCAGTAAGAATAGATGCTGAATGTTCACTGCCAAAAACTGCAAAAATAAGGGTTGATTGTATTGATAATACAACTAAAAAGGTAGTTTCAAGCAGAACAATATCTGCAACAAATCATCAGTACATCACATTTACAAATCTAGATCCTTCTCATTATTATTATTTCTACTTTCAAGGACCCAGAGATATGGCAGGTGTAATATATATAAGCAGGAATGGATTATATCCATTCTAATTATTAATCGGAGTTGTGCAAACTGTGCAACTCCTTTTTCTAAAACAATTCTGGCTTTACGGTATAAAATAGTATTAATTACAGATACACAACTGAGGTGATACAATGAGTTATTGTTGTGATGTATTATTAATTTCTACATTAGCATGTCAAATAGCAGATTGCTTAGACGACGATGAATTATCTTTGTTAGCAGCAGATACACTCTTACTGAGCGATGCTTTAAGTGCAATTGCCGTCAGACGTTCAATAACGAATTCTTGTACAAACAACACGCCTTCAACAGATAAACCGACCTGTTGCGATGAATAAAAAATTTATAGATGAATCCAATACCGCTTAATCCTGTCCTCATCCACAACTACTATCTTCTCAAAAAGCCCTCCGTTTGCCAAAATCGTCTTCTCACTTCCCACATTATCATAATCGCAGGTAACTAAGACTTTATCTAAACCATAATCTTTACAGTTTTTCAAATTCTGCAGCAGCATTTCTTTAGCGTACCCTTTTCTTCTTTCATCTGGCCGAACGGAGTATCCAATATGTCCGCCCCATACGCTCAAAATAGGATGGTTTATGTGATGTCTGAAGTCGATAGCTCCAATAATCTTATGATCGGCTGGGCGGATCGCAATAAATATATTAGACGTAACCCTGCCTTCGGGACACGTTTCTTCCTTTTCCATAAGATTAACGGATCTTATCCATTCATCTGCTGAAGTGCATATCTTTAAATCGCCGCAGCCATCAAGGCTGTCACCGGAATCTAAAAACTCCTGGCGATATTTCATGATATCTTCTGCATATTCCAGTGTTGGCTTTATTAATCTGATTTCATCCATTCTTTTTATCTCCTACTCAACGATTTCCTATTATATTAATATATCAGTTTGAAAAAATCAATATTTAATCCTTAGTCTGCATCAAAATAACCTTGATAAATTATTTCTCTTCATAACCAAAAACTCCCCCCACCATATAACCCACTCTTTCATATTCACCTTTTTTCAGCATAATATAGAACAAATGCTCCTACCTTTTTTAAGGGAGGCCCCTTTTGGAAAAAATACTGGACAATAATTACTATGATCTCATTATTAATAACGTCTCTGTGCCTCTGTATGACGAAGGGGATAATATCACACCTTTAAATATCAGACATTCTGTGCTGAATGTTCCTGTAGGAAACGCTGATCCATGTAATCTGGGTAAATATCCTTATTACAGCTTTCCCTCCCTTTATACTCCTACCTCTACCGTAAGCCATGAAAAATCCGGAATGGGAGCCGTACAGCGTAACCCATATTTAAATCTTAACGGACGGGGAATTATCGTGGGTATTATTGACACAGGCATTGATTATCAGCACCATACATTTCTCTTTAATGATGGCACTTCAAGAATCCTGTCTTTATGGGATCAGTCTGTTCAGGCTGGAACACCACCGGAACATTTTACATATGGAACTGAATATTCAAGGGACATGATCAATTTGGCTCTGGCCTCTGGTAATCCGTTATCCATTGTTCCTTCCAATGATGCAGATGGGCATGGAACCGCAATCGCCAGTATCATCGCCGGATCACCGGAAGCAGAACAAAATTTTTCCGGAATTGTTCCTTTCGCCGAACTGGCAGTTGTTAAGCTGAAAGAAGCAAAGAAAAACCTAAAGGATTTGTTTTTTGTTCCAGATGGTATTTCCTGCTATCAGGAGACTGACCTGATGCTGGGCATCACTTATCTTCTTTCCATTGCGCAGAAAGCCAACCGCCCTCTTGCCATCTGTATTGCCATGGGAAGCAGCCAGGGTGCCCATGATGGCAATGGTGCTTTCAGCAATTATTTGAATTATCTGGTGCGTCTTCCCGGTTATGGAATCGCTGTTTCTGCGGGAAACCAGGGTAATGCCCGAAGGCATTATTTTAATTTCACACAGCAGGAACCATTTACCAATCAGTTTGAATTGAGAATCGGGGAAAAAGACAGCATGTTTTCCATGGAAATATGGCCATCTGCTCTTGGCAGGCTTTCCATTGATATTACCACGCCGAACCGGGAATCGACTAAGCTCATACGTCCGGGACTGGGGGAATGCAGAAGATTCAAGTTTGTTTTCACCCCTTCTGTCTTATGGGTCAATAATATGAGCTTTGAGGAAGAAAGCGGGGATCAGCTGATTCTGCTGCGCGTTCAAAACGCCATGCCGGGCATCTGGAGTTTTAACGTGCAAAGCATGGAAAAAGAACCGCTTGCTTTTCATTCCTGGCTTCCAGCAGGTGGCCTGATCAGCGATGATACGTTCTTTTTAAATTCCAATCCCGGCACAACCATTAACTCCCCTGGAAATGGATCCCATCAGCTGACAGTCACCGCTTATAATCAGTTTAATGACAGCATTTTAACAGAGGCCAGCAGAGGTTATTCCAGAAATAATTACGTGAAGCCGGATATCAGCGCACCAGGGCACCAGATCCCCTGTGCACTTCCTGGAAACCGATTTGGAACTTTAACCGGAACAGGTGCTGCAACCGCACATGCCACCGGTGCTATTGCAATGATTTTAGAGTGGGGCATTCCCAGAGGCAACTATACCACCCTGTCAGGTAATGTAATCAACAGTCTGATTACCCGCGGAGCACGACGGCAATCTTCTATTATATATCCTAACAATATCTGGGGTTATGGAATGTTAGATGTGAATGAACTGTTTCAACGACTTACCAATATTTAAAGGATGTAACATTTTTCCATTCTCCCCCCTCCTTTCATATTAGAATTCCTGCTGCATAAACTTATCATATATGCCCTCAGTATAAGACAGGAGGACTTTTATTGAATAAAATTCTGGACAATAACTATTACGACCTTATTATGGGCAATACCATAATATCGGGTTACGACACGGGGGATAATATAACCCCGCTGAGTGATCGCTACTCTCTGCTCCATATCCCCATTACGTCCCCCGATCCCTGTGATCTGGGAACTTACTCCTATAACAGCTTCCCTTCCTTATATGCATTGGAATCTGAGGTAAGCCTGGATAAATCAGGAATCGGTCCCGTTCAGCAAAACTCTTATCTGGGTCTCATGGGGAAAGGCGTACTGGTCGGCGTAGTTGATACAGGAATTGATTACACACACCCGGCATTTCAAAATCCGGACGGAACCAGCCGGATCTATTCCATCTGGGATCAGACAATACAGGAGGGAACTCCTCCAGATAGTTTTACCTTTGGAACCGAATACAAAAGCGAACAGATCAATGAAGCTTTATTATCCTCCCAGCCGCTGTCTGTAGTTCCTTCCACGGACAACAACGGGCATGGAACCGCCATTGCCAGCATAGCTGCCGGATCACCCTCAGCAGACCTCTCTTTCTCAGGAGTCGTTCCATTATCTGAACTTGTTATAGTAAAACTAAAGGATGCAAAAAATAATCTGAAAAATATTTTCTTTGTTCCTGAAGATACCTACTGTTTTCAGGAATCGGATATTTATCTGGGACTCCGTTATCTGCTCTCAGTTTCCCAGAAAGCGGCAAGACCCATAGTAATATGTATCTGCCTGGGAAGCAGCCTGGGTGGTCATGACGGCAACGGGGCAATCAGCAGTTTTATGACAGCGAAAACACAAGATCCGGGAATCTGTTTTGTTGCTTCCGCTGGCAATGAGGGGAATAAAGCCAGACATTATCTTAATAATACCAGACAGATCCCCTGGTATCATGATTTTGAGCTGAAGATCAGCGAAAAGGATAAAGAATTTTGTATGGTTCTCTGGCCTTATGCAGCAAGCCGGATATCCATTGATATTTCAACTCCCAGCAGAGAATCCACACAGAGAATTTTTCCCAACCTGAACGAATGCAGAAAATTCAATTTTATTTTTGCCCAAAGCATCATTTGGGTGAATAATATTCTTTTTGATGATGAAACAGGAAATCAGGTAATCGTAATGCGGTTTAAGGATCCTATGCCCGGCGTGTGGTATCTGCGGGTGCAGTCAATGAAGGAAGAACCTTTTTCCTTTCACTGCTGGCTTCCGAATGGTGATTTTCTGTCCGACGATACTTACTTTTTAAGTCCAGATTCCTCCGTGACCATAACCTCTCCCGGAAACGGGACTCATCAGTTAACAGTTACTGCTTACAATCAATTTAATGACAGTGTTCTTGCAGATGCCAGCAGGGGTTATACAACCACAGGTATGATTAAACCAGACATTGCCGCTCCCGGGTTTTTACTTCCCTGCGCTGTTTCAGGCAATTCATACGGCAGCGCAACGGGTACTGGTACTGCTGCTGCTCATGCTGCCGGTGCTGCAGCCATGATCTTGGAATGGGGAATCGTCAGAAAAAATCTCCCGACTTTAACCGGATATGATATTAACCGAATGTTCATGAGAGCCGCCAGGCACTCAGCATCTTACACATATCCAAATAACCTTTGGGGGTATGGACAGCTTGACGTAAATAAAGTTTTTCAGCAGCTTACAAATCTGTAACGGCAAATATGGAAAAATGGACCGGAGGACTGTCTTTTGGAAAAGATTCTGGATAACGATTATTATGATCTGATCATTAATAATGTCTCAATTCCCAGCTATAACTCAGACAATATAACCATGATTAATTTCAGACATTCCCTGCTTCATATTCCAGCAGCCGATTCAACTCCATGCCTGCTTGGAGAATATCCATATCATACATTTCCCACACTTTATACACTTAACTCTACCATCAGCATAGAAAAATCCGGGATCGGTCCTGTACAGAGAAATCCTTTTTTAAATCTGACAGGACGGGGAATTATTGTAGGAGTGATTGATACAGGGATCGATTACACACATGAAGCGTTTCTATACAACGATAATACTTCCAGAATTCTTTCTATCTGGGATCAATCCATTCAAAGCAACAATCCGCCGGTGGGATTTACATTTGGAACAGAATATAACAGAGAATCCATTAATATTGCTCTGAGATCAGATGATCCCTTATCGCTTGTACCTTCTGTCGACACCGTAGGACACGGAACCTCCGTTGCAAGCATTATTGCAGGAAGGTACAATCCGGAGAATTCCTTTACCGGTGTGGTGCCGGAAGCGGAACTGGTTGTTGTAAAGCTAAAGGATCCCAAACAGAATTTAAGGAGTATGAACTTTGTAAAGCCGGACGTATTGTGCTACCAGGAATCTGACATTATGCTGGGTGTCCGGTATCTTGAAACATATGCACAAAATGCAAGCCGCCCGTTAGTTATCTGCATTGCCCTTGGCAGCAGCCAGGGAGGTCATGACGGCACAGATGCACTTAGCAACTATTTAAATTATCTTTCCAGACTGCCGGGAATCGGGATATCTGTTTCAGCAGGAAATGAAGGCAATGACAGACGTCATTATTTTAACAGTACCACAGCGCCGCCTTATTATAATAACTTTGAATTAAGAATAGGAGAAAATGATTCCTTGTTTTTTATGGAAATCTGGCCTTATGCACTGGGCCGTGTATCCATAGATGTTTCCACTCCAAACAGAGAATCCACTCAGCCCATTTACCCTACCATTGGTTCCTGCAGAAAGTTTGAATTTATTTTTACAGGAAGTACCGTGTGGGTAAATAACTTTATATTTGAAGAAGAATCCGGCGATCAGCTGATTCTTCTGCGTTTTCAAAATCCCCTTGCGGGAGTTTGGAATATCCGGGTACAAAGCATGGAAAATGAACCCATTTCATTTCATTCCTGGCTTCCTTCCGGTGATATTATTACAAATGACACATTTTTTTTAAATCCGAATCCGGATACTACCATTACCTCTCCCGGAGATGGAATCAGTCAGCTGACCGTTACTGCCTATAATCAGTTTAATGACAGTATTCTCATTGAATCCAGCAGAGGTTATACAAGAAACGGGCTGATAAAGCCAGACATTGCCGCTCCCGGATATCAGATACCATGTGCGATTCCGCGAAATCTTTATGGAACCATGACTGGAACTGGTGCCGCTGCTGCTCACACAGCGGGAGCCATCGCCATGATACTTGAATGGGGAATACCAAGGGGGAATTACACATCCATGACCGGAAATGACGTGAACCGGCTGTTGATCCGGGGAGCTACACGTGACAGTTCTATCACCTACCCAAACAACATCTGGGGATATGGCCGGCTTGATGTAAATAACCTGTTTCGAAGGCTGACCAATATCTGATCCGGTTGTCTTAAACGGGTGTTTTAATTCTTAATATTGGTGTGGTGAGGAGGCCTGATTTTGAATAAAATACTGGATAATAATTATTACGACTTAATCATTAATAATATTTCGGTCCCCTCCTATGATACGGGAGACAATATCACACCACTTACAGAGCGAAGCTCACTGCTTCATATTCCCACAACCGGAACGGATCCTTGTGATTTAGGAACACACCCCTATAACACCTTTCCCTCCCTTTATACTCTTGAATCCACCATCAGTATAGAAAAATCGGGGATTGGCACGGTTCAGAGAAACCCATTTTTGAATCTGACCGGTCAGGGCATTTTAATGGGCTTTGTGGATACCGGCATTGACTACCAGCATAACGCATTTCGTAATAACGACGGAACCTCCCGTATCGTTTCTATATGGGATCAGACCGTGCAGACCGGAAATATTCCGGAAGGTTTTACCTTCGGCAGTGAATATAACAGAGAGGCCATCAATCTGGCCTTAACCTCAGAAGATCCACTTTCCATTGTTCCATCTACTGATACCAACGGTCACGGAACAGCTATGGCAAGCATTGCAGCAGGCAGCGCCAGTTCTGATGAGGTCTTTGCAGGAGTGGTTCCCAATTCCCAGATTGTAATTGTGAAGCTGAAAGATGCAAAAGAAAACTTAAAAAATGTGTTTACCATACCAAAAGATACATACTGCTTCCAGGAATCAGACATTTTGCTGGGGATCAGATATCTCTTTCTGACAGCGCAGAAACTGAGTCTTCCCCTTGTTATTTGTATTGCACTTGGCACAAGTCAGGGCAGTCATGATGGCAAAGGTACATTAAGCAGTTATTTAACTTATCTGGTACAGCTTCCAGGAATTGGCGTGTCTGTCTCCGCAGGAAATGAAGGAAATACACAAAGGCATTATTTTAACAGTACGTCCACTGTGCCGTTTTATAATGATTTTGAATTGAGAATTGGAGATAATGACAAAGAATTCTGGATGGAAATCTGGCCATACGCACCAGACCGAATCTCCATTGATATCTCTACGCCAAACAGGGAATCGACCCAGCGTATTTATCCTTCCATCTCAGACTGCCGGAAATTCAATTTCATTTTCACCCAGAGTGTGGTCTGGGTGAACAATATTATCTTTGAAGAGGAAACCGGAGATCAGCTTATTTTAATCCGTTTTTTAAACCCTCAGCCTGGTGTGTGGTCTTTACGGGCTCAGAGTCTTGAAAATGAATCCTTTTCGTTTCATTGCTGGCTCCCAAGCGGATCAATCATATCTGACAACACCTATTTTTTAGCACCGAATCCGGATACTACCATCACCTCCCCGGGCAATGGTGCCAACCAGCTGACCGTAACAGCTTATAATCAGTTTAACGATGGCATTCTTCCTGAATCCAGCAGGGGTTATACCAGAAGCGGCCTGGTTAAGCCGGATATTGCAGCACCCGGCTACCAGATTCCCTGTGCTGCTCCCGGCAACCAATACGGGACTGCAACCGGCACCGGAGCTGCCTGCGCCCATGCAGCAGGAATTATTGCCATGGTACTTGAATGGGGAATTCCAAGAGGCAACTATACTTCTCTGACCGGATATGACGTCAACCGGTTAATTATAAGGGGTGCCGTGAGAAGCCCCTCAGAAGTTTATCCAAATAATGTCTGGGGATACGGCCGAATCAATGTAAACAATTTATTTGAACGTCTTACCAATATCTGATTTTTAAGAAACAGGCACCAGAGTTCCTGATATCAGAATGATCTGGTGCCTGTTTCTTTTCCTTGCATGTTCAGTTAAAGACAGAAATTCCATATTTCAGTTTTCTGTAAAATTTCCAAATGATCACTGCCGGGAAGCTGAAAAACAGATAAAGCGTTGTCAGTCCACCGATAACAGCATATACCACCATAAGCAAAACAATCATGAACCCCATAATTCTTCCCTCCTTCTACCCTTCTATTTTAGTAATATATGCTATAAAAAGATAGAGATTGGAGGAAATCTTAACGCTATTTTAATAAAATCGATTAAAGTCGAAATCGGTCGATTAAATTCTTTAAAATCTGTGCCTGACCGGAAAGTTCCTCACTGGTTGCTGCACTCTCTTCGGCCGTAGCGGAGTTTGTCTGAACCACACTGGAAATCTGATCAATCCCCTGATTTACCTGACCAATGGAAACAGCCTGCTCTGCTGACGAATTGGAAATTTCATTGATCAAAGATACGGTACTTTCAGAAGAGGCCGCGATCCGATCCAGCGACTCTTTTGTTTCTGCCGCAATCAGTGCTCCATTTTGCACAGACTGGTAAGAATTCTCGATCAGGGCAGATGTATTCTTTGATGCTTCCCCACTCTTGGAAGCCAGATTTCTTACTTCATCTGCAACCACTGCAAAGCCCTTTCCTGCTTCCCCTGCCCTTGCAGCTTCTACTGCCGCGTTCAGTGCCAGAATATTGGTCTGGAAAGCGATGTCTTCAATCGTCTTTATTATTTTTCCGATTTCCCCAGACGTCTGGGAAATCTCATCCATGGCTTTTGTCATCTTTCGCATCTGCTCTTTTCCACTGCTTAACTCCTCAGCCATATCTTTCGCTTTGTTACTGGCCTCCCTGGCATTTCTTGCATTTCCTTCTACCTGCTTTGATATATCCCCCAGGGTGGCAGCCAGTTCCTCTATGGAGCCTGCCTGTTCCGTAGCTCCCTGAGACAGCGCCTGAGCACCTGCAGATACCTGATCCGCTCCTGCTGCCACTTCACCGGAAGAACGGCTGATGTTTAAAAGAGTATCTCCCAGCTGCGCCTTTAACTGATGCATCGCCTCGTGTATGCCTTTGAATCCCCCTACATAAGCAGCGTCACAGGTGGTGCTGACTGTCAGATCCCCTGCCGCCATCTCATGAAGAACATAATCCACATCTTTAATAATCATCCCAAGTCTGGAAACAAGTTCCCTGGTTGCATCTGCAAGAATACCTGTTTCATCTTTGTCTTTCACCTCTGTTACAGGAGAATCAAGATCTCCCTCTGCCAGCCGCTTTAACCGGTTTGCACAGGAAGTAATGGGGCTTGCTATCTTGCCTGCCAGAACAGCGGATACGATTCCCGCAACTACGAGAAATACTGCAATCAGGAAAAGAGTAATCCCGCTGGCTGTTTTTGTGGATCCCATGAAATCTGACATGGGTGCACTGATTCCAATGCTCCAGCCATCCGTTCCTGCGATCGGCGCATAGGAAAGAAACATCTTATGCCCCTGGTTTTCATAACGTCCGAAACCGCTTTTCCCCTGGGTCATCTCTGCTTCAATTGCTGCAAGCTGTGCAAGCCCTGAGTCCTTTGAAGCACTTTCCTGGACATTGATTCCATTGGTAACCTTATCCATATTGGGATCGGCAATTACCTTCCCTGTCTGATTAAGAAGATAGGCATTGGATCCCTTGCTGACCTGTATGGAAGCAGCGATATCATTTAAAAAGGTTTCCTTGGGAACAAAATAAACAACTCCTACCACTTTCGTTCCCGGGATTCCCTGCTCCCACAAAGGGGCTGATATAATAATGGTCATCTGCCCTGTAACCTTGCTGATTAATGGTTCCGATACCGCCATCTCTCCTTTGATTGAACGCTTAAAATAATCCCGGTCCGAATAGTCTTTTCCATCAAAAATGCTGATACCGTCGGTCCCTATAATATTCCCTCTCTGGAATTCGTGAGTCTTGGCTCTCTGATCAATAATAGACTTCTTTTCATCAACACTCGTATCCGGATTGGCCAGTCTTGCAATGCTTCCCGCTTCATAAGCAAGATTCTTATAAATATCCAGTTCCTTTGCCACCCGCTCAGACGCTGTCTCAGCCAGTTCCGTCATGGACTGGTTCATGGTTCCGATCATACTGTAATAATTCAAATAAATACTGATGCCGCCAACTACTGTAAGTGAAATAAAAACAGTTAAAGCCATGTAAAGAAATATTTTGTTTTTTATGCTCTTCATGACAATTCCTCCTTTGTGTCTCAGCAGAAAATTTATGGATAAATCTGCTGTTCAACTTAATTTCAGTATACTTCACAAAGGTATAATTGTCTATTCTCTTTTAGAAACCACGTTATTCCACCTACGGTGTAATCCGGTACATGGCAATTTCATCGATTTCACGGTTTGCACTGATTAACAGATCTTCCCCGTCTTTTTTCATATGCAGGACATTGGCAGGTCCACAGTCCCGGTCTAAGATCTCCCATTGATATGTCTTACGTTCTTTATTCCAGGTAAAGCAAAGGAGATTTCTCTCTCCCTGCCTGTGTCCCACCACCAAAGCAGGCTTCCCGCATAAGCTTCCTCCAAATATCCCATGGGAAAACTCTGCCTTTTTCTCATATTCATATACCTTTTTATAGCTGCCTTCCGATTTTTTATAAATGGAAATGCAGTCACCATGGAAGGGGGACAATACAGCAAGCTCCTTTTCCCCATCCTCATCAAAATCGATTAAAACACCGTCACTGGCAGGAGTGTCAAGCAGCTTATGCACCTCCCACTTTTCCCCTTTTTGAGACGGCGGAACAAACTGAAAGACTCCTCCTTCACAGGACACCAGTCCCGTATCTACTCCGTTTTCCTCCACCCGGTAATAGCCGTGATTCTTAAAAAGTCCTTCCTGAATCACTTCAAATTGCAAAGAACCGGACTCACAAAGCCCCGAAAGATCCTCCGGAAGCACTGCAGCATAGACTCTGCCCGGACTGGACCAGTCTTCCCTATACTCATGGCCGGATTTTAATGTACACGCAAGAAGATAGAGTGTCCTTCCCCTTTTTAGTATGTCAAACCGATGGACATGAGGAAGGGCTGCAATGGTCTTTATCTCCCACTTACCCCAACGATCCGGGGTTACCAGAACGATGACTGCCTCTTGGGAGTCATTGGGAGAATAAAACCGCTGGGTTGCCAGAAACTGTCCGTCTGTATCGGGAACCTGTACCATGGACATAGTGCCGCCTGGTTCTTCCCATACAGTATCCACCATATTTCCTTCCATATCAAATATAAGACAGGGATCTTCCTTTTCCGCTGCTACCAGAAAATGTTCTGTCCCTTTATAATTGAGGGGAGCAACCGAATAACATTTTGTTAAATGCCCTAATACCTTTTTCTCTGCTTTCATTGCACACTCTCCTTCAGGCATTGTTTATCCAGAATCTCAGTCATCCGCTTATTTGCGTCGTAAAGTTCTCTCATCCACCGGCAATTGCCAGCATACCAAAACTCTGCCACATATTTTCTGATTCCCAGTTCCCAGGCTGTTTGAATGGCACTTTCAAAATCCACATGCCCTGTCCCAAATGGAATCTCCCTGAATTTTCCAGGAACGGTTTCTTTTAAATGCATGGCAACCAGATGACCTTTCCCTGCGCGTAAGTCATCTAAGGCATTGGTTCCGTAAGTTTTGGCGGCATTGGTAATATTCCCGATATCCGGATAGACGTTTAAATACATAGACGATACCAGCTTTACATATTCCATGGATTTTTCCACTGTATTCATGAATTCCGTTTCCATGGTCTCAAATCCCAGTACAACTCCTAGGCGCGCTGCAATCTCCGTGGCTTTCTTCAGATTTTCCAGAAAATACTGCTTCGTCTCTTCGCTTGAATCCTCATAATATACATCATAGCCTGCCAGCTGGATGATTCTGACCCCCAGATCATCTGCCAGCTGAATTGCTTTCTCCATAATCTCCATACCCTTTTCCCGTACAGCGGGATCATGGCTTCCAAGAGGATATTTGCGGTGCCCGCTTAAGCACATGGTGCGGATGGGCAGTCCCACAATCTTCATGGTATTAATTAATTCCAGCCGTTCTGCCTGTGACATGGATAAACGGCTTAACTTTTCGTCTGTTTCATCAATGCTGATTTCCACAAAATCATAACCGGCCGCTTTTGCTGCTTCCAGTTTTTCTTTCCATCCAAGCCACTCAGGCATGGATTTCTCATATAAGCCAAGGGTATATGCCTTTTCCATAAATTTGCCTCCACGAAAGATGCAATCAACATGGACGCCCGGGCATTGTTCCACTATGATTGATTTAAAAATCTGACCGGCGGACTACAAATACTTCCACCCCTTTTTCCCTGATTAGATCCAGAGCTTCTGATGATGCTTTTTCATCGGTGATTAAATACTTGATTTTTTCGATGGGGCAGCTGACAAAGCTGCTGTTCTTCCCGATCTTTGTGTGATCGGCCAGGACATAAACATCCTGGGTTGCATGGCCTGCCATCATTTCATTGATGCTGACCTCGTTGAAGATCTCCGTTGTCATGCCGTTTTCCCCGCTGATACCGGAACAGCCGATAAATGCTTTCTTCGCGTAGATTGTCTGTAAATTACGTAATGCAAAATCTCCTACCATCGCTTCTTTGGGATAGCGCAGTTCCCCCCCTGTCAGCACAACGTTTACTTCCTGGGAGTGCTCACAGTGAATGGCTTTTCCGTTATTGGTAATGACGGTTACATTGGAACAGTTAATGTATTCCAGTATCTTTAATGCATTGCTGCTGGTATTAATAAACAGCGTATCATTATCGGTTACGAACTTCGCGGCAAATTCAGCAATCAGCCTCCTATATAAGGATACCTCATCGACTGGACTGCCGGAAGCAATGGCGCCTCCATGGGTGCGTACAAGAAGCTTCTTATCTTCTAAATACTGCAAATCCCTGCGTATGGTAATAAGAGATACCTCTAATGCTTCCGCCAGTTCATCTACCCGCACCCTGGGATTCTTTTCCATCAGTTCCAGGATGCGGCTCCTTCTGTTCTCAACACAAGCTCTGTCTTTTTTCATTGTTTTCCCTCTCAACTCATAAAGATATGATTCTTTATCCTCATTATAGCCTGTTCAGAAGCCTGTGTCACTTGTTTTATGTTCGTTTTGATTGAAATTAAAGAATTCCATTTTCCTTCATTTTTTGTTCCATCTCCTGGGGAGACATGATATTTCTAAGACCAATTACCAGGGTCCCTTTTTCCTGTGCCCCTTTAAACATGCTGACAAAATTCTGTGCGCAAAAGACAACATCGTACTGAGTGGCTGCCGTTTTTCCTTCCGATAAGGCGCAGTGATGAACTTTGGCGGGCTTAATTCCCGCCTTATCAAGTACCTTCTGCATGGTCATTTTCATCATCAGACTGGAGCCGGCCCCATTGGCACAGCAAACCATAAAACTCATATTTTCTTTTGACATTTTCCTTCTCCTGACTTCTATTTGATTCCTTTTAATTCTTTATAGGCTTCGTAATTTTCTGTAATAAGGAAATAACCTTTTTTATCCTTCCGATACTGAATCTGGGGAATCGCCAGTAAAACAACCACTACAATCAGCACTCCGGCATAGCTTAAGAACTTCATGACTGCTGTCATAACCGGCCATACAACGGCCCAGTCCCACATACCCAAGTATCCGCCATAAGCTGCCATTCCAACCCAGCCTGCAATGATTGCCGAACCGAATACCTGACAGATACCGGAGAAGAACGGTAACAAAAGAGCTGCCTTAATTCCACCTTTTTCATTGGCAAATACGGCAATGGTTGCATTGTCAAAAAATACAGGAACGAAACCGCAGATTACAAGAACCGGGCTCTTTAAGACAATCAATGCGATAATTGCCAGAATCTGACCGGCAAATCCTGCAAGGAAACCAAGAGGTACCGCATTGGCAGAACCAAATCCGAATACAACAGCACAGTCAACTCCGGGAAGAGAACCAGGAAGGAGCTTATCTGCAATTCCCTGGAAGGAAGCGGTCAGCTCAGTGACGAAGGTTCTGACTCCCAGCTGAAGGATTGCTAAGTAAACAGAGAAGTAAAGGCAGGTCTGAATGACATAGAAGACCATACTTGCGCCCTCTTTCATAAACTTTTGTTCCACCAGATAATCCCTTCCTAATATACATAGAATTGCTCCGAAGAAAACCATCATCAGTATGGAGGTACATACCATGTTTTCATTGAATATGGACATGAATCCGGGAAGCTCAATCTCGTCAATCTTCTTAATTTCTTTCCCGTTTTTCTTTTTGCCAAACAGTTTTTCTGCCAGCCAGGTATTAAATGCAATGCCGAACATCTGCTGATGTGCCAGGCAAAAACCAGCGCCATCAGTCAGTTCCTGACAGGGCTTGATGGTTAAGTTTGAACCGACTGCCCAGTACGCCCCAAGAATCAGTGCCATTACTGCCAGGAGGGCAGCATTATTGTTTAATAAAAACGGGCAGGCAAAGAGGATGAGCCAGTAAGCGGTAGCCGCCTGCTGTACCTGTACATGACCAGTGGTAAACAGGGCTCTTAACTT
This sequence comes from Lacrimispora sp., assembly GCF_031982545.1. Lineage (GTDB taxonomy): Bacteria > Bacillota > Clostridia > Lachnospirales > Lachnospiraceae > Lacrimispora. The sequence continues at coordinate 112,283 of NZ_DALYXB010000007.1, forward strand.
GGTCACCTTACTGAAACGTACCAGAAGAATATTTACGATGAATGCGATTAAAAGCAGGATCATGGCATTGCCGAATGCCTTGCCAAACACCTCTTCCACTCCTGCTGTTACGGCATTCTGTCCAAAGTAAGGATCAATTACCATTGCGTTCATGTTGAACCGGTCTTTTAAACCGACAAGCACCGGACGGAAATTACTGACTAAGCCCCCGGAACCCACAGTCAGAATCAAATAACCTACGGTTGCCTTAATCACTCCTGCAAGAACATCATACCAGGGTTTTCCCAGCAGTATGTAACCGATCATAACAATCAGACCAATCATAAAAGCCGGCTGCTGTAATACATTGACTGCAAAATACGACCAAATCTTTAATAAAATATCCATAAGAAACCCTCCCCATTATGAATCCAGATAATCGCTCTGGATTTTGATTAAATCCTCTGATGAATTGGCACTTAACAGTGCTTCCACCGCCCCTTCATTCATTAACAGTTCCGACAGCCTTGTCATATTTACCAAATGCTGCTCCGGATTACAGGAAGCAAGGGTAAAGAAAAGCCTGGCATCCTTTTCCTTGTCCCCCGGTTCAAAGCTGACCGGCTTATTCAGCTTCATAAATCCAATCGCAGTTTTGTGCACCCCTTTTGCACCTTCCTGCGAATGTGGCATGGCTACATTGGGCATGATAATAATATAAGGTCCATATTTCCTGATACATTCAATGATTTCTTCCTTATAATCTGCCTCAACGGTTCCATCCGCCTCTAAGGTCTCACAGCTCATCCGGACCGCATCCTCCCAGTTTGCCGCTTCCTCAGCGAATTTGTAATGCCCCAGTTCCACAAACTCTTTTAACAGCATGACGAACCCTCCCCAATTGTTTATAAACAGGACCGATATGGTATGTTCTGAGGAGCTTCAAAGCAATCCTCAAATCCCCTGGGGTGATGATAGGCTTTTTTCTCTCGGTCTGCTGGATAGACATATTTTCCGCCCACTTCCCAGAAGAACGGATGGAACCGGTAATCCAGACGGTCCTTTTTCATATCATAAAGCACCCGGATTTCGTTGACATCAGCCATAAAGTTGCTCCACACATCATAGTGAATGGGAATCACCACATCACAGTTTAATGCCTCCGCCATGCGAAGTACATCGCAGGAGGTCATCTTATCGGCCATACCTACCGGATTTTCTCCATAGGAGCCAAACGCCACATCAACCTTATGATCCTTTCCATGCTTTGCAAAATAGATGGAATAATGGGAATCACCGCTGTGATAGATATTGCCGCCTGGCGTTTTGATTAAGTAATTTACCGCCTTATCGTCCATATCGGTTGGACAGATTCCGGTCAGTTCTTCTCTGTCCGCTCCGGTGGAGTCCGTTGTTACAAGACAGGTTCTGTCAAAGGAATCAAGCACTACGATTTCCACGTCCTTGATCTTTATGGTATCTCCCGGACGCACTACTTTACACCGTTCTTTTGGAACTCCCCATTTGATCCAGGTCTCCACAGATTTTAAAGGACCGATAAATGGAACCGGAATCTCCTTTCCATTTTCGTCAGTGGTGGTCATGCCGCTTTGAATCACGTGAGCTGCATACTCAGCGCTCATGTGATCCTGATGATAATGAGTTGCTAAAACTCCATCCACCTTTTTGACGGCAAATGGATCAATGACAAAAGGCACTGCTCTTAAATTGGGCTGCATTTTCCTGGCACCGCACATATTAGCCATCTGATGCCCTTCTGCCATCATTCCGTCTCCATGGGTACGTTTTCCATTTCCACACCATAAGTCGATGGTTAAATTACAGCCACCTGGCGTTTTAAACCAGATTCCCGTACAGCCTAACCACCACATCGCCACAGTGCCGGGTTTTACTTCCTCGCTTTCAATCTCTTCATTCAGCCAGGTTCCCCACTCTGGAAACGTGCTCATAATCCATGATTCTCTGGTCGTTTCACTCACCTTGCTCATACTACCTTCTCCTTTGATCTTAATGCCTGTTTTTTATGTTCGTTTTGTTTCTGTAATGCCATATTAACATGATTAATGTTGATTTTCAATAGGCTTATATGTTCGTTTGTGTTTTATATGTTCGTTATTAAATTTTTGTAATATCACACAGATTTTGGTCGTTTTTTTGTGCATTTTTACATGGGATATCCGAATTTTTTCTCCACATAATAAATGGAAACAGGAGGTTAACCAACATGTTTCCAGATAAAATTTATTTTGAACCAGATTCCCTGAACTATGAGTTAGGTGGATTATTGAAAGAGAAATATAAAGATATACCATGGATCCCCATTGAAAGCCATAATAAAATAGATGAACTGCGTACCCGGCCGAACAAGGATTTCCCTGAACTAAAACGGCTGCTGGTCATTGGAGTCAGAAAAACCCATAACTACGTTCCAAACCATAAAGTTTCGGATTATCTTGTCCCTTATACTTCTTCTGGCTGTACTGCCATGTGCCACTACTGCTATCTGGTCTGCAACTACAACAAATGTTCCTATCTGCGCCTGTTTGTGAACCGGGAACAGATGCTGAATAAAATAATCAATCATCAGGCTAAATCTGTAAAAGATAACACTTATGAGATTGGCAGCAACAGTGATCTGGTTCTGGAAAATACTATTACCGGCAATTTATCATGGACCATTGAACAGTTCGGAAAAACAGACAAAGGCTTTTTAACCTTTCCAACTAAATTTAATCAGGTGGACCCTCTTCTTAATTTAAACCACGGAGGGCGCATTATCATGCGTATGAGCGTGAATCCCCAGTCCATCATAACTATGTTCGAACCTGGAACTTCCGGATTAAATGCAAGAATTACTGCATTAAACAAAATGTGCGATGCCGGTTACCGGGTTGGAATCTTAATTGCACCTGTCATATTAACTGACGACTGGAAACAGCTTTATTCTGAACTGATTGCAATTCTTTCCATGCAGTTAAGTGAAAAGGTAAAACGGACTGCTCTGGTTGAAATAATTTTCATGACTTACAGCTTTGTTCACAATGCCATTAACAGTGAGGCATTTCCTGACGCAGGAAAACTTTATGACAAAGACTTAATGACGGGAAGAGGCAGGGGAAAATATTGTTACAAAAATGATTTAAAAGAGGATGGGGAGCTGTTTTTAAGGCAGCAGATGAATGAGAAATTAAAGGAAATGACCATTTTGTATATTGTATGATATACTGGAGACTTTCGGCTTTCTTTGCAATGTTTTAAAAGATATGATATAATAACTTCGTTTTTATTCTAAAGATAAAAGAAGGAAGATAACCATGTATAACGATTTATTCTCCATCGGGGGTTTTACGTTTCACGGATACGGTCTTATGATCGGCATTGGAATTGCCGCTGCCTACTTAACAGCAGAATACCGCGCCAAAAAGGCTGGGCTGGAACCGGATCACTTATTCTATCTGCTTATTCTGGGAGCCGGAGGCGGCCTTATCTGTGCCAAGCTTCTTTACTACGTTACTATATTTGATGAGATCAGAAGTAATCCCAGACTTTTACTTGATATCTCTACCGGATTTGTAGTGTATGGAGGAATCATCGGGGGTATTGGGGTCGGATTTGTTTACTGCCGTATAAAAAAAATAAGCCCAATCCGTTATCTGGATCTTGTAGTCCCGTCAATTGCACTGGCACAGGGGTTTGGAAGAATCGGATGTCTTCTTGCCGGATGCTGTTATGGGCGTCAGACCTCCGGACCTTTTTCCATTATCTTTCAGAGTTCTCAGTTTGCACCTAACGGAATCCCGCTGCTGCCGACTCAGATTGTATCCAGTGTCTTTGATTTTGCAAACTTTCTTGTACTGCTGGCACTGGCGCGGAAAAATCCTCCTGCCGGAAGAGTCAGTGCTTTTTATCTGATTTTTTACAGCCTGGGGAGATTTGCAATTGAATTTTACCGGGGTGATTTAATCAGGGGTTCTGTTGGAAGCTTATCAACCTCCCAGTTTATCTCCCTGTTTGTAGCTCTTGCAGGTTTTATCCTTTTGTGGAAATCCGGCAGAAATAAGAACCAACTGTCATAAACCTGATCATCAGCCTGTTTCAAGGTCTAAGTTGTTTCTCTCTCAATAAGAGAAGCTTCAAATACTTTATGAAACGGGCTGTTTTTTTTATCCGCCCCACCTTCGATGTCGGAAATAATCATCCTGGTAACCTCTTCCCCCATCTCTTTTGCAGGAACCTCCATGGAAGTCATTGCAGTTTCCAGCATCCCTCCGATGGAATGTCCCGTCAGGCTGATGACCTTCACCTCCTCCGGAACCTTTATCCCCCGCTCCTTTAAAGCTCTGATTGCCCCCAGCCCCTGCATATCCACGGCTACCATAATACCATCCAGTGCTGTGTCTTTCTCCATAAGCTCCAGAATTCCGCTATATCCATTTTTAAAATAATCTTTTTGGGGAAATGGGGAATCAGCCACATGTTCTGTTGATGACAGCTCCCGAATTGCTTTCCGGTAGCCCTTATACCGTTCTTTGTATGGGATAATTTCCATTGAACCATTAATAAAGCCAATATGACGGCAGCCCTTTCCATAAAGATATTTAACCCCCTGATAGCCGCAGGCATAATAATCCGCTACAACACTGCTTAATATGCTGTCCTGATTTCTTACTATCTGCATCACTGAAATACCACTGCTTTTTATATCCCTTAGCAGCCGCCCGTTCTGCCCGGTTGCCGCTATTAAGATTCCATCCACCAGTCCGTTCCGGAGCCTGTTTAAACACTCTTCTTCTGCATCCTGCCTGTCTTTTGTATTGCATATGATGATACTGTATCCCATTTTTCTTGCCTGGATTTCGATCCCCTGTACCATTTCCCCAAAGATGGAAAAATTGATTTCCGGTATAACAACACCAATGGTGTGCCGTTTTCCCTGTCTCAGCCCCTTGGCCAGCAGATTTGGCTTATAGCTAAGCTGCTCCACAGCGGCATATATTTTTTTCTTTGTCTCAGGATGGACATAAGAGGTATGATTGAGGGCTCTTGAAACAGTGCTGACATCTACATTGGCCAACCTTGCCACATCTTTTAATGTTGCCATGTTACCAGTCTCCTTTCACAATACAATAAATCGCTTTAAATCTTTTATACCACACAAAATTTTCCTGTCAACAAGATGTGATGGTTGATACAAATAAAAGTCTTCAGCGGCCGGACAGCCCTCCAAAGACTTTCATTTAAAACTGTTGATCAGGAGAATAATTTCATTATAGATTCAGCAAATTTGGGCAGAGCCGTACTAAGAGCTGAAATAGTCAGTACCAGACAGAATATGTAGCTGATTACCATGCAGATTCCTAATATTTTAGGCTGCTTCACACCTTTATTTACATCCTTATTCCAGATCAGCATACATACAAAGAAGCCAGATACCGGAGTTGCAACGGCTGTCATAATATTGGCAAAAAGAATCAGCTGGGTTGGCGACCCATTATAGGAAAAGCAAATTACAGCGGCGATTGCAAGAACAATCATAGAACCAATTTTAATACTTTTATGATCCAGATTGGTAGGCTTGTCAAAACCGGCGTTCAGCAAAACAACCGTGCGGTGAGTATTACCAAGAAGAGAAGAAAAAGCAGCTGCTAAAAGTGCAATTCCCATAACCACATAGGCTGTCTTCCCCAGCAGCGGCACCATCATTTCTCCTAATTCAGCAGGATTTTTAATTACTATTCCTGCCGGGTGAAGAACGATTGCGCCTACAAGCATGACTGCCCCACTGATTAAGATCACTCCTACAATATGTGTGATAGAATCAACCAGCATTGCACCGTTAAACAAATCTTCTTTCTCCCACTTCTTTTCTTTTCCAAGGTAAGTGCCGTAAACACCTGTGGTAACAGACGCATTGGTGCTGATAAATCCCAGGGCAGTCGCCAGACTTCCAGCTGGAAATGTCCAATGTGTGAGACCACTTCCCAACTCTCCAAAGGAAGGCCCCCCAGCCTTTACCAGCGTGGCATAATAAGCGAAAATCATACCAATAATACAGATTGTAATGCCTTTTTCCACCTTGGAATATACCCCCTTTGTCAGGTAGCAGAGTACAGTAATTGCAATCATAATGATTGCTCCTGATTTCCAGTCCATACCAAAAATCAGATTCATACCTGATCCTGACCCGGATATATTCCCCATTGTGAAAAACATACACGATAAAAATGAGGCAACTCCTACAAAAACTGCGGCTTTTCCTCCATAATAATGACGGATTGCATGGATAATCGGTTTACCAGTGAGCAGCGCAATCCGATAAGTAGTAAGTAAGAATGTGACCCCCATAAACAAAATGGGAATGAACAGCCAAAGCATTGCATAACCATATCTGGCTCCCAGCATGGCTGCAGTTGTAATGGCGCCCGGGCCGATAACAATTCCGGTAAGTACAAGTCCCGGACCGATTCTCTTCACTAACTCCAGAAACGGCAGAGTTTTTATAGCTGAGTTGTCAAAGGCTGCATCTAATGATACGGCAGCTGCACTTAGATTATTTTCCATGAACTGACCTCCACCTGACGTGCCAATTACTTAAAGAGTAATTTTGGATGTATAGCCGCTTCCTTTTAAGCCCTCTGATACCTGGGCCTTCTCCTCAGCCGTTAACGGGAGCACCGGCCGGCGCATCAGCGCTGAAGAAAAGATTCCTCTTTGATAAAGAGCCTCTTTCATACGGGCATGTGCTTCTCCTGACGGCTGTCCTCCGCCGTAAATCGCTCTGGAGATGGGGAAAATCTTATCATCATATTCATGAATCTTTTTAAAGTCTCCTGCTTTATAAGCTTTAAATGCTTCTGTAATCAGTTCCGGAATACATGCCGCAAAACCGATTAATGCACCATCCATACCAGGGAATGTAAGAGAAGACATCAGGCTTTCATCATGGCAGGTAATAAGAGAAACGTGGGGAGCTTCCCTGCGCAGAATCCGGACATCATTTTCATACAATGGTGTCACACGGGTTCCCATCTTAATCGCCTTTACATGATCGATTTCTTTACACATCTTAACCAGAGTATCTACCGGATAAAATGCCTTACTGATTGCGGGATATAAATGGATAATAATATCGATATCTGCGCCGTCTGCCACGTCTTTTATGTAGTTAAAAGGTGCATCCGGATGCATTCCAAAGCGAAGCCACATATGAGGAGGCATAAGCAGAATACCATCCGCGCCGGCTTCCTTTACCTCTTTTGCCATCTCAATGGACTCAACCGTATTTTCACAGTTGATTCCTGAAATGATCGTCAGTCTGTCGCCAACCTCATCTGCTACAATTTCAACCACTCTTTTTCGTTCTTTTCTGTTTAAACCCGTTACCTCTCCGGTATGCCCGTTGCAGACTAAACCTTCAATCTCATCAAAACCGGCAAGCCAGCTGACATATTTTCTGAGTTCAGCTTCATTAATGCTATAGTCATCATTCATAGGAACGCAGATTGCAGGGAATATGGTTTTCCATTTTTTTACTTTAGACATTTTTTTATCTCCTTTTTCATGAAAGAATGTAATGAATCTGATTTCACATGTATTGCGCCATACATATGAGAGATTTCTCAGCCCGGGTTGGATATAATATACAATTTTATTTTGATACAAACGTTTGTATATTGTGAATCAGATTATATCACCCGAAAATGTCATTGTAAATATAACCAAATGTTCCTGCAAATAGTTGCATAAATTAGTGTTTTTTATAGTCCGTTGTATTTGGGCATGGGGAAGTCCAGTTCGTAACACCTGCAAAGATCAATGAATTCATGAATCGTCCTGGTTAAAAGCTTGTCTTTGTGATGGACGATATAGAAGTACCGTTTAAATTCAGCTTCCTCTATTTCCAGCTGGTAAACCAGTCTTTTCTCCAATGGTCCGGATACCATACGCTTTGGCACAACGGCAATTCCAAGTCCATGAATGACTGCATTGACCAGTGCGGTTGTACTCATTCCTTCCCATACCGGCTTTACCGTAATACTTAATTTTTCCATCACTTCTTCAAACAGCTCTCTGGTCCCACTCCCATGTTCACGCAGAAGAAATTTCTGATCGCTTAACTCTTCCTTTTTCAGCACCTGTCCCTGGTAATAGGGGTGACGGCCCGGAGCAATGACTGCAAGGGAATCTTCCATATAAGGCTCTGCAAGCAGGGAGCTTTCATGAACCGGTCGCTCCACCAGTGCAAAATCCAGTTCATTGCTTAGAAGCTTCTGCTCCAGCTGATGGGAAGTTCCGATAAACACCTGCACTTCCGCTTCCGGATACATTGCTGAAAATTTTTCCACATAGCTTGGCATGAACTGGGAACCAATGGTGATACTTGCTCCGACCCGCAGCACCCCGATGGTATCCCAGTTTCTGATCCCCTTCTCCATATCATCTAGGAGCGCGAATATACGCTGGGCATATTCCAGAAACTGTCTGCCTGCCTCAGTCAGATAAAGCCTTCTGGATATACGGTCAAATAACACAATTCCATAATATTTTTCAAGTTCCTGTATGGCTACAGAAACCGATGGCTGAGTCATATATAGTTTTTTCGCTGCTCTGGTTATACTGTTATTGCATTCACACACAGTAAGAAATATACGCAAATGGCGTATGGACATTGGGATACCTCCTGTTATTATAGCTAATATCATATGTTTTTGATAAAATTATACTATTTTAATTATAAACCATCAAGTGCTATACTTGTAAAGGAATAAACAACCTGAAAGGAAACTTCTATGAAATACTTAATCAAAGCGGGAAAACTTTATATGCTTGATAATGAAAGACCATCCACAAAGCTTGCCTGCTTAAAAATGCCCTATTATCCCACAAAGAAGACCATTCTTTCCCCTGACGGCAGAATTAAATTATATGCAGATCTAAAGACCTGCGAGGGCGGCGAACACAGCCAGGAACAAATTTACATCCTTTCTGATACTCTTAATCAGACCATTTTATCCGGAAGTCCTGTATTCCCGGAAAATCTGTCTTTACTAAATGGCCATCCAGTAAATCAGATCAAGTTCAACATGGACCATAAAGTATACGATTTATTTATGAGAAGCAGCCAGGAATACTGTATTATGGACGAGGACAGCTGGGTGACTGCAAGGCTTGTACACAGTATAAAGGGGGGTGGCTGGAATGTGGAGTCAGATCCGGTTTTTTCTCCTTTTATTGTAATGGGACTCTTTATTTTTTGCAGATATTTAGACAGAGAAAATGAATTTGTATCGGAAACAGGAGACTTACACAGATGAATAAAAAAATATTAAGCAATATATTCTTATCAACACTTTATTTAAGCTCCTTTACCTTTGGCGGCGGCTATGTAATTGTCACCTTGCTGAAGAAGAAATTTGTAGATGAGCTTCACTGGATTGATCAGCAGGAAATGCTTGATCTGGTAGCCATCGCCCAGTCCTCACCAGGAGCCATTGCTGTTAACGGAGCTATCGTTGTGGGATATAAACTTGCCAGATTACCTGGCGTTATTTGCGCCGTATTAGGTGCTGTGATTCCACCCTTTATTATTCTCTCTGTCATCTCATTTTTTTACACCGCCTTTAAAGAAAATTCCATCATCCAGGCAATGCTAAACGGTATGACAGCAGGCGTTGGTGCTGTGATTCTTTCCGTTGTTTATGACATGGGAGGTGACGTGGTAAAGGGAAAAGATCCCCTTTTGATTATTCTGATGGCAGCTTCCTTTATTGCTGCTTACTTTTATCATATAAATGTAATTTTTATCATCTTAGCTGCAGCACTGACCGGCATCGGTAAGACTATCATTAGAAAACTTAGAAACGAGGCATAATTATGATCTATTTAAAATTGTTCTGGGCATTTTTTCAGATCGGAGCGTTCAGCTTCGGGGGTGGTTACGCCGCCATGCCATTAATTAAACAACAGATTATCACTACTTATCACTGGCTCACCATAAACGATTTTACCGATTTAATTACCATCTCGCAAATGACACCTGGACCTATTGCCATAAATTCTGCAACCTTTGTAGGAAATCAGATTGCCGGAATACCCGGCGCTTTTTTTGCGACTTTGGGCTGCGTTCTTCCTTCCTGCCTGTTTGTCACCTTCTTATCCTGGGCATATAACCGCTATAAAAATTTAAGCATTCTGCAGGATATATTAGAAAGCCTGCGTCCTGCCGTTGTATCTATGATCGCAGTGGCTGGAATTGATATTTTATTTCCTGCTGTATTTCCCTCTGGTTCCCTCTCTTTTTTACCTGGTCAGATTAAACTTCGTCCAGTGCTCTATTTTGCTGCTGCCGTATATCTACTCCGAAAGAAAAAGAAAGACCCTATCCTGGTTATGGTTCTTTGCGGTGTTGCCGAAGTAGCCGCACAGTTGATCATGCCTGATATATAAAGTTGTTCATCCGTGTTACAACCGATTAAATCATGATAATTACCGTTCCAATTATCTTATTCTCCTCATTATTAATAATCATAGTAATCTTTTTTATGAAATTTCTATTAACAAATTGTCACTTTGTGTCGAATAACAGTTGATGGTGAAGAAAAATGAAACTAATGACAGGAAAGGAGGTCATTTTTTTAATATATAAAAATTCAGCTGCATGATATGCAGTTTATTTTTTATACGGTAACTGGTAAATTTTTCCATGTAAGCAAACTATATTACCGGTGCACAGGAGGGAAGTTTTTTACTATTTTTTTAATTTGAGGGAGCATTAAGATGAAGAACAAGAAAAAAATTAATTTCAATGATATGAAGCTTGCAATGAAAACATCCATTGCTACAGGTGTCATACTGATTATGAGTTTGACCGTGCTTATTACCATCTCTTCCATACTTGCAAGCAGTTCAATATCCAAAGCAATCAATGGTGAGTTTACAGGAATTGCAGCTCAGAACGGTCTCATGGTTCAGTCTATTATTAATGATGCGTCTGGCACTGCCAAAGATTTACAGGATTACTTAAATCGGGTGTATAACGGTGGGGAAGCCACCAGTGACTGGAAAAACATCAACAGGAAAAGCAAAATATACAATGCCCAGCTAAAAGAAATCAATTATGAGGTAGAGAATTACATTACAAATTCAGCCTGGGCAGCGCTTAATAATACCGATTCCTTATATGGCGTCGGCGCCTTTTTCGAGCCTGGACAATTTGACCCGGCAGTCAAAGATTACTCTGTCTATGTTGACCGTGACAATGCCAAAAATAACACTGCCCAATCTCTCGGGGCCTACAGCGAATACTCCAATCAGGATTATTACCGGGTAGCAAGAGAAACAAAAGCGCCTTATCTGACTGATCCTTTTAATTATAAAGGAACCATGATGAGTACCATTGCATATCCAATTATGAACGGAGACAATGTAATTGGTGTTATCCTGGCTGATATTAACGTATCTAATTTTTCCAGAATCAAAACCACCGATGCCAAATATCCTTCCATGTATGTGGATATATATACGGAAGGAAATATGATTGCTTTTGACAGTAAATCAAGTGACAACATAGGTAAAAAACTGGAAGACTTAATTCCTCCGTCAGAATATGCCAGGATTGTAAAAATGCAGGAAAACAAGAAAGAATTCCACATTGATACAAAAAAGGCTGACGGTTCTCTGGAAACCAGACATTACTATCCCATCACCTGCGGATCCCAGACCTGGTGGGCTTCAAGCAGTCTTGACAAAAGCGATTTGAATAAGGATGTGGTAAAAAGCGTTATTGTCATGATTGTACTGGCTGTTTTATCCCTTATTTTTATTAATTCAGTTATCATTGTATTTTTGCGCAAAACATTAAAACCCATTGATGGAGTTGTGGCAGCAGCAAAGAACATTGCCGCTGGAAACTTAAATGTTGAGATTCAGGTCAAAAGTAATGATGAAATTGGCCAGTTATCAAAAACATTCGTGGACATGGGTCAAAATTTAAAATTGATTATTCAGGATATCAATTATCTGCTTGGGGAAATGAGCCAGGGTAACTTCAAAGTTCAATCGGAGTGCCAGGATCAATATACCGGAGATTACCGCTATATTTATGAAGCCATGCATAACATCCGCTTAAATTTAAGCAGCACCCTTCTGGAAATTGACGAGGCATCTGAGCAGGTATCCACAGGAGCTTCCCAGGTAGCTGACGCTTCCCAGGCCTTAAGCCAGGGAGCCACAGAGCAGGCCTCTTCCATAGAAGAATTGTCCGCAACAATCACGGAAATTTCAGAACGTGTAAAACAAAATGCGTCCAATGCCGCTGAGGCAAATACCCTTTCTCAGGAAGCAGGTATGGGGATCATGGAAAGCAATCAGAAAATGAAAGAAATGACGGAAGCGATGAATGAGATTGCCAATACTTCCAACGAAATCAGTAAAATTATCAGAACCATTGATGATATTGCTTTCCAGACCAATATCCTTGCACTGAATGCAGCTGTAGAAGCAGCCAGAGCCGGATCTGCAGGCAAGGGATTTGCTGTTGTGGCTGACGAAGTGCGAAACCTGGCTGGTAAATCAGCAGAAGCAGCTAAAAATACTACTTCTCTCATTGAAAATGCCATATCTGCAATTGGAAGCGGAACAAAAATCGCTGACGAGACAGCAAATGCACTTCGCCTTGTGGTTCAGAAGTCTGAAATCTCCACCGGTAAAATCGCTGAAATTGCAGAAGCATCGAATGTACAGGCAGATGCCATTACGCAGATCACAACTGGAATTGACCAGATTTCCGCAGTTGTTCAGACGACCTCCGCTACTTCAGAAGAAAGTGCCGCTACTTCAGAAGAATTGTCTGCTCAGGCAGTGAACTTAAAATCTCTGGTTGGAAAATTCCAGCTGGTAAACAGCAAAGAACAACAGGAAGATGCGCCCCAACTAACAGAACGCAGTCATAGGCCTTCTACTGAGTTCTCTGAAACAAATACAGATTTAAAATATTAAATTCAATCAATTAAAGAAACGTACATGAACGGTTGATCCCAGTCATGTACGTTTTTCTTTACAATTCCATTCCAAGGGCAATAAGCCGGAACATACGAATTGCTCCCTGATAATATAAATCTTCTGCCCGGTTAAATGCCTCATTCAGATCCATAACCCCATTTACCGTAGTCATAATAGAACGGATTCCATGATCATAGATTTTCTCCGCCCCAGGGCCCATGGATCCGGTCAGTGCAACAGCAGGAATTCCTCTCCGTCTGCATCTCTGTCCAATCCCCTGCATCACCTTGCCAAAGCAGGACTGCCAGTCTGCCCGCCCCTCTCCTGTCACTACAAGGGATATGCCATTAAGTCGGGAGTCAAAATCAATTAAATCCAGAACCGTTTCAATACCGGATTTTAGTCGTCCTCCTAAAAATATGCAAAGTGCAGCGCCAAGCCCGCCTGCAGCACCTGAACCTGGAATTTCATCCGGATTAATTCCAAATTTCTGTATCATTATATTTCTGTAATTTATCATGCCTTTTTCAAGCTGGTCTAAAACAGGTGGAGTCCCCCCTTTCTGCTTCCCAAAGGTATAGGCAGCTCCATCAGGACCGCACAGTGGGTTGTTTACATCACACATAACAGTAAGCTTCACCTGGTTAAGCCTGGAATCCAGACCGGAAGTATCAACTTTAGATACCCTGATTAAATCCTCACCCGTTCCATTTAGTTCCTCTCCGCTCACATCCAGGAACCGGACACCCAGCGCTCTCATACACCCCATCCCGCCATCATTTGTTGCTGATCCTCCTATGGCAATGGAGATGTCTGTAAACCCTCTTTTTAACGCATCTTTTATCATTTCACCTGTTCCAAAACTGGTGGTGGTTCTGGGATCTCTCTGACTTTCTGGTATCAGGGTCAGACCGGAGGCTGCCGCCATCTCGATAATGGCCCGGTTCTCATCCAGGCTGCCATAATAGGTGTGAACTGTCTCTAAAAGAGGACCATGTACAGTCACCGGCACCCTTTCTCCCCTGACAGCAGAGATTACCGCGTCTGCAGTCCCTTCTCCTCCGTCGGCAACCGGAATCCCTTCCCACTGGCAAAGTCCAAATACTTCATTAGCAGCCTTACCTAACAGATCAATGGTCTGTGCGCTGGTAAGCGTTCCTTTCAAAGAATCGGATGCAAATAATAGTTTCATATCAGGCCTCTCCTTTCCCCCTTTTGTCTGATTCCTAATGAAGAATCAATGACAGAATAAAGATTTCCAGTATTCCTGCTATACCAAGTATCAGAGTTGCCATAGTCTGAGTCTTATATCCCTTTTCCGGTGTCATTGCTCCAAAGTTTGTCACAACCCAGAAATAGGAGTCGTTGGCATGAGAAACAGTCATTGCACCGGCACCGATTGCCATACATGCAAGAGCGACCCTGACTGGACTCTCCAGCCCCAGCATTGGGAGTAAAGGTGCCACAATCCCAGCCGTTGTGGTTAAGGATACTGTTGAAGATCCTTGTGCACTCTTTAAAATTGCTGCCAGAATAAATGGGAAGAAAATTCCCATGGTACTTAACACAGAGGCATGATCCTTAATGTAATTAACCATATCAGTGGATGAAATCACTTTACCTAAAACTCCGCCTGCAGCTGTGACAAAAAGAATTGGTCCCACTGTTTTTAACGTTTCATTGGTGATTTCATAAAAATCACTCATTTTCCCTGCACCTTTGAGCTGAATCACACTAAAAAGTGTACCGACTGCCAAAGCAATGATTGGTGTTCCCAAAAACTTAACCATATCTCCGCCAAGTCCAGTCATACCTGCCATGGATGCTGCGGAAGAAAGAGCCATCAGAAGAATAGGTACCATAATCGGGGCAAGAGCATTGACACCACTGGGAAGTTTTCCAAACTCTGCCACCAGTTCTTCATAGGTCTTTCCGATCTCTCCCATATCTGCCTCATCATCTGATTTTACCTTTTTGCCTATGTATCTGGCATAGAAGTAGCCTGCAATCAGAGGAAAAACAGAACACAAAGCGCCCATTCCCATTACAAGAAGCAGATTTTCACCAATTCCAAGGGTAGACGCTGCTGCAATGGGTCCTGGTGTTGGCGGAATAAATACATGGGAAATATATAATCCGGAAGAAAGCCCAACTGTCATTGCCACGGAGGATTCTGCCGTCCTGTTAACCAGTGCTTTTCTGATGGGATTTAAAATTACAAACCCCGAATCACAGAAAACTGGAATAGATACCACCCAGCCCATCATTTCAATTGCCAGTACAGGATTGTTTTTTCCTACCAGCTTAATTACCATATCTGCAAGTTTCAGTGCAGCCCCTGTTTTTTCCAGAACGGTTCCAATTAAAGCACCCAGTATAATTACAATACCGATGCTTGAAAAAGTGCCGGAAAAACCTGCTCCGATTACAGATGCCAGTCCGCTTACTTTTGTTCCATCTCCCAATGTTTTGTCTGCCAGCGGTATTCCTGCTACAAGGCCTAACAGCAAAGAGATGGTCATAATTGCGATAAACGGATGAATTTTAAATTTGGAAATAGCCATAATCATCAGAATAATCGCCAGGATAAATACAAAGATTAACGGTAAACCTGTCATAAAATGACCCCCTTCTTAAATGAAATTAATCATGCAGCTAACTTCTTATGCCAATAGTATCATCATCATAAATCCAAAACCACTGCTGTGAATCTCAATATCACGTCAATTTTTGTATTATCAATACAAAACTAATGTTCTTTTGTTAAAAAAGAATAAAAATTCTCCATAAAAAAACGGTCTTTTGCTGCTTCAATGGGGTTTATATTAAAGTAATCTTTGATCTTGCCATAGCGGTATAAAAGCGTATTTTTATGAACAAAGAGCTCTTTTGAAGCTGTCACCAGATTATAATTGGTTTTTATCAGCGCACCTGCAATCTCAATAAATGATTGTTTCAAATCTTCATTCATTTCCTTTTCATAAGTCTGAAACATCCACTGAAGTTCATTAAAGGGAACAACGGAACGTATATAATTACCCGTAAAATCATAAAAAAATGCAGCCGTCGTATTCACTGCTTTTTCCTCCAGCCATACGCAGTGTCTGTAAGCGTAGTAATACTGAGTGAAGTTTTCCTGAAAGGAACCAATATAAAATCTGCATTGCTTCTCCTGCTGACGCAGCCACTTTAATACGGTACTGAGATAATCCCCAATCAGATATTTATAATCAGCAAACAGCTTGGTGTTATCTGTTTTCATGGTTTTAAATATCAGTAGATGCGTATCATTTAAAACTGCACTGATATCCTCTCTCCCATGACGGGGACCATGTTTTAACATGTCCAGTATTAATTCAGCTTTTACCTCTTCTGTTTTGCATAAGATGGGAATCCGGACTATGTTTTCAGAGTAATTAAGCTGATGGGCCATACTTCGCAGTTCTCCCGGATCGGGATGTTCCACATGAATCAGCAGATTGGTAAAGTGTTCTTTTTTATCTCTTCTCCGCCGGATTTCCTCCTGCTGTTTTTCATATTTTAACATCGCCTCAATTGCCATTTTGGTAATCAAAGCTATCGGCTTTATTTCAGCTGGCTCTCCGGTTATCCCAACCACACCCTCCCGCCTTCCATCGATGTTGATTACCATGTTAATTCCGGGTCTTACACCGGGATAATCTTCCTCTCCCGATGTGACCACCATGTCTTCTTTCCCTGTCACAATATAATAAGCGACCTCATGAAACGTCCCCACCCGGCTCTCATCCCGGCTTGCAATAATAATCCCCTGATCATTCATGATATTGATATTATACTGGGTATACTGGGTTACCTGTTCAATAAATTTCCTTGCCAGATCTGTTTCAATCATACCTTACCTCCTGACCTTCTCTGCTCCATGCCAATAACAGCTTAACACATTTTTCCATCTGTAACAATCATGGGTATATTCTTAAATTCTTTACTTTTTGATTCCGTTATGATACAGTAATTCTTGCCTGAAATTTATTAAAAATAGGAATTCAGAATCAGAATAGGAGAATATTATGCTGACAGATGATTACGCTACACGGATCAATAATGGAATGGTTAGTACACTGTTAAAACTGATTTTTAACATAGAGTTGGGGAAAAATGACGACAGGGCTTTTAAAAGCCGGGAAATGGAAGAGAAATTTGAAGAGCTGAAAAATCTGATTGAAGAAGGATCCATTAATGATGCCGAGAATACTCTTTTGGAAGAGCTGGATTCTGAGGATATGGAATATTTAAAACTGGCTTTGATGTTCTATTACACCTTAAATGACAAAGACGGGGACTTCTTAGATAAGAACGATTTTTCCAAATCTGAGATATCTGACGGACTGCGTTATGTATCGGGAATCTACGGATATGAGAGCATGGCGGAAGCAATGCTTGGTGACAGTGAGATCTGATTATAATGAAAAGTCCCCCATTCTGCCTATTACTTAGTGATGCAGAATGGGGGATTTTCTAAAATATCATTTACCGGGATATATGTCCGTTTAATTTTTCTACCAGTTCTTCAACTGGAACTCCGTGTACCATACAGGCCTCTTCCAGGCTTTCCATCGTTGAGGATGGACAGCCAAGACAATGCATTCCCATTTCAAAAAAGTATGGTGCTGTGGTACGGTCTGCGTCTAAAATTTCTCCAATTAATGTTTCCTTTGTCACTGTAAGATTCATTTAAATTACCTCTCTTCTCATATTGTTTTTCATAGGCTCGATGGTTTCAAACAACCGCCCTGCCCCTTCTTTTGGCATAAGTACCTGCTCCATCCGTGGCAACGCTATTCCTATGGTTTCTCTTATAACATCTTCTATGGTCTCCACCGCAATGATGGTAAGCCCTTCTTTTGTTTCTTCCGGCACATCCTTTAAATCAATCACATTATCCTGAGGAATCAGAACTTTCTTAATTCCTGCCCTCTGTGCCCCCAGAAGTTTTTCTTTCAGTCCGCCAATTGGTAATACGGCTCCTCTTAACGTAATCTCACCAGTCATTGCAAGTCTGGAATCAATCTTAGCGCCTGTGACTAAGGATGCCAGTGCGGTAAAGAGTGCAATTCCGGCGGAAGGGCCATCTTTTGGTACAGCACCTGATGGTACATGAATATGAAGATCTCTCTCCTTAAAATTAAAGGTATTAAGGGGCAGTCTGGATTTTAAAAGACTTAAGGAAATTCTGGCGGATTCCTTCATCACATCTCCCAGCTTTCCGGTTAATATGATGTTGCCGCTGCCCGGCATATCAGCCGCTTCAATAAATAAGATCTCTCCTCCTACCGGTGTCCAGGCCAGTCCGGTTACCACACCAGGCGGATTGTCAAGCTGGGCTTTCTCATGGCGGGAGACTTTTCTTCCAAGCAGGTCTTCCAAATCTGCAGGTTTCACTACAACTGGTATCTCGGTCTTTTTTGATACTATTTTTTCTGCGGCAGTTCTGGCAAGAGATGACAATTGCTTTTTCAGGCCTCTGACCCCGGCTTCCATGGTATAATCATTGATAACCGCTTTCAGCACTTCATCTGCAATCACAAGCTCGTTTACAGTTAATCCGTGTTCTTTTAATACTTCCGGAATCAGATGATCTTTTCCTATATGAAACTTTTCATCTGCCGTATAACTTGTGATGTTTATAACCTCCATTCTGTCAAGCAGAGGACCGGGAATGGTCTCTAATGAGTTTGCAGTAGCGATGAAAAATACATCGGACAAATCATAAGGAACATCCAGATAATGGTCCGTAAAGGTATTGTTCTGCTCCGGGTCAAGTACTTCAAGGAGTGCGCTGGCAGGATCTCCGCTGTATCCTCCTGACATCAGCTTATCCACTTCATCCAGTACCATAACCGGGTTTGTAGCGCCAGCCTTTTTCATGCTCTGAATGATTCTTCCAGGCATAGCTCCTACATAAGTTCTCCGGTGTCCTCTGATTTCAGATTCATCCCTGACGCCACCGAGACTTAACCGTGTATAAGGTCTGTCAAGAGCTTCGGCAATGCTTCTTCCAAGACTGGTCTTTCCTGTTCCCGGAGGCCCCACCAGTAAGAGGATGGAACCTTTCTTTTCTTTGTTCAGTTCCATAACCGCCAGATGCTGTATGATTCTTTCCTTTACTTTATCAAGACCGTAATGTCTTTCGTTAAGAATTTTTCTAGCTCCGTCTAAATCAACGGATTTTGCGGGCTGTTTTTTCCATGGCAGCTTTACCAGTAAATCCAGATAATTGCGCATTACCTTATAGTCGGGCTGGTTTTGTCCCTGCTCTTCCATCTTTTCATATTCTTCCAGAGCAGATTCCTTTATATCCTGGGGCATGCCAGCTTCTTCTATCTTTGAACGGTAGTCATTCTCTTTCTTTCCGTCCCCTTCTTTTCCTTCGTTTAATTCTTCCTGAATGGCTTTTAACTGTTCTCTTAACACTGCTTCCCGATAATTTTTATTCGCTCTTTCAGAAAACTTCTCCGTCACCTGCATCTGCAGTTCAATCATTTCCTTCTGCTTCAGCATATGATCCATGAAACGGAGGCTTCTTTCCTTTAAGGACTGAATTTCTAACAGCTGGTAGCGTTCCTCGGAAGAGATCTGTATAAACTGGGATAAATACATCATAAGTGCATTGATATCATGAAAACTGTTTACGATTCGCTGGTACTGTTCTCCACCTGTGAATTTACCACTGATCTCATTGCTGACTTTTTTAATATATCCCAGCATTTCCTTAAGGCTTGCCTCATCTAAATCTGCCAGATCCGGCTCTTCCACAAATGCAGCGTATAAAACACCTTTATCTTCACTGATCTGGTTCACCATGATTCTGCTGCCCAGTTCCACTGACAGGCGGATTCCCTTTTCTGTCTGTTCCACTGAGTTTATGGAAAAGGTAACACCAATCCGGTGAAAATCATCTTCCGTCTTATCTTCCGAGCCTGCGTTCTGTTTCAGCGGCAATGCAATCTTTACGATTTCCTCCTCTTCCAGACTCATGATCTGTCTTTCATTTAAATGTTCCAAATGTATTATTGTCGCGACACCAGGCAATAAAACTTTATTTAAAACCGGAACAATTATGCCGAGATTATTATCATTATAATTTTTCATAGTTTTATCCTTTCTGTGCGTATTTTAAGTGAATGTTCATTTAACAATCAGATTTTTAATGGCGAGATATCTCTTACTGTCTCAATAAAAGAATCCCGCTTATAAATGTTACATCATAATTGCGTCTTGTATCATGATAATCAGCTCTGTGAGCAAATCTTCTTTCTGAGCTTCATCTTTCCGGTTATCAACCGCAATGGCTTTCACCGGCTGGAAAATAATTGCCAGTAAATTATCTTCCCTGTAATCTCTTAAGATATGGTTCTGCTTCATCTCTGCCATCATATGATAAATTTTGCAGATGCCCTGTTTTCCAGAACAGCTGTTGGCCAAAGATGGACAGTTGGAAAACTGTTCCACAAAACTGAAAATTTCCTTATTCTCCAGAATGTAGTTATAATAGCTTCGGATCAGTAACTCAATCTGTCTGCGCCCTTCTAACTCCTGCTTCATGCTGTCTAATAAGTAGTCGTAAATCTCTTCTGAATATTCCAGGTAAATGTCATGCAGCATCACATCCTTATTCTCATAATAGATGTAAACCGTTGCCGGCGAAACCCCTGCCAATCTGGCTATTTTAGAGACAGAAGTGCCGTGAAAGCCCTCCTGCAGGATCAGCTTTATTACTGCTTCCTTGATATTCCTCACCTTTTCGTCGTCTTTTCTTCTCATTTCATCACCTCTATAGGTCTATAATAAATGATCATTCACTTATTGTCAATACTTTTTTTAACACATTCTTTCTTCTGTGATTTTATTACTGAAGTACAAGCCAATTAACTGTTATCATACATAAAAAGAAATGGAGGTAGAAACATGGCATGGTATAATATAATTGGCATAGCGGTCGGAGGGGTTGCCGGGATTCTATACAATAAAAAGGTGGGCTGCCCCAGCGGAGCGTGTCCAATCACTTCTAATCTGCATTTAACGATTCTCTATGGAGCTGCAATTGGATACTTAATAAGCAATTTTTTTAATTGAAATATATGAGAAAGAGCCAATTACCTGATCAGTATCTGATATCAGGTAATTGGCTGATTTTGTTCCCTGGCTTAGCGAGGTGTTTTATCCTCGTCTGCACAATATTCAAAAAAGTCAAAATCTGCATAGTGGCTGTGCTTTACTCTGTCTGCACAGGTAATGCCAACCATAGTACCGGTAAATTCCCCATACTTACAGTATTCATCAGAAAATCTGGTGGTGTCAAAGACCCGTCCGATCTTCTGATAATTCACTCCGTCATAACACCAGGAGAAATAAGACTGCCGGCCTTCAATTATAAGCCTCAGATAAATGGGATCATCACTTACCGGTATTCTGGTATTTAAAAATTCGGTCTTCTCTCCGTTCTCCAGATGGATAATGGAAAGTGCACTTTGTCCCAGAGTTTCACTGTAATATTTTCTTAAATTAATATAATTCATGTTGTCGTAATATAAGATCAGTCCGGCACTGTGCTGATGAACTTCCGGAACAAATTCCATCTTTGTAGTCACTGCTGCATAGACAGAGGTCAGCTTCCTCGCCAGAATGCTCACCTGATTTAAGGATGTCCGTGATTCCTGACCACGAATCCGCACATAGCCCGGACGGGCTTTTAAATCAGCAAAACGCTGGGGC
The DNA here is from genome assembly GCF_031982545.1 of Lacrimispora sp. Taxonomy (GTDB): domain Bacteria; phylum Bacillota; class Clostridia; order Lachnospirales; family Lachnospiraceae; genus Lacrimispora. The sequence goes on from NZ_DALYXB010000007.1 coordinate 134,036, forward strand.
ATGATTCTGGGTGCATAATACTGCAGTCCCAGTTCTTCTTCATTGAAATCATCAAAATCAGGAATTTGCTTTACCGGCACTTCAGGCAGGTTACTTGCTTCAACCAGAATTTCCGCTAAATTACCCCCATTTGCCATACGCAGCCAATGATCATCTGTCCATATCATCTTCTGAATGGCTGTTTCTCTTCCAAGAGTGCAGCGCAGTTCTGGTACAAAAGGCCGGGCACATAAATGCACCAGATAGGTTTCCCCATTCTGGGTATCCACCACACTGCCATGGCCGGATTTCTGAAGAATGGAATCAGGATTATAATATCTTGGTTTTAAATGATCCGGATCGTGGCGCTCATTGGACTCACCCGGAACAGAGGTTACGATGGGATTCATCGGGTCCGCTGCATATGGTCCCCAGATTTTTTTTGATCTTCCCACGGTTACACAATGATTATAGCCAGTACCCCCTTCTGCACACATGATGTAATAATAGTCTCCCTGTTTGTATAAATGGGGAGCTTCAATGCAGCCCCGATCCGTTCCGCCGTTCCAGATACGTTTGGGATAACCGATAATTTCTTTTTTTTCGGGATCGTATTCCACCATACAGATTGCACCAGGCTTTTCATAGCCTTCCCTGGTCTCCCATTCCAGAGATACAATATACTTTTTGCCGTTATCATGAAGGATAGAGGCATCGAATCCGGAAGAATGAAGATATACTGGTTCACTCCAGGATCCCTTAATATCTTTTGCAGTAATCAGATAATTGTTTACATCAAAATATCTTGCGTTCATGGAATTCATGACTCCGTAGATCACATAAAACAGATCTTCCTCTTCACAGTAAGTAAGACATGGAGCCCAGATACCTTTTGCAGATGGAAGCTTTTTTAAATCAACTGTTTCATCGTCTGTCAGAACATGGGTGTACAATTCCCAGTTTTTTAAATCTTTTGAATGGTATATGGGGATTCCGGGAAACCATTCAAAGGTTGATACTGCCAGATAATAATCATCCCCTTTTCTGCAAATGCAGGGGTCAGGATTAAAACCCGGTAGAATGGGGTTTTTTATCATTTTATCCTGTCTGCTCATCCTTCTTCCTCCAAAATGACAGTATCCCAGTCTTTTAGGGGTATCCTGTCTCCTTTCTTATAACTCTTTCCGTCTAATATGTTTTTCACCCGGTCATATGGGCAGAAAACGGTGGTTTCTTCTTCTGAATAGTGAAGTACATAGTGTAATTTTTTATGATCCCGATTCACTCCGCTGCGAATGATCACGGGAAAGCATATATCCGGTATGGAATCAGAAAGACCTGCATCTTTTACAGCCATCTTTAATATTTCTTTTACAATATCCTTATCTGTATAACAGCCGATGTAATAGGTGCTGCCCTTTTCGTAATCTGCCTGGGTGATTCCCGCATACTTTCCCCAGTATTTATGTTCATAGGACGCCAGCACCCTGGCTCCGGCTGTATGAAGCAGTTCTGCAAAGTACTGAACCGGACGTCCTTTGATTTTCGCAGTACCCGGTTCCGTAAACTGGTTGTAGTAAATTTTAAAGCATTCATGAAGCAGATGAGGCTGTGTATCCGGATAAACGCTTAAATATTCATTGGATACAAAGGATTTAAAGGTGCTGACTAATACTCCTCCGTTGGAAACGAATTCTTTTAACTGCTTACATTTATCTTCTGTGATGCAGTACAGAGCAGGTGTCACAATCATCTGGTATTTAAAAGGATCCAGACCGTTCACATCCACTACATCACATTCCAGATTCAGCTCATAGAGACTGTCATACATCCATCTCACCACATCATTATAGCTTAAATCCCGGTCTATAGGGAACCACTCCAGTGCTTGCAGGGACTGATTGTCAACTACCAGCGCAATCTTATTGTCTTTTCTCAGATTCAAAAGACTATTTCCCTTCTTTTTCCACTGGTTTCCGATCTCACATGCCTCTTCGTATGGGGGATTGACTGACAGATCATGGCTTAAAAGCCCTTTCCAGTAGGTTTCATATCCATTGTGAATGGAATGCCAGTTCCAATACATAATTCCGTCTGCTCCGCTTGCCAGATGGCTGTAAGCATGAAGCTTTAACTGTCCGGGATAAGGCGTCCAGTACTTAAACGCCTGAGCCTGACATTCCAGTACCAGATAATTTCTTTCTTTTAAAGAGCGTATGGCGTCCCCGCCAAAAGCGATCTCCGCTCCGGTAAGCTGATCCTGGGTGTGATGATAGATATCAGTACCGGCAATTGTTACCGCAGCTGCTGCTTCATAATGATTAATGTCTGGCTGGACACCATAGGAATATCCATCCTGAGCAATATCCGCTCCGAATTTCTTCCACTGGAAATCAAAATTGTGGGTAATAAACTGATCTTCTCTTTTATATTCTTTTACTATTTCCGACTGCCATAAGAGAAATCCGGCTGCCAGACTTCTCTTAAAACGTTCAAATTCACAGGATAAACCAGCATTGATACAGCCATTCATATCGGGAAAATCATTCCAGTCATGGATGGAATTACTCCAATAGGCAAGACCGAAGGTTTCATTCAACCGGTCAGTTGTAACAAATTTCTGCTGCAGATGTTCCACAAACAGCGCTTGCACCAATTCTGATGAGGTACCATAATGCTTCGTTTCATTGTCAATCTGAAAGCCTGTAACGCATGGATGACCTGCGGTATGTTCAAGCAGTCTGCGAATCACCCGTTCTCCATAAAAGCGGTAGGCAGGATTCATAATATCCATAGCCTGTCTTCGCCCATAAACAGCCTGTCCCGCTTTCGTCTTTACCATTATGTTCTCATCTTTTTTTTCCAGCCAGCTTGGGATGGCATATGTGGGCGTACCGATAATTACCTCCATCCCCTTCTTTTCGGCAGCTTTAAGTACCCGGTCAATATAGCTGAAATCATAAATTCCATCGGAAGGTTCCAGAGTACTCCATGTGGATTCCGCAATCCGAACCACGTTCATCCCTGCCTCACACATCATGGATAAGTCTGTCTCCACCCTGTCATAAGGCATATATTCCGGGTAATATGCAGTTCCAAACAAAAGAGTTTTTCTTTGATATCCAGTATTATCTTTCATCAGTTCTCCAATCTGTGTTTTCCCGCTGATAAATCTGAAACTATTTTATCATATTTTTTATCAAGATCAAATAATAAGAGACAGACAACCCCGATTCCCATGGTAAGAGCCGGAATCCAGATAAACGCCCAGTCAATTGCTGCTAAGGATGCCCCGCTCTGCACTGCCTTGTCTGCATGGAATCCGCCTGCTGCCAGTACCCAGCCAAGTGCTGCTGTTCCAATACCGGAGCCAACTTTCATGCAGAAGGAAGATGCCGCATTTCCCATTCCAGCCGTACCGTATCCGTTATACCATTCCCCATATGTAATGGCAGCCTGCAAAAGCCCGAACATACACGCTCCCGATAATCCGAATCCGATTCCCTTGATTACTGACATGGCACTGATAAAGGTTATATTATAAGACATTCCTGTTAAAGCAAATCCCAGGGTTGCAACCGTAAGACCAGTAAGCATCAGCTGCTTCTTTGTAAATTTTTTCATTAGAAACGGTGTAATGAATAAGGTTATAATCTGGGACATGGACAGGAAGTTGGAAACAGGTGTAAAATAGTTGGCATCTCCCAGACGGTATTGTGCAAAATAAACCGCAGATCCAAAGAAACAGGACATCATAAAATACAGGGCGAAAATGGCAATCACAAGTAAAATCCAGTATTTATTCACTAATAATCCTTTTATGCCCTTAGCAAACGATATTTTCACTTCCTGATTTTTCTCTGATTCTTCATCTATTACCCGCTCTTTGCACACTGCAAATGTGAAAAGATTGATTACAATAAATATAATCATCAGTATGATCATGGTAATTGTCCAGCCCTTCTGGCTGTATTTATCCCCACTGCCAAAGTAACCGGTCATTTTTAAGACCACCGTATTAATGGTCATTGTACCAGCCGTTGCCAGAAGATTTCTGAAATTGCCCAGAAGTCCTCTCTCATACTGGTTGGTCGTCATCAGGCCGTGCATGGTTGCATATGGAATGTTGATTCCAGTATAAAATATGGTGGAAACAAGATTATAAGTCAGGAACATGTATACCAGCTGCGCCTTCCCCTCCATGCTCTGAGGCACGGTAAACATTAAAACTGTGCACACGGCCAGAGGCACACATAATCTGGCAAGCCAGGGACGAGCCTTTCCCCATTTGCTTTTTGTATGATCTACAATGTATCCCATCGCAAGATCCGAAACCCCGTCAAAAAATTTAGATATTGCAATAATCCCTGCAGCTGATGCTGCACTCGCCCCTACCACATTGGTATAATAAACCAGCAAGAATGCGCTGATTGCAGAATAAACCAGATTTCCGGCGTAATCTCCCATACCATATCCAAAACGCTCCACAAAAGAAAGTGTCCCGTTTGCTTTTGTCTGTTTCATATCTTCTCCTCTTTTCTGAATTATATTTTACTTTTTACAGGAAACCAGCCAAAATCCACACATCTTCCCAAATCCCAGCTGTCCCAGCCGCTCCAGCCACTGGTGTTGACCGTATCCGTTAAAAGCTTATAACTCCAGTAAAAATGACCAGAACCCTTATTCCATGCTTCCAGCTGGGCCTTTGCCACTGCCTGATAGATTTCTTTTTTCTCTTCTGCAGATTTCAACTCTTTGTCAGATCCCTCTACACCGTTTAAGACAGTCTGACCCCCTTTTGTATCCCAGCCGCAAGCCAGAGAATTAAAGAGACACCATTCGCCGCATATTACCGGAACGTATGCCTGTATTTTCTCTATCTCTTTTGCAAAATGAGTTTGAATATAATCCAGATATTCGTTTAAATTCTGACCGCACCCCATCATTTCTGCCATCATCAGATACTGATGAGTATCCAGAACGATGTTTTGGAAATTTTCATTTTCAAAGAATTCCTTCCAGCCGGACAAGTCAAATGCATCGTGAAAAACCACATGCTTTTCCTCCGGCATAAATGCTCGGATTCTTTTGTAGGCCTCCCGGTAAAATTGTTTAATAAATGAAATGGGAATACCGCAGCTTCCCGCTCCCATAGCCTCATCTTTGGGAGGATATCTCTTTTGCACATTCATAAACTCCCAGATTGCTTCCGTAGCCGGCTCATTGAGAATCTCAATTCCCCACAGTCCGTTCCTTGTTCCATATCGTTTTGCCAGGCGTTCCAGTACAGTCAGTACAAACTCCACTTCCTTGGGATTTTGAGCCCATTTGCATACGCCGCTGATTCCTCCGTTATCGAATCCGTTCTGACCATCCGGTGCCGTATGTAAATCAATCAGTATTTTAAGACCATACTTTTCAGCCCAGTTAAATGCCTTATCAAGCTCATTGATACAGCCTGGAAAAGGCTCTCTGTCACCAAAAATAAAATATGGAACCGGAATACGTATGGTATCCATGCCCCAGGATTTGATGGTCACAAAATCCCGCTCCGTAATATATTCACTGCGATGGATCTGAATCCTTGCTTCATAAACTTCTTTTGTCAGACTGCGGGGAAGCCAGTATTCATCCGCTGCATCCGTCCCTTCAAATAATCCGGGACTCATCCATTTCTCCAGTACCAGCCAGTTTCCCAGATTTACACCATTCACTTTCATATAAATCTCCTTGTTGTATCATTTTTTAGTTGCTTTCATTTTAAATTAAGTTATACTGATCTTATATCATTATTTACAGTTTTTTATCACGTTTCTTAGATAAAGGAGTTTGTATGATTACAAATTATTTCATGAAACACATTTCCTATCATCTTCATACCTTTGTAAAATCCTATACGATGGATAAAAAACCAGGAGAGACTGTATGTGCCCGCAAGGACTTTTCTGATCTCCCTTTTTCTTCCCTGAAAGTCAGGGAAGCCGTACTTGAGAGGGAAGCAGAACCTTTTCCCACACTTACTTCTGTCAATGGCAATATCATATATGCAGCAGTTCCCGCTCAGGACATGATTTACGTGATTGGGCCAGTGGGCTTTCATACACAGGTGAATATTAACCGAAGCATCCAGGCTCTTGATATTGACTCCAATTGGATCCAGAGTCTGAGTATCTGTGATTTCGATGATTTACTTCGGGATATCCTTCTCATTTATAATCTCTTTCATGAGGAAATGCTAACAGCAGGTGACATCATAAAGAAAAACTGTGTGGCTTCGCTGACAAAAGAGCAGATACAGAAGAATTTTTCAGAATTGATCTTTGAGAATCATGAAAATGGAAAAAAACATAACCCATATGATCAGGAGGTCAGGGAATTTTCCAGCATTGAAAACGGAGATATCCGACAACTGGAGCAAAGCTGGGCGGAGGACTACACCGGGCAGCTGGGCATCCTGGCAAAAGACCGGCTGCGCAGCTTTAAAAATGTCTGTATTGTAGTTATTACACTGGCAAGCCGGGCTGCCATCCGTGGAGGCTTAAACCCGGAAATCTCGTTTTCCCTCAGTGACATATTTATCATGAAAATAGAAGAATCCAACGACATGGCCACTCTGATTCATATGAAAAACAGTGCGGAATATGAGTATGCCAGGCTGGTACAGGAAGGAAAGGAAAAACAGAAAGGAACCCGGAAAAAAGAAAAAAATCCCCGCATTGAGGAGTGCAAGGATTATATCTTTTCCCATCTTCACGAGAAAATAGGTATTGGAGCTATGGCTCTGGAGCTTCAGATGAACCCCAACTACCTTTCCGATCTGTTTAAAAAGGAAGAGGGTATTTCTATTACAGACTACATTCGAAATGAAAAAATAAAGCTGGCTGAAAATCTTTTAATATATTCCAAATATCATTATATTGAAATATCGGCCTATCTGGGCTTTTCATCACAGAGCCACTTAGGAAAGCAGTTTAAGGAAGTGACTGGCATGACTTTAAAACAATACAGAGACTGTTATGGTGTAAAAGAGTTTATCCACACTGGAAAAAAAGAAAACACAAAAGCAGAAGCCTGACTGTAAGATAAGTCAGACTTCTGCAGATTCTATTAAAACTCCCCTGTTTTAATATGCTCTTTTTAATTCGTCTATGTAGCTTTTTAGTGTATCAAATCCTCCCTGCTGATAACGGCGGATAAATTCGGTTCCAATTATGGCGCCGTCTGCGCCATTTTTCATCACCGTTTCAACATCAGAAGCAGATTTGATGCCAAAACCTACAAATGCGGGAATAGAAGTGAATGATTTCACTCTTTTTACAACGTCGATATACTGATCGGGCAGTTGATCAAAAGAGCCTGTTTTTCCTTCTCCCGATACCACATAGGCAAACAGATGATTGTGTTCTAATGCCTGTTTCAGTTCATCATTACTTTTAGACTGATTGAGTACTTTGATTGGATCATGAAGGATATCCGCCGGATAATCGCCATTGACACAGATAAAACCATCATATAGCTCATGTGGAATGTGGGTAAGAGAAAAGCGTTCCACACCTTCCTGATATGTCATAATAACTACTTTAAATTGAAAACGGCTGCGAATCTCCTTTAACGAAACTGCAATGTCTTCCCCGGTTAACCCCTGGTTCAGTATCACTTTGTTTGTCTCACGGATAATCTCCCCATCCATATAAGGATTTAAAACAGGAATCCCAACTTCCACATACCCCGCCCCTTCTTCATCAAGCAGCTGAAGAATTTCAAAAAAACGTTCTCTGTCCGGATAATGCAGTGGGATATAAAAAGCCAGATGTTTCATTACATTCCTCCAAACATTCTCAGGATCCATCCTAAAATCGGTCCATAGAAGGAGTAGTCTGTCTCACTTAAGATTCTCATAATCGGTGCATAGGTTCCGATCATTGGCAGTAAAAGGGCTTGTCCGAAGATCAGAATCAGACCATTTACAAAGGATCCGATTATGGCGCCTCTGCGGCCGCCGTGGGCATTGCCGAAAATTGCGGTTACTGCACCGGTGAAGAACGTTGGAATCAGAGCCGGGAATACTACTACCGGATAATTCAGGAAACCAAGAACCATCATTCCCAAAAGTCCTGCAATCAGGCTGGTAATGAAACCAAGTATGACTGAATTGGGGTAATTGGGGAACAACAGCGGAATATCCAGTCCAGGAACCGAATTAGGAATAATTTTATTAGCAATTCCGTGGAATGCCGCAATAATTTCGGAAAGCATCATTCTGACACCGGTAATAATAACTGTAATCCACATACCAAAGGATAAACCTTTTAAGAAGCTGAAAACCAGGATATCCTGTCCGCCGGTAACGTTTTCCAGTGCCCAGGATGGACCGGAAAGAAGGCTGATGGCGAGGAAAAGGATGGTCATGACAATGGTCAGTGATATGGTCATTTCTCTTAAAAAGTTCAGTTTTTTTGGTACATTGATATTCTCCAGATCATGCTCTTTGTTGCCAAAGGCTTTTGCCAGCAGGGAAGAAATAAGAATTCCCACAGAGCTGGAGTGAGCCAGGGTAAACCCTTCTCCGCCTTTTACCTCTTTCATAAACAAAGCGACGTAAGCGCAGGAAAATGTCATATAAGAGCCAAGTAAAACAGCACCCACTGCTACTAACGGTATCATACTTAAGTTGGTTCCGAATTTCAGCAGTGCTGCGATGAGTCCTGCGTAGAAAAAGGATACGTGAGCAGATAAATGTACGTATTTAAAGCGGGTGAATCTTGCAAGGAGAAGATTGACAACAAATCCCAGTGCAAAGATCAGCGCCATCTCCGTTCCAATTCCGGAGAGACTTTCGCTTTGTGCCGCGCCGATATCAACGGGAATTTCCGGCAGATTAAATATTTTCGTGATCATGGTCTGCAAAGGCAGCAGTGACACGCCAAGCGTCTGTCCGCCTACATTAATCATGGTGAAACCAATCATGGTTTTGATTACGCTTGGCAGAATCTGATCCCAGGTCTTTTTCTGCGCAGCCATTCCTATAATTACTACGATTCCAATGATGAACACCGCCTGGCTGAACACATTGCGAATCAGATACATCATTACTTCCATAGTTCTCCCTCCCAGGGCTTCTACACCTGTTATCTCTTTGTATTAATTGCTTCCATAAGCTGTTCTTTCAAATACTGCTTATCCATCATATTATCAATGCGGATAATATGAGCCTTTGAATCTCTTAACACATCAGCAAAATCTGAAGTGGTTATTAAGATATCATAAAAATCCGGGCTCACAGAACCAATATCAGACGCGTCTACCACCGCTTCAATCTTTTCCGCATCCAAAATCTGCTGGGTAAACAGACGAAGCATCATGGAGCTCCCCACTCCTGCACCACATACCGTAACTATTTTTAACATTTAGGATTCCCCCTTTATAATTTTCATAATTTCCTGTTGCGATTTAGCGTTAATAATTTCTTCTACTTTCTTCTCATCCATAAGAATGTCCGCAAGTTCTGTCAAAGCTTTTAAATGAGACTGGTGATCGATAGCGCACAGACCAACGACGATATTTACAGGATCATTTTTCGGATGTCCAAAAACTACAGGCTCTTTCAGCGTAACAATGCTAAGTCCGATCCCAAGTGCTCCTTCTTCCGGTCTTGCATGAGGCATGGCGATTCCGGGAGCAATTACAATGTAGGTTCCGTTGACCTCCACATTTTTAATCATTGCGTCAATATAAGCTTCATCAGCCAGACCTTTCTCAACAAGCAGTCTGCCGCTCTCCCTGACAGCTTCCTCTCTGCTGCCTGCAGAAAACTTTGCCTGTATTAAATCGGTTGTCAGTATTTCTTTTAGCATAGGTTGATAAATTCCTTTCCTGGGTTCCGTTTTTTCAGAGAACCCCAAATATAGACTTAATTCTTTTTTCAGAGCTGGAAGCTGTTCTTCTTTAATATCTGCGTATTTGCGGATAATGCCCATAACATCTCCCAGATGAATTCTGGCAGTTAAAAAGGATAACTGGTTTTGTATTTCTCTGATATCATAATCCGATAGGAACGGACTGACTTTTAATACCTGTATATCTTTCCATTTAAAAGGTACCGTTGAAACAATAAAATCGGGTACGTGTTCCATCAGCCACAAAGCCGCATTGCGAAGGCTGAATGTCCCCAGTATGTTTACATGAAACATGGCTTCCAGTCTGCTTTTTAAAATCTCGGAGGTGCTGATTCCGGCATTGCAGACAATAATTACATTGGGCGTTCTGCGTACCTGTTTTTCATTTCTCTCGATTACAGAAGCAAACAACAGTGTGAAGTAAGATATTTCATGCTCATTAAAATGAACTTTCAGCTTATCCTCTACCAGCATAACCCCTTTTGAGACAGCATCGTTAAGCTGAGAGAAGTTCTCCCTTACATAATTAAGCAGCGGGTTTTCCGCCCACTCTTCGGATAAAGCCCTTTTATAGGCTGGCCGGAGATGATTAAGAAGTCCCTCGTACAGCTTTGTATCTGTAACAAATGCTTCAAAGGGGTATTCCCTGGTGACCGCTTCAATAAACTGGTTGGTTACCAGATGAAAGGGAAGCCATTGTTCGGAAAGCAGTTCTTCATACTTTACCACAGACGCTTCCGTCAGCTTATTAGCCAGATAAAAGCAGTCATCTAAGGACACTTCCATTCCAAAAATGTATGCAAGCTCTTTTCTTTTCTGTAAAAAGGTGATTTCCTCTCTTGTCAGCGGATCTTTGGGACCTTCCGGAAAGACCTTTCCCATGGAAATTCTTGCATAGGTGACCCAGAATGCAGCCAGCATCCGGTGAAATGAAACATCACTGAGTTCCACGCTCAATTTCTCTGACACATCGTCTAAAAAGGCTTCACACTTCTTTATGATTTCCAGATCGCTGAAAGGCCGGTTTTCAAAAAACAAAGGGTCTTCACTGACTGACAGGATCAGTAGATTTCGGATATTTAACTCTTTCGCAATCACACGATAACCTTTAAAAGGTGTGGATTCCATCGCGATTGAGTGAATGGCCAGCATTTCTTTTATTTCCTTTAAATCTGCAATCAGCGTGTTTCTGGAGATATCCAGAACCTTCAAAAGATCCTCTACCGTAAACTGGTCTCCCGCCAGAAGTATGGTCTCTACAATCCGCAGACGCCGGATCCGTTGATTGGTTAAAACAAAATCCGAGGTGGAAGCAAGAAGACTTTCAAATTCAATTGTTAATGGTTCTGCATAATGCAGCTTCCCTTTATCTGCCTGTATAATGGGATATCCGCCTGTCTCCAGAAGCTCATTCAGCTTTTTTACATCACTGTAAACGGTTCTGGTACTCACTCCTAACTGAGTGGCAAACTCCCGGACTGTTAATTCCCGTTTGTTCTGACAGACAAGTTCAAATATTTTTGGAAGTCGGTTTTCCATGATTTCCTCCTTTATGTGCTCAGTATAGCATTTCGGATGGTTTGCCCGCAAAACCAATTTACTTCACAGGCTTTGCATACTTTGGTATATAGGGAAAGAAAAGAGACACCTTTCAGTGTCTCCCATAACTTACATAATTAGAATGGTTACAGATTAATATCGTCATTAATATTTTTCTTATAACCATCTTATTTTAATTATCTTGTTATTTTTCTTTCCCACCCAGTTCTGAGGCTTTCAATATTTTTCTTTTCGGATTTTCAGGAAACCAGCCCTTCTCCACTCTCTTTTTCTGCTCAAAAATCTCTTTTATACTCCACAAAAGAGAACAGCCAAGGACTGCGGACAGTGATCGTTCCGTTGAGGAAGGTGATAAGAGAGAGATTGCAAAGCACAAAAGTCCTACTATCAGAAACAAGGGCCATATTTTAACAGTAAAATAATACTCTGCCTTAATTACAACCGGATGCAGAAGTCCGATAATAAGAAATGTCCCTATGCCAATCATGATTCCATCATAATTCATTCAGTAGTACCTCTTCTTTCTTGCATTTATTACATTGTATTAATGGAATTTCAGGTTTATACGGATAATTCCCGGAAGGAACTTGCACTTTACCTTAATCTAACGTATGATTTTATCATATAATCAATATTTTGGAGAAATGAGGGTCCCTGTATGAAAATAAGTAAATTTGGCGGTTTGATTGCAGCAGCCAGCAAAAAGGCGGCGCTTCCCATGCTGAAAGTCGGCTCAATCACGATTATCAGACGAATTGTTATTTCTTTCCAGCAAGCCGGCATTTTTCCTATTGTTGTCATTACCGGAGCTGACGAAGATGAAGTAAAATATCAGCTGAGCAATTATGGAGTCATTTTTCTTTCCTATGAACAGACGGATCAGCTTGAGATGTTAGACTGCATAAAACATGGATTACGCTATCTCCAGGGAAAGTGTGACCGGATCGCCTTTACTCCTGTAAATGTCCCCATGTTTACGCCAGATACTCTGATTCGCCTGAAAAACACCAATGGAAATATCGTAATCCCCTCTTTTCACGGTAAGGGTGGACATCCTGTGATATTATCGGAACAGATTATTCCTGATATCTTAAACTACAACGACTCTGACGGCCTGCGCGGAGCAATCCGCGTACTGAAGGAGGACACTATATGGCTGCCTGTAGAGGATACCGGAATTTTAACCAGTGTACGCAATGTAGAGCAGCTGCAGGAACAGCTTGCTGAGCATAACAATGCCATCGTTCACCCCATGCTGCATATGAACATTGAACGGGAAACTGCCTTTTTTAACGCACGTCTTAAGCTTCTTCTTTATCTGATTTCCGATATGCATAATGTTCGAAAAGCATGCAATGCCATGTCACTGTCCTATGGAAAAGCCTGGGACATGTTAAACCGTCTGGAAACAGAACTGGGGTATTCCGTGGTTCTGCGAAGGCAGGGAGGCAGACAGGGCGGCAACACGCTTCTGACAAAAGAGGGCTATGAATTTTTGTCCACCTATCAGCAGTTTGAAGAAGAGGTGTTTCACTTCACACAAAGCCGCTTCCACGATTTGTTTTTAACCTCGGACTTATTATAACAGCTTACCCAAGTTCCTTCTCAAAAGAACTTGCAGACAAATGCCACCCCTTTTACAATAAAAGCAGCAGTAATCTGTTGATTCGATCAGAAAACTGCTTTCTTATGAAAGGAGTGGTTTTTTGTTATACAATCAGCAAATTCTAAGCAGTCTGATCCTGGCCGCAGGTTTATCTTCCCGCATGGGGAATTTTAAGCCGCTGATGCCGTTTCGGGGAAAAGCACTGATCGAAAACACCATAGACAGTGTACTCTCAGGCGGTGCACAGTCAGCCGTAGTCGTAACCGGATTTAAGAGCGAAGTATTGGAAGATTTCTTAAAGAAACGCTATGGTAATCGAGTTCTACTGGTTAAAAACCAGCATTTTAAGGAAACTGACATGATGACATCCATTAAAACAGGCTGCTATGCTCTTCCACCCTGTGATGCCTTTTTCCTGCTTCCCGGTGACATGCCGATGATATGCCCTTCCACATTTGAGAAATTAATAAAGGCTCGCTGCCCCGATATTCCCAGTGTGATAATTCCCACATTAAATGGATACCGGAAGCATCCTCCTCTAATCGATGGAAGGCTGATTGGAGATATTCTTTCTTTTCACGGAAACGGTGGACTCCGCCAGCTATGGAGGCAGCGTGAAGAACTGATTTACACGGTACCGGTTGATGATGAGGGGGTCACCATCGATCTGGATACCAGACAGGATTATGGGATATGCATACAAAATTATGAAATATCAGGAGGTAAACTTTAAGCTATGGAGAAGGAACTTAACGGACAACCCTATGCCCTGTGTATCAACGGAAGAAATTACTATTCCGATCATGACAAAAAACTGCTTGGTTTTTTAAGGGATGATCTTCATCTGACTGCTACAAAAGATGGCTGCAGCGAAGGCGCCTGCGGTACCTGTATGGTCTTGGTTGATGGCGTAAAAACAAAAGCATGCGTAATATCCTTAAGCAAATTGCAGGGAAAAGAGATCTTGACAGTGGAGGGGATTGCTCCAGATGAAATGAAGGTTTACGAGCATTGCTTTGCAGCTGCCGGAGCCGTTCAATGTGGATTTTGTATTCCCGGCATGGTAATATCCGCCAAAAGCCTGCTGGATGTTAATTTAAATCCGTCCCGCTCTGATGTGAAGCAAGCTATCAAAGGGAATCTGTGCCGGTGCACCGGCTATAAGAAAATTGAAGATGCTATCTTAATGGCGGCTGATTTTTTCAGGGAGAACAAAGGGATTCCACCCGCACCATCCTCCTTGCATATGAATGAGACGGCAAAACGAATCGACGCAGAAGAAAAGGTAAACGGAACCGGTATTTTTACTGATGATATCATAATTGATGGAATGCTGTATGCAAAGCCGGTTTACTCCAAATACCCTCGTGCCAGAATTGAACGTATTGATATCAGTAAGGCACTGATTCATCCTGATTGCGAAAAAATTCTTTTAAAATCCGATGTTCCCTGCAATAAAATCGGTCATATTAAACAGGACTGGGACGTGATGATGGGACCTAGAGATATTACACGATATGTAGGAAATGTTCTGGCCGTTGTGGCCTCCAGAAGAAAAGATACGCTGGAAGAAATCTGTTCTCTGGTGGAGATTGATTATACAGAATTATCACCTATTACCACCCCTTTTGATGCATTAAAGGGGGATGCTCCACTCATTCATGAGGATGGGAATGTAATGAGCCGGGCCAATCTTGTGAGAGGTAATGCAGACGAAGCAATCAGTCAGTCTAAATTTGTAGTGACACGAAAGTATAAGACTTCCTGGCAGGAACATGGATTTATGGAACCGGAATGCTGCGTTGCCATGCCAGAAGGGGAGGATGGTCTGCTGCTCTATACAAGCAGTCAGTCCGTATATGATGTCCAGAGAGAATGCGCCAAGATGCTGCAGATCCCAAGAGAAAAACTGCACTGCCGCTCACCTTTGGTCGGAGGAGGATTCGGTGGCAAAGAGGACATGTCGGTTCAGCAGTACGCCTCTCTTGTGGCGTGGCTTACAAAGAAGCCGGTAAAAGTGAAGTATACCCGCCAGGAATCCTTAAACTATCATGTCAAGCGTCACCCTATGGAAATGGAATTTACAACTGCCTGCGACGAAAACGGGATTCTCACAGGTATGAAGGGAGTTATTGTCGCCGATACCGGTGCTTATGCCTCTCTGGGCGGTCCAGTCCTTCATCGTGCCTGTACCCATGCGGCAGGACCCTACAATTACCAGAACATAGATATCTTTGGTATGTCGGTCTATACCAACAACGTGGTTTCAGGAGCTTTCCGGGGCTTCGGCGTTACACAAAGTTGTTTTGCGACAGAAATGAATATTAATTTACTTGCTGAAATGGCGGGAATCGATCCATGGGAATTCAGACGCCGCAACGCCATAAAGCCAGGAGATGTTTTGCCAAACGGACAGACTGCAGATTCCAATACCAACATGACAGCCTGTCTGGATGCAGTGAAAGATATATTCTATTCCAATCCTTATGCAGGAATTGCATGCGGCTTTAAGAACTCCGGAACCGGCATGGGCAAAAAGGATATCGGCCGCGTTTTATTGTCAGTTGAGAATGGTAAAATCCACATTCGCACATCTGCTGCCTGCATGGGGCAAGGGATCGGACAGATGGCACTTACGGAAATCTGCCATGTGACTAACTTGGATCCAGGATTATTTGTGTTTGAAACTGCTGATACAGTCCGTACACCGGATGCTGGAACTTCCACTGCTTCCAGGCAGACAGTCATGACAGGGGAAGCTGCACGCCGGGCAGGGGAGAAGCTAAAATATGAGCTGGACAAAGGAAAGACGGTTGCAGAACTGGAAGGAAAAGAATTCTTTGGAGAATATTCTGCACTCACCGACCCGCTGGGAGCTGTCAAAGAAAATCCCATCAGCCATGTATCCTATTCTTATGGCACACAGGTAATTGTTTTAAACGAAGAAGGAAAAATCACCAAAGCTGTATCTGCATTTGATGTGGGTACGCCAGTGAACATCCAATCGGTTGAGGGGCAGATCGAAGGCGGTATGATAATGGGCATTGGCTATGGTGTAACAGAAAAATTTGAATGTGTGGATGGATATCCAAAAAGCAGATTCGGAACCATCGGTTTTATGAAAGCTTCAGAGGCACCAGAATTATCTGTAATCCTGTGCGAACCGGAGGAAAAGGATAAATTGCCTTACTCTCTGGGAGCAAAAGGCTGCGGTGAATTATGTATGATTCCCACTGCTCCTGCCTGTGCCCATGCATATTATCGGCTGGATGGAGTGTTCCGCCAGAGTCTTCCGTTAGAACATACTCCGTATAGAAAGTAGTTAAAAACTTGCGATAAGAGCTGCTGAAAACCTGACATTAGTTTTCTGCAGCTCTTATGTATTATATCTCCAATTCAAATTCCAGTCCCAGCAAATCGTCCCGCCATGCCCGGTTTTCTTTCTCTGCCGTCTTTCTAAAACCCGCCTTCGTATACATTCCAATTGCCCTTGTTAAATCATTGGTAGTCTCTAAGTATACCTTTTTAAAACCCTTCTCCCTGGAAAATGACATGGCCAGCTCAAAAAGATCTTTCCCAAGTCCGATTCCCCGATAGCTGGGATGGAGAAGAAACCATCGAAGCTGCGCCTGAGTTCCGTGGCCAACGATACCGATACAGCCCACGATTTCTCCCTCATGCTCCGCACACCAGAGTCTGTCTTTCTCCGGATTATACTGAACCAGGAACTGATAAAAGGATTCTGCCACATATCCCTCAAATGCCACGGAATAATCATATTCTTTTTTGTAAATCCAGCCATGTAAATAAGTGAGATAACCTGCATCTCCAGGTCTAACATCGTCACGTATGTTAACTTCGCTTCTCCTGATATTTTTCCCTTTGGTCAATATGGTCTCAATGGAAGTCATGTTCCGTGCCAGCATCTTAATCTCCTCCTCAGGAAGAGCCTCCACCAGCTTTTCAATCTGGTGATCGGAACGGTCGTTAAACTGGTCCTGGTTTTCCTTCCCCAGCGGCGTTACGGTAAGGTATTGAGAGCGTTTATCTTCTGCAGACTGTTTTTTCTCAATCAATCCTGATTTTTGAAACTTTTTTAATATCCGGCTTAAGTATCCCACATCCATGGAAAGAGTGTCTGCCAGCATGCTGGCGGTACATTGCTCTGTTTTTTCGATCTCATGAAGAATCCGCACTTCAGAAAGGGAATACGGGCTGTCCAGAAAATGCTGGTTAAGCAATCCGAGAACATTTGTGTAATATCGGTTGAAACTACGAATGATTCCTATGTATTTCTTTAGGTAACTCTGCATGACTTTGCCTCCTGCTGTAAAATGATAATTATATTCTATCATTATAGTTGCTTTTGTCAAGTATTTTATTTGCTTTAATCAACTATATAATAGTATCATTATTCACAGATTTGGCAAAGCAATAAAAAGAATTCCGGTTATCTCTAAAATTAAGAACTTCTATACCGAAAAGAGCTCTAATACTTTCTAAAATACCCTCATCATCTGTTGTATGTGTGTTAAAAATGCTGCCATGATCCATTAAGACAAGAGAATTAGAATACTGAAGAGCCAGATTTAGATCATGAAGTACCATCACTATGGTTTTTTTTCGATTTTTGTTCAGGTTTCGAATCAGTTCCATTATTTCATAGGTAACATGAATGTCCAGATAGGTAGTCGGTTCATCAAGAAGAATCAGGGGAGTATCCTGATTGTAAATCATTGAAAAAAACACTCTCTGTCGTTCTCCGCCCGAAAGCTCTGCCATATTTTTATGCCGAAGTTCTTTGCATCCAGTCAGTTCCATGGCACATTCGCTCATCTCTTCCTCTGTTTTTGTGTAAGCGGAAAAAGAAGACTGATAGGGATATCTTGCAGCCATCACCGCTCGTAAAGCAGTCATATCCGGAATCTGACTGTTCTGAAAAAGCATGGACACTTCTCTCGCCACCGCTCTCTTACTCATATGAGATATACTTTTTTCACCTAAAATAATTTCTCCAGACTGGGGTTTCAGCAGGCGGGAGGCCAGTTTTAAAACCGTACTCTTTCCGCAGCCATTTGGCCCGGCGATTGTAGTTATCTTCCCAGCCTCTATTTCTAAATCCAGATTTGTAATAACCGGTCTGTTTTTATGATAGGAATAAGATACCCCCTCCATTTTTAACATTCCATATCCCTCCTGTTTCTGTTTTTCAGAATCAGAGAAAGAAAGAATGGGCAGCCCACGATAGACAACAAGATCCCCACCGGAAGCTCATAAGGAATAAATAAAGTCCGTGCAAAAAGATCACATAATATAACAAACATTCCGCCAAGAAGTGCGCTGCCGGGTAATACGAAACGGTTATCTGTGCCGATTAAAAGCTTCACTCCATGAGGAATAATAAGACCTACAAATCCAATGAGACCTGCAAAGCTGACAGCCGCACCCGCCAAAGCCGCAGCGATCGCAATCGCCAGGCATCTGATCACAGGTACATTCATTCCTAAAGCACCGGCACGTTCTGTACCAAGCCCCAGATGATTTAGTCCTTTTGCACAGCAGAAAGAAAGCAAAATTCCTCCCAGTATGCCAAAAGTGGGATAAATCAACCGATCCATGGTTACCCCGGAAAGGCCTCCTGCCAGAAAATTACCTGCGCCAACATAAGCATCCGGAAATAAAATCAGTACCGCGTTCATTCCGGCTGTAAACAGGCTGTTGATCACAAACCCGGACAGAACAAGTAATAACTGAGACATCCGGCTGGTCATTGCAATGAGCAGAATCAGAACCGATGCAAGAAGCGCTCCTAAAAATGCAGCAAAAGGTATCACGTCACGGACACCTGGAAAAAAAATAGAACAGATCAGCACAAACAGCCCTGCCCCTGCATTGACACCGATGATATTGGGACTTGCCAGCGGATTATGAAACACCGTCTGAAGAATTGATCCGGAAACAGCAAGACCACTTCCTGCAAGCAACGCTCCCAAAACCCGCGGCAGCCGCACAGTCATAAAAATACGATAAACCGGGTCCTGCGTTCTGTGGGAGAATAAAACCTCAAATATCGCAAAGGGCGGAATAAAGCTGGCACCGGAAAATAATCCAAGCAAAGCAGAAACAATAAGAAAAGCAAAAGAAATCATCAGAAACAGCCGACCCTTTTTATCTGATGCCGCTGAGAATTTCAGAAAGGTAAACATAGCTCTCCCCCCATTTCTCATTGGGCTTATATAAAAACTTCTCTTTGGGAAGAAGGATATAATGCTGATTCTGAACCGCTTTCAAACCATTCCATGCCGGATTCTTCTCTATGCTTTCTTTTAAGTTTTTATTTGCCTGCGCATCATCAGTTCCCATGGGTACAACAAAAATAAAATCCGGGTCTTCTTTGATTATGGCTTCCATGGTAAATTCCTTTAGCAGGCTTTTGTTTTCATCTGCCAGATTGATGCAGCCTAAGTCTTTCAACATTTTTCCTGTCATGCAGTCAGAATTTTTTGCCAGAACACCGCCGGAATAGGTAATGAGAAAAAGAACTCTTGGAGAACTTTCCGGGATATTCTTTTTTATCACAGCTTCAATCTGCTGCTTTGTCTCCAAACCATTTTTCTTATATAAATCCTCTCTTCCAGTGATATCCGTGCAGATTCGAAGCATGGAAAGATAATCCTCAAAGTAGGTCACATGAAAATAGGCGGCTGTAATTCCCGCCTGTTGTAACGCTTCCTTTAGAGCTGTGTGCTCTTTCGTCTCAGACGACAATATAACGAGATCAGGATTCAGCCCAATGATCGTCTCCAGATTAGGGCTGTTGTACATCCCCACAGAAATCACATTCTCAGGAAGTACAAGACCTCTTTCATCAAATGCTTCTTCTGTCACTCCGCATAGCTCTCCCCCTGCTTTTTGCCAGGTATCCGCAAAACTTCCCATGAGCGCAACAACACGTTTGGGATTATTCACCCGGATCTCCTGTCCTAACGCATCCGTAAATTGATAATACCCGGTCTGATCATCTGTCTTATTCCTGTCAGCAGCCACAGTCCATCCTGCGCATCCTGATAAGAAGGAAGTAAGTATCATAATTAATACCGCTATTTTCAGTAAACGGAAATTCATTTTGCAGGAAGTCCCTCCTTCCACTTGGTTCCAAACCCACAGTAACTGTCTTCCGCCATATAGTCACCGTCATGGTAATATCCGGCTCTTGCCCGGCAGCCACCGCATTCGTCTTTATAAACGCATGTACTGCAGGTTCCCTTATACTCCCTGCTTCTTAACCTTTTAAACACACTGCTTGCAGACCAGATTTTATCAAATGAATCCTCTCGGACATCTCCCGCAATTTCTGTCATATACGCACAAGGTCTGACCAATCCCTCAGGAGTAATCACACAATAAGACAAGCCGGCAAGGCAGCCCTTTTTAAAACGGCTCTGAATCTCCAGTTCCTTTGCCACACGGACAAATTGGGGCGCACAGGTGGGTTTTATATCAATGGGTACTTTTTTCTGTTTCTCCATAATGGTTTTTAACAGTGCTTCATATTCCATGACCCGCAAGGATGTGTCTTCCAGAAATTTACCTCTCCCCACCGGAATGAGAAAAAATATGTAGTTTGCCACAGCTCCCACATTTACACTAAAATCAATGATATTGCTTACTTCGGCCTGATTCCAGTCCAGAACTGTGGTATGAATCTGAAACGGCAGTCCCACTTTTTTGCAGTTTTCAATTCCTTCCATAGTTAATCGGAATGCATCGGAGCAGCCTCTGAAATCATTATGCTTTTCTTCATTCAAACTATCCACGCTGATTCCCATGGCTGCAGCACCGCAGTCTTTTAACTTTCTGGCCGTTTCCTCCGTCAAAAGTGTCCCATTGGTTCCAAAGACCGGCCTTAGTCCGGCTTTTGCTGCGTGGGATACCAAATGATAAATATCCGGACGCATCAGTGGCTCTCCCCCACTGAAAATCATAATTTTAAATCCTGCCTTTGCAATTTCATTGATCATCTTTTCTGCTTCTGCTGTTGTCAGTTCTTTTGTTTTTCTGCTTCCGGCATCCTGGTAACAATGCCTGCATCTTAAATTACACTCATTGGTTGTCAGCCACGATACTATCATGGATGCACTCCTTTCGTTTTAAAGCTTTTGCAGTTTCAAAAAAGTACATCCTATCTATATGCAGAAAAGGTGCGGCATAGAAGCTTACGAAGATTGGTAAAATCCACAGATTTCAGAAGAAAGCTGTCTCATCTTTACCCGCATTTCCTCTGGTTCCAGACATACACATCTGGTTCCCATACTGAGCAGATAGCCACAGGCCAGATCATCCACTGGCATATGCAGTTGGGCTATATAATGATCCGGACCATCCGGAGTCAGACAGTCTTCCCCAAAACGCGTTATAACCAAATCCCTTACTCCTTCCTGAATCCTTAGTTTTACTCTTGTTAGTGAATTTTCTCTGGCCTGCATCTCATCCAACCGTTCCATGGGGAAATCGCGGATTTCAAATCGCTGATCTGATATTAACAGATCGCTCATCCTTAATAGTTTAAACGTACGAAAATCCCTGCGTGACAGACAATAACCCTGAAGATACCATGCCTCTCCCTTCCATAAAAGACGATAGGGTTCTACTTCTCTGCTGCTTTTTTTATCTCTGATATCCCGGTATTGGAATGTGAGAATTCTTTGCTGATTTAATGCTTCCTGTATCATTTCTACTGTAGAAAATAAATTTCCGGCATTGAACCAGGGTAATGCATCTATTTTCATCTGATTTGCACGATATTCCCACTCCTTATGATGTTCTATTGGAATCATTCCCTTTACTTTTGCCAGCGCTGCCATGGTCTGTTCCCCAGGCAGATTATTTTTAATACTGGATAATCCCATCAGAAGTGCGTTTATATCATTTGCAGAGAAGATTCGTTTTTCTACTTTAAATTCTTTCATGATTTCAACACCGCCTCCCGGTCCTGAGGTGGCAAAGACCGGAATTCCTGCCTGATTAATTACTTCTAAATCCCTGTATATGGTCCGCATGGAGACCTCAAACATTTCTGCCAGAGATTTCGCAGTTACTTTTTCCCGCTCTAAAAGAATCATAATAATTGCAATAAGCCTGTCTATTTTCATCTCATCACTTCCATTTTTTTAGATCAGCTTATATCATTGACATACAGATGTCAACAATGGAATGTTATACTTTAGAAAAAAGGAGAAATTAAACATGGATAAAATAATGGAAAAAGCACTGGAAGGTTTAGAAAAAGAAATTGGACAAAATAAAATGATGGTTCTTGCAACGAGAAATGATGAAGGTGTTTCTGCCCGAACCGTTAATATTTATATTTATGAGGGTTGTTTTTACTTTGTAACAGAAGCTGACTCCAACAAATATGAGCAGATAAGCAAAAACAATTCTGTTGCCTTAAGCATTGGTGCCATTCAGATCAGAGGTAATGGAACATTGCTTTCCCATCCGTTAAGTGATTCGAATGAAGTGGTAATAGGTTATGTCCAGTCCTTTTTGCCTCATCATTTTGACCGATATAAAGCTGATCCTGCTATGAGGCTGATTAAGATTACCCCTTCCTATTCCAGCTTTCTATCAATGGAGACAGGGAACGGTTATGTGATTGACTATAATAAACAGACGGCAATGTCCATTAAGCACGAGATGTAATTAATAAAAGAACAGGAGAATATTATGAAAAAAAATGTATTATTTGTAATTTTAGAAGGATTTGCAGATTGGGAAGCAGCCTATTTATCTTCCGCAATCCGGACATTTGATGCCAATCAATATGATGTCAAGACTGTGTCCTTAGAAAAGAAGGCAGTGGAATCCATTGGCGGATTCCGGGTTATTCCTGATTATGATATCCATGATATGCCAAAGGATTATGAGGCTCTTATCCTCATCGGCGGAACCTCATGGAGGGGGGAATCAGCACTGCAGATCAGACCCCTGGCTGAAAGATGTTTTCATGATGGAAGAATTTTAGCTGGCATCTGTGATGCATCCGCATTCCTGGGTACAATTGGGCTGTTAAATAACGTCCGTCATACCAGCAATGACTGCGATAATTTAAAGCAGTGGGCCAAAAATGCTTATACAGGAGAAAAAAACTATATTGTGGAGCCGGCGGTAAGAGATGAAAAAATCATTACTGCAAATGGAGTTTCGCCTTTGGAATTTGCAAGAGAGGTTCTTATGGCATTAAATATTGCGCCAGAAAACAAGATTCATAATTGGTATCAATTTTATAAATACGGCATTTATGAGGGAAATCAGAACTAAGTAAAGCCCAGGGTATTTCCCCGGACCTCACCTGTCTGGGGAAATATACCCCAAAATATAATTAGAGCTTAAGCCTCTGAGTGATTCCCTGTTCCATATAACAAATGGAAAAATCCAAAGCTGCAAAATTGCAGATCAACTCCGCCCACTTATCATTTGCGGTCCTTCTCATAATTAAGATCCCCTCTGAAGGAACAGTAACATCCAGATCTCCATCAAATGCATCAAACGTATTTCGAAATTGCATCAGGGATCTTAATTTTTTTACAACATCTTTCTGAGCGCAGGCTCTGATTTCTTCCACCGTATAATTATGGCGGTTAATGGATCTGTGATCTTCTGACTGTTCCAGAGCTGCATAATCATTTTCACCTGCCAGCATTCCGACGTAATACACCTGAGGGATTCCCGGCGCAAAGAACTGTACCGCACGGGCAAGTAAATATGCCTGTTCATTTTCATGAAGCGCTGAAAAGTAGGTTGTGTAAAGCTGATATGCCTTTTTAAACCGTTTCTTCTCCGGGTTCAGCGGCTTAAACTGATAGCTTAAGCGGTCTTCGATTCGTTCAATTAATTCGGTTGCTTCCTCTTCATTAACCCAGTCATAGGCATCATATACACCAATTCCGTCATGAGTATCCAAAACCGTGAATTGTGTACGGGGAGCCACTTCCAGCCAGCCTGCCAGCTTTTTTGTGTCCCCGGTGTAGATGGCATGAAGCATCAGGAACGGCAGTACAAAGTCATAGCTCCAGACCTGATGCTCCTCTAACTTCTTTGCCGTCTCCCATGTATCGTGAATTTCCGGCAGGAGCCATGCCCTGTCACCGGCCATCCCGGTTATCTCATCAATCACGTTCCAGATATCCGGTTCCACCATAAAACAGCTTGTATCCCTTTTTTTCACCACATAGCCAAGTGCATCAAGGCGGATAATGCTGATACCATTTAAGGCAAGATGATTGAAATTATCTCTCAAGTATTGCTTTGCTGTCTCTGTCCGAAGATCCAGATCAATCTGCTCATTGGTAAAGGTGCACCAAAGCTTTACAGTCTTTCCATCTGCCCGGACAAAACTCTGGTATGGCTCTCCATCCTTTCGCCGGTATAGTAGGTTGATATCCCGTTCGTCCGGTCTTCCCTCTCCCCAGAACTGCTCATAATCAAGGAACATATCAGCAAAAGGGGAAGTTTCACCTTTCTCAAGATAATCCAGAAATTCTTTACTCCTTTTGGAAACATGATTTACCATCACATCACACATGAGATAATATGTTTCCGACAGTTTTTTAATATCAGCCCAGTCTCCAAACGCAGGATCTACCGCTTCATACGTAATAGGGGAAAATCCCCGGTCTCCGCTGGAAGGAAAAAAGGGCAGAATATGTATCCCTCCAACGGCATCTTCAAAATACTCTTTCAGTACATTTCTTAATGTAACCAGATTTCCTCCAATGCTGTCCGGATAAGTTATCAGCATTATTTTGTTCGATATATTCAAGTCAGCTTACCTCCATTATTTAATAGCCCCATCCATGACCCCTGTCACAATCTGCTTCTGAAGGAAAAGATAAATCACAACAACAGGCAAAACACTTAAAATTAAAGCAGCCATTGCCAGACCCAGTTCCGCGGTATATTCACCAAAGAAATAGAATGTGGAAAGGGGAATTGTCCTGTTCTTATCTTTGATGAGAACTAAAGAAGGAAGAAGAAAATCATTCCAGATCCATAATATATTAACAATTAAGATTGTGGTTGTAATAGGCTTTAAATTGGGAAATACGATTTTCCAGAAGCAGTAAAAATGGGAACAGCCATCAATGAGGGCCGCTTCCTCCATCTCTCTTGATATCCCTTTCATAAAGCCATGATACATAAACGTAGTCATAGGCATACCAAAGCCCATGTAGAAAAATATCAGGGCTGTCCGGCTGTTCATAAGTCCCAGTTTTCCAAAAATGCTGACAAACGGAATCATTAATGACTGGAACGGTATAATCATGGCGC
The DNA here is from genome assembly GCF_031982545.1 of Lacrimispora sp. GTDB lineage: Bacteria > Bacillota > Clostridia > Lachnospirales > Lachnospiraceae > Lacrimispora. The sequence goes on from NZ_DALYXB010000007.1 coordinate 159,407, forward strand.
AAATTAATACTGTAAAAATAATTTTGTTGGCTTTAAAGTCCCAGCGAACCAGCATATAAGAAAGCATTGCACCAAAAACAATCAGCAGAATCTGAGAAAATGCCGTGATATAAGCGGTATTCATCAGCACTGTTCCGAATTTCATGGTCACCCAGGCTTTTGTGAAATTGGCCAGTGACAGGGCATGGGGAAGTGCCATGGGGTTCTTAATAATTTCAATTCTTGGTTTTAACGCATTAATCAGGACAAGAAAGAAAGGTAAAAGCATAAAAACCAAAAACAGAATAGCAAACAACTGTTTTATCAGGGAGTTGATTCTTCTTTGTGTCATCATATGGCATCAACCTCCTTCTTCTTTAAAGCTGCTACCTGGGCAACTGCAATCACAGCGACCAGTAAAAACAGCAAAAATGCCTTTGCCTGACCAGGACCCATGTTCTGGTTTAAGAATGCTTCATTGTAGACATGCATGGAAATCAGCTCTGTGGTATTGTAAGGTCCGCCCTTAGTCAGGGATAAGTTCACATCATAAACCATAAATGCCTTTCTCAGAGTGAGAAACAGCGTGATGGTAAAAGCCGGCACCATCATGGGTATTTTTATTTTCTGAAGCATCTGTAGGGGGCTCGCCCCATCCATCCGTGCCGCTTCAATCAGACTTTTATCAATTCCAACAAAGCCCGCAATATAAATTAACATCATATAACCAGCATTCTGCCAGACACCCACGATGATCAGTGCCCATAAAGCTGCATGAGGATCTGTCAGCCAGCTGAATTCAAAAAATGGGATTCCGGTCTTTGTACCGAAATAAACAAATACTCTGGAGAAGATGAACTGCCAGATATATCCTAAAATTACTCCGCCGATCAGATTAGGCGTAAAATACCCCGCTCTGTAAAAATTCTGTCCCCTCATACCGCTGGTTACCAGCAAACCGAATAAAAAAGCAGATGTATTTGTTAAGATCATAACAAAGAAAACATAATAAAACGTTTTACCCAGGGAACCCCAGAATGCGGGGTCCCTGACTGCTGAAATATAATTTCCGATTCCTATAAACTCAATTTTGCCGTCTATGGAACCATTCCAATTCGTAAGCGATAAAAACAGACCGGAAAAGAAAGGGATGAGTACTACGATACCAAAAACCAACAGAGGGATTAACCCAAATGTAGCAAAAACCTGAAAACTTTTCAAATTTGATTTTTCTTTATACATAATATCTCCCATTTCATCTTTTATTTCTTGGAGAATTCCACCCATTTATCCTTAAACTGATTGGCAACATCGGCTCTGGTTATTTTTCCATCCAGATATTGCTGCATGGTTGCACCAAACTGATTCATAACACCAGCTGGGAAATAATCGCTCATTCTCTCCAGCGTGTTTCCCTGTTCCATATAAGAAACAATCTGCTTTGCTACCGGATTGGCGGGCTGTATCTCAAAACCTTCAAAAATCGGTACAAACATAAGAGTATTGACATAGGAATCCTGACCATCTTTGGAAGTAACCAGCCAGTTAAAGAAATCGATGGCTGCTGCCTGCTGTTCCGGTTTGGACTGCTTTGCATCAATGGCAAACATGGAATAAGATAATACGATTTCCTTATTTCCAACAGCTGCTTCGTCATCTCCCATTGGATAAGGCATCAGGCCAACCTGGGCATCCGGGTTAATATCTACAATGTTTGGATAAATATAATTACCAATGGGCCAGAAAGCAACCTCATCACTTGCCATTGTTAACTGATCGTCCTCATAAGCATTGGCAAGAGGTGACTTGGCATATTTGTTGTATTTCATGAGAAGATCAAAGGTATCCATCCAGTTGTTAAACACCTGGCTGTCAGCAAAACTGTATTCTCCCTTGCGGCATGCCTCAATGACAGCCTGTCTCTCATCGAAATCCTTACTTACAGCGCCATATAAAACAGAAGTCAGATGGGAACCTAACAGCCAGTCCTTATTAGTGATCTGAACTGGTGCATACTCAGTCTTTGAAATCTCTTCTAAAAGCTGTGCGAAATCTTTTCTTGATTTAATGGAGGCTGGATCAAACTCTTTTCCAGTGGCTGCCTCAATTACTTTTTTGTTATACATAATGCCGATGCCTTCAGCGGTTGTAGGAACAGCAAGAACTTTTCCGTCCGATTTCGTCTTATCCTGTGCCCAGCTATAAACTTTTTTTGCAAAATCGGTATCCGTAATATCTAAGAAATTATCTTTAAAGGATGTAAATTCCGGTCCGCCTACCATTGTGATCGTAGGCGCATTCCCAGATGCATATAAGGATGTGAGTTTTTCGTATATCGTCTGTCCTGACAATGGAATTGCAGTAATCGTTACATTGGGGTGAGATTCTGTATAACGTTTGAATGTCTCTTCAAACTGGGGAACAATTTCCGGTTTTGTTACAAGGAAACTAATCTCCACTTTTTCCCCGCTTCCTTTGCTCTCACTGGTTTGTTCTGCTGCTTTTGTGTCTTCCTGTTTTGCAGGAGCTGTTTCTTTCACAGAACCGGAGCAGGCAGTCAAGGATGCTGCCATAACACCAGCCAATAAAAAACTAATAGCCTTTTTCATAAATAATCCTCCTTCTCATTGTACATATTGCCATTTTTCTCTGAGATCCATTACAATCTCTTGTATAAATTATAACATTATGAATCCAGAATAAATAACGAAAACTGGCGTGAACATTGCAAATGTTGACAATTTCCGGCTTTAATGTTTTTTATTAATCTGATCGCGGTCCACCGCCAGCTGTATGGTACTGTTATGACTTTGAATCATATAGTTCTTATAGTCTCTGGGGGACATTTGGTATGCAGATTTAAATGCCCGGAAAAAGTTGGAATAATCATCAAACCCGCTTAGTTTATAGATATCCTGTATTCTTGCACCCTCCATCAGATAATTTCTTGCAATAATCAGCCGCCGCTTTTTGCAGTAATCCATGATGGTCATTCGTGTATGCTTTTTAAATTTTCTCATAAGATGATATTTATTCATAAAGAAATGCTGTGCTATCATATCCAGGGTGATCGGTTCCATATAATGCTGGTCAATATAATCCATAATGGATTGAATCATCTCATCGTTTTCAAACGTGGTCTCTTCCACTGACTGAGAATTCTGACTGTATCGGCAAAAAAGCAAAAGGAGCTGACTTAAATAACTCTCCTGAAGATAGGAACTTGCAAAATCCTCCACCTCACTCTCCCGGCACATTTTTCTGAAAATGGATTCGATTTCTTCACTCTGCTGTCCGGGGAGACGGAATATCTCTGTTCTGCTCTCCTTTCCTATCATTGTATTATATTCAATTTTTCCACCCAGCAATGTTTCCAGGTAATTATATTCCAGCCATAAAACAAACCGCCGATACGGTTTCGTCATATCCTTTATGACTGCCCGATGTAAACGCTGATTGTTAATCAATACAATATCTCCGTGTTTCAGGGTATAGATCCTGCTGTCAATGATATAATCGCAGTCTCCTTCCGCATGGTAATATATTTCAAGAAAATCATGGTAATGGAGAGGATGATCCACAGAAGGAATATTGTCCTTATAAAAAACTTCGTAATTGGGTGAATCCATATTATCTTTGATATACAACGTGTTTTCCATATAGCCTCCGTTTAAGCTGACAATCTTATATCATTATCAGCATACCAAATCAAATCATACAATTCAATGCCAACTGAAATATTCCATATGCACAATCATGACCACCCGTCAAACGGGTGGTTTGTCCTGAGGCTATAAGCCTCTGTTACCGGCCAGCGCCTAAAGACGCTGGCTTTCACTTTGTTCAAGCCTTAACGCCCTTGACTCGTCGCAGCCCTTAAAAGGGCTTTTGTACTACCGGCTACCCTTAAAAGGGTCCTCATACTCTTTGACGCTTAATTTATCCATTGCAATATCGTGACTTTCTTGTTCCTGGATATACTTTCTTATAGTTGCCTCGTTAAGACCGACTGTGCTCACATAATATCCCTCTGCCCAAAAATGTCGGTTTCCAAACTTATACTTCAAGTTTGCGTGCTGATCAAAGATCATAAGCGCACTTTTTCCTTTGAGATATCCCATAAATTGTGATACACTTAGTTTAGGTGGAATGCTTACAAGCATATGAATATGGTCGGGCATTATATGACCTTCCAATATTTCTACACCTTTGTATCCACATAGTTGTTTTAGAATATCTCTAATACTTTCCTTGTACTGGTTGTAAATTATTTTTCTCCTGTACTTTGGTGTGAACACTATGTGATACTTGCACATCCATTTGGTATGTGCCAAACTGTTTGCCTTATTGGCCATTAAAATCACCTTTCCTTTCGTTATAAATTGGCTTGAACAACCTTATTATAACGGAAAGGTGATTTTTTTGTGTAACAAACACCGCGCACCCGCATAGCGGGTGGTTTATATTTCGCACGCTTCGCGCGCTCAACAGGGTCACGACCCATAAAAAAAAGCGCTAAATGTCCATTCAGAACAATCAGCGCTCTTTTCTTATTAATTATTTCTTATTAATCCGGTCTACCAATTCCTGCAGTTCTTTTACAGAACTGACATCCGGCGCAAAGCTTAATATCTGGCGAAGAGGCATATATCGGAACATGGCGTCGTCCATCTGCTGTGTAATTGCTGATTTTGCAGCATCTCCGTCAGAATTTCCCAATGCACTTCCTTTTTTATAACGATCAATCAGAGGTTTAATGATTTCTGCAGCATCCGGATCTGACAAAATATCACCTATGGTGCTGTTTAAATGGTAAACCACCGGTTCTTTTACTGTTGATTCAACGTTCACACTTATCATCTCACGAAGATCTCTGGAAGAGGATGCTGCATGTATGAGATAAGCCCCGGTTTGTACAAACCAGTCTTTTAATTCCACATGGTAGTAGGAAAATGCCCGTTTACCAAGGGTAAACGCTACTGTTTTTGTTTCTCCAGGCTCTAATTCCACCTTTGCAAATTCACGCAGTTCTCTCACCGGGCGAATCACCTGCCCATCCGGTGCTTCTACATAAATTTGCACAACCTCTTTGCCCTTTGTCTTACCTGTGTTTGTAAGATCAAGAGAAACGGTCACCGTTTCATCATCTTTCATTGCGGATTTATCAGCCTTTATATTGCTGTATTCAAAGGTAGTATAGCTTAGTCCATGACCAAATGGAAACAGCACTTCCATTTTCTTTTTATCATAATACCGGTATCCTACAAATACTCCTTCCCGGTATTCTGCCCGATCCTTTTCTCCGCCATAATAAAGATAGGACGGATTATCTTCCAGCTTGATCGGAAATGTCTCCGCCAGTTTTCCGCTTGGATTTACTTCACCGTATAAAATGTCCACAACTGCACCGCCAACTGCCTGACCGCCTAAATATGCCTCCAGCACTCCTTTTACCTTATGAATCCAAGGCATCTCTACTGGTGAACCATTGTGAAGCACCACTACTGTATTGGGCTGAACAGTAGCCACTGCTTCTATTAAGGCATTCTGACATTCCGGCATAGCCATATGAGTTCTGTCATATCCCTCTGATTCAAAGGAATCGGGAAGACCGGCAAAAATTACAGCTGTTTTTACTTTCTTTGCCACTTCAACAGCTTCTTCTAACAAGGTATTGTTCATCTGATCTGCATCGATCTCATATCCCTGGGCATAGATTACCCCCTTGTCTTTAGCCGCCTCCACAGCGGACTCTACCCTTGTAGAATTAATGTGAGAGCTGCCGCCTCCCTGGTATCTGGGATGGGCTGCAAAATAACCGATAAATGCCACCTCATCGGAATCAGAAAGAGGAAGTATTCCCTGATTTTTCAGAAGTACTGCACACTCTCCCTCCATCTTTCTCGCCAGTTCGTGATGGGCTTCTTTATCCCATACGGTTTCCGGCTTCCGGTTCTTTATGTATCTGTCAACAATGGTCAGAATTCTGGTGACGGCCTGGTCAAGAACTTCTTCTTTCAGCCGTCCCTCTCTCACTGCTTCCACCAGACGTGCATCATTGACTCCCCCTGAGGAAGGCATCTCCAAATCAAGCCCTGCAATTATTCCGGCAACACGGTCATTCACCGCTCCCCAGTCACTCATAACATAGCCGTCAAAGCCCCATTCATCTCTTAGTATATCTGTTAAATAACGCCTGTTTTCCGAACCATAAGTTCCGTTTATTTTATTGTAAGAACACATCACAGTCCAGGGCTTTCCAGTTTTTACTGCCCCCTCAAAAGCAGCCAGATAAATTTCCCGCAGTGTTCTTTCATCTATTACAGAATCAGATGTCATACGCCTGTGTTCCTGATTATTGGCAAGGAAATGCTTTAAACTGGTACCTACTTCCTTACTCTGTACGCCCTTAATATGGCTTCCTGCCATCTCAGCCGCAAGATAGGGATCTTCCGAAAAATACTCAAAGTTTCTGCCGCATAAAGGCGAACGCTTAATATTAACAGCAGGTCCCAGTATGACACTGACATTCTCCGCCTGACACTCATCTCCCAAAGCCTCACCAAGACTTATAAGCAGTTCCCGGTCAAAAGAGGAAGCGGTTGCGCATGCGGTAGGAAAACAGATTGCTTTTATACTGTCATTGACACCTAAATGATCGCTTTTTTCATCCTGCTTTCTTAACCCGTGAGGGCCGTCACTCACCATAGAGGCCGGAACATTCAGCCGATCCACTGTCTTTGTATGCCAGAAATCCGCACCTGAACACAGTCCCGCTTTTTCCTCCAATGTCATTTCCCCAACCAATTTCTTTATATCCATTTTTATCTATCCCTTCTTTTCATTCATTGTTATCGGATGTTATAAACACTTCTCACAGTTATCTCCTCTGGCAGACCTTTTAGAACCCTGACTCTTCTTTCTCCCGGATTCATATCAAAGAAATTATCGCTTAACAGAAGATTATCCTCTTTATTACGAATTTCTACAGAGCGGGCATAAGCCTTTGCCTCCACAATCAGATATTCTCCGTCTGACCGTACAGTCAGCTGGGGATCAATAAAATGATAGTGTTTGGGCGGACAGAATAAAACCGTTCCCTGGGACAGGGGTTCTCCCCTCTGCTGCAGTTTATAGCTGACATAATCCTCATAAAGACTGGCATCCTGCAGTGAAATCTTTTCAAACCACAGAGAAGAAAGCTTTGAAACCACACATTCTTCCTGCCCGCCTTTTACTATCTCTCCGGTATTTTTTCTCAGTTCCCAGACAGCGGTCACCTTTTCATCCTCCCGGGTTTCATTGGCCACACACAGTCGTATGGATTTAATTACCTCATAAGGCTGGGCGTTGGGATTGGTATCCTGGGTTAGTATTCCCTCTTCCTCACAGGAAATCATAAGGGGTGCAAAAAACCGCTTCTCATAGTAATGAAGTGCTTTCCATCTTCCGTAATAATCAATGGACGACCACGAAGCTACAGGCCAGCAGTCATTGAGCTGCCAGACTATCGCTCCCATACAGCGCCCCCGGTTTCTTCTAAAGTGCTCCACTCCATAGCGCATGGCCTCTGCCTGCAAAAGCTGGGAAGCATAAAGAAGGGTATCAAAATCACTGGGATATAAAAAGGTCTGCTCCATATAGTTCATTATCTTTCCGTTTGCTGTGGAATTGCGCTGATGCTTTTCCATAACATAGGAAAAGATATTTCTGTCCTCTTTTTCTGTAAAAGTCTCCACTGTCTTTATGGATGGGAATGACTGAAAACCAAATTCTGAAACGTACCGGAAATAAAATTTGCGGTACTCTGTAATAGGCTTGTTTCCATGCCACACATCCCAGTAATGGACATCTCCCCGATTTTCATCGTTGGGGTTGTCAAAACTTCCTCCGGATGAGGGGCTGGCAGGCCAGTAAAAGGTATGTGGATCTTCTTCCCTTAAAATTTTCGGTATTATATATTCATAGAGCTTAATATAATCGGCTTTCTGTCTGGGAGTACATCCCCAGATTTCCGTATCCGTAAACATCTCCATCTCATTGTTGCCGCACCAGAGTCCCAGACTTGGGTGACTGCGGATTCTCCGGATATTATCAATTAATTCCCTTCGGACGTTCTCTTCAAATTCTTCTGTCAGATCATAAAGTGCGCAGGCAAACATGAAATCCTGCCACACCACCAGTCCCAGCTCATCGCAGATATCCCAAAACCCATCAAAGGGATAATGACCGCCTCCCCAGACCCGGATTACATTAAAATTTGCTTCCTTGCACTGTGTCAGCAGCTGCCTTGTTCTCATCTCACTGCATCTGCCTAAAATACAGTCCTCAGGAATGTAATCAGCTCCCATTGCAAAAAAGCTGACTCCGTTAACCTCATGAGCAAAGGATTCACCAAACTCATCCTTTGTTCTTTTCATTGTAAGCGTACGAAGACCGATCCTCTTTTCCCAGGTATCGACTTCTTCCTCATTTTTCAAAAGCCGGACCAGTACAGAATAAAGATTCTGCTCTCCATACCCATTGGGCCACCAGAGTCTGGGGTTTTCAATGAGAATCGTTTCTGGCTTTCCACCAAAGGCATGAACCTTCTTTTGGCTTTTATCTGCAAGGTCTGTGACCGTAATGTCCAAAGAATAACCATCTTTCAAAAGCTCTTCGTTATCGTTCTCCCAATCAAGCAGACGGTTATCGCCAGTTCGGCCGACTAAAACCTTAAAATTTAAATAAACCCCTTCCGGTTCATGGCGCTGACTGACCGAAACACTGTTAAAACTGGCGCCTGTTACACCAGTAAGGAAAATATCCCGCCAGATACCGGCATCCGGAAGTCTGGGACCCCAGTCCCAGCCAAACATGCAATGTGCTTTTCTCAGCTTTGAAAAGCCCCGCATGGCATCCTCGGAACCACCGATTTTATCCTTTTCATATTCTTTTTCAATAAACCTGGTGGGAGAATGAAATACCAACCGAAGCTTATTTTCTGTCTGCTTTATTACATCTGTTACTTCAAATTCCCATTGGCGGTGCATGTTATTTACACTGCCAATGGAGATGTTATTTAAATAGATATCTGCCAGAGTATCAAGTCCCATAAAGTGAAGGAATACTTTTTCTTGCTTTAATATCTCGTCATCTCCGTCAAAAACGCCTACATATTCGAAGTCCTCATTCATCAGCTCCAGCGCTTTTAACTCATTGTCCCGCCAGTAAGGATCTTCTATCACTCCATTGTCCAGAAGATCACCATACACGCTGCCAGGCACCGTTGCCGGATACCAGGTTTCTTCTGAAGCAACTCGCATTACAAATGCTTTGTCTATTACCCTTTTTTTCATACATTCTCCTTCCAATCCGCAGTCAGACAGTCGATAAGTCCCACTCTTCATGAATTTTGGGTACATCATTAATGAGGCGTTTTGTATATGCCGCCCTGGGATTGAGAATCACAGCCTCTGCAGTTCCTGATTCCACAAATTTTCCATGTTCCATTATGTAGATGGAATCAGAAATGTAAAAAGCAAGCCCGATATCATGAGTGATGAAAATAATGGTCATGTTGGTCTCATCTCTCAGCTTTAACAGCATATCCAGTATGGTGGCTCTGGAACAGGCATCAATCATGGAGGTGGGCTCATCTGCCAGCAGAATCGCCGGCTTTAAAAGAAAGATTCTTGCAATCATCAGCCGCTGCATCTGACCTCCGGAAAGTTCAAAGGGATATTTGTTGGTCATTTCTTCAAATTTCAAATTGACAAAACGGCAGGCTTCCGTCATCATCTCCACCTTTTTCTCATAAGGGAGTCTGGCGCCGCCTCTCATTTTAATGCAGTCCAAAAGCACCTGATCAATTTTATAAAATACATTAAAGGAGGAAAACGGATCCTGAAAAATCGCCTGAATTCCCCTCCAATACTCTTTCTTCTTACGATAGCCTTTTATGTCACGGGGCTTTCCCTGAAAGCAAATCTCCCCTTCTGTGACACTGATTAATCCCAACAGCATCTTAGAAAGAGTTGTCTTTCCCGAACCGCTCTCACCCACAATCGATACAATCTCACCTTCCATAAACTGGAAATCAACATGATCCACTGCCACTGTTTTTTCTTTCCCCATTCCAAAGATCTTCGTCACGCCAGTTCCGCTTAAACAGGAGCTGTTCTGTACTGGCCTTTTTTCTTCACTCATCCTGGTATACCTCCCTTAATTCCTTTTCTTCCAGATAGCAGCGGTACATCCGGCCGTCTTCCAGGCGGCTTTCCGCAATTGGGTGAAGCATACAGGCAGGCCTGGCATAGCGGCAGCGATCAGCAAACCGGCAGCCTTTGGGTGGGTTTTTTAAATTAGGCGGAGTGCCTGGTATGGCAGTCAGTTTGGCATCTCTTGCCCCCTTCTCCGGAACCAGAATGGAACCCATCAGGCCTTTGGAATAAGGGTGCAGAGGATCGAAAACCATCTCCTTCGCAGTTGCATGCTCCACGATCTGTCCCGCATACATTACCATAATCTCATCTGTAACATTATAAAGGAGAGGAAGCTCATGGGTAATGAATATCATGGATTTAATAAAGCCTTTTTCCATTAAGTTCCGAAGCATTTTGATTACCATCTTCTGGGAAGTCACGTCAAGAGCAGAGGAAGGTTCATCTGCAATCAGTACTTTGGGTGATAAAATAGTAGATATAGCGATGACCGTCCTTTGCCTCATGCCTCCGGACAGCTCCACTGCATGTTTCTTTAAGACGCTTTCCGGAAGCCCCAGAATTTCAAACCGCTCCCTTGCAAGATCATAAATCTCCTTTTTTGAAGCACCAGGGTCATGGGCCCGTATGACATCTTCGATAAAAGAAATAATCTTCTGTGTGGGGTTTAAGGCATTCATGGCAGCCTGGGGGATATAAGCGATTTCATTGCCAAGAATCTTCTTACGGATCTCATCCGGCTTCATTCCGGTTATATCCACTCCATCCACTTTTATGGTTCCGCTCTGATAATGAAGGGGCGCAAAATAATACCCCATCAGACTCAGTGCCAGTGTGGATTTTCCGCAGCCTGATTCCCCTGCGATTCCAAGAGATTTCCCTTCTTCTATTTTAAGCGATATTCCGTCAACTGCAAAGACATTTTCTCCAAATCTGGTAATATATTTCGTTTTTAAATGATCCACTTCCAGCATTGTCTTTTCCACTTTTTATCCTCCTCACTCTCTTAACTGCGGATTAAATATCTGATCCAGGCCCGTATTCATCAGATTTAAGGAAAATGAAATCAGTGCGATGGAAATGATGACAGGAAAATAAGCCCACCAGTCCCCATTCAAATGTGCACTGTAAGACATCGCCCAGTTCATCATAAGACCAAGAGTGGATACCGTCGTTGTCGCAGGACCAAGCCCGATCATCGATAACTGCGCTTCCGCAAGAATCCCGGAGGAAATCTGTAAAATCAGTGCCATTACAACGTAAGATGCTATGTACGGAAGAATATCTGTCAGAATAATCCGAAACAGGCTGTGCCCGGAAAGCTTCGACAGATTCACGTGATCTCTGTTTCGAAGAGAAATCACCTGGGAACGAACCGATCTGGTAGTCCAGGTCCATGAGGTAAGTCCGATAATAATCGCCACCATCATCACCCCTCTGGCATTTTTACCTATGCTGTAGGAAATGAGAATAAGAAGAATAAAGCTGGGGATTACAGTAAACAGATTGGTGATAAACAAAATTAAATCATCGATGACTCCCCCCAGATACCCGGCAATCAGACCCAGAGAAAGCCCAATGGTTGTGGCAATCAGTCCTGCAATAAATCCTATTTTTAAAGAGGTTTTAATCGCTGCGACCAGCTCTGTCAATACATCACGTCCGAAATTATCTGTCCCCAGAATGAATACCCGTCTGCTTCCTACATCCTTAACATTGACATAAGAGGTGGATGGTATGGTCTTTTTAACCGCTACTTCCCCCGTCTCCTGATTCTTTTCAGCCAGAAGAACATCACTATTCTCAAGCAGTCCTGTAATCTTTTTGTCAAGACGGCTGAAATACTTTTTTCTGGCGGCGATAAGACCTTTTTGCTCACTGGCAGAATCATAATGGTCTTTCCACAGCGAAACAAGCCCCCCGGCGTCCGTTACATCTATCTCCTTTGAAGAAAGACCTGCGAACTGATTCAGCCAGTCAGCCATGGCCATACGCTCCTCCATGCTTAAATTCTGCTCAAGCCTGCCAGATGACGCATTTATATTTAAGGTATATGGATTTGTATTCACCGCTTCCGAGACTGAGATATAGGTTCCCGGTTTAAAAAAGTTCCCCTGTCCAACCATCTCCAAAGGATCATTGGTCACAATCAAAGGATAAAAAACGGTTAACACAAGCAATGCTGCAAATATGATAAATCCCACTGTAAATTTAGGGGAATGGAAAATCTGTCTGATCTGGTTTTTCATCACTCGCCCTCCTAATCCTGCTGTGCTGCCTTGATCCTGGGATCAATGACACCGTAAATCAGTTCTACAATTAAATTAGCCAGTAATACCATGATTGTAATAATCAGTGTACAGGCAGATATTAAGGGGTAATCCCTTCCTTTGACAGCCGCCAGCAGTGTGGTTCCAAGACCCGGATAACTGAAGATGATTTCTGCAACCAGCGCCCCTCCGATCATGGTTCCGATGGACATGGCAAGACCTGTGATCTGGGGAAGCATGGCATTACGAAATACATATCCCACAATTTTTCTGTCTTTAATACCCATAAAGCGGCTGTATTTTACGTAATCTGCATTTAATTCATAGATTGACATGGAACGCATTCCGATCGCCTGACCTCCAACCGTTATGAGAACAACAGACCAGAATGGAAGCTGGTAATGAGCAAAAACAGAGCGGAAAAATGTAATGCTTGCACTGGGAATCAAATCAAAACCATAGCCTCCGCTGGAAGGAGCCAGACCCAGCTTCAGTGAAAATACATAAAGAAGAACGGTTGCCATGCCAAAAGCCGGTACATTGCTCATAAATAAAAATGCAGGAAGAATTCCTTTATCAAATATACCTTTTTTATAGGCAGAAACCGCTCCAAGGACATTACCGAGAATCCAGCCAAGCAAAATTGCAGGAAGCTGAAGACAGACGGTCCACCATACGGATGAAGCAATAATATTCCCAACGGTTCTGGGATACTGGCTGAAGGAAACTCCAAAATCACCTCTTAAAGCATTCTTTATGAATATAAGAAACTGAGTGCTCATAGGCAGATTCACACCGAATTTCTCCGCATAGTCCTCATATACAGCCTGGATTGCGGTAGAATCGGTCATGCCGTCTACCGCCCTGGCTGCAATGGCTGAGACCGGATCACCTGGCATCAGTCTGGGCAGAATAAAATTCAGCACCACAGCAATTACCAGAGTTATCAGATACCAGATGATTTTATTGGTATAATATTTTTTATATCCCATCAAAGTCTCACCCCTTTTGTAATTCCTCTTATTTTACATTCACCAGATTATAAAGCGCTGCGATTCCGTAACCATCGGTACAGTCTGTTGGCGGAATGTTATCACCATCATCAAGCTGTGGGAATCCGGTCCATACACTTTCATTCACTGCGTGAAACACCATCGGTCTGTACATCAGGGAGAAGGAAGGAACCTCATCTAAGTAAATTCTGCTCAGTTCTGTATAATACTCTTTCAGTGTATCTTTATTGGTCTCTAACGGGATCTTCTTTAACAGATTGTTTGCATCCTCATTGATATAACCGCCGTAGTTGCCAGTCCAGTTTACCTTAAGATTGGCGTAATCAGTGGACATAAAGGCCATAGCTCTGCCCCATGGGTTTGCAACAGAAGCTGCAGGCGGACTCCACATACAGATATCAAACTTCCTGGTCGTCATATCGTCATAGAAGGTATTGGCATCTGGGAAATAAGTCTCAATTCCGATTCCTATTTTGCTTCCTGCTGCTGCAACGATTTCCAAAGATGCATTCCAGTCCGTCCATCCATCCGGACATTCGGCCTTAAAGGAAAGATTCTTGCCGTCAATTTCACGGATTCCGTCTCCATCTTTATCTACAATACCAGCCTTGTCTAAGAGAGCTTTCGCTCCTTCCACATCATTGCCTGTAAACTGATAATCCTTTAACGCATCCTGATTCACCAGCGCCTGTTCCCCGGAAGTAGGATTCATAATGGAACGGGGCACATCTTTAAAGCTTGGTGACTGATTGGACATGGCGGAAGCGATGATCTGATCATAATCAACGGCCATGGCAATGGCTTTTCTTACTTCTCTCCGGTCAAGTCCTGGTTTCTCCACGTTAAAGAAAGCGGTTGGCATGGTGGCACAGACGCCGTAAGGTGCCTCATCAATATAGGTGGAGATTGGCAGACCATCTTCTTCCCAAAGTTTCTGCACATTGGTGATGAACTGCTGGGAAACATCAACCTCTCCGGCTTTAAACGCAGTATCTCCTGCGGCATTATTCTCATAGATTACATGGGTGATATATTTTGGTGCGGGAAGCTTTCCCCACAAGGCCTTTCCCCAATAATTATCATCTCTTACAAAAACAACTTTCTGGTCGTCATTGTAATAGGATTTATAAGGTCCGGAAGCGACGAAATCGTCCATACGATCCTGTTTGATTTTGTCTGCATCGTTGCCATTACGCTGCTCCACTTTTTGTAGATAAGCTTTCTGCATAACATAAATTTTCGGAACATATTCCACAACCTTTAAAGGATTCTCCGGAAGACCTTTGTCATCCAGCTTCGCCTTAAATATTACAGTGTGATCATCCTTTGCTACAACTGAATCAATGTAATTGGAATAATCACTGCCCTGTGCAGAGGCATATTTTTTATGGCAGTCAAAGGTGTACGCAACATCCTGTGCAGTAACCGGAGTCTGATCACTCCATTTGGCATCCGGGTTTAAGGTTATGGTCAGCTCCGTCTGTCCATCATTCCAGGAATAATCCTTACCCAGAAGTCCGTAGAGTTTTCCATCCAGCATGTTATACATGAAAAGTGTCTCATATACAATCACCCTTGCATTATCCTGCTGTGTAACTGCCATTGCATTGTTTGAATTGGAGCTTAACGGATTCCAGTCATTAATTGTCCCCCACTGCTGTCCGTTGAAATAAAGAGTCTCATTCCTTGGTGTGGAACCGGCATCTGCCGAATCCTTTTTTTCTTCCGCCGTTGTCGTCTGTGCTGTTGTCTGTGTTGTCTCCTCAGCCTTGCTTGTCTGCCCGGTTCCATCCGTGGATGCTGCTTTCTGGCAGCCGGAAAGAAGGGTCATTGTCATAGCGCCAGCAGTAAGCAGCGCAGACCACTTGTTAAATCTCTTTCTCATTCATAAACCTCCACCCAATGTTCTCCCAGATCTTCTGACCTGGGGCATTTATCTGCTACAATTCCATTGTAGATGTTAAAAGGTTTGATTAAAATGTTACTATTTTCGTTTTTGGTGTGATATTTTCAGTTTTCCCATCTTTCACTCTTAAATTTTTCCGGAATTCACTGGGAGTGATACCAGCCACCCACTTAAAAGTCTTCATGAAATGCTTGGGATCTTCATACCCTGTCATCTGTCCGATTTCGCCGATCTTACAATCAGTTTCTGCCAGCAGCCGCTTTGCTTCATTCATCCGGATCTTTCGTAAATAATTAACAAAGTTATCACCGGTGTATTCCTTAAATGCAATGGAAAATACGGTGTAATTCATGTTTACGTAATTGGAGACCATGGCCATGTTAATATTTCTGGAATAATTTTCATTCATATAGGCCAGTGCTTCCTCCACTTTTAAGCGGCTTTTATAATCATCATTTTCACAAAGCACCCGCTCATTGATACAGGAGAATACCCGCCTGATTTCCGTACAGTACTCATCAATGTTGTTAAATTCCAGCATATGGCAGAGTTTCTCCAGAGATATCTCTTCCTCTGCCAGGATTCTGCCGTAAAATTCTCTGACTCTCATAATAATGTGACTCATAAAATCCTGAAACTGTAATCCTTCCACTTCTCCTTTTTTCACACTTTCTGCAAGTTCCAGAAGAATCACTTCGTTTTTACTGTTTTTCTGGGTTCCGATCCGTTGAACAAAACACTCCATTTCATTTTGGGGCATCAGACAGTTTTTACTGCTTATCCCTTCTTTTTCCTGCATACAAAAGCCACGGATTCTCCGCTGTCTGGCTTCTTCATACGCTTTTCTTAAATTCAAAAGTCCATGAAAGGGATCGCTGACTCCATAGTCTGAGCAGCTGCTCCAGTTTAAAATATAATCCTTCACTTCTTTTGCTGCCATTAATGTCACCTGACATCCCTCCACATCAGGGAATGTAAATATCCGTGTATCTTCCGCCTCTTTAAGAGTCCCGCTGCTTATTACTACTGAATAGGTTTCCTCATTGAACCAGTTTAACCGCTCTGCCTCTTTCATCTCCTCTCTGGTAATGCTCTCAGACAAAAGAATTCGCCTGATCTGACTGTAACACAGCGCCCTCTTTGCCCGTTTTTCAGACTGCTCCTTCTGTATTTCCTCTTCCAGCTTCATCATAATTGAATTCAGCTCTTCCCGCTTTACTGGCTTTAGCAGATATTCTCTGGCTCCGCATCTTAACAAATCAACAGCGCAGGAAAAATCATCATATCCACTGATTGCAACAATTCTTGGTATGTACTGGCTTTTTTGCAGCTCTTTTACCAATGTAATTCCATCCATATCCGGCATTCGAATGTCTGTAATGAGAACATCAATAGGCATGTTCCGGATAATCTCCAGTGCCTCCAGGCCATTTTTACATTCGATTATCTGATCAATTGGAACCTGGCACCGCGCAATCATGGCAGAGATTCCTTTTCTTATAATTTTGCAATCTTCTGCAATCAGCACATGATTCATGTGATCCCCCTCTTTCTTTTCTGATATGGAATTTTTACCGTAACCTCTGTAAAAGCATGCTTCCTGGAATCAATAACGATTCCATAATCCGGACCAAAGCCAATTTGTAACCTGTCATGAACATTCTTTAACCCAATTCCATTTTCCTGCCCGGATGTATCTTCTATTTCTCCGCTCAGCCGTTTGCGCAGTTTTTCCAGTTCTGCTTCTTCCAGCCCGCACCCATAATCTGTAATATGGATATAGCAGATATCTTCAATGATCTCTCCTTTCATATAGATGCAGGTATCTTCTGTAAATTCCCTCATCCCATGGCCGATTGCATTCTCAACTATGGGCTGCAATGACATCTTGGGTATTTCCTGACACAGAATTTCCTGGGGAATCTCCATGCTTAAGCCGATTTCATCGTCATACCACAAATTAACCAGCGCCAGATAATTTCTGATCTGATCAATTTCTGCCTCCACCATAACGTAGCCTGATTTCCACCGCATGCTGTAACGCAAAAGCTCACCAAAGGAAGCCACAGTATCTGCAATCTCAAATTTTTCATCGATTTCCGCCATCATTTTTATTGATTCCAATACATTGTAAATAAAATGATTATTGATCTGATTCTGCAATGCCTTAATCTGCGCATCTTTCACAAGCAGCTCACGGTGCAGGGTTTCATCCATCAGCTTCTGTATCCGGTCCAGCATGGTATTCAGCTCAATTCCCAGTTCTCCAAATTCATCCCGGCTCATATTCTTTACTCTTACCTTCAAATCCCCCTTCTGTACCTGATAAACCGTATCGTAGATCTCAAAAAACTGCCTTAATATATGAGTTACCTGCTTATTGGAAAATAAAAACAGCACGATGAGAATCATAATCCATAGAAGAGAAAACTGTAATTTCGAAGTACGAAGTGCCATCTTTTCATTTTTCATGGAGACAATCCGGATTAAGTATCCCTCAATGGATTTAATTTTTACGCAGCCGGATAAAACCTCTTCTCCCCCAATTCTTGTCCTTTTGCTGACTGCACCGTCTGAAAGCGAATCTGATTCTTCCAGACTATGTATAAAATCCATCATATCTTCTTTTTGCTTTTCCCACAGAGGGGAAAGCTGTTGACTGCTGTATAGGATGCCGGCCGAATCAATAAAACAGGTTCTGTCTGTTACGGTTGAATGATAGAGATCGGGAAACATATTTTCCATGGTTACCGCAGATTCCACAATGCCATACCGTCCGTACCGGTAATCATTGAGTCTTGTGATGAGGGAAGCGATTCTGGGAATATGGTCCGAATCATCCGCCTGGATCAAAGCATCCTCATAATCAAAACACCAGGTTCCTGTAGGCGGTACCCCGTCTTTGCCCCATTTTAAGTCAGCAATTTTATCTTCTTTGTAGAGAAGGGGAATAATCTCCTTCACGGTATTGGAGTTGACAAAAATTCTCAGCTTATATATATAAGGATTGCTTTTGACAATCTTCTGCACTCCGCTGATCTCTTTCCCATAAAAGTCCAGAATGTCCATAAAACTAAATTTTTTATCGGACGCAATCTGATTTAAGAAATCATTGATGGATTCATTATTTACAATAATCTCAGAAGATAATTTACAGTTTACTGCAATCTGCTCCGCATTCTGGCAGCTTTTATCCAGTTCATAAATCATCTGTGTTTGTCCATCCTTATATAAGGACACTTCCATATTATGAAAAAACAGCAGAATAAAAATTCCAATGGGTACCATTAAAACACCAAGAATCAGCAATGTAAATTTACTGCTCAGTGACAGCATTCTGAATTTTTTTCCGGCTATTCGTTTTCTGTCGATCAGAATCTGAACCCCCCTTCCAATTCAATTCAGGTTCCCGGGCTGATCCAGCTTGTCTTTCTGGTAATCAGCCCTATTTAATATATGTTTTGCTGCATTCGTCTTATGATTTTAATGTCAGAAAATTTCAGATAGTTGTTAACTTAACGAATGTAATAGATATGTCTGTCAATTAAATGTTAAATGAGATGAAAGAAATCCATCTGCCCATCCTTTAAGGACTTTACGGGTCTTACTGTTATCACTGCATCCTGAGGAACAGAGCCAAACAAAACCGGGGATTGGGGATCATGATTCTCCCGGTTTACACGGGCCCGTTCTCTTGAATAAACTCCATAGCAGTACTTGCAGCCATTCCCACAGCTGTCATAACTGCCAATATCCACACTTTCCATACATCCACATCCGGGACGCTGTCCGTTATCCTTCTTTTTACGAAGGCTGCAGCCAGTCAATTCTTGAATTAAGTCCCCATCGATGCAGGAAGCATGACCGATCCCAAATCGGCTTAAATCAACAGATTCACAGCATGTGGACAATTGGATTCCATGCTTTTTTGCACTTTTTGAAAATCCTTCCCCAATCCTTAGCATGTCCTCTTCCTGTATGTCACGAACTCCTAGATTTTGCAATTGGGATTTCAGCCTGGCATAAAAATCAAGGAAACTGAAAATACATCGGTTTGTGCTGCCTTCCAATAAACCTGCCATTTTTTCAAAACTCTCTAAATGGTACTCCACATTCATCCTGTCGGTGAATACCACAGGATCATAGCGCCAGATAACGCGATTGGAACCGATTTTTGCACTTAACTTTAAAAATACCTCAATCAATTCTTTTTTATCCGGTAAATATTCCTCCACATCTCTTCCATAAGGAGTAAGAGTAAACTGGATATAAAAATCATATCCCAAAGCGGATATCACGTCAAGCTTAGATATCATTTCTTTGGGATTTTTAGTCCAGAATACGATACAGTCCACGGTATGCGGGCTTAGCTGTATCCGGCTGTAATGAGAAGGATTTCTTGGGTTGGGAACCAGTACATACCCTTCTTTTAAACGATTTAACAGCCAGTCAGAATAAAAAGCCGGAATATCAGTCCGGCGGCTGGCACTGAGTATCATTGTACCTCCTTTTCTGTTACCTGATCATATGGGCAAACATACCGGAGAAATAAGGTATCAGCCAGATCAGCCATACAAACAGGCTGAATTTATGAAATCCAGCCATCATACCCTTATTGTTCCGTATTAGAACTACCGTTGCCCAGACTGCATGGATGAGCATAAGTAAAATTGCGGCAATTCCGGTTACTGAATGAAAATTAATGGCACTCTGTCCAACTGCAAGACGGCTCATTAATGATGTTCCCGTAGTATCACAGACAAATCCAGCCCAGAAAGCGACAAGATGCCATGGTTTTAAAATCTTTTGCAGTTTTTCACCGAACACTCCCAGTGTATAAAAGATTAAAGCTAACGTAATAAAAAGCACAGCGAAAAATAACATTTCAGCTCCTCCTGATTCATATGAGATTGGTATTTGTATATAATGATTCCTCAAATGAACCGGTTTTATAATTATTTCTTATTCCCGAATAGTTACTTTAAAAAATACAATAATAACAAATAATCTGTTTTATATAATACAAGGAGGTCTCTATGAAAAAATACACTCAGGGTATTGATTTGCCTGTAGGCTTCGGGCTGGCACTGGAAGAATTTCAGGCAATGAATTACTTTTTTTCCCTGCCGGAAAAAGAACAGAAGCATATGGTTGACCATGCGGAAACGATCCAGTCAAAACAGGAAATGCTGGCTTACGTTCAAACAATTGTGAATTCAGGATCCTGACTGCCAAATTTTTTCTCCCAATATTCCTGATAATCTTGGGTAAATCCGGCATTCAATGCATTTTTCCAATATAAATAGTCCAGTGTACCGTTATAATCCGGACTCCATGGTTTAGGGAGTCCGGTATAATGAATGACAACTGCAGTATCTTTTATATCGGAGAGACTACATTGGTCAAAGGGATAAGTCTGGGTATTATATTCCTGGCTGCAAAGCTTTAAATGATTCTTTAAAAGGCAGTTTAATACATCCTGATCAAAATAACGCAAAGCTTCTCTCTTCTCTTCTATCAGAGCCATAATATCTTCAAGCTTAATCTCTTTTCGAAACAGTGCCAGATTAAACAGCATGACTCCTGAATTAAAATATGAATCTTCTTTATTTAATCCAAGCTTTTCTTTAAGCCTAACCACTTTATCGATATTTTCAAACCGGTCTCTGACAGCAGAGGCATAATTGTCTTCAAAGCACTGATTGTAAAACTCATTCAGCGATCCATTGATAATAATATCCGCATCCAGATACAAAACCCTGTCCAGTTCTGCGGGAAGCAGATATGGTGCCAGTATACGGTAATATAATTCGGGCTTTTTATACCTGCTGGAAAGCGGAACATTGGTAAAAAATCCAGAGGCACAGACCGGATGAAGCCTTGCTTTACACTTATTAATCAGAAAAAGTTCCAAATCATTGATATCTTCTTTGGACAATGAACTGTATAATAAATAAATATCAGCATCTTCATGAAATCTGGAAAGGGAATACAGCATCACCTTAGCCGGTGTTAGAAAATTTTCACAAATTGAAATTAACAGATTCATACTCTCCTCCTCAATCACACAATCATTTTTAATTCTATGATCCCCTTATGCCTTCCATGTCTCTAAAGGCAATACAGTACATAATCCTGCAGTTCACGGCGAAAACCTGCCAGACGAAGCAAATCTTCTGCTTCCTTGGGATATTCTTTTATTACTATTCTGTTTCGTGAAGGGTAGATCCTATGTCCCATAAATTCCTTAACAAACACCTTAAGCGCAGCCTCTGCACAATTCATATCAAATATCTTTAAGACTTTTCCCTGGCGTTCAAAAATGGCTGCCGGTATTCCTTTGCATAGTGCAACTGCAGTTCCCTGCACATTTAGAAATGATTTTCCTTCCTGATGCTTTAGCACTTTCCCCCAAAGCTGGACGGGATCAGCTCCGTTTAACCATATTATCTCTTTACCGGGATTTGAAAGACCTGCCATGGTTCCTGCAAAATTTTTATCCCGGATAAACTGAATTCCTGACAGGCCTTCAATAAAATAGCCCCTCCGCACCCTGCCAGTATATTCCCAGATCCGCAGCGTCTCCAGTGCCTCACTCCAGGTCAGGCCTTTCATTGTCTCCCTGCACACAATCACGGTTTTATCAAAGCTGCGGTCAAGCAGTTGTTCAACGGTAGCTTCCTTCCGCGGACGAATTATTTCCCATCTGCCGGTTAATAAAATTTTTGTTCTGGCATTTACCCGCTGGCGAACGGTTCCCTTATTCAGTTTATCCCGGTTCATAAGCTGCCTGACGGGAATCAGGCTGTCCGCACTTACAAGCCCCTTTTCTGCCAGTGAAAACAAGGCTTCATAAGGCGATCCCCCTATGATTTCTTCCAATCTCTGCATGAAGCTTGCCCCATGCTTCAACAGGGCGCCATATACGGCCTTTTCCTCTCCCTCCAGCTGTTCATGGACTTCCCATAAATCTGCACTCCAGTCAATATCAGCAGTCCGATGGAACGTAAGGTCAGAACCGTTTTCCAGCTGCCAGTATACTTTACCCGCTGATAACAGGGAATCCATAAGTTCCGGTCGATAGTTTCCCACCCGTGCAGGCAAAAGTACATTCTCCCACAGTTCTACCTGAAAAGGCTGATCCAGTAATCCTTCCAAAGCAGTCTGAAGCTGCTCAAGAGGGGATGCGGATATCCGAAGGCGCATTGCCATAAGAGCGGCATAGCATCCGGAAGGGATGGTGGTAATCTGCCTTCTTCTGCTTTTAATTGTCTCATTTCTGGCTCTGTCATAAAGGTCTGCGTGATAATAAACTCCATCCTGTAAAATCACTTTCCTCTGGTCACACAGAGATGTTAAAATATCAAGGGCTTTTTCCTCTGACCACAAATACCGTTCGGCTGTCTGTTCCAAAGATTTTGCTCCCCGATACTTAAGCATTCTTTGAACAAGACGTTTCCCCGCATTTTTCTGCCCCTTAATCAGAGCATTTTCATATTCATCGGCATGCTCTGCCGCAATCCATAAGCCGGGTTCTACGTAGAGTGCCCTTCCCTTAAAAGCCAGTGACTCCAGCCATTCAATGGGAATATCCAGTTCTCCTGCTTCCATATCCCCTTCTATCATAAGAAGTGTATGAAGCTGTTCCTCATCTTCCGGAAGATGCATTCTCTGGGAAACACGGGCCAGATGCTCAGGCTCTGGGGTGATTTTTGCTGCCTCATGAACCGCCTCCTTTACCGTCTCATGGATGCTCTGGGGCGTGGGAGCATAATCATACATCATGGAAGCTTCTGTCTGGCGCCTTAAAGGCAGTGACATGGGGGAAGGTGTCTCCAAGTACATTTCCCGTATCTGGATGTTTCCTGATTGTATCTCATATAAAACAGACTGCAGTCCCTTTAAATCCCAAAAGTCCTCCAGACATTCCCGTTTTGTCTCCCTTAGTATGGGATGGGTCTCCTCTTTTACCAGGCCAGTCAGCATCTGTGCACTTTTCATTCGCTGAATCCAGAGGGGCTGACGCTTTTGATTTCTTACTCCCATTAGCAGCGCCCTGGCTGCATTGTAACGGAAATTCATGTTAAATAAAGGGGTGGCCGGAAGTAATGCAGCGACAATGGCATCTGCTTTTTGAGGAGATACTTCATAAATAAGTCCATCAGGCAAAGGGGTTCCATCATAAGGAAACAATAAAAAACCATCGTCATCTGCCGTACAGTTAATGGTAGTATCCATATGAAGTTTTGCTGCTTCAGTCACAAGAAGGGACAGGGGTTCATTGATCTGACGTCCAAATACAGAGTGAACCATCATCTGATGACTGCTGTTTTCATCCATAAAGTGCTCCATCAGTATGGTTCTGTCATCTGGAAGGATTCCCGTGCTTTTTTGCTGACTGAGCAGGAAATCAAGGGCACGCTCTCCAGTCACTTCATCTAAGCCAAGCTTTGTTAATTCTTTATATAAAGCTTCTGTACTGCCAGACTCATTAAACCTGCGGAAAATCTCCCCGAATACAAGTCCGGTTCCAAGTTTTCGCCCCTTAATATCTCCATGCCAGAAGGGAAGCCTGGCGCCGGAAGGATTTGCCTGTGATACGATCACTGTATCCCGCATGATATTGACAATCTGCCATGCGAAAGTACCAAGTAAAAACCGGTCCCCGACTCTGCTTTCAAAGACAAACTCCTCATCAAGCTCTCCCAGCCTGACTCCGCTTTCTGACCGGACTGTATAAAGGCCTCTGTCAGGAATGGTTCCACCTGCACTGACCGCCAGCATACGGCTGTAAGCATCTCCGTTTATCCGGTCATGAATCCGGTCGTATATAATTCGGGGTCTTACCGGAATATCCCGTTCATGCTCATAATCACCTGCAAGCATTCGCAAAATACCTTTTACATCCTCTGCCGTTACCTCATAAAACGGATAGGCTCCGGCTAAAATATTCATCACATCTTCCACACCGAATTCCTGGGTACATGCCATGGATACCAGATGCTGGGCAAGTACATCCAGGCATAGTCTGGGCGGTCTGGCATATTCTATCTTCCCGTTTCTCGCCGCTTCTGCAGTAAATCCGCAAAATAAGCTTTCTGAAGCCTCTCTGGGAAACATATACATAACGCTGACACGCCCGGGATTATGCCCGGCACGGCCCAGCCGCTGCATGGTGCTGGAGACAGAACGGGGGCAGCCAACCTGAAATACCTGTTTGATTTCCCCTACGTCAATTCCAAGTTCCATGGAGGAAGTAGTGCAAAGAAGTTTCAAAGAACCATCACGCAGTGCCTGCTCCACTTCAAAACGCTGATCCTTGGATAAGCTCCCGTGATGGGTGCGGGCAAATCCTTCTCCTCCTAACTCGTTAATAAAGTGGGCAAGCTTTTCTGCATATGCCCGTCCTTCCACAAATGCCAGAGAACTGCCTGTTCCTCCTATATAAGAGTATATGGTTTTTGCTATGTCTTTCCACACAGAGTCCTTACCCTGAATGCCACCGTCTGAAATTGGACTTTTTATTTCAATCCGGATCTCCTTGTTCATCTTAGGCGCGACAACGGAAACCTCTCCGGGAGCCAGGTAGTTTGCTGCGAGATCAAGAGGTTCAATGGTAGCGGACAATCCGATCCGCTGCAAAGGCTTACCGCAAAGCTTGTCCAGTCTGGCTGCAGAAAGCATTAAATGGGCGCCTCTCTTGGTATCAATCATCACATGCAGCTCATCGATGATCAGTGCTTTTGCTGTCTTTAAGATTTTCTGTCCTGATTTACTGGTCAGCATCAGATAGAAGGATTCCGGAGTTGTTATGAGAATGTGGGGAGGTCTTTTAATCATCTGATTCCGCTCTTTTTGTGTGGTATCACCGGTTCGGATTCCCACGGAAAGTTCCTGACCGTTATAATTCCCTGATTTTTCTCTCTCCTCCACAATTCCTTCCAGGGGCCGGCGGAGATTTTCCCTGATGTCACCAGCCAGGGATTTTAAAGGAGAGATATAAATCAGCTGCACTTCCTGTTTTAACTGCCCGTCTGCTGCTTCGTTTAAAAGCCTGTCAAGAAATATCAAAAACGCCGTCAGTGTCTTACCCGTTCCGGTTGGGGCTGAAACAAGGGTGTGCCTGCCTGCTGCAATTTCAGGCCATGCCTGTTTCTGAACCAGGGTAGGGGTACCAAGAGCACGTTCAAACCAGTGTCTGGTATCTGTTTGAAAAAATTCCATGGAATGATCTGACATAGACGCCTCCGTTTTTTTATATTTCACAAGTGTATCTCTTTATTATAGATAATGGTACGTTACCTGTCAATTTATGAAATAGTTAGTTACAAATAGAAAGTAGAAAAATAATTATTAACCCCTATTTTAGCCGATTGATCAGACATCACAGCTGATTTTCACTTATACATACCAATAACTCCAAAATCATATGTTTTGTTATATTCAGGATTGCCTGAGATAAATTGAATATACACTGGTGCTTGATCCAGATCAGGTTCTTTCTCAAACAAAAATCTGTCAGCCTGGCGTAATGCCTGAAGTGCTGCAGGTATTTCGTTATAGAATATCTTATTTCTTATGGATGCATCTCCGGTTACACCCTCACCATCAACAGTCACATAGCCAATTAAAGCAATTCCTTCATTATATAATTCCCAGGCAATTTTCACCTCGTCATGCATTTTGGTAAATTGATCCTCTGCATACTCAGGGGCTACAAACACAAACAGTTCTGCGGTTATATCTGAATGTGTAATTGTATATAATCTGCCCTTAACAGGCCCGTATGGTTCCATTATATCCCGATATTGTACAAATACCTTTTGATAATTAAGCTTTTTCACCTTATAAACCTCATTCATCAACAGTCTCATTTATGGTACGCTTAAACACATTAATTTGTGATAAATATCAGTCAGCGCATAACGAAAGCCCCAGAGGTGTGAGCTCCGGGGCTTGCTTCTTACTGTTTTTACTATGAGTGGCTAGACATCATTATGCTTAATGGACTTACGCTTGGCATTTTTATTCTTATTCTGATTTTCTCTTGTTAGAGGCGTCTGACCATTGCATTTTTCCATTCTGGCTTCCTTATTATCCGGCTGACTGTCTTTTGGCATAAACAGGCTCCTTTCATTTTTTTATTAGGATGTGTCATTTTCGGAATCCTATGTATGCCTGCCGGTCATTTATCTGGTCAGTATCTTTGTGATGCCTCCAATATACAGATGATGATAATCTTTATCTGCATAAAATTTGGTGTCTATTTCCGGAATTATAAAGTTCTCCGGTTTCATGTCAGTTACAAAGAGTTTCTCACAGATTAAAACTTTGGACGCTTCATCAATAAACGGCACACCGTCTTCATGATTTACCGTTACTCCGGCCTTTTTTATCTTATCTTCATCTCTTCCTGATACGCTGCCTAAATACCCCAGTTCTTTTGCATATGCTTTATGATCCAGAAACGAGAGGGAAAAATGATCGGCATCATCAACAAATTCTTTTGTAAAACGGCTCTGTCTGATCACAGCATAGGCAACACTTCTGTTCCATAAAATCCCAAGCCCGCCCCAGGAAGCAGTCATGGTATTTACCTTCCCGTCTTTTTCAGCAGTAATCAGCATCCATTCATCCCCAATTAACTGAAATGGATTGTAATGAAACTCTTTTGCAGTAATGGTTTGAAACGTGTTCATAAATTACCTCCTGTTATAATTGTTAATCAGCACCCTTTTCCATCAATGGAACAGGCATTCTGAACCGGTTGGGATTTGACATCATCCATAAAATCAGCGATATCAAAGGTTTGTGTCCCATCTTCCAGAATAAAGAGAGGAATTCCGATTCTGCCCTCTTCCACAACCGGTTTAAACATCTCATCATGATCCCGGTGGCGGAGAAATTCTTTTAATGTTGCAGTATTCTCTGTGATATTCCTGTAATCCAGCTGGGCTGCGGTAAATTCTCCCAACTGAGCCTTTGCTGCTACACAATCCGGACAGATTTCTGCCCCATACATAATGATTTTCATCTGGATCTCCCTTTCTATATCATGCAGTCATCGTATTTGATGAGATCAGTATATCATATAATCTGGTTTCTTTTCTTATTTTTTTACAACAATTCTCCGTACCGTTTAATATAAACTGTTTTTAAAACAGTGGCAAGCACCATATAGCAGACTACAATCAGTGCCAGCCATGCAAAATAGATTCCGGGCAGTCCTGCCAGCTTTAATGCCTGTGCCACAGGAGTGAATGGGATCATGGTTAGAACTGCAATCCCTGCAAAGGAAAGGCATACTACCTGTCTGGACGCCCAGCTCTGAATAAATGGTATTTTAGGTGTTCTGATCATATGAATGACCAATGACTGGCTCCACATGGATTCAATAAACCATCCCGCCTGAAACGTTGCAATAAAGAGAGCCTGCATTGCCGGATCCGTAATCTGATGGAACATAAGCCCGCCGCATACTGCCGGACAGATGACAAAATACATTAGTAAATATGTGGCTATGTCAAAAACAGAACTGGCAGGTCCTAACCAGACCATAAAACGTCCCACAGACGATGCATCCCATTTTCTTGGCTTTAATAAATATTCTCTGTCAACATTATCCCACGGAATCGCCGTGCAGGAAACATCATAAATCAGATTTAATAAAATCAGATGAATGGATGCCATAGGAAGAAAGGGAAGGAATGCACTGGCTGCCAGCACGGAAAACATATTTCCGAAGTTGGAAGAAGCCGTCATCTTTATATACTTTATCATATTGGCATAGGTCTTTCTGCCTTCTATAATTCCCGATTCCAGTACCATTAAATCCTTATCAAGAAGAATCACATCTGCCGATTCTTTGGCAATATCCACTGCAGTATCAACCGAGATGCCCACATCCGATGCTTTCATGGCGGAAGCGTCATTAATTCCATCCCCCATGTAACCCACCATATGACCATGTTCTCTTAGAACTCTTACCACTCTTGCTTTCTGGGCAGGTGATAGTTTGGCAAAAACAGTCATGCTCTCGGCTTTTTCTGCCAGTGTTTTGTCATCAAGGTCATCAATCTCAGAGCCAAGAAGAAGCTCATTGACCGGAAGACCAACCTGTCTGCAGATACAGCAGGTAACCTTCTCATTATCACCAGTCAGTATTTTAACATCCACACCATGCTCATAAAGTGCTTTGATTGCCTGGGCAGTGGTTTCTTTGGGCGGATCTAAAAAAGCCAGATATCCGATCAGCACCATATCCGTCTCATCGGAGACAGAAAACTGACCTTCCGGTGCCGGATTTGTCTTGTGAGCCACGGCAATTACACGCATTCCGTCGGCATTGAGCTCATTGGATTTGGATAAAATAAATTCACGAATCTCTTCTGTAAGCGGCTCAACATTACCATTATATTCTGCATAGGAGCAGCATTTGAGCATTTCTTCCACCGCTCCTTTTGTGATCAGCTGAGTCTTACCGTTTAAATCAGATACCACTACACTCATACGGCGGCGGTTAAAATCAAAGGGAATCTCATCCACCTTTGTATATCCAGTTTCAAGATGGCTATTTTCAAGCTCACGGTTCTTTGAAATAATTGCCAGATCAATAAGATTTTTAAGCCCCGTCTGATAATAGCTGTTTAAGAATGCATGACGGAGAACTCTGTCATCCTCATTTCCATGAATATCAAGATGATATTCCAAAACCACCTTATCCTGAGTCAGTGTTCCGGTTTTATCCGTGCAGAGGATGTCTATGGAGCCTAAATTCTGGATTGCGTTCAAGTTTTTAATAATAACCTTTTTTCTACTCATGGCAACCGCTCCACGGGCAAGAGAAGTGGTTACAATCATAGGAAGCATTTCAGGGGTCAGCCCCACTGCTATGGAGATTGCAAAGAGCGTGGCATCCAGCCAGTCACCTTTGGTAAATCCATTAATAAAAAGTACTATGGGTACCATAATGAGCATGAAACGGATCAGTACCCAGGAGACTGAATTCACTCCCCGCTCAAAACCGGTCATCGGCGGTTTTACCGTCAATTCCTTAGCAACCGTTCCAAGCACGGTATCATTTCCCACTGCAACTGCAACTGCTTTTGCGCTTCCACTGATCACATTGGTTCCCATAAATGCCAGGTCCGTAATCTCAGTGAGCACCTTGGTATCTGTATGATTTACAGCAAGCTTTTCCACCGGCTCACTTTCACCAGTCAGCGCAGACTGACTCACAAATAAGTCCTTGGAGTTGAGAATCCGTACATCTGCAGGCACCATATCCCCTGCTGAGAGATGTAAGATATCACCCACAACTACATCCTCTAAGGGGATCTCCTGCCTGCCTGCTTCCTTTCGCTCCACACAGGTGGTGGTGTGAATCATCTGTGAAAGTTTGGCTGCAGCATTGCCGCTTCTTGTTTCCTGTACAAAACGGAGTATCCCGGAGATCATTACCATGGTAGTGATAATGATAACGGTTGTATAGCTTTTATTCTGGGGTTCTGCATAAATAATATCGGTAAATACAGAGACCACAGTCAGGAGGAACAGGATTGAAGTAAATGGATTGACAAATGCAGCCCAGATCCGTTTCCATATGGAGTCTTTTTTTCCATGTGTGATCACATTGTTTCCATAGGTTTCTCTGGATTCCTCTGCCATTTCCTCTGTGAGTCCGTCCTCAAAGGTTCCCAATGCATTCAATACCTGTTTTGAATTTCCATCAGCAGCCTGAATCAGTCTCTGTTTTGTTTCATTGTAGCGGGAATGATCGGCCAAAAGCCTTCCATTCCTTTTTCTGTTTAAAAAAATCTTCTTCATGGTTTCTACCTCCATAATTATAGTTTGTAATTTCAAAAATTATGGCGGCCAAGAGAAGCGTATTGGGTTCAGGAGCCTGGAGCAGACAAGTGTACGTCTCCATCCAAATCACTCCTGCTGCTTCGCTTCCCGGGGGCCGCGCCGCTACTTCCGTCTGCATCCATTCTCCTCACCTCACTTTCAAAATAATCCTTTTTATTATAAAGCCTGATATTAAATAGACCAAAAATGGGCACAAAAAAACCACCATTATCAAAAAACGTGTTTTTGAGAATGATGGCCGTAATATCTGGCTGAACAGCACAACTAAGTAACAGGCAAAGACTGCCTGTCACCGATATCATATACTGCCATCATCCGTTTTATACAACTGTGACAATTACCACTATCCAAAACAGGCACATCCTTTCTTTTTAAAATTTAAAATAAAAAATTCCCGCATATTCGGAAAGAATATACGAGAATGTAATTACATTTTCTTATATTTTCGTATGAGTTTTAGCTTTACAGGGCAATGTAACTGTATTATGCTGCACCTTAATGTCGATGCAGCCTGTTCAAACCATCTCATTGTGTCTCCACAACTTTGCGGCAACAGCCCGTATCCCTGTAGTAGCCTCACCTACCGAATATTCGTCTTTATACTAGTTCAATTTGCCTCATTTGTCAACCCCTAATTTGCTTTTTAACCTATAAGCCATGCCTTAGCAGTAAAATCACCAATCCTCCGTTATGAGCATCTTTTCTCAGTTTCAGTTCTACATAATATTCCATCTCTGATCTCCTTACTGACAGAAGAGTTGTATTTCATATACACCCTCACCGAAACAGACTACCTTCTGCCCGTTATAGGTAATGCTTACCTTTTCCCCGGAAACGATCTTTGTAATTCTGTCAGGCTTTATAAAACAGCATCTGCCGCCTTTTTCTGCAAGAATTCTGCCTGAAATAACCTCTCCGTCCTTCCAGGTAAAGGAAACGGTTAGGGCACCTTTGGTTTTTATTCCGCTTATATGTCCGAAGTCCCAGGTTTTTGGCAGTGCGGGCAGAAATGTAAGCTCACTGTTTAAGCATTGCAGTAACATTTCCACAATTCCCGCTGTCCCGCCGAAATTTCCGTCAATTTGAAACGGAGGATGACAGTCAAATAGATTGGGATAGGTTGATTTTATCAATAGATCCCTGATATTCTCACCTGCTTTTTCACCATCCCTGAGTCTGGCCCACATGGTAATAATCCAGGCTCTTGACCATCCGGTATGACCGCCGCCGTTCTTAAGACGTCTTTCCAAGGACACCCTTGCAGCCTCCATTAATTCCGGAGTTCTTTCATAAGTGATCTGCTCAGAAGGATACAGAGCATACAGATGTGAGATATGTCGGTGGCCAGGTTCCATTTCCTCATAGTCTTCCGCCCATTCCATTAACTGTCCGTATTTACCAACAGACAACTCCGGCAGACGGGGTAAAATTGTTTTTAGCCTATTTGTCAATTCATCCTCGCAGCCAGTGATCTCTGCCCCTTTGATACAAGCCTCAAACAGATCCCTGATAATCTCGGTATCCATAGTTGGCCCGATACAAAGCTGACCCGTCTGACTGCTCTGATGGAGATAGGTGTTTTCGGGTGAAATGGAAGGCCCTGTTATCAGTTTCCCCTGATGGTTTTCAAAGAGATACTCCGATATAAAAAGACTGGCTTCCTTCATCAAATCCATATTCATTCTCAGAAATTCCTGATCCAGGGTATATTCATAATGATTCCAGATATGAATGCAAAGCCAGGCTGCACCCATAGGCCAGATCGTAGACGACATGACTGCATCCTGGGGCGCGCAGTCTCCGAACAAATCCGTATTATGGTGAGCAACAAAACCGGGCAGGCCGTACATATCCCTTGCAACCTTCTGACCATAGGGAAGCATTCTGCGGATTAACTGGAAAAGCGGAAGGTGGCATTCCGATAAATTGCAGCTTTCTGCCGGCCAGTAATTCATTTCCGTATTAATGTTAATTGTATATTTACTGCCCCAGGCCGGATGCTCATTGCGGTTCCAGATGCCCTGTAAATTTGCCGGCTGTGACCCCGGTCTGCTGCTTGAAATTAACAAATATCTGCCAAACTGGTAATACGCTGCAATCAGCTCCAGATCCTGTTCTCCCTGCTGCATGGCTTTCAGTCTTTCAGGAATCGTCCTTTCCGCTTTTTCAGTATCCTGACCCAGCGAAAATTGAACGCGATTAAAGTAGCTCTGGTACTCCTTTCTATGCTCCGACTTCACAAGCTCATAAGGCAGTTTCAGTACAGACTCCAGCTTTTCTCTGCACCATCCGGCCGGTTCTTCTTGATAGAAATCACTTCGAATTGACAGATAGACAGTAAAGGAATCTGCTTCATTTACGCGGATCTGGTCTCTGTGAATCTCCACGGTACCGCCTTCATTCTTAATTGCAGCCATGACACAATAACAGCAGCCCTCCCCGCCTTCCTTTACAGTCATGGATAGGATGTGGTCGGATATTTTTTCAATTTTTTCTACATTACTGCGGAAAAATGTCAGAGTCAGGCAGCCATTTACCTTTTCTTTACTTTTACTCTCCTGATGGAAGGCAATTACCTGATGAACGGCACTGGCAAAATATTCCCTTTGGTAATCCCTCCCGCCAATCTCATATTTCATGGTCACAATTGCCTGATCTAAGTCAAGACACCTTATGTAATTCTTATACGCCTGGTTCTCTTCATGAAATTCAAAAAAGATTTCACCAGCGGTACTGTAATTTCTCTGCTGGTCAGGAATTGGCATCATGGTATCAGCGGCAAGCTTCTGAGCATCTGAGACCATGCCGTCTGAAAGTAACTGACGAATCTTAAGATAATTGTCTTTCGCTTCTGGATTTACACGGTTTCTGCCTCCGTTCCCATACCAGATGGTATCCTCATTCAGCTGCAATTTATCGATCTGCACTCCGCCAAAAACCATAGCTCCCATGTTCCCGTTGCCAATGGGTGCTGCTTCATTCCAAATTTCTTCACTGTCAGGTCTGAATCTTTGGTACGGAACCGGTCTGTCATATAGCAAACGATTCTTCATAAGGCCCCCTCTTCTTTTCTTTACAAATACATGGTTTCAAGCATTCGGATTCCTGATGCTGTTGCAAATATCTTCTTCCTGACATTCTCAACTGCCTCCCGGGACATCCCGTCTTCCCATGCATTGACAAGAAAATCAGCTTCCACAAGAATCTGATAATCCTCCCCTTCTATATTTTTGTATGTATGATGGTGACCTACCAGCCAGCAGATCCGCTCAGTCTCTTCCGGAGAATAATCAAGAGACAGAAGAAGATTTCTTGCAATAGGCGGTCCCTCCAGCTCCTGGTAATTGCCTGCGCTGCTGTGATATTTTTCTTCGCTTGCCTTAATGCCGATATCATGAACCACGCAGGCTGTTTCCAGTATCCGCTGCTTCCTGGCATCAAGCCCCTCTTTTTCTCCAATCAGCTTACCAAACTGGTATACTTTAATAAAATGCTGAATCCTCTTTGGATCGCCTTTATAATAATTCATCATCTTTTCAATCACACTGTTTATGGTATTCATCCGTTGAGAGCCCTCCTTATTTATTCTGTATTTATCTTACTGAGACGGAGGGCATTTGTCAACGCAGAGAACCAGCTTCATCTTTTAATTATGACTGATGTCAAATTCATAACTTTTTAAATCAGCCGTAAGCGCAGCATAATAGGTGCCCCAGGTACGGATGACAGTCAGCTGATGATCCTTTTTAAGCTTCACTTCCATAGTTCCCTCCAAAGCAAACGCCGGGTGGGTGTTTCTAAAACGCATCAGCTCAAAAAGTCGTTTCACAACTGGCCGATCCGTCTCTTTTGCTATTTCTTCCAGGCTGTAGTAGTGACGATTAATGTCTCTTCCATTTTTTGTCTTTTCCATCAGCTTAATATCATTGGATCCGGCAAGCAGGCCCACATAATATACCTGGGGAATTCCCGGTGCAAAAAACTGAATGGCTCTCGCCAGCAGATATGCATCATCCCTGTCACCAAGTGCAGAATAATAGGTGGTGTTCACCTGATAAATATCCAGATTGTTGTAAGCCGCCGTATTGTATATCTTTTTTACATTGGCTCCCTTGGTAAACATTTTTTCTTTCGTCTCCTCAATTGCCTCATCAGGCATTAAGTCTCTGGCATCCACAATTCCGATTCCATCATGGGTATCCAGCGTGGTAAACTGCTTTTTCGGAGACATCTCAAGCCATCGTTTCAAATACATCCCGTTTCCTGTATAAAGCGCATTTAAAACCAGAACGGGAAGTGCGAAATCATAGATCCAGAATCCCTGCTTTGCAATTTTCATCTGGATGGTATAATGCTCATGGATCTCCGGTAATATATCCACACCCTTTGAGGACACAACATCCTGAATCTCATGAAGCAGCTCCCATATATCCGGCTCCACAAAAAAGCAATTGCTATTTTTCTTTTTTACAGCATAGGCAAATGCATCCAGCCGAATTATGGAGGCTCCATTCTCGCACATGTCGGTTAAGGATTTACGTATGAATTTCTTCGTCGTCTCAGTCCTTACATCCAGGTCAATCTGTTCCTCACAAAAGGTACACCAAACCTTTTCCACATCCCCATTTTTAAATGCAACCTCGGTATAGGGTGCCCGTGGCTTTCGTTTGTAGATTAAATCCACCTCTTTTTTGGTTGGTTCTCCCTGATCCCAGAACTCTTTATATCGGATAAACATTTCCTTGTAATCGGAAAGCTCCTTCTTTTCCTCAAAATCCTTAAAATAATCAGAATTTCTGGAAATATGATTTACCATAAAATCAAACATCAGATAATAATCTCTGCTGATTCTTTTTATATCTTCAAATGTTCCGAATTCTGCATCCACCTGATCATAACACAGAGGAGCAAAACCTCTGTCTGCGGAAGAGGGAAAAAAAGGCAGAATATGAACCCCTCCTACTTCATTCTCCAGATACGTGTGCAGAACTGTATCCAGTTCTTTTAAATTCCTGCCCAGACTGTCCGCATATGTAATTAACATGATTTTATTATTCAGTTCCATTCATCCAACTCCTATCTATTCACTTATCCTGATTCCCCTTAAAGCATGAATTTTTATGTTTCCCATGATCCCGGAATACTCTATCTCCACAGATCCTGAAACGCTGTCACTTTCATTATCCGTCACAGCATATGTCAATCCTTTGCAGGCAAACAATTCAAACACATCCAAATCTGCATAAATTCTTAAATGATGTTCTTTTTCTTCTTTTAATGGTATTCTGTGTGGTCCCACTTTTATTTCACGGCTGAAAAGATCAATCGAAAACAGGGTTTCAAATACAGTCAGCTTTATATACGATTCACCTTTCCCCTTTATCTGTCTGGCATCACTAAATGTCAGTTCTATCTCAAGCGCCTGACCCTCACCAGAATAAAGTCTGGCAAAACACGGTGCAAAAGCCTCTTCCTTCTTATCCAGAACTTCACTGAATGACTCACTTCTCAGATTTGCCAGTTCCTTTGCAGGATTGATACAGATCCGGTACCCCTCAGTCGTTTTACTAAGCTCCAGCTCTCCAGGCAAGGATAAAATACCGGCGTAATTCCTGTCTTTCTTCACGCTGGTTATCCAGCTAAGCTGTAAAATGCGCTCACCTGTCCCTTTAAAAATCTGTGCAGCATATGGCCTGACAAAGTTTCGGTCAACCTTGTTCTCCCCATCTGTAATTATGTTATAAAGCTGATATCTGGCAATGGCGTCTCCCTCTTTATTCTTTTCTGCCTGAAAATACTTCCCATCAAAATCTCCCAGGCAGTAATATCCGTCTGCAGACCACAAAGCCCACTTCTTCACCCCATCCTCTTCACAGGTGATCGAAAAAAAGTCCGGACATTCCCACATACCCGGTATGATAATTTCCTGCATCTTCTCCCAATGGATCAAATCTTTGGATCGAAAGAAATAGAAGGTATCATCAGAGATATAAAGCACCATAA
Organism: Lacrimispora sp.; assembly: GCF_031982545.1. Classification (GTDB taxonomy): domain Bacteria; phylum Bacillota; class Clostridia; order Lachnospirales; family Lachnospiraceae; genus Lacrimispora. The sequence goes on from NZ_DALYXB010000007.1 coordinate 195,648, forward strand.
TATAAGAGCCGCTTTCTTCGTGATAGAACACCTTTGGATCTCTGTTTTCCTCATTGATATGAGGCACAACAGATTCTTCCAGCTTTTTAAGAGTTTTTCCATGATCCGTGCTGACTGCTACTTTCTGAGTGAACCTATGTTCCTTAGACCAGTGGCTGCGTCCACCCGCTGAAGTATAATAATATGCAATTGCATCCGCCCCCAGTCCCAGACAATTGTTCTGATCCAAAATAGCTGTCCCGGAAAACGCCGGTCCCTCTTCATCCGGATACAGAACATCCTCCGTCTGTGTATAAGACAGAAAATCACCAGTACTGGTATGTGCCCAGTGCATGTTCTCCCATCTGACTCCATAAGGATTATGCTGATGGTAAATGTGAAACACTCCATTGTCATAAATCAGACCATTGGGATCATTGAGCCACCCAAATTCAGGCGCATAATGAATCAGAGGTCTTTTGGGTCCTGGATTTACTGGTTTTTCATCTCTCACCAGAATGTTCTCAAACCATTTTTCTTTGTAATTCCCTTGTATTGTCATGATAGCGCCCAGATACGCCGATGCATCAAACCATGCATAAAAATGCGGTTTATCTTCTCCGGTTTCAATACACATCTCCTGAATCTTTACGCCATTTGTATAAAAAGATACAATGGAATCTTCCACTCCCGGTGTGATGGGAATCCACAAATATTTCCCAGTCATACGAATTGTATTTTCCAACCTGCTGCCCTCTCTTTTTGTCATTTTCTCTGTTAAAAAAGCCCTGCGTCACCAAATATGGAATCACAGGGCTGTCTCCTATGCCTTTACCGCTCCCGCTACAACACCGCTGATAATCTGCTTCTGCAAAATCAGATAGATCACAATGACTGGCAGAATGGTCAGCACCAGACCTGCCATGATTTTCCCCAGATCGCTGGAATACGTACCATAAAAAGTATAAGTTGATAAGGGCAGCGTATATAATTTCTTTTTTCCAAGAATCAGGCTGGGAAGAAGATAATCATTCCACAGCCATAAGACATCAAGGACAATCAATGTTGCAGTAGTGGGCTTTAAAAGTGGAAAAACAATCTTAAAAAACAGCTGGTAAGGGGTGCAGCCATCAATAATAGCCGCTTCCTCCAGGGAAATGGGAACCCCGGAGCGGATAAACCCATAATAGATAAATATCGCCAGGCCCATACCAAATCCGATATTCATAAATATTAAAGTCGACCTCATATTCAGCATTCCAAACATATTCCCATAAATGGATATGAGGGGAATCATAATCGTCTGAAAGGGAATTACCATAGCTGCCACAATCAGTGAAAAACTGAATTTCGCTGCAAAGGTTTTGGTTCTTGCAAAGAAGTAGGCTGCCATGGAAGCAAACAGGACAATGAAAGCCACACTGACAAAGGTAATTAGCAAGGAGTTTCCAAACGCCCTTACATAGTTCATCTCCCGAAACGCCGAACTATAGTTATCAAAGGAAAAACCTTTGGGATCTACCAGCATAAGTGGATTCTTTATAATCGTAATCTTTCTTTTAAACGAATTGATCAGAATTAAGAAAAATGGAATCATGTATAAAACCAGCACCGCCGTTAATAAAACCAGCTTCATAAGGTTCATAAAAACTGCTTTTCTTCCTCCTACCACAGTTCTCCCTTTCGCCATTACGCTTCCACCTCCTTCTTCCTGCTTAAGTAATACTGGGTGACAGCCACAACTGCTACCACTGCGAAAAGCACCAGCGCCTCTGCCTGACCTAACCCGTACTGTTTGGATTTAAACGCCTTCTGATACACAAGGAGAGCAGCCATAATCGTACTTCCATATGGTTCTCCTCCTGTTAAGGAGACGTTTAAATCATATACCATAAAGCATCTGGTCAGTGTTAAAAATGTACAGATGGAAAACGACTGAGCCATCATGGGTATCACGATGTGTCTGGTCCTCTGTGTATTGGTACATCCGTCAATACTGGCCGCTTCTATTAAATCCTTTGGCACTCCGACAAAGCCTGCAACGTAGATCAGCATCATATATCCAGAATACTGCCATACGGTAACCAGAATTAAAGCAAAGAACGCTTTTATGGGATCCGATAACCAGGAACTTTCAAACAGCGGCGCTGAAATCATCGCTCCAAAAGCAGTAAATGCTTTGGAAAACACAAACTTCCAGATAAATCCTAAAACAATCCCGCCGATTAAGTTTGGTGTAAAAAATCCTGCCCGGAAAAAGTTCTGACCTTTCAGCCCGCCAGTCAGTAAATATGCCAGTGCAAATGCAATCACCTGTACCAGGATCGTACTGATTGCCACGTAAGACAGGGTCAGTAACAGTGCATTCCAAAATCCCCCATCCTGAAATACTGCTATGTAGTTGGTGATTCCGATCAGATGCTTTTTCTCTGAAATCCCATCCCAGTTGGTAAAGGTTAAATACACACCATAGATAAATGGAATGATGACTACTGCAAAGAAGAAAAACATTGCCGGACCAGCAAACATCATATATGTTTTTATTTTATTGGACATCGCATTTTTTTCCATAAAAGCGTTCCTTCCCTATCCCCTATTTCTTGGATTTCCAATAGCCTTCTAAGTCAGCTGCAAGACCGGCACGGTCTGTTTTTCCTCCCAGATATTTCTGCACAAAACCACCGCATACAGACCAGTGATCTCCAGGCAGTCCGTTATACTGGTCAAACGTCAGCCCAGCATCTGCGTAAGCCTTTAATGCCTGCCCCAGCTTATTTTCAGGAGAAGCGTTGAAGGTACTAAAGCATGGTACTGCAAGAATCTGGTTTGCCACAATATCCTGAGCTGTCTTATCATAGACCAGCCAGTTTAAAAAGTCTTTTGCAGCCTGAATCTGTTCCGGAGAAGCGCTTTTATCAATCATGATCTGTTTGGAACCAACCGCATTGACCAGAGTATTGAATTTATCATCCTTTGTATTCTGAACAACCGGAAGCATGCCAAATTCAGAGCTGGAATCCGCAAATCCGGATACAACTTCCCATACCCAGTTACCGTTAAACCAGAATGCAACGTCGCCTTCTGCAAAATAGGCATTATCCGTATCGTAATCTGCCGCAAGAGGATCTTTTCCATTGATGTTATATTTCATAAGCACATCAAAGGTATCAAGCAGGCTGTTGAATCTTGCGTTGTCAGCCAGTTTTGCAGATCCGTCCTTTAACGAACCGATGAGATCTTCTGCTCCTTTGGAAGTTCCATCCTGCTCTTCATACATAAGTCCCAGATAATGAGCTCCCAGTGACCAGTCCTCTTTGGAGATACAAACCGGTTTTTCCATTCCCGCAGCAACCAGTTCATCGCAGATTGCTTTAAAATCATCAAGATTTTTTATGGATTTCTCATCAAAATCCTTTCCCAGCGTCTTTTCGATGGCGGTTCTGTTAAATAAAAGTCCTCTGCCTTCCAGACTGAATGGGAATCCATACAGCTTTCCGCCTACCTTTACACCATATTTATCTCCGCCGTCGGCCACCCATTTTTCCCCATCTAACGGGAGAGCCTTTTGTTCTGCAAGAGCAACAATATCATTGCAGTCCATAATGGCAAGTGTAGGAGCATCTCCTGCTGCATATCTTTTCTGAATTGCCTCATAGGGAGAATCTCCCTCTGAAATAGAAGTCATCTCCACAGTAACACCGGTCTTTTTCTTATAATCCTCAAACGCCGGTTCAAAAAATTTCTCCATGCCTGCTTTCGTGTTTAAAATGGTGATAGTGACTCCATTTGCCGCAGCTCCTGCACTCTGAGATGATTCTGCTTTGTTCCCTTCTGTACTTCCTGCTGCCGTTGTGCCTGCGTCCCCCTCAAGCGTCTTGCTTCCGCTGTTACATCCTGCTGCAGTAAGCATCATAACAGCTGCCAATCCCAATGAAAGAACCTGATTTCGTTTCATTCCAATACCTCCCTGATATTTTGATTTTCCGCAATAAATGCTTCCTGATGGAAGCTTATTTACGTATGCTGTAACCTGAGTATATTCCTCTCTGTGTCTCATGTCAACCGCTTGACATATTTTCGTCTTATCTACAAATTTTTTATCTTATTTTTTGTGCATATTACCCAAATATTCATTGTATTATCTATACTATATATTTTATTATTCAATTTATAACGCCTTTTTCACAGATCAATCGCTTATAATATTTTATTCTGCATTCGACAATAAAAAATGACACTGGCTTTAACGTTCCAGTGTCATTTTTATTTAAGTGGAATTTCTTTTTACAAGAGTAACCGGCAGCTTAAACTGTTCCGGAACTGCTTCATGATCCAGACTTCTCTGTATAAATTCGATGGCCCATTCCGCCATCTCTCTGACCGGCTGTCTGATGGTGGTAATCGTGGGAGTTGTCAGTCTGGCAATATCCACATCGTCAAAACCAACCAGCCGGATCTGTCCGGGTATGGAAATATTCATCTCAGCGCAGATCTGAATGGTCTGGGCAGCAATCAGATCACTGCTGGCAAAGATACCGTCTACGCCAGGATCTTCCTCAATGGCTTTCCTGATGTGCTCATGATAATCCAGAGTATTGTAAATGGTGCTGGTGGCCATCACTTCCCGGTGACGCACTCCGTGTTTCTCACAAACAGCAATAAATCCTTCCGATCTGGCATCCGCCGGCATGTTTTCATTTTTAATACCGCTTAAATGAAGCAGATTTTTACATCCTAAGGATATTAAATGTTCTGTCGCCAGACAGCCACCCTGATAGTTGTCACACTGAATACCCACAGTTCCTGCTTCTAAGTTACGCTCTATGGTAATGACTGGAATGTCTAAATTCTTCATCTCTTCAATATCCACGTTTCGGCTACACAGTACAATCCCGGAAACCCGGTTGCTCTTACACATCTGGATGTATTCCAGTTCCTTTTCATTCTTTGCTTTGGAATTGCACAGCAATATTTTGTAGCCTTTGTTGGCAGCTGCGTTTTCTAAGTTGCTGATGAGCTTGGCAAAATACGGGTGGACTATGTGAGGAACAATAATTCCGATGGTATTGGTTCTTTGCATGGAAAGAGACCGTGCCAGTTCATTGGGCTGATAATTAAGTTCCTTCATAACATCGTAAACTTTTTTTCTCGTCTGTTCACTGATATAGCCCCGGTTATTAATGACTCTTGAGACAGTGGTGACCGTAACTTCTGCCCGTTCTGCCACATCTTTAAGGGTTGCCATTGGTCAATCTCCTTCCGCCGTCTTTTATTCTGAAAATAAATTTTGGATTCAGTATACCATATTGCCCGGCTATGGTCTAGTACAATCCCGGAAAACTCAATTCTGCCTCTGTTGTCTCTACGCCTGATGTTTTCTGATGCGTATCGCCATATATTCCTTCCCTGGCAGATCTACTTTAAATTTCCCCTTAAATATGCCCCTGTTCTCAATTTCCATATCCCATGTATCAATGACTTCTACATCAAATTCCGTTGTGTCATCAAAATAAAATTCCCGGAAGGAAGGTCTGTTAAAACCATAGTAATACAGATAATAACTTTTAACTTTAAGTACCATGGAGCTGACACTTTCCACAGTTGCACACACCTCGTCCCAGGCCTGTTTTAACGGCGTCAGCCCATACCCCGGCGTTTCTGATAAGATCTGGCGGAGAAACTTCAGCCTGTCAGGGCTTTCTCCGTGTAAGACACCGCCGTGGGACCACCACAGGATGTCTTTTGGATTTGTATAAGTTTCTCCATGTCCGGCGTATCCCCCTCTTAAGCTGGCTTCCCAGAATCTTCGAACCAGTTCCTTACCACTTATATTTCCCCAGCCATGTTGGATGTTTCCTTCATAGGCTATCTCATCCAGCACTACCGGCTTTTGATACCTCTCTCTCCATTCATCTACATACTCCGCCGTCTTATAAACATCCTGCCTCTGTATGCTGCAGTGGGTAATCCATGGTCTGGTATAATCATAAAAAGGCCTGCAGTTATGAATGGATCTCAAATGATTGTATTTGTCTTTCCTGCAAATGATCCCTGCATAATATTCCCAGTCCTCAACAGACTTTTGAGGCATAAGATCATATTCATTGGCAAGTGACCACCAGACATTCCTGTATGCAGAAAATCTGGCAATTACGTAATTCCAGTATTGTTCGTCCTGCTCTCTGTCCATAAGACTGAATCCCCACCGATCGTAAGGATGCATAACGATTAAATCCGCTTCAATGGACAACTCTCTCAGCTGTCTGATACATTGTTCAATATGCCGGAAATGATCCGGATTAAAACGAGAATAATCCCACTGGTTTCCTTCTGCCCTTCCATTAAACTGCATAAAATTATCACTGGTTAATTTTGTACTGTCGCAGGGAGTTCCTATGTACGGATAAGAGATCGGTTCATTTAAGTTATAATCATAATGTTTTGGTAAAATACAGAAACGAATTTTGTTAAACGCACTATTCTTAAGCGTTTCAAGAGTCTGTTTTTGTAATTCTTCCGATTGCAGTTCCCAAACATAACAGGTCGTTCCTATGGAATAATAGGGAGCTCCGTCTTCATAGGCAAAATGATAGGTATTTGCTACATGAACAGGTCCATGATTACTGCCTGAAGCAGGAAGTACCAAAAAGGTTCCTTCCCATGTTTTTTCAGAAAAACTTCCGCTAATCAAAAATTTATAAATTCCTTCAAAGGAAGGCATGAAGCGGACCACATAATCTCCCTCTCCATTGTAAAAACCATCCACTGTTTTGCATTCATGATCGCCGGTAAAGGTTCCCTGGATCTTATAATCCATAAACGGATTCTTATCAGTGTGACCGGGGCAGGTAATTTCCCAGGTATCCCATTTTTCAAGTTTCTGAATAAATTCTGTCATATCAATCTCCTATATTTTTTATGATTTTACCGCTCCCGCCATTCCTTCTACAAAATGGCGCTGAAAAACCAGATATACCACCAATACCGGAATCACCGAAACCAGGACACCAGCACACAGATAACCATAATCTGTTCCATGCTCTCCAACAAACGTCATAATTCCCACTGGAACAGTTTTTTTTGCATTATCATTTATAATAACACTGGCAAGTAAATATTCGTTCCAGGTTGCCAGGAAATCTGTGATAACAAGAGTTGCGACTGCCGGTTTGGAAATAGGCAGAATCACCTTTATAAACAGCTGCCATTTATTGCACCCGTCAAGAAAGGCTGCCTCGTCAATATCCTTTGGAATCCCTTTAAAAAACCCCCTTAAGATCAGAATTCCATAAGAAATACCAAATCCTATGTACACATAAAACAGTCCAAAATAAGTATTCAGTAGTTTAAGTTTGCTGTAAATTACATTAATCGGAACTAACGCCGTCTGCATCGGCAGCATCATACCGATTAAAAAAAATATAAAAATTCCGGTTTTATGCCTGATGTTCAGCCTCGTTATTGCAAATGCCGCCATAGCTTCTACAAAAATGCCGAGAGGCACCTTTAACCCTGAGACGATGAAATCATTTTTCATATAAACAAGCAGGCGCCCTTTAATTAATGCATTTGTAAAATTATTCCATGCGATCTCAGCCGGAAGGCGAAACAGGCTTAATCCGCTGTAAAAATCTTTTTTGGCTTTCATTGCGGTTAGAAATAAGGTTAACATTGGTACAATCCAGATGAATGCTAAAATTGTAAGAATTCCATAGAGCCAGATTTTCTTTCCCACTTTTCGTGACTTTCCCTCCATATTAATTCCCCCTAGTCTTCTTTTGCTGTAAACACCACATACGGTATTATTACTATCATCATTATAAATACCATTACGCATGCGATGGTTGTCCCAACCCCTACATTATTATACTGAAAAGTCTGGGAATACATATAGGTTGAAAGCATCTGGGTAGCATTGTTTGGCCCACCGCCTGTCAGGCCCTGAATCACATCGAACACTTTTAAAGCTGAGACAATTAACGTTGCGATTACGATTACAAAGCTCTCTTTTAACAGCGGCACCGTAATATCGAAAAATTGCTTCATACCGGAGGCTCCGTCAATTCTTGAGGCTTCCAATACATCTGATGAGATTGCCTGCAGCCCTGCTAAAAAAAGAATCATGGGCTGACCAACAGCCTGCCACAAAGCAGCAACAAATATGGCATAAAGACTGACTTTCGGATCGGAAATCCAGCTTTGGGAAAAATCTATTTCTAAAACCTTCATAAGTTGATTAATGAAGCCAAAATTCGGATTGTATATCCATCTCCATATAATAGATACCGCAATTGGAGCAATTACACAAGGGAAATAGAAGAATCCACGAAAAAAAGTACGTCCCCGGAACTGTTTATTTAAAATGACTGCAAATTCCAATGAAACTGTCATAGTAATTAAAATCGTCAGTATAATCCAAATAAGATTATTTTTAATTGAAATCAAAAAGATTGGATCTGACTGAAATAAATGTATGTAATTGAAAAATCCAATAAACTCTTTTTTTCCTATTCCGTTCCACTTAAACAAACTGATAAAGAAGGAATAAAAAACCGGAACAACAATAACCGATAAATAAATAATACCAGCAGGCAGAATAAATAAATATGCGCTCCAATCCCTTTTTTTACTATCTCCCATAATAATCTCTCCTCGAATCCCGTGCGTACAACGTTTTACTGAAAACGGACAGCTTGTCTTAAAACTGCCCGTTTTCATCTTATGAACTTATTATTTCGCCCGATAAGCCTCTATTGCCTCCTGAATTTTGGAGGCTCCGTCTGCAGGTTCCATCTGACCATTGGCAATCGCATCCTGAACATTAAATAAAGCATCCGCTACTTCTGTTGGAAATGCCTGATCTGTAATAGTGAAGGTTCCATTGGCTTCTGCTGCTGCCAGCATATCCGCAACATTCGGCTGACCCTCCGGCATCTTTGCTTCCTTGTTGGGAAGGGGCAGATTATAGTACTCAGCATATTTTTTTACATTTTCCTCATTATAGTAATAATCCATAAATTTCATACATGCGTCTAACTGAGTATCTGTATTTTTTGCATTAAACTGAGTCATCTCAGCAAATGCAGATAACCTGTCAGAACCGCCGGATGGAAATGCAAATGTTCCGTACAAATTCATGTCCTGTTCATCCTGAACAATCACTCCATCGTACCACTGCCCCTGTATATCCATAGCCGCACTCCCTGAAAACAAAGCCATCTTTGTGTCATTGGGGTCTGTTGTAACAAAGCCTTCTGGGAAATAACCTTTCTCACAGAACTCTTTGTACTTTGTTAAAGCTGAAATGACAGCCTCACAATTATAACTGGTGCTGAATGTATTCAATGAATCATGAAGTTCACTCCCTGCGTAATGCTCAATTAATAACTCCACGAATCTCATTACATGCCAGCCGTTAAGGCCCGCTGTAGATATGGGCGTAATACCATTTTCTTTTAATTTTGCACAGGCCGTCTCAAATTCTTCAAAGGTTGCCGGTACCTTAATACCATATTTTTCAAAAATATCTTTTCGATAATAAACATCCAATACATTATAGCTTGTGGGATAGCCTGACAATTGTCCGCTTAACTGGCAAAGATTTAATACACCGGAACTAAAACGATCTGCCCAGCCATTGTTTTTTGCATACTCTGTCAAATCATAGGAAAGACCGTTTTCCGCGTAAAATCCCCCCAGACTTCCGCCCCAGTTAAACCACATATTAGGTAGCGTTCCGGAAGAAGCCGCCACCTTACATGCATCCTTGATTCCATCTGTATCATAGTAGGAAACAGTTACTTTAATATCCTTATTGGCAGCATTAAAGGCCTCTGCAATTGACTCGACCGCATTCTGCCTTGTATTCAGTGTCCAGAATGAAACCTCTGTTACTCCTTCCTTCGAACCTCCTGACTGGCTTTTTGTTTGTTCTGTTTCTGACTCCGATTCCTGCAATCCTTTTTTGCCTGTGCATCCGCCAATTACCCCGGAAATCACGGTTGCCGCCACCAGCAGGAATGCAATACCCCTTTTCCCTTTCATAAATACCTCCTCTTCATTGAATGCGTGGTTTTTTAAACTTCTAAATTAATTCTTTAAATTAATTCTAAACTTACTTTAACATATCCAAAACCATTTTTCAATAACTTTTTGTATTATTTGTATATTATAAGAGACTTTATTAGATTTGTTTTGGCACATATCATATATGAAACACAACATTATATAGTTTTTCTTTTAAACTTCTATTTAAAAATTATAAACGCCAGGTGCTTTTATTTACACCTGGCGCTATCTTAATATGTTATTTAATTATTTTACGCTGTTTCCCTCTATAAGCCTGCAGTCAGACATTAATTTAAATTTCACAGGAATATTCTCTGTTATCTCCTTTTGCAGTAGAAACGTTGCCATATGAGCTCTGTTTATATGATCAATCTTTATAACAGTCAGCTTACTGTCATATGTGGCATAGTCAGGTACCTCATCCACTCCGATCAGAGAAATATCCTCCGGTATGGAGATTCCCAGCGAATTCATCGCTTTTATAACTCCGATGGACACCTGATAATTTTCCATAACGAACGCATCCGGCAGTGGATTTTTTTGCAGATACCGTTTCATTCTCTCGCAAACATCTTCAATCGTATTTCCGAGGGGAACCATCATGTCCGGATTATATGTCAGATTATGAGCAGCCAGTGCTGACAGAAAGCCTTCTCTTCTCTGTAAAAAGTTAAAAATTTCAGTTTCATTCGCCAGATATACTATTTTCCTGCATTTTCTTTTCAGCAGATATTCAACAGCCAGCCTGACTGCAGAAATATTATCAATGCATACCCGGTGATGAAAATTATCTTCAAAGTCATTGTCAGTTATTATCATGGGTTTTTGAATGTTTTTCAGCAGTTCATAATCCTGTTTCTGCATTTCCGTTGCACACAAAATGACTCCTGCAACGCTGCTCATATTACAATCATTGACCACAGCTTCCACAGAATCAGTCAAAACATTAACATAGGTAACTCCCAGAGAATAATCCATTTTCTTAATTTCCCGGTCAAAGACTGCCAGGACCTCTGTCCACAAAGAATTATAAGCTACCTTTAAATCCCGGTGCATAAATATAACTTTTATGACCTGCTTTTCCTTTCCTATCGCAGAGGCTGTTTCCGCCATTTTATTTTCCAGATGCGTTTTATAAGCAAGAATTTCCTGTCTCGTCTGCTCACTGACACCAGGCTTTCCATTTAAGGCCAGTGAAACAGTTGCTTTAGATATCTGAAGTTCTCTGGCAATATCCGCTGCTTTTACTTTCATTCTTATGGTCTCCTCCTGGTAGATATAGTCATAGCATAAATCTACTTATCAAGTTTAAACGTTTTCAACATTTCAGTCAATATATTTGTTTAATATTTTTCAAGTCCAGAAGCTAAATACACCTTATGTATATAAAAACACAGCCGTCATATGGCGGCTGTGTTTTTATAACTATAACAGATCAGTAATGTATTCCACATCAGTCCTCGTTTTTATTTCCAGTTTTGTAATCATCTCTCGCCCAGCTTGGAGCATTGACGGGACCTGCTTTTTCACTGCTGTTTTTTGCAGCTCCCTGAATCTCAGGAACCATGGCCTGTTCATTCTTTGGGTGATGCATTTTTTCGTGATTTTCCGTTCCATGATTTTTGGGATCATAGGGACTTGGTCTTCTCATTCCTGCTTTTGCCATTTTCTTACCTCCTGTGTGACATTAGTTTCTGTAGTCATCAGGAAAATATACAGAAAAAAATTTTTATTTCATATTACGGAATCCGCGGCTGGCTCCGTCTCCGATGTATAAAATATCATCAAAAGCGGATACGTTCAGTCTTCCTTCCCTGTTTAAGTATTCTTCCGCTACAAGACGGCCCTTTATTTTAGCCAGAATATTTGTAATTCCTATATGATTTTCGCTTTCAATTACTTCCGTCAGGCTGCATTCAATGGAAATTGGGCATTCTTTTATTACTGGAGCATGAATCACCTCAGATGCAACCGGTGTAAGACCGATGCTGTCAAATTTTTTGCACTCTGCTCCTGTTTTGCTGCCGCAAAAATTTACTGCCTCTTCCATGCTGCTGTCTGCAATATTTACCACAAAATCCGATACTTCTTTAATCCGCTTTATGCCATATCCTTTTGAAGAAAAACCCAGCGCCATCATATCCTTTAAGGTGTAGGATGAAGACACAGTTGTCACATTGGGAGTCCCATCTGTATCGTAATAGCTTACAAGTACAACAGGAAATCCATAATACAGCTTTTCATAATTTACATATACCTTGTTCATGTCTGCCTCCATATCAATTTATATCATTTTAGTAAGTCAGCTCTTACTTTTCCATCATAGCAAAAAAAATCCACCCAGGATGTTGCACACGCAACATCCTGGGTGGAACCTGTCACTTAATACCTGGTTGTAAACAGAAAACGGCTTATTTCCTCCATCTGCGCAAAGCAGTTTTCAAATAGCATCCGGTAGCTTTCGCAGAAATAATTGTCCTCCACTCCATCTCTGCAGCGATAGCAGCCGCCGCGGCAGAGCGAAAACCAGCGGCACTGTCTGCAGTCTTCGGAATGATTCTGGGACCGCTCAATAAAGCCAATCTCTGATCTTCGTTCCTGGATTTTTACCATTGTATCCTGGTTTAGATTTCCCAGCTTAAACTCATCCAGCACATAAAAATCACAGGGATAGACTCCGCCGTCTGCCTCTACCACATTCTGAATCCCGCATACCCCTCGTTGTTCACAGGATTCCGGTTCATATTTTAAGAGGATTCCGATATAGTTTTCAAACTGCCTGATATAGGGCTGTTTTCCCCGTTTCCAGTCCTTATACCATAGGTGAAAAAGCTTAACCAAGAACTCACCATACGCCTTTGGGGTAAGGGAGTATGTTCTTTGTCCACGAATCTCCCCAAGAGGGTCCAGGCAGGCAATAAACTGTAAATATTCCCAGCCATTCCTCTTGTATTCCTTATAAATGGAGACAATATTTTCTGCCGTATCTTTATTGACTACTGTAAGTATATTGAAATCCACACCGCTTTTCTTCATCAGCCTGGCTGCATGGAGAACCTTCTGGTATGTTCCTTCTCCCTTTTGGTCATGCCTGTACTTATCATGTGTGCCTTCCGTTCCATCGACGGATAAACCCACCAGAAAGTGATTTTTTTTAAAGAATTCACACCATTCCTCGGTAATCGCATATCCATTGGTCTGAATGGCAAATTCAATTTTTAAATTATTAACGTTATACTGTTTTACTAATTCCACTGCCTCTTCATAAAAATCAATTCCACAAAGTGTTGGTTCACCACCCTGGAAAGCGATTCCAACACTCTGCTCTCCATAAGAAAGTGCTTTGCGAATCACATTGGCCAAGGTCTCTTTTGACATCAAACCGTAAGAGGCCTGCTTCCTTTTTTGTGTCTCATCACAATAAAAACAGTAATCGCATTCCATATTGCACAGCCCGGAAGCTGGTTTTATCAATAAATTCACCGGCGGCATACAACCGTTTCCTCCTTGCCTTTTAAGATAACTGATAAATATTATAGCAGCAAATCATCATAATTTCCGCCATCAGTACAATAAAAAGTTTGTTCACTGTAATCTCACGGAGCCGTTTACAGACCTTTCTGCCAATCGCCCCTCCTGCAATGCCGCTAAGTACCATAACCGCAAGGATCAGAAAACTGAATTCCGGTATCTGGCTGGCTGCAATGGATTGAATCAGACTGGCTGCCTGGGAGAACAGAATAATGTACAGAGAATTTTGCCCAGCGGTTTTCGTGTCCATAGAAAAGAAATAAAACAGGACCACCAGATTAATGGGGCCTCCCCCAATTCCAAGAAAAGAGGACAGAATTCCCAAAACAAAACCGATAATAATACAAACTACTTTATTCGTGATATGGTGGGTTTTAATTCTGTCTTTCTTAATCGTATAAAGTAATGTTCCCATAGTAATAAGTAAAAGGCACACCGCCTGTACAGAACCAACCTGATCCCGGTCAGGAAAGCTGCTGGCTACCATATGAAACATTACTTTTCCTGCCACGCCCCCAGCTGCTGCACCGATTGCCAGAGGGGTACCAGTTGTTTTGTCAACAGAAGAATCTCCGCCTGAAATTGATTTTAACACAGAAAAGCAGGCCATGGCAAGCACTGTGCAGCCGGATAGAAAACTTATGGCTTCCACACTCAGCAAACCAAATGCATCTAAAAGAGGCTTTATGATCACCCCGCCTCCAATACCGCAAACCGCCCCTGCCGTGGAAGCACTTAAACCAATCAGTCCAAACAATATATATTCATGCAGCTTCATAATTTTCACCGACTCCATTTATTTTATGATGAATTTTCTCTAAACCGGGTAACCTGCCAAGACAGCTGTTAATCTTCCTTTATCAGAACAGCGCTTAAAATACCCGGACATTTGTAAGCTCTCTTTCCAGCACCCAAACCGGTTCTGCACGTGGTGTAATGACCGGGAAGCTGCTCATCCGTACGGATCGCAGCGGCAATTGCGGCTCCAGTAGGAGTAACCAGTTCCCCTTCCACTTCAGTCGTGTGAAGATTCAGCTTATGTGCCAGGTCAATATTTTTCACTGCAGGCACTGGAACAGACAACAGACCGTGGCGGCAGCGGATGGTTCCAGTCCCATCGCAAATCTCCGGAATGATGGTTCTGCTGATACCCAGATTGTCAAAGCAGACTGCCGCTGCAACGATATCTGCAATGGAATCTACCGCTCCCACTTCATGAAAGTGGACTTGTTCTACCGGAACTTCATGGGCTTTCGCTTCTGCATGTGCAAGAATTGTAAATATCTTTACTGCCAGTGCTCTTGCACCCGGGGTCATATCTGCCCTTTGTATCATTTCTCTTATTTCCACAATTCCTCTGCACTCATGGTCATAATGATGGGCTTCGTCATGAGAATTCCCCTTTTCTGCACCATGAAGATACTCCATATCATGATCGTGGTTTTCATGTTTTTCATCTAAGATTACATTAAAATCACAGGCATTGTGTCCGGACTTTTCCACTCTGCTTATTTTCACTTCAAATCCCTGAACCAGAAGACTTTCTAATGCTTTTAACATAACAGCCCTGTCAGCTCCCAAATCCAGCATGGAAGCGACAAACATATCTCCGCTGATCCCATAACTGCAATCCAAATATAATGTATTGTTCATATCTGCTGCCTCCTGTTGTTTGTGAGATTCATTCTAACATTTTTACACAAATATATGTGACAATTTTACTCAAACGTTTGCATAGACAGTAATCGAAATGTTATACTAAATCCTGTATAATTGCATTACAGGAGGAGCTTCCATGACATTGAAAGAAATAGCAAATTTAGCGGGTGTGTCGGTATCGACTGTTTCCCGTGTAATAAATAATAACAATTCCAAAGCCGCCAGCAAAGAAGTACAGGATACCATATGGCGCATTGTCCGGGAAACCAATTACACGCCCAATACGGCAGCACGTAATTTAAAGCTGAACAGAGATCCCGATGGCCTTTCGGCCCCTGTGAAAACAATTGGCTGTATCTTTGCACGGTCAAACAGCACCACTGATGATCCCTTCTTTTCAAAGATAGCAAGATCCATTGAACAGGAGGTTTACAGACAGGGATATATTATGAAATATTCCTTCTCCGCTTATGATATAAACGATGCCGCCACTTATCAGGTCATAACAAACAACCGGGTAAATGGCATCGCAGTTCTGGGCCGGTTCGATAAGGATCTGCTGGAATTCATCAAAAAGCAGTATAAACACGTTGTTTATGTGGGACTGAATAAAATCGATACCGAGTTTGATCAGATCGTAAGCGACGGATATCAGGCATCTATGGCGGCAATTCAATACCTTCATAAGCTGGGTCACAGTTCCATTGCTTATGTGGGAGAAAAGCAGAAAGAATTAAGATACCAGGGGTATCTGGATGCCATGAAAGACTTAAAGCTGCCTGTTTTAAGGGAACATATCATAGCAGCCCCCATGTCCCCGGAGGGGGGATATAACGGTGTAAAAGCATTTCTCCAGAAACATGAGGAAAAAACTGTCACCGCGTTATTTTGTGCCAATGATTCCACTGCAATCGGTGCAATGAAAGCCATTAAAGACTGTGGTTTTCGCGTACCACAGGATTTTTCAATCATCAGTATAGATGATATTGATACTGCCCAGTACCTGTCTCCCATGCTTACCACAATCCGTATTCCAATGGAGGAATTGGGAAAGATGGCGGCTAAGATCCTGATTGACCGGATTGAGAATGGAAAAGGTATTCATGCCACTATAGAACTCCCGTTTCAGATTATCACAAGAGAAAGCTGCTGCAAATTAAGCAGGATCCGAAGAACATAACCATGCCAGTTTTTTCACAAGGAATCGGAACGTAATTGCGTTCCGATTCCTTTTTTCATTTCAGGCTTCAGCTTAAAACTTTTTTAATCCGCTTTATCTCTGAGATCAGTTCCTGCCTGTCGGGTGTATGGCTGTTGCTGATATAAAACCTGGTTGCTGCATTGGCAATGGCAAGACGTTCCACTGCCTTTAAATCGCCAAGACAGGCGGCAATGTATCCGCCATTAAACGTATCCCCGGCTCCTGTGGTTATAGCTGGTGCATCGCAGTAATCCTGTTCCAGTAATTCCACTCCCTCTGATTTCGATGACATCACTGCATATTGAGGGGTATGTACAATCAGCTCATCAAGCCCGATTATGTTCCTGATGAACTCGGTATCCCCGGCAAACTCTTCACTGTTCTCAGAGAATTTCCGGTCATAATAGGAAAATAATATAACAGCTTCGTGCTCATTTAAGCTGAGACTCACCGGAATTTTATGGTTAATTCTCTCTAAAACGCGGAAGGTTCCATGAATCGCCTCTTTGCTCCGCTTCTTAATATTTGCAAAATCGAAGAATAATCTTCTGGGCCGGTTTGTATGAAAATAGTTCTCGGTAAGTTCCGTCATAAAGGTGTCAAAATCAGGCATGTTAGACCAGTAACCCAGGGATACAATATCCGCATTTAATAAAATCTTTTGTAATTGCTCATGCCCGATCATGCGTAAGAAGTCCTGCCATGTAAAGTTTAACAGTTCGTCTAAGTTGGGCATCATTATTTTTCCGTCGGTAAATTCAAGGATTGTACTGACGACTGGATCCCCAACGGAGATCAGATTGCATTTCTCCTGCAGATCATGAAAGATCTTATCAATTTCTTCTTTTCCATACATTCCAATCAGGGTTGTGGGCAAATTCATATTTCCAAGAGTTTTTCCGGTATTGGCGGTAAACCCGCCATAGCTTCTTCTCTTTTTAATCAGCTCATTTGCCATACCGCCTTCCCTGCGGTTTACAATGAGATTTCCAAACTCCTGCATTTTATCAATGAGAATGTAGTTGTTATCCTGGGTTCTTGTCTCCACAACCTGCCATACCTGATCAATGAAACCATCAATTCCAAGAACAATTTCCCCGCTTAGGTTCCTTATATACGCTTCTAAAATTCCTTCTTCCATCGTAACCCATTTACTATGCTGCATTAATCCACCAGTCCTTATTCCATGTTTTAAAATATTAATGATGATGATACATGTTGTCTCCGCTGTATACCTCGTCCTTCATCATAAGATGAACAGCTGCTGTTTTAAAAGCCTTTGGAAGTGCCAGGATATTCGGATTTGATCCCACATATTTGAGTTTTGCATCAGCCAGTGCTTCTTCAATGGTTGCTCTTGTTTTTAATCCCATTCCTCTGGCATAACCTGGCTGTTCTGCTCCCACAATGTAGATGGCCGAAGTATTTTTCTCAGCCAGATGTCCGCAGGAAATCATGGAAAAGCCGTGGAACGGGTGAAATGCATTGGTATAACGGTATTTTCTGATATACTCTTCGTTTGTGGCAAAATATTCTCCAAGGCGGTTCATATCAGGAAGTGTATTCATGTGATCCGTCTGGAACATCTCATACATCTGTCTGGTATATGGCCATAACTCTTCATGGAAATAGCCGTTGCAGGTGGAAGCACAGATAATGACACAGTTGTCGCTCATCACTCTCTTATGACGGATCACCTGTGCAGAAAGAGCCTGCATCAGCATAATCGGATTGGTTCCCATTCCGTCTCCATAATGAAAGAATTGAGGCATTCCGAAAATCATAACGTCATATTTCTTTTCAGCAAATGGCACGTAAGTTCTCTTATCCGCTGTTTTCCAGGAAACAGGCTGCATCTCTTTTGCATAACCGCTGTTAATTTCAATCTGCCTGGAGTTGGTATCAAGCACGGCATCACAACAGAAAAACTTCTTGCCCATGCAGGTTTCCATATACTCGCCGATTTCATCGAATTTTGATCTCATTAATGATTTTCCGCTGACCGGAACAAAATCAGCCCGGTGCATAACTTCAGGAACATGATGAGAACCAATGGACTTCCAGTGGGTAATTCCGGTAGAACAATGCTTATAGCCGCCGGAATAGCCACCGTAGGGGTTGCCCTGGGTATGTCCGATCAGGATGGCAACATCACTGTCATATACATATTTATTCATGATGACCGGATCGCCCCGGTCTGTAACTCCTAAATCAACCAGGTGATCATAATCTTCACTGTCGTGATTAATAATCTGATGGGTGAACCAGAATTCATGGAATAAATCCTTTCCCAGGATATTAAAAATCTCTTCCTTTGTATTCTTCCTGTGGAGACCATTGGAACAGATTAAAAGAATGTCCTTCTTTTCCACTCCTGCACTGTATAATTCCTGAAGAATTAATTTTATGGAAATTTTACGGTGAGCCGTAGCCTGTTCTCCGCCCTTTACCCTGTCTGGAAAAATAATTGTTACTTTTGATCCCTTTTTTCCAAGTTTGGTTAACGGTTCCATTCCGATTGGATTACGAATGGATTCAAGGGTCCTGGCTTCCAGCTGGTCCTCCGGTATATAAGGCGGATCCGCAATGGTTTCTCCAGGTATAAATACATCGGTGTCATCCGGTAGTTCGGCATTGACAAAACCATGTCCATATTCAAATTGTAATTTCATTTTAAGCACCCCTCTTTCTCTATCCTAAATATGTACGTATAATTTCCAGATACTCCTCCGGGTAAAAACCAATGTCTCCCGAAAATCTCGTAAGTGCGATGAGGCCTCCGTCAATTTCAGGGATGGAGGCGAGCATGCCGGCGTTGTCCGTTTTTAGTCCCCCGCCATAGGTTACCGCAATCCCGCTTTTTACTTCTTTGATGAAACAGGCTATTTTTCTTATGTATTCCCTGTCAGGCGGTGTTTTTCCAGGTCCGATGGCCCATACTGGCTCATAGGCGACTGCCACTTTACTGATGTCCACCCCATCTAACCCGATGGTCAGCTGACTTTTTAAAACTTCCTTCCAGTTCTCCTGCTGGTCAGCTGTTTCACCAATGCAGTAAAGCACGGAAAGCCCCGCCTGGATTGCTGCCTTAATCTCCTTGTTTAAAATACGGTTCACTGCATCAGAGTCGGTTACTCCCGCTTCGGACAAAATACCTGACTTGTCCTTTCTTTCCTCAAAATGACCGATAATTGTGCTGTCACAGCCAATTGCTTTCATGGAATTGCCGGTTCTCTGGGTGGTAAAGGCACCAAAGTTCGCTCCTTTGGCCGTATCCTCACGAAATACACTCTGACAGCCGATCTTAAGGTTTGAATCTTCTTTCCGTTCCTGAACCGCATTGATAATATGCGCTTCCGGCATATACATTACAAACTCCACGTCATCGGCGTTATACTCTTTCAACTCTTCCTGGACTTTACCAACAATATATGCGCCCCACTCCTTTGGGCTGGCTATGCTGTTAACTCCGCTGTATTCCCTTGGAATATCAAATCGTTTTAAATTTAAAAATATATGCTTCATGGCATTCCTTTCCGGTTACTTTCTATATTTACGGATCATATCATCGGTAGTCAGTTGTTCCACCAAAGACGCTTTGCCAACAGAGCCGAATTCCACAATTAAAGTTCCGACAACTTCCTTTACGCCCTGTTCGATACACTCTCCCAGTGTTCGGATGTCATCATCCGTTTCAATCCCCTTCATCACCGTATCCATAATAGGGGTAAGGAATACCCTGGGATCAAATGCAGATTTCTTTTCTTCCATCAGTTCATATATTTTCCCAACGGATGGGCTGTTTTTCTTATCCGGATGCTGATAGAAATATTCCCGTAAATTCCTTGTTACTGCCAGACGCAAATCGGTATCAACATTGATTTTTCCTATCCCGCATGCAATTGCCTGTTTGATTTCATTTACTGATATGCCATCTGCATTGGTAATCTCACCGCCAAGAGAATTGATCCCGTCAACAATATATTTGGGAACAGTTGAGGAGCCATGGGATACTAATACTCCAAATATTTTTTCATGTCTTAAGCATTCTTTGATTGCAATGACGATTTCTTTGCGGAGTTTTACGTTCTTGCCTTTTACCGCTCCATGCATGGTTCCGTAGGAAATTGCAAGACAGTCAACCTCTGTTTTTTTGAAAAATTCAATTGCCTTCATGGGATTGGTGTAAGTGGAAGCATCAGAAAACACATGATCTTCCACTCCGGCCAGAACTCCCAGTTCCCCCTCTACTGATACGCCCCGTTCATGTGCATATTTAACAACCTCACGAGTCAGTTCCACGTTCTCATCAAAGGGAAGTGATGAACCATCAATCATTACCGAAGTATAACCGCCGTCAATTGCTGCTTTTACTGAATCAAAATCTTTTCCGTGGTCTAAATGAAGAACAATGGGAACGGGTGAATAAGCACCATATTTATAGACGGCTGCTCCGATGTTCTTTGCACCAATGCGTTTGTCCTCAATGGTTGAGTTTAAAAAATCTGTTCTTCCGCCCATAAAACCGTTGGCTAAATCTGCTCCCTGTAATATGACCGGACTTCTTAACATTTCATGAACCTCAATTGCTGCTTTAATCTGGGATACTGCATTTACATTGAATGCGCCTTGTGCGAACTGATATTTGTCGGTTGCCTCCAAGAGAGGTCTTAATGGTATAATTGGCATAGTTTTTTCCCCTTTCGACTGTACACTCTGATCTTTATCAAATTATAGTTGATTAAAAATTCCATTTCTATAACTCTTTAGTCAAACGTTTTCGTAAACCTTTTTTCGTAACTGTAATGATTGATCTATTCTGCTGGAACCAGATATTCTTTAATCTTCTGATAATCTTCTCCGTTATAGCAGACGATTTCATAGGATTCTATTTCAGGATTACTGAAAACTCTGGTAAGACCGATAAACTGGGTCAGCTTTGATGCTAAGTTCAGTACATCCTTATCATCTGTAATCAGTTCCACTCTTCCCTGGCAGGTTGCCAGCGCCCTGAAAAAAGCATCGATGTCTTTAATCTGTTTCACTCTCATTGTTATTTCCTCCCTGGTTTTATGATTTATTGTTCATTCAGCCGTTTTCTCATCAGTACTGCCCATGGTGTGGGCTGAAATGGTTTCTTGCTTTTAACCGGATTCTCAAGTTCCTTAAGACCAGACGGAATCCATCTTTCATCGGGATTATCATAATCGCATTTCATCAGGATTCGAAGCTGCTTCATCACCCAGTTTTCGTGTTCCATCACCTGATCATAACTTTTATAGGAATCAGCCTTTTGCCTGAGTTTTTCTGCAATCTCAGGAAACCGGGCAATTACATTATGCTCTTCATTTAAATCCTGTTCTAAATCATAGAGCACGTCATCCTCTGGAAATCCTGAATAAGTAATATACTTCCACTGCTGATAACGAACCAGCCTTCCAAGGGAGGTCTCTCCATTGCTTAAATATGTATACAGTTCACTGACTACCATCCGGTCTTCATCCTGGCTGTTCTCCCTGATCTGGGCAGAAATATCTTTCCCATCCCCTTCTAAAATCTCCGCTCCGGTCAATCCGCAGATGGTAGGCCCCATATCTAAAAGGCTGGTGGGGCTGTCAATCCTTCGCCCGGCTGGAATATTACTCCCCTGAATTAAGAAAGGAATGTGGGCTGACGGTTCATAAAATACCTGCTTGCCGTAATATCCATGTGTGCCATTCATATCACCATGATCGGAAACATAAATAAATATCCCCTCATGACCAGTCCGTTTTAAATATTGCTGAAATGCCTCATATACTGTTCCGATATGCCGGTCCTGCTGCTCAACCAGACCGTAATAAGCCGCACGTGCTGCTCTGGCCACTTCCGGATCTGCTTCAGTAAATTTACCATCAAGAGCGGGATGCCCCTCATAGGTCTCTGAAACATCCTCCAGGCAGACTTTGTCATAATAATACTCATAGAGTTCTTCCGGAGCCACATAAGGGAAATGGGGTCCATAGGTTCCTACTGTAATAAACTGCGGTCTTTCATGTTCCCTGCTTAAGTAATCCAGTGCTCCATCTACAACATAGCGGTCATATGCAAGAACTGGAGAATCCCCGCCGCCGATATAGTAAAGCGAGCTGTTCTCATCAAATCCCGTTACTTTTGATTTGTTTTCCATCTCCTCTTTTGTTTTTGGAGCATTGTTGTGAAATACGGGAGTCCTCTCCTTTGCAATGCGCTTTGCATAACCATGACGCTGATCGGGTCCGACAAAATGCATGCGGCCGCAAAGTACCGTTTCATAACCGGATACCGTCAGGCTGTGAAGAAAGGTAGCACTGTCAGAATGAATGGAGTTAAAATTAAACAAAACACCATTATTACTGGGAAGCTGTCCTGAAATCATGGAGGCCCGGGCTGGTACACACAGTGGACATGCCGTATATGCATTGGTAAGTGCTGTCCCTTCCCTGGCTATGCGATCTAAGTTGGGAGTTCTTACTATCTTGTTTCCGGCATACCCCTGCAAATTGTAGGAATGCTGATCTGACATGTAGAGTAAAACGTCCATCATAACGTTTATTTTCCTTCCGTTCTATTTTTTAATTAATTTAATTTATTATATCATTACAACGAAATAATTTCAATATCTACTGTCAACAAATATTTTCTAAAACTTGTATTTTCTTAATTATTCTGCTATTATGAATATTAAATCATTTAATTATTGCAAAACAGCCCTGGAGGAAATATGAAAACACATATTTTAAATAAAATGAGAAATGTTGAAGTTGAAAAGTATTTAGACCGTGGCAGAGATGTTATCTTTATTCCTGTGGGAACTGTGGAGCTTCATGGTGATTTACCACTTGATTGTGAAACCATTTATGTGGAAGCAATTGCGGAAAAGATGGCCGAAGCCACCGACAGCCTGTCATTAACCGGTCTTCCCTTCTTTTATCCGGGTGCGACACGGACAGGACGGGGTACGGTATACTTAAGCATTGCAGAAGGTGCTTCTTATTTGAGGCAGCTGTCTGACAGCCTGTTAAAGCAGGGCTTTCGTAAGCAGATTTATGTCTCCGGTCATGGCCCTGCCTATTTAACAATCAACAGTTTTATTATGGATGCATTTCATGACAAAAAAGTCCCGTTCGTTCATATCAGCCTGCTGCAGGCGATACAAATTGCAAAAGATAACGGCTGGCAGGTAACAGACATACCTTTCAAAGAGCTTATGTACGGCGCTTATAAACAGATGAACCAGCTGGATTACCTCTTTGTTGATCCTGATGCAGGGCAGGAGGAAGAACCGTTTCATGCCGCTTCCGAAAATCCCCTGAAATCAGCGGTTCAAAGACTAAATGCCGTTGCTACCTCACCTGGTAATGTAGGATTTTTCTATGAAGAATTTTCAGACCATGGCGGCGGGGAAGGCTGCCGATCCATTGCCGAACGTGATGAACTCGCTCTTAAGGGAACCAAAATGATTGATGACTTTGTCCGCTTCTTCAATCCCCAACAGGTAATCGACGACTTAAACCAGATTGATCTTGCAACTGAGAAGCGTATCATTCCCCGTTATCCTCATTTAAAATAAGAAAAAATATTTGATACATATACAGAAAGGATCCAAATAACATGCAGATTGCCAATGGAAATAATTTATCAAGAGTTAAGGTCACGAATCAGTCCGCGATTCGCCAGATGATTTATCACGATGGCCCCATTTCCAGAATTGAAATATCAGAAAAGCTTTCACTTACCCTCCCTACAATTACTACCACTGTGAATTTTCTACTTTCCAAAGGACTGATTAAAGAGGTGGAAAACACAAAAGCTTCCGGAAAAACCCTTGGGCGAAAGGCATCTCTCATTGATATTTCAGACGATGGCGGATATTTTATTGGAATTGAAACACGCGGTACTATGCGCCGTGCCTGTATCACGGATTACCGTGGTAAACTGATAAAAGCAATTGCAGATGATACGGCCTACAGTGATTATGATGAAATCATGTCAGAAACTTCAGAACTGGTTAAAAAGCTGCTTCGGTCCAGTAAAATACCAAAGGCGAAAATCGCTGGTATTGGACTTTGCATACCGGGACTCGTCGACCGCAGCAAGGGAAAACTCATTGTCCTTCCAGGCTACGAATGGAAAAACAAAGATCTGAAAGGCGATTTGTCCAGGCTGCTTAACTACGACGGACCTGTCTCAATCGAAAACAATGCCTGCGCAAGAGCCTATGGCTCCTATTTATTTGATCATGAACGAATGGACCACTATCACTCCTTTGCATACTTTATGGTTTCAACAGGTATTGCCTGTCCTTTGATGTATACTCATGATCGTTTTCGGGAATCTATCATCGGCCAGGGCGAAGTGGGACATATGGTGGTTGACTCTCACGGTCCTCTCTGCAGATGTGGTAACCACGGCTGCCTTGAGGCATTTTCAAGTGAACGGGCGATCATTTCCAATTGCATCAGCAAACTGAGTAACGGCAAGGCAGATATTCTTCGCGGCATCTGCGCGAATCCTGAATCTCCAACCATATATGAGATAATTAAAGCCCAGTCTGAAGGAGACCAGAGTGTGATTGAGATCCTGGAAGATGCGGTTTATCACATGGGAATTGGAATTGCCAATATTGATAATTTCGTAAGACCCAAATGTATTCTGATTGACGGAAACATCTTCCAGAATCAGAAGAACAAAGATCAGCTCATGGATGTTATTCATCGGAATTTATATACAGCCACTGATATTGATACCAACTTTATGTTTGTTGAGCCTGATACCTATAGCGGTGCTTTAGGAGCTGCTGCTGCCGCGGTACAAAATGATTTAAAAACTTTCATTGAATAGCTTCATGAGAGCAGCCTCGTATTAGAATTTTTTTGATATTCAATGCAAATAATACAATCGCAATACTAATCGACAAAAAATCCGAAACTGGCTCTGCCAGAAGCACAGCAAACAGCTTATCATCAAAAAACATGGGTAAAAGATAAATCAGGGGAATAAGCAAAATAAGTTTTCTTAAACATGCAATAATAAGAGACAGTTTCGCCTGACCAAGAGCATTAAATATTCTCTGAATTGCTATTAAGATTCCAAATATACCGGAAACTGCAAAATAAACATAGATTGCTTCCACAGATATGGTTATTAATTCCTGAGAACTGTTATTAAATATTTTTACAAAAGATTCAGAGAAACAATAAAGCAAAATCCAAAAGATGAATGTGTAACCAAAATCCAACAAAAACAGCAACTGACATGTTTTCCGAACTCGTTTTACTTTACCCGCCCCATAATTAAAACTTATAATAGGTTGTGCGCCCTGTGCAATCCCCTGAGCGGGAAGCGTCTGAAATTGCATAAGACTTGCGATAATCGTCATTGCACCAACTGCCAGATCACCTCCATACTTTGCAAGTGATATATTAAATACAATACTCAAAGCGCTTTCCGTAGCTGTCATAATAAAAGTAGAAAAGCCCAAAGATAATACCGGTATTATTACAGCTGGCCTGATCATCAGGCAATTAGATCTTATTTTTAGATTTGTCTTACACGAAATCAGAATATGTAAGACCCATAATGCTGATACCATCTGTGAAATAACAGTTGCAACAGCTGCCCCCGCAACACCCATTTTAAATACAAAGATAAAAAGCGGATCTAACAGGATATTTAAAATTGCACCAATCATAACAGTCGCCATGCCGATCCCTGAATAGCCCTGGGTGATGATGAGAGCATTTAATCCCATTGTCAGCATAACAAAAACAGTTCCCAGGATATAAACACGCAAATAGGGAAGGGCATATGTCAGGCTGTTGTCACTTGCCCCAAATAACCGTAAAACTGGCTCCAATGATAGTTCTAAAATAATTGTAAGTAACAGTGATAAAATGATTAAAACCGTCACACAATTCCCAAGCACCTCTTCCGCAGCCTCCTGCTGTCCTTTTCCCATAAATATAGCAATTCTCGGTGCACCTCCCTGGCCAATCATACCTGCAAAAGCCGAAATAATCATAATGACTGGGAAGCACAATCCCAGACCGGTTAAAGCGATGTCTCCTGTTTCGGGCATGTGTCCGATATAAATTCTGTCAACCACATTGTATAACATACTGACCAGCTGCGCTATGACAGAAGGTATTGCAAGCTTCAAGAGCAGCTTTCCTACTCTTTCTTCTCCTAAATTTATACTATTATCCATTTTTCTACCTTTCGTACCACTAAAATGAGCAAATAGAACTGCATAATTCTGTTATGCAGTTCTATCTCATAAAATTAATTATACTTTTTTACTCATCAGTTCCCGCCGTCAATTGCGCCATGATATAGGCCATCCCCTTACCATCCCGGATCATTTCCCACACTTTTTTTTCAAGGTGCGGCGGACAATACTGCTTTATTTTCGCCCACATCATTCGATCGCTTAGACGCCTGTCACAATCCCTTGGAACTACATCGCAGGTCTGCTGATACCAGTCCAGAAGACGAAGCTTCAGTTCCATTGTTTTTGTTTCATGTACAGATTCACCATAAACATTATTTTCTTCAAGAGGATCAGACTGAAGGTCATAAAATTCATGGCGGCCGTTTGACCGGTGAACATATTTATAAAAATGATCCCGTATCATGGTTCCTTTACAATGGGCATCTGCGTCCAGCTGGGCTGTCTGCCTTGGCCAGTACATGCTGGTTTTTGGAATTACACCGGAACTGCCGGCTGCCGGATGGTATTCATCGGCCTGTGTTTCCCATGGCATTCTGCCGCCCTCACAAAAAACGGTATCACGCAGCTGTACACTCCGGTCCATGAGAACAGGCTTAAGAGACTTTCCAAAGTGATCATGACTGGGGTTTGTATTGGTATAATCCATCACAGTTGCATAAAAATCCACCAGTTCTACCAGGGAATCAGAAATTCCAGCATCAACCGGCTCTCCCTTAGGCGGTTTTATAAGCAGCGGAACCTTAGTGAGACAATCTTCAAACGTATTCTGGGATTTTTCCGGTAAATCAAAGTCACCTGCATAATCACCGTGATCGCTCAGGAAAAAGATAGCACAATCGTCGTAGATTCCAGCTTCCTTCAGTGCACCGCATAAGCGTCTGAACTGTTCATCCACCTTCATGCACATCCCTAAGTAACAGGCACGCAGCTCATCCCAGTCCTGCTCCGTATAGGAATCCATAGCCATGAGATCTTTCAGGGCTGACTCCATCTCCGGCTTGTCTCTTCCTGCTGCCGCACGTCTGGGCAGCAAACTTCGGTCAATGGCTGAAAAATAGGGTTCTTCCACCGCATAGGGGGTATGGGGATACATTAAGCCAAGAAACATACATAACGGCTGGTCATTGACCCGGTGAAATATCCGGTCAATCGCTGCATCCACCACTCCGTCATCATTGGAATAATGGATTCCGTTCTCATCGGTCAACAGCCTGCCTTCGTAATGAGAGTAATAGTTCTTATCTCCCATCTGCCCCCGAAAATCTTTTTTTTCCGGCCCCGGCGGCTTGGGACATTCCTCCCCATAGTAGATCTCAGTTGCATGCTCTTCCATAAGCCCTGGTATCTGCCCTGCAATTAAATCATTCCGGGTGTTCATCCAGACATAATAACCTGCATCTTTCAATTCGGAAAACAGGCTTGATTCATGGCTGCGCAGCAAATGCTGCATGGTACGATGCCCGCCCACATGGGGGTAGAGACCGGTAAAAAAGCTGCACCGGCTGGGAACACATACCGTATTCTGGCAGAAGGCATTACGAAACGATACAGCTTCCGACCCGGCAAATTCATCTAAGAACGGAGTCCTGGCTGCCTTATTCTGCTCCAGATGAGCAAGGCAGTCAGAACGCATTTCATCGGGATTGAAGATAATAATATGAGGTCTCTTCTCCATAAGTTTTATTCCTTCTTAACTAATGAACTTCTGTATGGCATACATAAGAGCGTCTGCCCATCATATCTGCGGGTTTTCCAGTCATCAGCACACGGCTGTTTAACGTAAGATTTGCTGAACTTGTTCCCACCATAAGGTGCATATTTCCCGGCTCAACCACAAACTCCATACATTCGTTGTAATAGCCTAATTGTGCCATATCCAGATGGAATACAACCTGTTTTACCTCTCCTGGCTTCAGGGACACACGGAGGAATCCGGAAAGCTGCTTGCTTGGACGTGTTACATGAGCCTCAGTAAAACTGGTATAAAGCTGTACCACTTCATCGCCGGCAACATTACCGGTATTTTTTACGTTACAGCTGATTTCCAGTTTTCCGTCTGTGGGAATTTCAGCTGAAGATAATCCCAGATCAGAAAGCTCAAATGTGGTATAGCTGAGACCATGTCCAAAACAGTAGAGCGGGTCGGCAGGACCATCCACATATCCTCCGGAAAAGATGGAAGAAGCGGTGATATCTCCTCCGCTGTTATAACCGGATCCGATGCGGTGGTTATAATAGATGGGGATTTGTCCCGTTGATCTGGGTACAGTCATTGTCATCTTTCCTCCGGGATTTGTTGTTCCGTCTAACACATCGGTAATAACCTTACCTGCAAACGGACCGGGCATAAATGCCTGCAGAATTGCTCCGCAGTTTTCCTGTGCCCAGTTAACAGCAAATACACCTGGTCCATAAAGCACCAGAACTACTGGTTTGCCTGTTGCTGCAACTGCTTCCAGAAGCTTCTGCTGAACACCTGGCAGGTCAAGGAACTGACGGTCTTTCCCCTCACCTCCGGTTACATTGACCCAGCCTGAGTTTCCGCCGCATGCCATCACAATCACATCTGACTCTCTGGCTGCTTCCACTGCTTCGGCAAAACCATCTGTCTCTTCTCCGATAATGCTGCAGCCCTGTGCATAGGATACCGTGAAGCGCTCTGTAAGAACTTCTTTTAAACTGCGTGTTCCTGTCCTTCTTAACGCTGATTCCATATCGTTCATGGCGTCCTGTTCTTCCTTTGAGAACATATCAAACATGACTGCAAAAGGTCCTTTGTATTTCTTTTCACTGCTCTGTGCTTTTTCCTGCTCATCAGCCAGACCGTTAAAACCAGTTGACTGGCCGCTGGCACCTGCCTTCATCATTTCAACATATGCCGGATAGGTGTAACCGCTCACCGGATACCGCAGTGAATCCCCATGGGGGCCAATTAGCGCTACCTTTGTTCCTTTTTTAAGGGGGAGTACGCCGTCATTTTTTAACAGAACCATTGATTTGGCTGCAATTTCTTCACTCAGTTCATTCTTTGAATCATTGCATAATGCCATGGTAACCTTCTCTGCTTCGCAATATGGATTCTCAAACAGGCCGTGTTTGAATTTTACCGTAAGCACACGGCGGACAGATGCATCAATGCATTCTTCACTGAGTTCGCCAGACCGTACATACCCTGGCAGCTGACGGAAGGCTGCTCCTACAGGAATCTCTGTGTCCGTACCCGCTTTTTTTGCCAGATATCCTGCCTCTTCATAGGTTTTCGCTACCTTGAAGTATTGATGGGTTTTCAGTACCGCCGCACCATCAGACGTTAAAACTCCATCAAAGCCCATAGTCTTACGAAGCAGATTTTCAATAATATCCTTGTTCACAATCACAGGAAGCCCATCGATCTCTCCATAATTTGCCATCATGGCATCCAGTCCTGCCAGCTTATCCGCTGCTTCAAAAGGTGTTGCAAATATCTCATAAAGCTCCCGTTTTCCCATACGGCATGCTGAAGTATTTAAACCGCCCTGTGTTGAGGAATATCCCAGGAAATGCTTTGCAATACAGCTGACGCCCTGCTCCTGCATTCCTTTTACATAGTGAACGCCGAACTGACTGGTCAGATAAGGATCTTCTCCAAAGGTCTCATAAGTTCTTCCCCACCTGGGATCCTGAACGATATCGATTACCGGGCTCATGGCGGAGGTAATTCCCACACTGCGGCTCTCCTGTCCGATAATTTCACTCATCTTACTGGCAAGCTCTGGCTCCCAGGTACATCCCATATTGATCATTGCAGGGAAAAGGGTGCCCCCTGCTGCAGGATAACCGCAAAGATTCTCTGCCTGTAACGCAACTGGTATTCCCAGTCTGGTCTCTTCCACAAAATAACGCTGAATCTGGTTGCTGATTCTGGATATCTGCTCCGGACTTACCAGACCAACAATGGAATACTGAGTAAAACGTCCATGACCGTCAGGGAACTTCTCTTTTAAAAGCTCTGTATTTACTTTTCCATCTTCAATAAATGAAGCCGGCAAATCACCGCATAATTGGGCAACCTTCTCTTCTAGAGTCATTCTGGAAAGAAGATCCTCCACTCTCGCTTCTATGGGTTGGTGTGGGTCCTTGTACAATTCCATATCAAATACCTCCATTTATTTATATTTTTTTATCTCTTTGCAATTTGACACAATACGGTTCATTGGTTATAATGGTATTAATTATTTAAATTGTTTAATTTAATGAGAGGACTATTACCACATGAAAAAAACATACCTTGTCGATACCTTTAAGGCTGCAGTAAGCATTGCCACCGTCCTGTTTTCTCTTATGATTGTTATCAGCCTGATCATCCTTTCGCGTCTGGGTTCAGCTGCCGTATTTTTTCTGATCGGACTTCTCTTTGTGAAGCCAATGCTCACCTACGCTGCTTCCGTTTGTGTGGACCAGACAGGCGTTCGCTGCTTTCTCCCCTGGAAAAGGCTTCAATCCTACACCTGGGGTGAAGTTGGGGAAGTGGGTGTGGCAGGAACGAAGCTTTTTACCAGAAAAGATTCCAAGAATACCGGATCACTCTATATTTACATTTCAAAAACAGCTTTAACAGACGAAGACCGGTTTGACATGATGCTTCACTGGCCGCCAAAGGACCTGATTTATCTCACCTATTCCAAACAGCGCTTAGATGAAATACAGATGCGGTTCAGCAATAAGATCCAGACCTATAACGCAGGCGACCTTCATTTCTGATCCTGCCAGAAAGACTCCAAAAACACTGATTCTTCCTTAGCGTTTTTGGAGTCTTTTTCCTTAATTATACGAGGAACTTATTTCCTCCAGGCGGCAGCATGTCACGAAATGTCCAGGGGATACTTCTTCCTGTTTCTGCTGCTTTGAGCATTCCTCTTTCGCATAGGGACAGCGGGCCGCAAAGCGGCAGCCTGGTTTTGGATTGACCGGCGATGTGATTTCACCGCGGAGAATCTCACGCTTATTGGGTTTATCAATATCTGTGGATGGGATTGCAGAAAGCAATGCTCTTGTATAAGGATGAAGCGGGTTTTGAAACAGTTCCTTTGAAGAGCATTTTTCAACAACCTGTCCTAAGTACATAACACAAATATCATCGGAAATATGGCGTACCACTGACATGTCATGAGTAACAAACATATAGGTCAGACCCTTTTCCTTCTGGAGCTTTTTTAAAAGGTTAAGTACCTGTGCCTGGATTGATACATCAAGAGCGGATACCGGCTCATCACATACCACAAACTCAGGTTCTAATGCAAGCGCACGGGCAATTCCCACCCGCTGTCTGCGTCCGCCGTCAAGTTCATGGGGGTATGCTTTTCTCAACCGTTCATCTATACCAACCAGATCCATTAATTCCTGTGTTTTCTGATCAATCTGGCTTTTTGTAAAACGCCTTGATACAATCAGGGGTTCCCGGATTGTGCTGTCTATGGTTTTACGTGGATCAAGAGAGGAATATGGATCCTGGAAAATAATCTGCATTTTTTCACGGGCCTGTCGTAAATCCTTCCCCTTTAAGTTGGTGACATCTTTTCCGTTTAATAAAATCTGTCCTTCTGTACTTTCATGGAGATGGATAATGGTTCTTCCCAGGGTGGATTTTCCGCAGCCTGACTCTCCTACAACGCCCAGAGTACGTCCTTTTTCAATGGTAAAGTTGACATCATCAACAGCGTGAAGCATACCGCGGGGAGTTGTAAAATATTTTTTTAAATTCTTTACTTCAATAACCGGATTCATTTAATCCTCCCCCTTCATAACGGCTTCGATTCGGCAGCAGCGGCAATCGTGTCCATCCTGAGTCTTGTTCATGCTGATTGGTTCCTTCCGGCATGCATCTGTTGCAAATTTGCATCTTGGTGCAAAGGAGCAGCCCTGAGGCAGGTTGGTTGGATCCGGCGGCAGTCCGTCAATTGGATGCAGCCATTCTTCATCCTCATTCATGTCGGGGATTGCGCCGAACAGACCGATGGTATACGGATGGGAGGGGTGTTTAAAAATCTGCTGCTTTGTTCCATACTCAATAATGCTGCCTGCATAGATGACTGCCACAGTATCGCAAACCTGCGCAACCACACCCATATCATGGGTAATTAACAGCATGGCAGTGTTATATTTGTTTCTTAACTCTGCGATCAGATCAAGCACCTGAGCCTGTATGGTCACATCGAGAGCCGTCGTTGGTTCATCTGCCAGAAGTAGGTCGGGATTGCATGCCAAAGCGATGGCAATGACAACTCTCTGCTTCATACCGCCGGAAAACTGGTGGGGGTATGAATAATAACGCTCTGCAGGGATCCCTACAATTTCAAGCATTTCCTTTGC
Organism: Lacrimispora sp.; assembly: GCF_031982545.1. GTDB lineage: Bacteria > Bacillota > Clostridia > Lachnospirales > Lachnospiraceae > Lacrimispora. The sequence continues at coordinate 228,686 of NZ_DALYXB010000007.1, forward strand.
CCGTTTTTCATGTTCTGACCGATTGTTGCTGTCACTATGCAGACTCACTACTTCTGCGATCTGATCGCCGACACGAAGAACAGGGTTTAGCGCTGTCATGGGATCCTGAAATATCATGGATACCTTGTTTCCGCGGATCTTTCTCATGTCAGTTTCTGATAATTTCAAGAGATTTTCCCCTTCCAGGTAAATCTCACCATTTGCAATATGACTGCCAACATCGGGTAAAATCCTAAGGATTGATTTTGCAATCGTAGTTTTCCCTGCACCGGTCTCACCGACCAGTCCCAGGGTTTTTCCCCTCTCAAGCTGAAGGCTTACGTCATTTACGGCATGGACAATCTGGCCATCCGATTTGTATTCCACCTTTAAGTCCTTTATAGAAAGGAACGGCATATCTGTATTGATTTCTTTCTGATGCACAGCTGTTCCTCCTTCCTTAATTCTTCAATTTGGGATCGAGAGCATCTCTTAAGCCGTCTCCCAGTAAATTCAATGCAAGTACTGTCACTGCAATCGCAAGCCCTGGGAAATAAACCAGATGAGGAGCCTGACGAATAAACTGGCGGGCTGCTGATAACATGGCACCCCATTCAGGAATAGGAGGCTGAACACCAAGACCGATAAAGCTTAAACCAGCGGCCATGGTTATGGTCTGCGCCACTCCCATCGTGGCAGATACAATCATGGGTGAAATACAGTTGGGAAGCAGATGACTTGTAATAATCCGGAATTTGCTGCAGTTAATGGACTGGGCAGCTTCAATGTATTCGTTTTCCCGCTCCTTCAGCATCTGGGCACGCAGCATTCTGGCCATACCGGAAATACTTCCTATGGATAATGCGACGATTGTATTAAAATAACCAGGACCCAGTACGGCAGAAATAACGATCATTAAAAGCATTCCGGGAATCGCCTGAATAATATCCAAAAAACGCATGATGAGATTGTCCACCTGCCCGCCGAAGTAACCGGCAATTGCACCAATGGTACAGCCAATAACGGAACCAATGGCAACCGCTATAATACCGATGGAAATGGAATACCTTGCGCCAAAGAGCACACGGCTGAATATATCTCTTCCCATATCATCGCATCCAAACAGATGGGAAAATGATGGTGTGGCAAACATGTTTGCCATGTCCATAAAGGAATAGTCATAAGGTATAATGTAAGGTGCCAGGATTGCCAGAATGATTTCAGCTGAGAGAATTAAAAGGCCAAGCATTGCAGCTTTATTCTTACTCATCTGTCTCATAACAGCTGTAAAACCACCCTGATTCTTGGCATGTCCGGTCGTCTTAGGCATTTGCTTTCACCTTCCTTTTCTTCCTGCCTGATGCATACTGGGCTTTGATTCTCGGATCTACCAGTGCATAAAGTAAATCTACAATAAGCATACAGAAGCTGAATGTGATTGCAAGGAAAATGGAGCCGCCCTGCACAATGGGATAATCACGGCTGTTTACAGCACCGATGATATAGGTACCCATACCCGGAATTGCGAAAATGGTTTCAATAATCATCGCTCCTCCAAGAAAATGACCGAACATGGTTCCCATAACAGTTATAATAGGGATTAAACTGTTTTTTAAGGCATGTTTCATAATTACATCCCGTTCCGGTACACCTTTTGAACGGGCAGTTGTGATATAATCGGCACGGATTACATCTAACATGGCAGACCGGGTTTGTCTGGCGCAGCTTGCAAGACCTCCTGTACTTCCGGAAATTGCAGGCAGAATGTAAAATTTAATTCCAGCCAGCCCGGTTCCGATTCCCAACGCAGGGAGCCAGTTGAGTTTTACGGAAAACTGCAAAACCAGCAGCAACGCAAGCCAGAAATTGGGGATTGCCACACCTATCAGCGCAAGCACCATACAAAGAGAATCCTGCCATTTATTCTGCTTGATTGCAGCTATCACGCCCAATGGAATACCAATACCAACGGATATTAATAAGGTAGTAACAGTCAGCATCAATGTTCTTGGAAGACGTTCCTTAATAGAACTGGTAATATCCACATTGGTCAGCCAGGACTTTCCAAGGTCAAAATGGATAAAAACATCACTCATATACCGGCCGAGACGAAGCACAATCGGATCATCCAGTCCCAGTTCCAGACGTTTCGCAGCAAGTTCTGTTTCCGTCGCGGAAGGACCAAGGATAATTTCCTCCGGCTTTCCTGGGCAGAAGGTCATCATAATAAAAACGAGAATTGCAACTCCCAGAACAATCGGTATCATCCAGATCAATCGTTTCAATACATATTTTAACATATATTATTCTCCATTGAAGCTGACTGGTGCGCAGCCTTGTTGTGCTTATCTGCGCACCTCAGCTTAGAATTAGTATAAAACTGTTCTGCTTCTGATAATTTTAATAATTGGTAAACGTACTGGATGCCGGAGCAATATAACCCTGGTACTCAAGTACTTCTTTCTCCAGACCTGCATCTTTTCTGATTACTATAATCGTCTGGGGATTAAACATTCCATAAGCAATTGCATTATCCTTGATATACTTATGAACTGCGTCAATGTTTTCCTCTGTATAGCCGCTTGGTGTCCAGGTCTTATATAAAAGTTCTGCCAGAGTATTGTCATGACGGCTTGTTGCATCTCCGGTTTTATAAGCAGCAGGGTCATACCGGATAGACCAGTGGTCACTTAAGAATGTTCCGCCGATTGTATTAAGTACAATGTCATACTGAGTACCATCGAGACGGATAGAAGTAAATAACGCCATATCAACAATTTTTAATTCAACCTTGATGCCGATTGCCATTAAGTAACTCTGAAGCATCTGCGCCATTCTCTGGGATAACGTGTTACTGGTTGTAAGGATGCTGATTGATTCCCCGTTATAGCCGGAATCTGCAAGCAGCTGTTTTGCCTTGTCAACATTGTAATTGTAATAGTCTTCTTCCATCCACTTCTGGTTAAATCCGTTAAACATTGGAGGACATACATCATACATCGGTGTACCATAGCCCTGAAGCAGACCAGCAATCAGACCATTCTCATCTACGCTGTAGCAGATCGCCTGACGCAGTTTCACATTATTTGCAACTGCACTGCTGTCTGCGCCGGAGAAAAACATCTGATATCCCTGAGAACCATCTGCCAGTTCAACGGTGTAATCTTTGTTGTCAGCAAACTGTTTTACAGAAGACGGATCAAGATTCATTACCATGTCTACAATACCGGTTTCCAGAGCAATTGCCATCTGGGAAGATTCTGTAATACAGTGGTAACTGAGCTTCTTAACAGAAGGACGTACACATTTTGGCATATTTGCTTCATCCTGCCAGTAATCGCTTCTCTTTTCAAAAGACAGTTTGGAATTTGCTGTATATTCCGTGATCATGTAAGGTGATGTGGAAACCAGTGATGCGCCGAATTCATCAGAGCTGGCTTCAAATGCTTTTTTAGAGATTGCGTATGTATCTCTTAACAGAGATTCAAATGTACCCACGATATTGGATTTCATCTTAACTGTCAATGTATAGTCGCCAGTCTGTTCCACACTTTCAACCTTTGCAAATACAGGCTTTAATGCCCGTTTCATGGATTCCTGCATAAACCATACAATATCAGATGCATCGATTTTATTTCCTGCAGAATCACTTACTCTGTCCCAGATTTCAATATTATATGTAAATCCGTCATCATCTGTCTTCCATGATTTTGCAATCAGAGGCTCCATTTCCCGGATTTCATTTACAACTGCCAGAGATTCATACAACTGGGTCATAAACGGAGCATTTCTTAAAGTATTGCCTCTGAAAGGTGTTAAACTTTCCACCATTTGGTTATAACCGATATCCAATACACCATCGCCGCCTGTAGCTGCTGCCTGAGTACCCCCAGTGCCTGCTGTTGTACTTTCAGCTGCGGCGCTGCTGCCTGCACTGCTTTCAGTCGTTTCTGACTTAGATCCGCCGCAGCCTGCCAGCGTAGAAGCTGTCATTACCACAGCCAGGGCAAGCGAACAAATTTTCTTAAAACCTTTTTTCATAAAAAATTCCTCCTTCTCTGATGCCTTATTATTTCAAGTGTTTTTTAAGCACCTGATCTTAAAAAGAGATACCACTGGCACTTCTGCCACCGACAGCTGCCCCATAACCGTTTGCCTGAATCTTATTTTCATTTTTTCCCAGGGCCTGAAACATATACTGTTTATACGCTTCCACACCTGGCTGGTCAAACGGGTTAACCCCAAGAATCTTTGCTGACAAATAACATACAAACTCAAAGAAATAAAACAGCTGGCCAAACGTTTCCTCATCAACAGCAGGGACGCTTATTTTCAAACACGGGAACTTTTTACTGTGTGCTGTTATTGTTGCCTCAAATGCTGCCCGGTTTATTTCATCAAAATCCTTACCGTCTAAATAATCAAACAGATCATCCACATTATCATTGTGCAGAACATAAGATGACCCTGTATCCTGAACTTCCAGGAATGTTTCAAAAATCACATTGGATCCATCCTGTAAAAACTGACCGATGGAATGCAAATCCTCAGAAAAGTTTCCAAACAGAGGATATAAGCCTTTGTTGTCTTTTCCTTCGCTTTCGCCAAACAGCTGCATCCACCACTTTGCAAAGCGAAAATACCGCGGTTCGAAGTAAGAAAGCATCTCCATGCTGAACCCCTTTTGATAGAGCAGATTTCTTATAACCGCATATTCCAGAGCCATACTTTCAGTGGCGCTTTCCTTAAGAAGACGCTGACGCATGAGCTGTGCACCTCTGGCAATTGCACCAATATCAATTCCAGCCACAGCCATGGGGAATAGTCCTACCGGGGAGAGAGCCGTAAAGCGCCCTCCAATGTTAGCAGGAAACGGAAGGAAGTGAAATCCGTTCACCTTACAGAGCTTTTCTAAATGACTTCCCTCTGAGCCAGTACAGATCACCCGTTTTACATATTCTTCACCGTATTCTTTTTTCATGAAACTGCGCAGAGCTCGAAATCCAATGCCAGGTTCCAGTGTTTCGAAATTCTTTGCAATTACGTTTATGTATACACTCTTTCCTTTTAATTCCTGCAACACACTTCGTATGCTGTCTGCGGAAATGCTGTTCCCTGCCCATACAATTGTAACCGGGCCTGTCTCTCCTATGGCATCAACCACGGCACGCGCTGCCTGATTGGATCCGCCGATACCAATAACTACGAATGCATCTGCATTCTTCCTGACATCTGCTGCTAATTCCTGGTAATACGTGATCCACTTTTCTCCAGCCCACTCCTCTACATCAAGCCAGCCAAGATTTTCTTCATACTGTTCTTCCCCATACTTTACTTCTTCAAGGTAAGAGGCATATTCTTCCACACCACTGGCAATTTCCTCCGGCGATAGCCATGAGGAACCGTCTATTAATTCCATACTTAATTCTTTCATATTTCACCTCGAATAAATGTAAAAGCAATTAATTAATTAATTTAATTTATACTAATATTACTTTACATCCAATCATTATTCAAGATGTGAATTTTCATAAATTTATGGCATGTATTTTGTGCATTTTTTACAATCATTTACTTTTCTCGACAAATTGCATTAGATAACCATTCTATGAAATGTTTTCGGTACAATACTTTTTATTGTTAACAATGATGGTCTGGAAATATCTGGAATCCAGTTGCTGTATGAGTGACTATACTAATTTATCGTGTTAATTCAAATTTTAATATTTTTTATTAATAAATAGTATCAATTACCAATAAATTCGTTATTTTGTAATTCGTTACTAATAATAATCTATCATTAACACCTGTTTTGTATCTTTTATGTACAAATTATGCTTTACAAATTTTAATATGTACTATACCATATAGGCGTAATATGTTTATAAATTAAAACACGGTGAACAGGAGGTGATTATTGTGAGATAAATAGTCCGCAATTTAAAAAACCTAATTGCAGATAATATAACCAGGGAGGTAACACTTGAAGATAAACCGGACAAAAAATACGTTCATTATTTTAACGGCAGCTATTGTATTTTTAGATACTCCAATGGTATCAAGAGCAGATGGCTGGACGGAGACAGAATATGGCTGGCATTATGAAGAAAATGGGGAATATATAAAATCCGCATGGAAAAAGGGAGAAAGCGGTTATTATTATCTTGGTGAAAGCGGAAAGCTTTCCACTGCTTCCTGGGTCTCCGATGGAGATGAAAAATACTATGTGGATTCCGATGGTCTTCGGGTGAAAAATACATGGATCAATACGGAGGGCTGGGATGATTTCTCTGATAAAAATCAATATTGGTATTATTTTGACCGAAATGGTGAAATGATGACTGGTAAACAGCAAATCGGTGATAAAAAATATTTCTTTTCTGACACCGGGGAGATGCTTACCGGCTGGATTACATATACAGATGGAGAAGCGGCTGAACTGACAGATGATATCAGCAGTAATAATACATATTATTGCCTTGAAGACGGAACAAGAGCCAGTGGCTGGCTTAAGCTGGCGCCCCCTTCTGATGAGGAAAGTACCGGGGCAGAATACTGGTATCATTTTCGGAGCGATGGTCAGATACGGAGAAATACAACGGTAACGATTGGTGATTATGAATACTGCTTTGATACAGAGGGCAGAATGATGGATGGATGGGTTTATAATACGGGTGATGAATACGTAAAGGTAGACGACCAGACTGACAGGGAATTGTTAGATAAATATAATGAAGATGCCAGCAAGTATCTTTATTGTGGTGCAGAGAATATAGGGGTTATCCAGAAGGAACTATGGCTTTCTATTGTTCCACCAGGATTAAATGGAGACCCGGATGAAGATGAATGCTGGTACTACTTTAATAAAAAAGGAAGAATAACGACTGCCTCAAAAAGTTCTGTATCATTAGCCTCACAGTCTAATGCCAGCCGTGCCACAGAAGTCAGAGCCGTTGATACAACGGGCAAATACGGATTATCCGGAGGAGATGATGATCTGATTCATGTCCAGCTTGTAACGATTAAAAACGAGTATTATCTTTTTAATTCCAAAGGAACGCTTGTTGATGGTTTGATTTATATCTATAACAAAGATGGATCCTTCCCATTAAAAGAAGGCTATTATTATTTTGGATCAAAATCTGCTAAATCCACAGGAAAAGTGATATTAAAAAATGACGGGACGGAATATGAATATTATTTCTCAAAAAAGAGAGAAAATGGTTATTCACAAGGGCAGGGAGTCTCCGGAATATTGAATGGAAAGTTATACTATAAAGGACTTGCCGTCACAGCAGAGGAAGAGATGAAATTCAAATTGGTTTATATTCCTGAATTCTCAGGAGAACATGGAACAGGCCTGTTTATCGTAGATAAAAACGGGAAAGTAAAAACCGGGGGCTTAACGTCTGAAACAGAAGCTGGATATCAGTATCGAATTATAAAAGATACTAACAATAGCAGTTCAGGTTTTCATATATACCGTGTGGAAAAAGGTATGGAGGAAGATAAGCTCTCTCAGGAGGATGCTGATCTGACACTGGATATTTCCGAACCTGAGCTCATTTTATAAAAGAATATCTTCTGTTCTTCCGTAAGGAAGGAAAACCATAAAAAATTCCATGGGCTGCTGCATCAGCAACAGGACCCATGGAATTTTAAATAAATTAATTATGCATTCATGAATAATGCGATATCATCATCCACTTCACCGATACCTGCAATACCGAAGGTATCTACAAGCACATTTGCAACATTAGGAGATAAAAATCCTGGTAATGTCGGTCCTAAGTGAATGTTCTTTACGCCAAGGTGAAGGAGTGCAAGAAGCACGATAACTGCTTTCTGCTCATACCAGGCGATGTTGTAAGCGATCGGAAGCTCATTGATATCAGCCAGACCAAAGATTTCCTTTAACTTCATTGCAATGACTGCAAGAGAATAGGAATCGTTACACTGACCTGCATCAAGGACTCTGGGGATACCATTGATATCGCCTAAATTCAGCTTATTGTATTTATATTTTGCACAGCCTGCTGTCAGGATTACAGTATCCTTTGGAAGCTTCTCTGCAAACTCTGTATAGTAGTTTCTTGATTTTGCTCTGCCGTCGCAGCCTGCCATTACAAAGAATTTCTTGATGGCGCCGGATTTTACAGCATCAACCACCTGGTCAGCCAGTGCAAATACCTGATTATGTGCGAATCCGCCTACGATGGAGCCAGTCTCAATTTCTTCCGGACTTGGAAGTGTCTTTGCAAGCTCGATGATCGCTGAGAAATCTTTCTTTCCATTCTCATCTGCTTCAATATGTGTGCATCCTGGGAAACCGGTAGCGCCTGTGGTGAAGATTTTAGCTGCTGCTTCCGGAGTTCTTGGAGGAACGATACAGTTGGTTGTAAAGAGAACCGGACCATGGAAGGATTCAAATTCTTCTAACTGTTTCCACCAAGCATTTCCATAGTTACCTGCGAAATGATCATATTTCTTAAATGCAGGATAATAATGAGCTGGAAGCATCTCGCCGTGGGTATAAACGTCTACGCCTGTTCCGGCTGTCTGCTCTAAAAGCTGTTCCATATCTGCTAAATCATGACCGGAAATTAAGATAGCCGGGTTCTTTCTTACACCGATGTTAACGGAAGTGATCTCCGGATTGCCGTATCGGGAAGTGTTGGCTTCATCAAGAAGAGCCATAGCTGTTACGCCAACTTCACCTGTCTGTAAGGTTAAAGCAACCAGATCATCTGCAGAAAGGGTATTGTCAAGGGTTGCTGACAGACCTTTGTACATAAATCCATAGACGTCAGTGTTTTCTTTGCCAAGGTTAATTGCGTGCTCTACATAAGCAGCCATACCTTTAATACCATAGATAATCAGCTCTCTTAAAGAACGTACATCCTCATTCTCTGTGGAAAGAACGCCTACTGTTGCTGCCTTATCAAGCATTGCTTCTCTGGTTGTTACATGGAAAGTTGCTGCATCGTTATTGCCTGTATAACCTTTTTTAGATGCCAGCTCATCTCTTAAGCCAAGTACCTTTAAAATCTGTGCTTCAATTGCTGCTGCATCGAAGTTTGCATTGGTAATGGTAATAAAAAGGCTCTTTACCACCTCATGATTGATTTCAGCGATATCAGCTGCGTTTGTTCCTGTCTTTACGACTACTTCAGAAATTCCTTTTGCTGCATAGATAAGCAGATCCTGCAGCTTGGCAACCTCTTCTGTCTTGCCGCATACACCCTTCACTGTACATCCTGTGTTCTTTGCTGTCTCCTGACACTGATAGCAAAACATGCTCATATTCCTTACCTCCTAAAGTAAATTTATACACACCCCATTTGGGAGTTTGTGCGCGTTTCATATTTGTGTTATTGCTGTTGCTCATTAAGAATATCATCGAACCTGATTTGTGTCGGTTGTTATTACAACACAACAGGATCAATTTTAATTTTTTTAATTTTTTATTATTTTAAACGTGTTTCTGTAAAAATCGATCAGCCCTTCTGACCTCATCAGATTCAGCTCTCTTGTCAGCGCACTTCTGTTTACACAAAGGAATTCCGAGAGCTCCATTCTCCCCATATTCACAGTAAAATATCTGCTGTTATTCTTTTGCGCCTGTATGGAAAGAAAGCAGCTTATCTTTTCCCGAACTGATTTCTTTGTGGTCACCTCCAGCTTTTCAATCAGCTGAACATTCTTATCCGCAAGAAGGGAAATCAAATTTCCCATGAGCTTATGATGGCAGGTGCAGGATGTGGAACAGGAGTTCCAGATTTTTTCAAAGGGAAGAAACAAAATCTTTGCCTCCTTCCCGGCAACGAAGGTCACCGTTGCCGTCTGTGCATGGCTGCAGGTGAAAATTTCCCCAAACAGTCCCCCCTCTTCCATCACTGCCAGCAGTGTTTTATTTCCCCATATATCTTCCTTAATCATTTTTACGGATCCGCCAAGAATAATGCCCAGACTTTTTACAGCATCCTCAGTGAGAATAATGATCTCACCACTTTTGTAGTTTTTTTTGTAGCTCCCAAGGCAGTCCAGCATAGGGAGCAGTTCCTGATTGCTGATTCCGGAAAATAACAGGACATGACTATAATCATTCATCTCTGGCTCCATTTAAAATTTGTTATTTTTACTATTGAATCATATCACAGGAACGATTACAAAAACGTTGTACTTACAACTTATTGACTGGATTAGTTCTGAACATAAGAAAATTGACAATCGTAGATTAAGTGGATACAGCCTGGCTGACAACCTGTGCATTGCATTCATATAATAAAGAGTAATACAGACAAACTATGAGGAGGTATTGAGATGTATTTTGAAAAATGTCCCAGACTGACTGGACGTGTGGTTTTACCGGAAGATCCTCAGTATGAACCTGCACGTCAGGTATTTAACACCTTTTTTAATAAATATCCGCTTATCATCGTTTTTGCGCAGAATGCCAGAGATGTAAGCAATGCAATCAAGTGGGCACGTTGCCGGGATATTCCCATAAGGCTGCGCTCCGGCCGTCATAATTACGAAGGATTATCAGTTATGAATGGGGGACTGGTCATTGATGTCAGCGAAATGAAGCAGGCAGAAATAAATAGGAAATGCGAAACTGCCACAGTCCAGACTGGCATTCGGGATTATGAGCTGGCTATCCTTCTTGGTGAGCAGGGTCTGGTGGTACCGCCAGGTCTCTGCCCGACTACGGGAATCGCCGGATTTACACAGGGCGGCGGGCAAAGCAGTCTGTCCCGCCCCTGGGGTCTTATCATTGATAACCTGTTAGAGGCGGAAATCGTAAATGCTGAGGGCTGCCTGATTCATGCCAGTGCTAAGGAGAATCCGGATCTGTTCTGGGCTCTGCGGGGAGGCGGAGGCGGTAATTTCGGAGCCTGTACCTCATTTCGTTTCCGCACCCACAGAATTGACACGGTTGCATATGCGCAAATTACCTGGCCGCTTTCCGACTTAAGACCAGTGCTTAAGATGTGGCAGAAATATACACTCCCCTGTTCAGACAACAGACTCACTCCGCTGCTTACCATGGCATCCGGGGAGAATACCCTGCTTATGATGCAGGGGGTTTTTCTCGGTACATCAACAGAGCTTCGATCTCTTTTAAATCCTCTGATTGAAACTGGTTCGCCTCAGAACGTGTACGTTGAAGAAATTCCCTGGGTGGAGGCAGCTGCAAAAATAGCAGCCACTCAGCCAGATTCACCAGAGCCATTTAAAAGCGTGGGACCCTTTTTATATGAACTGCTGCCTGATGAAGCAATCAATATCATTGAACGCTATATTAACCATCCTCCCACCTATTCAGCCTCTGTATTTTTCCACGGATTGGGAGGGGCAGTCGCAGAAGTTCCAAATGACGCTACGGCATATTTCTACCGCAAAGCACTTTCGAACATCTCCTATTTCTCCACCTGGAATACACCAGAGGGGGCAGATCCGGGTATCCAGTGGGTGAAAGATTTCCGAAAGGAGATGGAACCCTTTACAAAAGGTGTATATGTCAATACTCCTGACTTGTCCATAAGAAACTGGCCAAAAGCCTATTATGGAAGAAATTTTGAAAGGCTGACGGAAGTGAAGGCCAAATACGATCCTGAAGATATCTTTCATTATCCTCAAAGTATTCCTCCTTCCATGAACTGCTAAAATAATGTGGAGTACATGGAAAAAAGCCGAATGGCGTTCGCTCAAAAACGAAACCCATGCGGCTTTTTCTGCAAATTGCCCCTATTATTACTTATAACCTGCCATCTGTGGAATCAGCGTCGACAAAGAGGGAACATATGTTACTAACATCAAAATAATAAATATTGCCAAATAAAATTTTATTAATATAGGCATTACATTTTCTAATTTTCTTCCGGCTACTTTTATTCCAACAAACAGTATGTTTCCAACCGGAGGGGTAATACAACCAATACTGAGGTTAAATACAAGCATAATGCCAAAATGTAATGCGGACATTCCTAACTGCTGGCATACAGGCAATAAAATAGGTGTAAAAATCAGTATTGCAGGCGTGAGGTCCATAAAAGTACCTACAAACAATAGAAGCATATTAATTGCAAATAGAATTATAATTTTATTGTCAGATATTGATAACACACCACCGGCAATTGCATCCGGTATTCCTGTAAATGACATAACCCATGCCATTATGTTGGAACAGCCTACCAGAAACATAATAATACCTGACATTTTAGCACTGCTGACTAATATGGCATAAAGATCTCTGATACCAATTGTTTTATAAAAAATAATAGATAATATCAAACTATACAGCACTGCCACTGCGGAGGCCTCGGTAGCTGTGAAAACACCTGCGCATATCCCTCCGATAACAATAAAAATCAATAATAGACTTGGAATTGCTTCAAAGGTATAATTAAAAAAATCTTTTACTGTTATCTTCTTTTGACTGACAAAGTTTTGCTTCTTCGCATAGATATAAGCAATTACCATACAGCTAAGCCCCCAAAGAATACCAGGAATATACCCCCCAAGAAACAAAGCTGCTATGGAGGTTCCTCCGCTGGCAAGGCCGTACGTGATCAGACCAGTACTGGGGGGGATTAGCAGTCCGGTTGGGGCAGTTGCTACATTAACCGCTGCTGAAAAATCTTCATCATAACCCTCTTTCTTTTCAATAGGTCCGATAATTGATCCCATCGCAGAAGCGGCTGCAGTTCCTGAGCCGGAAATTGCACCAAATAACATATTGGCAACAATATTGGTATGAGCCAGTGAACCCGGAATCCTTCCAGTCAGGGCTGTTGCGAAATTAATAAGGCGAATTGCAATTCCACCTTTATTCATAATATTACCTGCCAGTATAAAAAATGGAATTGCCAGTAAGGTAAAAATGTTAATCCCCTGAAACATCTTTAACGCGGAAGCAGGGGCGGCTCCAATGAAACCTAAAGACTGTACAATAACTGCTAATGAGGCAACGCATAACGATATACCAATCGGTACTCCTGCCAATAACAGAATAACAAGAATTGAAAATATCATTATACTTGCTGCGGCGGCCGTTCCCATAATATTACTTCTCCTCCTTTAACTTAAAATCTTCAACCAGCTCTGCAATATTGATGATACTGAACAAAAGTATCAATACACCAGTGACAGGCAGTATGAGATAAACCATATCCATCGTTATCCCCAGTGTCGGCGATACCTGAATGGCACCTACATTCATAAACTTTTTCCCGCCTACAATAAATACCACAAAAGCAATGATCATTACTAAAATTTCAGAAATAAGAGAAAGTAATAATTTTACATATGGAGAACCCTTGTCCAGAAAAAAAGTGAGATTCATATGATCACGTTCTCCAAATACCAGGGCTGTAGCAATCAAAGAAAGCCATACAAATGAATAGCTGAGTATATCTTCTGACATTGTAGAGGGGTTCTTTAAAACATATCGCATAAATACCTGATAAACAGCAAGCAGGGACATAAAGGCAAGTAATAATGCTGCTGCACCACTGAGAATTTTATTTAACCATGTCTTTAATATTAATATCGTGCGCATCCCTTATTCCTCCTTCTGTATTTCCTGTACTTTGTCATAAAGCGGCTGCAATGACGGCGTCGCAGCAAGTAACTCTTCCCTTACTTTCGTTTGTAACTTTTCAAATGGAGCCTTATCCACATCAATAAACTGCACTCCCATATTCTCAGCTTCTGCTATACATTCATTTATTTGCTTGTCCCATTCCTCACATTCCACTCTGGTCGCAATTTCAAAAGACTCATCTAATACTGTTTTCTCTTTATCTGATAACGAATCCAGAAATTCTGCATTTCCAACCAGCATATCTGTAAAAATCTGATGCTCAGTGCGTGTATAATATTTAGCAACCTCACCATGCTTCATGCTGATCAAAGCCATTTCCGGATTCATTGCAGCGTCAATCACATGATTCTGGAGAGCTGTATACACTTCTCCATAAGCCATAACTACTGCTGCCGCGCCAAACCCCTGTGCCAGTTTTACGTTTGCCTCACTGGATTGAATTCTAAGTTTAAGTCCTTTAATGTCATCTGGCGTATATATGGGTTTTGAAGCATAGATATTATTTACGCCATTGGCAAACCATGCAACTCCTCGAATTCCCTTATTCGATGTACAGTTATAAATCTGATTCTTAAATTCATCATTATTCATACATTTACGAAAACTTTTTTCATCTTTAAACAGATATGGAAGCCCAAATATTTTATAAGTATTGTCAAATGACTCCAGATTGCTGCCACTGGTGGCCACAAGGTTTAAAGTCCCCATTTGCAAAAGCTCCAGGGCTTCACTATTGCCTCCCATTATTCCGTTATAATAAATCTTTACATCTACTGCATCACCAAGTTGTTCTTTCATATAGCTTTTCATAGCCCGCAGACCAACGCTGATGGGATGATCTTCAGGCTGTACGGTTGCAATGCTTATGATACGTTTTTGCTTATCCGCCTGCTCATCCGCATTTTTTGAACAGGCATTCAGGCAAACCATCATGAAGAAGCCTAATAATATTACCAATGTTTTTTTCATGCATAATACCCCTCTGAAAATTAATAAACTCCATTCGAAAACTGCATACTCATTGCAACCCCCATTTTTATTTCACGAGCCTGTGCATACCGCACAGGCTCGCATATCTTAAATCCTACACCAGAAGATTTCCATCTTTCATAATTACCAGTCCGTCTATCTCACAGGTTATTTTTTTCATTACCAGGTCCATATGTAATGGGGAATCGGTGTGACCGCCAAACATTAAGTTCTTTCCAATTCCAATATGAAGATTACCAAAAGATCCTTCATCAGGCGCCATATGCCCGCAAAGAACATTTTTTTCGTTAAGTCCAAGACCAAGTTCACCCACATTGTATACTGTAGGATCATTATAGTCGGCTAAAATTTTACGTAAGATATCCGCTTCTCTTCCACCTCTTATATCAACAATCATACCATCTTTCACATCCAGGTAAATCGGTTCCTGAATCAAGTTAAGCTGGGGATGGGGGATACTGCCGTCTATAACTATAACACCATTTGCAGTTCCTTCCACAGGCCCTAAAGCAACCTCAGCATTAGGCGGAAATGCAGCAGATCCCGGATGAACGGAGGTTCCATAATCAATCACTACATTACGCCCCTTGACACTGCAGACCAGATTGGTTCCACCTTCTGAGGTAAGGGTAAATGTTTCCCCGTGGAATTTTTCCGCTACGCGGTCAATGACTTTTGCAACCTCATCAAAATCTGCGGTTAATCCACCTGTCTCAAACATATCAAGTGTATAATCCTGTACTCCCACCCAGCGAAGCCGTCCTGCCTTACAGGCTTCGATTCTGGCCTTGCTGTGCATCAGTGACATAGTTGTACAGCCAAAAGCCACATCCACATTTTTCAGAGCGGATGTAATTACATCTGTCGGCTCTGCACCATGTCCCGCTGTAGGGGGCATTACAACCATGGTTGTCTCAAAATATTCTTTTGCATATTTATAAACCAATTCACCAATTTCACGTTTATTATCATCAGTTATTACAAGAACCTTCTCATTTTCTTTCAAATGTGTGACACTGGTTAATAACTGTTTTACACCCAATGGCATATCCTTAGACATTTCTTTCATTTCTATTCTCTCCTCATTATCTGCAGTCTGCACCTGCTATTTTACTTCTACAATAAGTTCTACTTCGACAGAAGTTCCACCTGGCAGTGATGCTGCCCCCACAGCTACCCGGCTATGTTTTCCTGCTTCACCGAACACCTGGTTTACAAGATCTGAAACTGCATTCATAACCTGAGGCTGCTCAGTAAATTCGGGTGTGCTTGCAACGTACCCCTTAATGTTGACAAATCTGACTATCTTGTCTAAATCTCCAATTAACTCTTTAACAGATTTCAGGCAATTGATTAAAGCTGCCCTGGAAGCTTCCTGTGCTTGTTGAACGGTAACGTTTCCACCTACAATTCCTTTGTGTATCAGTTCGCCGTTCACTCTTGCCGCATGCCCTGAAACAAAAACCAGATTTCCGGCTTGAACTGCACTTTCAAAAGGCCGGATATTTGGTACTGTGTTAACGGAAAGTGTAAATCCTGCTTTTTTTAATTTTTCTTCATAATTCATTCTTTTGTCTCCTTTCCCTCCTGAAATCAATATAACATATTTTTTTTTGCAAAACCAATGCCGATTACGCACATAATTTATTGATACTGTCTATAGATTTCTAACCTGGTTTGAATTTTTACCGTAATTAATTCTATTTTAAATTTGGTTTTTCCTGTTTTTTTTGGTATACTAAATAAAATAATGAAAGCAGAGGGCGAGCACTTGAATTTTAATAATCTTTATTACTTTACTGTATTGGCTAGTTTCCAGCATTATACGAAAGCTTCTGAATCTCTCTGCATAACACAGCCTAGCCTTAGCCATGCAATTGCTTCGCTGGAAAAGGAATATGGAGTAAAACTTTTTGAGAAAGACGGACGCAATGTCAAACTCAGTAAATACGGAGAACTGTTAAATTCATATATTTCAAAGGGATTTGAAGAAATAGAACATGGTAATCGGATACTGAAACAATTTGCATATAAAGACGCTGGTTACGTAGACTTAAGTTTTTTGTTTGTACTGGGTTATCAATATGTCCCTGAATTAATTAAAATTTTTAATCAGAATGAAAGTTATAAAAATATTACCATTAATCTAAAACAATGTAATTCACAGGACAGTATTGCCGGATTAAAAAACGGCAGTATCGATATAAGTCTATGTGCACTGGTTCCAAATGAACCAACAGTTACATTCCTTCCAGTCCTGAGGCAGGAACTGATCTGCATTGTGTCAGATCAACATCCTTTGTCCGGATATGATTTTGTGGAAATGGAACAATTAATTCAATTTCCTTTAATCAGATATACGGATACTGTAGGAGAAATCCAGGATGTCATAGATAGATTGTTTACAGACTGCAGCAGTTATCCGCAGACTCATGAATACTTAAATGAAGAAATTACAATAGCAGGATTTATTTCTACCGGAATAGACCAGTGTATTGCCATAGTTCCTAATCTGGAGATCCTTGATGGATTTAAAATTAAAAAACTGAATATAAATCATAAGGATGCTCATAGAAATATTTATCTGGCTATTGCAAACAATCGCCCAATGCCAAATTGTGTGAAACTTTTTTATGACTTTATTAAACAAAACTATATACGGACAAAGCAATAAATAAAAATCCAAGATCCGGCGGTGTGCTAATAACGAAAAACGAGGACATGATTAAAACCAATGTCCTCGTTTTATTTTATTTCATTATGACTCCGTTCACCGCCCACTGGTAGGTATCATAGGCCTGATAAAGAGAGCCATAGGCATTTTGTTTTGCACTTTCTGCTTTTAAATATGACAACTGAGCCTGTAAATAATCGATTCTGCTTAAAATCCCAATCTGATAGGAACAATCTGCCTTTTCTTTTTCCAAGACTGCCTTTTCATAAGAAGTGCAGGAAGCTTCATATGCATTTTTTTCCTGCATCAGTACCTGATAATAGGATTGCATAGCAATTGCAACATTCTGTTCTCCTTCTGAAACAATGGCTTTCTTGTTATTCATTCCGGCTGTGGAGTGATTGGATGCTGTATGACGTTGCGATATAAGATTGTAATTATTTCCTATCGCCTTTGCTGTATCAGTTTCTAAACTGATGGCAGAAATCGTATCGGAACTGAGGGTTGGAAGATCACCAATTACTGGGGATGTATCCTTTGAATATCCAGTCATAAGACAAAGGGAACTCCGTAAGCTGTCAATGGTTTGATCAAGCTTTAGAAGAGAACTCTGGGCTGACAGAACTTCCTTTTGAGCAGACAATACATCTGTTTCCGTTGAAATCCCCTGCTTTATGCTCAGTTTTTGATTTTCCAGGACGGCATTGCTTAATTCTGCTGCCTTTATAAGTGTATTTCGGTTCGCCAGTGCATTGTTATAACTGATCATAACCTGATTCGCATAATATGTATTCGACTTTACTGCCTGTGTAATGTTTGATTGAACCGATGAATTGGACCGATCCATATAGTCCAGTGATCTTCCCATTTTTTCTACCGACGTTTTCATGCTCTTTACCGTCTGATTTAGGATCATATACTGTTCCATTCCATGGGCAGTGTCTGCTGCACCCGAATTCTTTAATTCATCCGCTTCATCATTTAAATCCATAATGTAACGTTTCATTTCATTTTGTATATATCGCTGATTATCCAGAGAGTCATAAATAGTATCTGTTGTATTTTGAATACCGGGATTAAAATAACGTACCAGATCTGATAGTTCATCAAATTCAATTGCCTGATCATTTAATTTATCCCACTGCTCTTTTGTTATTCCATTTGGAATGGGATTCTCCTTCTGACCGGGTCCGGCTGAACCGTAAACAGGAATAATGAAAGAAACCGCAAGTCCTGCTGCCATACAGAAAGATAAAACAGCTTTCTTTTTCATCTCATCATCCTCCTGCAGAAGCAAGACCATTTACTGTATTATCATAGGTCTGGACAGCGGAGAAAAGCGTAAGCTCTGCGGATTTTACCGCAATACTTTTTGTTTTGTATGCATTCTCCTGCTTTTGATACAGCAGAGGGCTGACCATACCAAGCTGGTATTTTTGTTTTATGATATCCATGGTTTTACTTTCCAGATTATATTCCGTTACTGCCTGTTCATAGCTGGCATTTGCCTGCAAAACTGCCTGATAAGCTTTTACAAGCGCTGTGCTGATGTTCTGCTCATTGCTTGATATGGTCCTTTTTAACGTCTCTTTTGTAATATCTGCACTGGCATTTTCCAGCTTTCGCTTATTAATATTTAAAGTATAATTATTCTGCAGAGCTTTTTCCTTATCTTCCTCCGGGTTCAATGATTGAATATGTCCTGAGTCCGTCGCCGGAACATCCCGGACTTCTGGAAAATCGTTGTAATTCCAGCCCAGCATTACACAAAGCTTTTGTCTTGTTTCTTCCAACGACCCATGAAGTTTCTCCATCGCGACAGTGGCATTTAGCATCGTTTCCTTTGCCGCCAGTATCTCAGCCTGGGTGGCCATACCTGCGCCTTGTTTTGCCAGTGTTGTCTGATAATCTGCCTCTGAACGCTCCAATTCTAATTGTGCACTTTCCAGTTGATTTTTCTGTTGAGAATAGGTGATCATTAAGGTCTGAGCCTGGGCTGCTAAATTTGCCTCAGTCTGGTCATAGGTGAGTCTGTATACCTCCAGATCCTCTGTATTATCATCTGCAGCTTTATCCGCCTTTGCAGCGCTCACTGCGCTTTTTGCATCTGTAACCGGATCATCTCCTGTTATGGCACTTCTTGCATCATTTGCTGCATCCCTGTAATTTTGGGCATACTGGTCTCTGGTAATCAGATCATCTTTTTTCTTATCATTTAAATCCAGCTGGTTCTTTTGAACGGTCACATTGTATTCATGTATCAGATCAGCCAGCTCCTCATATTCCACCACATTATCCCTAAGCTTCGTCCATTCCTCCTGTGTCCTGGCAAACTCCGGGCTGCCGGCCCAGACATTTAACGCCGGGCCGGAAACGGAGAGCACTGCAGCAAGACTGAATGCGGCAATCTGTTTTATATTTCTCATTTTTTATTCCTTTCCTGTCATTGAAACTTTCTTTCTCTTCTTTTTCTCTTTTGTTCCCTCTTTTTTGCTCATAAGATTGTAGTATACCGGAAGCATAAGAAGACTTAAAACGGTGGAAGCCGTCAATCCTCCGATGTTGACAACTGCAAGTCCCTGCATCATTTCACCGGAATGCCCCAATGCAAGCGCCATAGGGATCATGGAAAGTACTGTAGTTAAGGTTGTCATTAATATCGGGCGGAGTCTGGTCGCTCCAGCTTCAATCATTGCCTCCTCAGGAGACATTTCTTCTTTATACTGATTGACCGTATCCACATAAAGAATACCACTGTTTACAACTGTACCGATTAACATTAAAAATCCAAGCATGGCAACCATACTCAATTCACAGCCTGCAAAGAACATCAATCCAAAGGCTCCTATCAGGCTGAATGGAATGGTTGTCATGACCATAAGAGAAAACCTTGGTGATTCAAACTGAGCTGCCATTACTACAAATACCAGAAAAACTGCCAGAATAATTGCATACAGAAGAGAGGTGAGTTCGTCTGTCGTCTGATCATCCATTGCACTGGAGCCTAAGCTTACGTAAGAATTTAAATTTGGTATCACAATCTCCCTGTTAATCAAGGAATTTGTGTTTTTATCTGCTGATGAGGTATAATCTCCAGTTATGGTAACCACATATTGCTTATTCTCTCTGGTGATACTTGCCGGACTGTCCTGGAAGCTTATTTCTGCAACATCATTAACGGCGGCAAACCCTCCGTTTGAAAGAGACAGCGTCATATTCCGGATCTGGTCCACAGACTTAAATTCATTATCCGGATACTGGACTTTTACATCCACATCATCTCCGTTTACTTCTATGGTTTTTGCGGTCACTCCATTAATAGCCTGGTATACACTGTGTCCGATTGAGGAAGGACTGATCCCTTTTGCTTTTGCCTTTACCGAATCGACCCCTACCTCCACAACAGGTGCCGCGTTTTCAAGGGAGGAATGGATCCTTGTGAGCTCAGGCCTTTCCATTAATTTTGATACAATCTGTTGGGATGAGTTTTTTAACTGATCGTAGTCTGTACTTTTCAGGATCAGCTCGTAAGAATCTTCTGAACTCATCATGTTTGCATAGGAATTTTCTTTTACAGTAATCTTGCAATCCGTCACCCGGCTAAGCTTTTCTTTAAAAATATCCACCGCCTGATTTGTGGGTATCTTTCTGTTTTCTTTTAAATATACAATAATTGATGCGGAGTTTCCTGCGCTTACACCACTTCCTCCATAGCTTGTAACATAGGACCCCATTTCCTCATAATCGGAAAAGGACTCTTCAACCTTTTTCAGCAATTCATCCGCATCTCTCGTCTTGAGTCCGGGAGCCATATCCACTGTAATAGCAATCTGCCCCTGGTCGTCTGCAGTGATCAGGCTTAATTTAAGCTGACCTGCCATAAGAAACGATACCAGAAGAAGAAGGACCGATACCCCCATGACTGTTTTCTTTTTAGGAAGGATATGACGCATCACTTTTCTATAAGCATTCTGAAGCTTGTAAACCGGCGTCGATAAGGGTGCCGGGGTCTCCTCCGGCTTATACATCAGATAGCATAAAGGTACCACTGTAATTGATGATATCAGGGAAGCCCCCATACAGAATACGATGGTAAATCCCAAAGGCATAAACATCTGTCCCGCCATGCCGTTCAAAAAAGCCAGCGGGAGGAAAACAACACAGGTAGTCAGTGTCGAGCCCAAAACGGAAGCTGCCACAATTCCGGTTCCCTTTAAGGCGTCTTGAAAATAATCAATGAATTCCTTTTTTTCCTGTGACGTCACCCGGAAACAGCTTTCCATCACGACAATTGAATTATCCACCATCATTCCGACACCCATGGACAGTGCTGCCAGCGTGAGCATATTCAGTGAAAAATCCATAAACTTCATCAAAATAAGCGCGGTTAGAATGGAAACTGGTATGGAGCTTCCAACGATTAGGGAAGCCTTCAAATCTCCAAAGAAAAGCCAGATAACCGCCATGGAAATCAGGATTGCAAGAATAACGGTTTCTGCAATGGACTTCAGAGAAGCCATAATATCTTTAGCGCTGTCATTGACTATCTGAATATCCAGACCAGGTTTTGATGCCTCAAGTATCTTTATTGTCTGATTCACTTCTTTTGAAAGCTCTGCTGCAGTGGAACTCTGCTGCTTGCTGATTGATAGGGAAACGGTATTATTCCCATTATAATGGGCTACACTTCCTTCTGTTTCACTTGTTGTATAAATATCTGCTATATCTCCAAGATAAACAATATTATTACCTGGTACTGTAAGCGGTACATTCTGCAGAGAATCTTCTGTATCAAACTTCAGCCGTGATGATATGGCCGCTTTTTTTCTGCCCACTTCGATTGTACCGCCAGGCATCTTTACATCCGATGCTGAGATATCATTTGCGATGGAGGACATGGAAATCTTATACTGCTGCATTTTTTCCGGATTCAGTTCTACTTTAATATAATCCTCACTGCCTCCGGCTATGGAGACTTCGGCTGCATTGGACAGCTTTTCAAATTCCGGTACAATCTCCTGTTTCACATAGTCATACTGATTTGACGTCTCTGCCCCTGTAACAACTAATTTCATATCAGCGGAAGATCCCGTATCCAGTTCCATTACGATCGGCGTTTTAGCCTCACCCGGCAGTTCTGAAGAAACTTCGTCTATTTTCTTTTTCAAATCATTATAGGACTTATCTAAATCTGTGCCATATTCATACTGAATTGTTACTGTAGAGCGGTTTTCTGAGGATTTGGACGTTACCTTTTTTATACCGCTGAGTGAACCAACTGCATCTTCAATCTTTTTGCTGATTAATTCATCTACATCCTTTGGCTGTGCTCCGGGATATGCAGTCACGACCATAAGCATGGGCATACTCATCTCCGGAGTCAGCTCCTGCCTGGAGTTGATTACAGAAGAAAAACCAAATACCACCAGGCATAGGAGACACATAATAACGGTAACCGGCCGTCTTAAGACGATTTTTGTTAATTGATTCATGCCTTGGATTCTCCTTTTATTTCTTCTCCTGAATTCATTACCGACGCTTTTGCCCCTTCATAAAGCTCAGGACTCCAGGTGGTAATGACCTCCATATTTTGCTGTATTCCTTCCTTTACCTCCAAACGGCTTGAATCGTAGATACCAGCTTCAATAAAAATTTTATGTACGGTTCCGTTGTCATACGTATACACATATGGTTTACTGTTCTCATAGTAAACAGAATCTACAGGTACTGTAATAACCTGGTCTGCCCTCTCAGAGCACAAAGACAATTTAACACTGGTTCCGGTAGATAAATCGTTTGCATCGGCAAGCTGTATCTTAATCTGAAACAATCCGGTCTTTTCATCTGCCATCCCGCTTATTTCAGAAATAGTTCCCTGCAGATCGTTCCCGTCTTCCTCAACAGTAACCGGATCACCAGGCTTTACCCGGCGTTTTAATTTCTCTGTTAAGCTTGTAGAGATAATTTTATTCCCCTCTCCGGAAATGACAAAGATCTGATCGCTGGTTGACACCTTATCAAATTGCTCAATGCTGCAGCTTTCTATCTTTCCGCTGATGGGAGACTTGATATTACTGTAAGAAACCTGGTTTTCGTACTCCTCCTTTGCCTGTTTGTATGCAATCTCCGACTTTTTGGCAGAATTTACATATCCCTGATAGTCTTGCTCTGAAACAGCTCCGCTTTGAAAAAGAACTGACATGCGCCCCAGGGTATCATGTGTTTCCTTATAAGTAACTTGGGCATTGTCCATGGTATTCTTTGCATTCTGCACTTTATTTGTATCAATTACGCACAGAAGCTGTCCCTGCTGCACCATATCACCTGCCTTTGCTGCCACCTGGGTAACTGTTCCTGATGCTTCAGGGGAGATTCTGACAACTGTCTCAGGTTCTATGGTTCCAATCAGACTGGTGTACAACTCAATTGTGCCAACTTCCGGATTAACGGTTTCCACAACAGGCAGAGTATCTGCCTTGACTGGAACCTTCATTCCATTCATCCGAACCAATATCACCGCAACCAATATCACTGCGATCACTCCAAGTAATAGTAATTTTTTTTTCATTTTCTGCTCCTTAAAAAATAATTTTTATAAGATCCTGTTTTATTTACAGGGACCCTTCCTTTCATCACACAACCTTTTTTTGCAGCACATTGAGACCCGATGCTACCAAACCTCCGTCACATAAAATATCCACACCGGTCAGATAACCGGCACTTTCACTGACGCAGTATGCAAACAGACCGGCTATTTCTTCCACTTTTCCAACTCTTTTCACAGCACAGTATTTTACGTAAGCGGAGGCTTCTTCCTTTTCAATTTCTCCCATAGGCGTGTCGAAATTGCCGGGTGACACCGAAAGTACTCTGGCTCCGATCTCTCCAAATCTGGCGGCATCCTGTTTCGCATACCAGATAACAAAGTTTTTTGAAATTCCATATGCAATACCGGATTGATATTTTTCAGGATAGAACCTGATGCGACGCATCATTTTTCTCATAAATTTTTCCGGGTCGTTTCGGCTGTACTTATATATTCCGACCGGCATTACCATTTTGGGAGTTAAATATGCAGACATAGATGACACATCAATCAAACAGCCTCCCTCTTCCATCACCTTGTAAAAAGCATTATTAATATAAATGGTGCCAAGCGCATTTACCTCCATAATAGTTTTTGCATCTCCCATATGAGGTGACATACCGGCCGCATGAATCACTGCTGCCACAGTACCCTTGGCTTTCGAATAAGTTGCCAGCTTCTCTGCACTGGCCAGATCAGAGACATCACAGGAATATGCTTCCGCCTGTATTCCTTCCGCTTTCAATTCTTTTACTGCTGCTTCCAGCTTCTCTGTGTTCCTTCCGCAGATGATAATATAATAATTTTTCCCCATTATCTTTGCAGCAGCAAACCCCATACCGCTGCCGCCGCCCGTTATCACACAAATTTTTCGCATTATTGGTTTTCTCCTTTTTACCGTCAATGACTGTTGGCTGCCATCACCTTTTGAATTAATTTCATCGCTGATTCCGGTCTTAAACGATACAATACATTCATTATCCTGCAATCCTTACCTATAAATACCTGGAAACGATTCTTTTCCATCGCTTCTATAATCTGTTTAGCTGCCAGTTCCGGAGACAGCATTTTCTTTGCCCTAATGTCTTCTGTTACTGATTTACTTCCCTTAATATCAGAATTCACTTTGATGTCAGTTGCTACACCACCGGGAAATACAACCGTAACCTTTACCGCTGTATTTGAAAGTTCTGAATGAAGAGCTTCTGTCATTACTTTTACGGCAGCTTTTGAAGCACCATAGATTCCCTGACCTGGAACCGGTAGAAAGCCCCCCATACTGGATATATTAACTAAATGTGCTTCCGGACGTATTTTCAAATAAGGCAGAAATGATTTTGTCATATAGAGTGTTCCGTAAAAATTCACATTCATCACCCGGTCAATCGCTGCCAGATCCAGTTCATCCAGGTTTATAAATGGCTGTATGATTCCTGCACAGTTAATAAGGCCGTCAATATTTCTATATTTTAAAACTGCCTCAGATGTAAATGCAGTTACTTCCTCTCGATTGGAAATATCAACAGTATGCGTATATAACCGGCTGTTATTTCCTGATATTAATATGGTCTCGTTCAGCGCTGCCTGACTTTTATCGACTGCAATTACTACAGCTCCTCTTGCCAGCAGTTCAAGTACCAATTGTCTGCCAACTCCATTACCGCCTCCGGTTACTATTATGTTTTTATGATCTGCTTTCATTGAATCTCCTCTCAAGCCTGATGAATGACTACTTCTGAATTGTAATAAGCGTTTGTAAACTGAACGTAAACTAAAATAAAAACAACAAAGTTTTTATAATACAACAAAAAGAGGCATTTACACGATCAACGTCCATGTAAAGCCTCTTTCTTTTTATTTGTTTTTATTTTGATTTAGTAATACTACTGAAAATGTGCTTCCTTTGCCGGGAACACTGGATACAATGATTTCACCCTTGCACAAATCTACAATACGCTTCACGATAGAAAGCCCAAGGCCAAACCCTGCGGTAGCATGAGAAGAATCTCCCTGATAGTATTTGTTAAATATAAGCCTGGCAGTTTCCTCATCCATCCCGATCCCTGTATCCGATATATTAATGGTGATCTGGTTTCCTACAGCAATCATTATAATAGTAATCTCTCCGCCATTGGGAGTAAATTTAATCGCATTACTAATTAAATTCATCCATACCTGATGCAGCAGTTCTGCGCTTCCATAGTATGTTACGGGAGCCAGCTCCATGTTTAATATGATTTGTTTCTTTTCTATTTGCCGGAATAATAAAATTGCACATTTTTTAATCTGTTCGTCTAATTGAAATTCCTTTTTATCCGTTAAAACCTCCTGTGCATCCAGTTTTGAAAGTAACAGCGTGTTTTGAGAAAGTGATGCCAGTCGCTGGGATTCCTCCAATATAATCTGAAGGTATTGTTTTCTATCCTCTGCGCTTATATTTTCTTCTAACAGCAGTTCCGCAAAACCATGAATGGAAGTTATGGGGGTTTTAAATTCATGGGAGAAATCATTGATGAAATTCTGCATTTCTACTTTTGTATTTTTAAGTTCCCGTACCATACGGTTAAAATTCTCGTACATTTCTCTGTATTCACCGGAATTATTTAAATCTAATACAACATCCAGATCACCTTCCGTCACACTGGTAATTCCATTCAGAATTTTTTTCATCCGGAGTTTCAGAGCACTTATTATTTTTAGTAAGGCTGCTCCTGCGATTATACCCATACAAGGCATCATGGCAAGCATGTAAATCGCATCATTCCCATTCATATCCAATTCCAGATACGCAATAAGTCCGAAAGCCATGACAGAACTAATCAGTATTAAAATATAAAACCAAACAGCCCAATGAATTGCAAGTGGTTTTTTCCCTTTCCTGTAACTATTTTTCATAGATCTCCGCCTTATATCCCAATCCCCTGATTGTAATGATTTCGAACTCGGTACAGTCTGCAAATTTATTCCTCAGTCTGTTTATATGGGTCTTTATCGTTGTCTCATCGCTATTGGTATCATAACCCCATATTTCATCAAGAAGCTGGGATTTCGTAAAAATCATACCAGGATAGGAAAGCAGTTTATAAAGCAGATCGAACTCCTTCTTTGCCAGTTCTGTGGTTGTTCCTTCTCTTATTATGGTATAAGAAGCGGAATCAAGAGTAATATCTCCAATTGTAATTTTTCTTTGGCTGACTATATTGGCCCTTCTTAGAAGTGCTTTTATACGCCAGAGAAGCTCTTCATAATCGATGGGCTTTGTCATATAATCATCTGTGCCGGAAGCAAAGCCTGTTCTTTTATCATCAAACGTGTGCATCGCAGTCAACATGATAACTGGGATTTGTATTCCTGATTCACGCATTTCCCTTACCATATCATAGCCATTCATAACAGGCATCTGAATATCGGCAATAATGAGATCTATATGTTTTTGATCCAACATGTTCAACGCCTGTTCCCCATTCTCCGCCTCTTCCACTGCGTAATGGGATTTTAATCTGGCACAAGTAAGCAGTCTTGTATGTTTATCATCTTCAACAACAAGAATTGTTGCCATATAACACCTCCAAATCCGATTTATATCAACTAATATAATTATCGTAATAAATTTAATTATAATAAGCTAAGACTGCTCTCTTTTATACAGGGCAAAAGAATAAAAAAAGGGAATAACAACGATTAAAACCACGACTAAAATAAGGATAGAGACTTCATGGAAAACAGAAGTCACATGCAAAAATCCGCTTACTAAGATGACGAAACCTCCACCCACCATAATACGACCGGCCAGCCTGTTTGTTTTATTCCAGTTATCCGAATCATGAAAGGTCCATGGAAGTCTCACCCCCATCACGTAATTTCTTCTGCTTTTGGGTAAATAATTACCAGTTACAATCAGTACAATCCCTGTCAGGGTAAATGAAAATGTGGTAATTGGAAATTTAACACCAAGTGACATAATAAGGGTGGCAGGAACCAGAATCAGGGAAATGAGAGGTACCAGCCAAATACCGATTGCACGGAGTGCCCTCGGCTGATTCTTCCGTCTGGGGTCATATAGCAGGCTTATATTTGAGAAAATATTTAAAAACAGAAATACGACTGGCATTCCAAATGCAGCCATGGCTTTGGGGAGATATCCGTTAATCTCACCTGCACTGTTCCAGTGTACCGCGATTTGCTCCGGCAGTCTCTGATAGAGTATCACAGAGAGAATCTCCGGAAGTATACACAAAACAGAAGTTATAATCATTGTTCTTTTATTCTTCATCAGTTTCGTCCTTTCCCTTAAATTGGGACAGCCAAAGCATAAGCTCCTCAAAAACAGATATATTCAATTCATAATAAACAAAATTTTTCTGCCTCGATTCAGAAACCAGATCTGCCTTCTTTAACTGTGTAAGATGGTATGAAATCGTGGCATTGGTCATATCAAATTTTTCTGCTATTTGTCCGGCAGATAAACGACCATTTCTCAGCATCAGCAGGATTTCCCGCCTGGCCGGATCTGAGAGCGCCTTAAACGTATCAGGAAAGCCCAATATAATCCTCCAATCTATTTAGATGTTTTTCTAAATAGATATTACTCCCTGCTTCAGCTCCTGTCAATAGCAGCTTCTATTTATTATCTGGCTTTTTATTACAAAACAGGGACATACCGGAAGAAAACACCTCCGGCATGTCCCTGTTATTATAGTTCTATATCAGTTAAATCTCCCCCATTGGTTTCAATCACTTTTTTGTACCAGTAAAATGATTTTTTTCTGACCCGTTTCATTGTTCCATTTCCCAGGTCATCCTTATCCACATAGATAAAACCATACCGCTTTTTCATTTCTCCAGTGCCCGAGCTGACGATATCAAGAGCTGACCATACGGTATATCCCATGAGATTTACATGACTGTTAATGGCACTTTCCATTTCAGTTATGTGCTGCCTTAAATAGTTAATTCTAATTTTCCTATTCGAATATTCTCCACGCCACAATAAAGTTGTTTCTCCACCAGTTAGACCGCTGGCGGTAAACTACTTTTCCGTTGCCTGAGGAAGCATCAATCACCGTTCCTCCCTCTGCGGCAATTCCCATATGACCCTTTTCCACAACAATATCACCTGGCTTTATATCGTCATAGTTGGATATGCGTTTATATTTTCCCATGCTTTTCCACCCGCTTGAAGTAAGGTAGCTCTGTCTTACTCCAACCTGATTCAGACTCCAGTAAACAAAGCCGGAACAGTCAAAGGAACTTGGTCCTTTTGATCCCCACACATATTTTGACCCCACCTTTGATGCTGCAACATCAATCAATGCTTTTATATTTCCATTTACAGTTTTGCCTCCGCCGCCATTGGATAAAATTTTAATACAGCGCCTCATGCAAAAGCACAGGCGCTGTATGGTATCCTATTTTTGGTGCTTTACATGGATTAAAGCATTCTCTATAATTTCAAATACGTGTTCATCGTCTAAAGAATAATAGACAAATTTACCCTCTTTTCTGGATTTCACCTGGCCTGATCCCTTAAGAAGCCTCAATTGATGGGATATTGCAGATTTCGTCATATCTAAAATTACAGCCAGATCATTTACACATAATTCACTTTTTGATAACGCATACATAATTTTTATTCTGGTATCATCACTGATTATTTTAAAAAATGCAGAGAGGAGGGAAAAACAGCCGTCGTCTTCCATTTCTGATTTCACTCTTTCTGCCAATTCCTCATTAATCGCCTGACAGTCACATTTATTAATTGAATCTCCCATGCACACAGTATCCCTTCTAAACTTCAATTTATTAATTATACGTAATTCTCCCATCACACGTCAAGACGGAGATTAGAATTTATTGAAATTCTATAACATAAAGGGAGGGGAATGGATAACCATTCCCCTCATGCTTTATCGAATATCTTTTCGGTCAGGAACATAGTCCCCTGTTTCCAGAAAGAAGGTAAGCATACGTTCTTTCAATTTTAAGATCTCATCCTGATAATTTTCTTCACTGATTACATTGTTTAACTCCATGGGATCTTTTTCAAGATCATACAGTTCATCTGTCTCATACAAACGCCTGACATATTTTAAATTCCCCATCCTTATCATAACTGCCTTTGTATGCTCTGGCCCCTCACTGCACTGAGTATCCAGTCTGGGCCAGTATGGTGATAATGGGCCGTGTCCCTTTTCCATACAGTGCTCCTCCCCATGAAGCCTGCCTCCTTCGCAGAATACTGCATCCTTATGAAACTCCATGCCGCTTACTGCACCCAGAAGTGATTTTCCAAACTGCTTATACGGCAGACTGATTCCAGCCATATCTGCAACTGTTTCCGGAATATCCACCAGCTCTGCAAGGGCCTGGGTTATCCGGGGTCTGCATTCATGCTCTCTTGAGGGCTTTATTAAAAGGGGAACATTGCTGATGGGGTTCTCAAAACAGTTCTGCACTTTTTCTGTTATTGTGTAATCCCCGGTGTAATCGCCGTGATCGCTGAATACAATGATATTGGTATCATCATATACTCCTGTTTCCTTCAGCTTATCCGAAATTAAACCATACTGATAATCAAATCGTGAGACCATAGCCAGGTAAGTGGCTCTCAGCTCATCAAAACGATCCTCCGGCCATCCGTTTAAGTTCTGTCTGGAATTAATCCCATATAGCATGGATGGTTTATCTTTCAATGTTCCCACACAAGGTCTTCTTGGTGGCAGCTTCTTCCTGTCAATACTGGAATACCATGGTTCCTCACACCCGTAAGGCGGATGGGGAAAGGTCAGCGTCACATACAGAAAGAATGGCGGGGAATCTGCCTCTTTCCTTCTTCTTTCCAGATAATTCAATGCACTATTCATACAGTTCCAGTCAAAACTCTCTTTCGCTACTTCTTTATCCAGCTTTCCTGTATAGAAAGAATAATAATTATCGTCTTCTTCCGGTCTGACTGCAGGAACCCCACCTTTTTTCTTGACGCCAAAAACATTAATCTCCCCTTTTGTATCGTTCATGTCCGCACCATTATAATACTCACTGCAATAGTCTTCCTTGGTACGGTTTCCTGGTATTACGTCGTTTCTGCCAACCCAGATCACTTCATAGCCCGCCTGCTTCATAACCTTTAATAGATTGGGTTCATCCGGATTCTGAAGGAAATGCATGGTGCGGTGTCCGTTTGTATGTGGATATAAACCAGTAAGGAAACTGCATCTGGAAGGAACACATACAGGATTCTGGCAATACGCATTCTGAAATGACACGCCCTCCTTTGCAAGCCTGTCAAGGTTGGGAGTGATTGATGCCGGATTCCCCTGGTGCCCCAGGGAATCACTGCGCATCTGATCTGCTACAAACAATACTATATTAGGTTTCTTTTCCACGTCGTCTCTCCTTTCCTGACTGTTTAAAGATCATTCGGCAGATTCTCTTCCAACACGGCCTGTTTATCAAGAACTTTAAAAAACGGAAGATAGATCAAAGTCTGAATTGCGATTAATACAATCTGTAAAACTGCTGTTTTCCAGCCTCCTGCGACAAGTCCGGCAAACACCACCGGAGTGCCAAGAGGAATGGTTGTACCATTAAGCGGAGGAATGATTCCAATTTTAATCATGAAATAAGAAATAAGAAACGTGATAATGGGGGTAATGATCAGCGGAATGATCATAATGGTATTTAATACCATTGGCAGACCAAATGTAATAGGCTCATTGATTCCGCAGGCCCCTGCGGGAAGTGCCAGTTTTCCAAGGGTTTTATACCTCGAGCTTTTTGCCATAAAAGCCATAAGAATACAGAGTCCAAGAGTTCCGCCTGCACCTCCAAGAGAGGCGAAAATTATCCACGATGAATTGGTAATCAGATTGGGGCCTGCCACGCCGTTTGCATATGCTTCCAGATTCTCAAGCCCTGCTGCCGTATATAAAACATTGATAAAAGGCATTACAATCATTCCGCCATGAAGACCAAAAAACCACATGAGGGAACAGACCAGTATGAACAGAATAAAGGTTGCGGGGCTGGCTCCAAGATTGGCCAGCGGTGCCTTCAGCATTGTATATACGAAACTATTTGCATCTCCAAAAGGCGTTAAGGAAAATAAAAATCGAATCAGTCCAAAGAAAAATGCAATGCTGAATGCAGGAATTAAAGCGCTGAAGGATTTTGCAATTGTAGGCGGAACCTGCTCCGGCATCTTTAAGACTATATTGTGTTTAATAAATATCTGATAGATAAATGGTACAAGCAATCCCACAATCATAGCTGTAAATAAACCGGCAGCTCCCAGATAGGTGGTAGGCATTGCTCCGGCAATCGAGACGATTTCCTGACTTTTCTCCGCTTTTCCCGAAACGCCCAGAGGAATTAAAACCAGGAAAGAAAACAAGCTCAGCGCTCCCACTATCGTGGAGACATTATCATCAAAATCATATTGCTCTGCCAACGCTTTTCCAATGAGAAAAACTGCGTATACTGCCAGCATATCCGTTGTCACCTTAGGTGCAAATCCAAATATTTCTTTTAAGTGAACGGCTTTGACAAGGCTCTGGTAGGGCGCAATCTGCAGATTGGAAAGAAGTGTAAAGATTGCACCTATCATTGTAATTGGCAAAAGTACTGAAAATCCATTGGAAATTGCTTTTAAAAATTTGTTCTTTGAAAGCTTCCCAGCCATTGGAACGAAATATTTTTCAATTAATCCCGTTAAGTTATTCATATATCCCTCTCCTTTTTAACATACCTTTTATCTGCTGTACAGGTTCTACCCCAATAGTTTACATGCATCCTCCAACACTTTTTCCCCATTCATCATTCCATAATCTCTCATATCAATAACTGCTACTTTCATCCCCTTTGGCTGGAATTCGGCCTTGATTTCCTCAAAAAGATAACGCACCTGAGGCCCCAGAAGAAGAACTTCCGTCTCTCCCTTATATTTCCGGAATTTCGATTCAGGCATTGCCACAATCTCAACCTCCAGATTCTTACTTTCAGCTGCTTTTTGCATTCTTTGCGTCAGCATGGAGGTGGACATTCCAGCCGCACAAATCAACGTAATGTGTATCATATGATCTCTCCTTTCCACTTATTGACAGTTACTCTATAACGGCTGCAGATTGCTCTGTTTGATAAAGCTTTACAAATTCCTTTGCAAGATCCCTCACCGTCATGGCATTCATTAAATGATCCTGTGCATGAACCATGATAAGGCTCATATCAAGATGTTCTCCGGAAGCTTCTGCCTGTAATATTCCGGTCTGAAACTCATGGGCCTTCTCAATGGACTCATCAGCTTCCTGCATAAGCTGCCTGGCCAGATCAGGCTTCCCTTCTCTCGCAGCAGCAATTGCCTGCATTGCACAGCTCCTGGCATTTCCACCGTTTACAACCAGCTCCATCATAATTGTTTCAATTTTTATGTCCATTTTTATTCTCCCCCGTATCACTGTCTGATATTTTTGTCATCCATTAAAAGCCCCATCAGCGTATCAAAAGTCGATTCCTTAATAAGCTTTAACACGCTCCTCTGATTCAGCAGAAGATTCATGGTAAGCTGGTAAAAAGCCTGAAGCTGTTCCTGTTCCTCTTCACCAATGGACACAAGAAAAACTGCCTGCACCTGGTTTGTGTTCCAAAGAATGGGTTTTCGTAAAACTCCCACACAAACAAAACTCTCTTCAGTCATTGTCATATATGGGTGCGGAAGCGCCGTAAGATTTCCAAAATCCGTCTGAGCCAGCTTTTCCCGTTTCAAAACAGCTTCATAAAATCCTTCAGGTAATTGTCTTACAGTACGGATCCGTCTGCATAGCTCTCTAATTATTTCTTCTTTGCTTCCCCCCTGGACATCTGTAAAAAACAGACGCCTGTCGTAGAATTCATAGAGAAAACTTTTATTCCCCATAAACAGGATTTTTCTGACCGACAGGATTTCTCTGTCTCCAAGAAAATCTTTTACTGAAATAACCGGAACCGGAACAGAAATCTCCAGAGGAACCGTGGTGAAAATATAATCCACTTTGCTTAAATCGAAATGATCCAGTTCATGTGTATTGCAGGTATAAACCTGATTTAAATAATTGCCGAACTCCTCTTTATAGCGATAGGTTAACAGCTGGGCACTGCCCTTACCTGATGCACATACAATCAGAATATTTTTCTTTCCGTTATTTCCCTTTTCCTGCTCAAGTGTAAGTGCGAAAAGAAGCGCTATAAAGCCCACTTCATCCTCTGACAGGCTCTTGTGGTAATGTTCGTTAAGAACAATGCATGCCTGACTGGAAATGGCATAGGCCAGGAAATAATTCTTTTTTGTTTCTTCCAGCAGAGGATTGTCAATTCCCATATCGTACCGGATTCTGATGTCCAAAGGTACCATGTGCTGAGACAGCGATAGAATTAACTCCTGGTTTCGTCTGAAATCTATTTTAAAACTGTCATACACTGATTGAAGCATTTCTGTTATCAGATCCATAAGCCGCCTGGGAATTTCAGGTTTCAGCCTTTCACCGTCGTCTTCTCCAATACTTCTTTTTCCAGCCAGATGAATTGCCAGATATTTTATTTCAGGCTCTGAAAAAGCAATCCCCAGACTGGCCTCCAGCCCTTTCCCAAGATCTTCTGCAATAACCATTTCTTTCTCGCCAAGACCTGGCTGAAAAAAATCCGCCTCCTCTGCAGTCATATATAGCCCAGCCCTCATCCGCTTTGCTGCGATGTATATATGAATAATCAGATTTTGAAACAAAACCTCCGACAATCTGATGTTATGGTCTCTGATGCAGGTAAGAAGTGTGTCTGCGATGGTCTTCATTTCGTCCGTACTTCTGCGTCGGTGCCCATGTAAAATAAAATCCGGTTTCATCAGATAATTGGAAATACACAGTCTCTTGTCAAATTCAGCCCCCTCCGCTCTTATGCCATAATGAGGTTTGCGTACCAGTCTGACGCCGTATTTCAAAAGCATGTCCTCTGCCTTTTTTAAGTCTCCTGTCAGTACATTTCTTGATACAAATAAAAAGGCACTTAAATCATCCAGTTTTACATAGTCCCTGCTGTTAAGCAGACACGAAAGGAGATACAAAATCCGTTCCTGCGAAGATTCAGGCAAAGTGCTTTTGTCCGATGATAAAGAATTAATTAGTTCCTGGTACAATGCTGGATTGGTTATTGAAATGCAATATCCATATCCCTGTTTGGATAAGATATGGGCTCCCCATGGCAAAAGCTCGTGATCTAATTCCTTTACTCTTGTCCTGACTGTTTTCTCACTGAGTCCCAACTGTTTTGCAAGTGCTGCTGCCGTGATATATTGATTGCAGGTAAGTTTTGAGAACAAAAGCTGCTGCCTTCTGTCAATCAAGATAATACCTCCTTTCGGTAATTTCATTATAGCATCGGGATAATGAAACTCAACCAGGTTATTTTCCGTATTCATTACGGTAATTTAATTAAATTAAATTAGATTATACATTCTTTTAATAGCAGATTAAAAAGCGGTTGACATTTTCTATCCCTCTTCATATAATATATAAATCTCTTTGCACTGCATTATATTCCAATGGAATTCGAGATCAACAGTACAAACTGAGCAGGCGATGCCCGAATGGGCGTGGGGCTGGGCCGTCCAACGAACGGCAGCGGATTGCAATTTATGCACATCTGCGGGACAGTAGTATGTTCCGCCGGTGTGTTTTTTTTATATGCATTTACGGAGCAACGAACTCAAATGGAGTGCCATAGGAGAAATCATGACACCGCCGCATTGGCGAGAGATGGAGGTTTTTTTTTATGACAGACACCCCAAATTACAATGGCCTATCCAGCGAGGAGGCCAGATTAAGACAGCATCAGTATGGTAAAAACGAACTGATACCGCAGAAGAAGGAAAGCTTTTTTAAGAAGGTTTTTCACATTATCTGCGAACCCATGTTCCTTTTACTTATCATTGCAGCTGTCATTTATTTTATTTTGGGAGAACCCAGAGATGGTGCCATTATGCTTATTTTTGTAATTGGCATAATCAGCATTGATGTAATTCAGGAATGGAAAACAGATAAAACCTTAAACGCTCTGAAAGACCTTTCTGCACCGACAATTCCGGTAATACGGGATGGAATTGAAAAACTGATTGCCAGCGCGGATCTTGTGCCTGGTGATTTAATGATGATTCACGAAGGTGTAAAGATTCCGGCTGACGGTGAGGTGATTCGCTGTGCCGATTTATGTATTGATGAATCCTCTCTGACCGGGGAGGCTGAAAGAGTCTTTAAGATACCTGCTGGAAATGAAGTACCTGAAAAAGACTATTGGCGAAAGGACTACTGCTATGCCGGAACACTGGTTATGCAGGGCACCGGAGCCATTAAAGTGGAGAAGATCGGAGTACAGTCCGAATACGGCAAAATCGGCCTGGGAGTTGCCATTACACCCCAGGAAGATACCCCGCTGCAAAAGCAGACCGGAAAGCTGGTGAAGACCTGTGCCGTGATAGCAGGTGTTCTTTTCCTGATGGTAGGAATCTTTACCTGGTTTAATATCCCTGATCACCGTTTCAGTGACCGGCTTATTGAAAGTATCCTTTCCGGAGTGACTCTTGCCATGGCTATGATCCCGGAGGAGTTTCCGGTCATCCTCACCGTCTTTCTTTCTATGGGAGCCTGGAGACTGGCTAAGAAGAATTCACTGGTGCGCAAATTGCCAAGTGTAGAGACACTTGGTGCCGTATCAGTCCTGTGTGTGGATAAAACCGGCACGATCACCATGAATCAGATGACGGTTCAAAAAGTGTGGACTGGAAACCAACAGGAACAAAAACTGATAGAAACAATGGGACTGGGCTGTGAAACAGATACCTATGATCCTATGGAAAAAGCCATGCTCACCTACTGTGAAGAGCATGGTATATCAAAAGGAAGTCTGTTCCATAATGAATTTGTGACCGAATATGCCTTTACCAATGAATTAAAAATGATGGGGCATGTCTGGCGCCGAAACGGTCAGCTGGTTATCGCAGCAAAAGGAAGCCCGGAACGAATCCTGACAATCTGTGAACTAACCCATGAGGAACGAGGGATTGTTGAAAAACAAATTAACGATTTATCCAGCGAAGGATTACGGGTGATAGGAATTGCAACCTCAAACCCTGAGAATGACGAGGCGATTCCTGCCTCTATTACAGACTGCCGCCTGACGCTTCTGGGTCTGGTGGGTCTGGCAGACCCTCCCCGGGAAAGTGTGAAAAACGATATAGCCGTATGCAGGGAAGCTGGCATCCGTGTCGTCATGATAACCGGTGACAATGGTATTACTGCTTCCGCAATTGCAAGGAATATCGGTATTCCCGGCAGCGACCGTATTATTACTGGAGAAATGCTGGAATCCATGACGAATACCCAGCTGCAGGAGGCTGTTAAAAACGTTTCCATCTTCTCCCGTGTTATCCCGGAGCACAAGATGCGGATTGTAAAAGCATTTAAGGAAAATGGAGATATTGTGGCTATGACCGGCGACGGCGTCAATGATGCTCCCGCCCTTAAATATGCCGACATTGGGATTGCTATGGGGAAACGGGGCAGCGAGGTGTCCAGAGAGGCCGCCGACCTTATCTTAATGGACGATAACTTTACCACCATTGTGGAAACCATCAGGGACGGGCGCCGCATCTACGATAACATCCGCAAAGCTGTGGGTTACGTGTTTACAATCCACATTCCCATCGCTTTCTCCTCCCTGCTCGGTCCATTCCTTGGCATTGCCCCTGCTTCTCTTTTACTCCTGCCTCTTCATGTGGTGCTTTTGGAAGTGCTGATTGACCCCACCTGTTCCATTGTACTGGAGCGTCAGCCAGCCGAAACCAATATTATGAAACGCAATCCCCGCAATCCAAAAGAAAAGCTGCTGACTGGGAAACTGCTTTCAAAAAGTATTCTCCAGGGTCTGTTTGTATTTGCAGCTTCCTTTGGAGCATATTACTTCACTGTAAAAAACAGCCCTGCCCATGCACCTGCTGCCCGTTCCATGGGGCTTTCCATAATCATGCTGGCAAATTTATTTTTAGTGCAGGTCAACAGCTCAGACTATGACAACATCTTTTGTTCCATCAGACAGCTTCTAAATGATAAGGTTATGTGGGCTGTCAACGCAGGTACCGTTATTCTTCTTGCTGTCATCCTCTATTCACCTCTCGCAGGACTTTTAAAGCTGGCTCCCCTCTCCGCTTTGCAGATGTTAACTGCACTGGGGCTGGCAGCTGCATCGGTTCTGTGGTATGAGCTGGTAAAGCTGACCAAGGTTAATGAAAAAGCGATTAAGACGGAAGAAAGGTCAACCAGTTTATAATCATTAAAATAACCAAAAAGGAAACAGCCCGGTTCCATTCATAGGAACCGGGCTGATCATTTAAGAGAGACTAAGCAGTTCTTTCTTTTTTTCCTGATCACCTTCTAAAAGAACTTCAATTGTTTTAAACTTATCTGAATTGGTTACAATCACTGCCGTTGTGGACGCATAACCGCTTTTACTTATTTCCTCTAAAGAAAATGTCATAATCTGCTGTCCGCATTTTATTGAATCTCCGACTTTTACCTGCTGGCTAAAGCCTTTCCCATTCATTTCCACTGTGTCCATTCCCACATGTATGATGAGTTCAACACCCTGTGTACTTTTTAAACCAATGGCATGCTTTGTGTCTGCAATCAAAATAACCTCTCCGTCAAATGGCGCGTATACAATACCTTCCTCAGGTATAATACCAACTCCTTTTCCAAGAATGCCTTCCGAAAACACACCGTCCTTAATTTCACTTAAAGTAATTACTTTACCGTTAATCGGCATATAAACAATTTTTCTGCTGCTGAATTTCTGTCCTATTTTATCAAATAATCCCATCTTATCTCCTTAATTGATTGTATTATTTTTTATAATCCGATTAATGTGTATCATCAGATATAGTATCTCATCCTGAGTTATCTCTGCATGCAGCCGGTCAACCACCCTGTCGCTGATTCGTACGGCACAATCGTAGATCTCCGGCTTTTCAGCTTTGAGTGTTTCAAATAAAGCTCCATTGTCATCTATAAACTGTTTTTTTTCTATAATTCGCTTCAAAAAATATCTGAAATGCATTATAAACCTGTTATAATTAAACCCTTCCCTGTCTATCTCTGTTTCAAATGTCTGCTCAATCATTCCAGTGACCTCATCAATCAGCTGATCAGTTTGGAACTCCCCGTTGGTTTCACCCATGTTTTCTTCTTCTGCATTTACAAAATGCATTGCAATATTGGTTATTTCGCTGTCGGGTAACTTTACGCACAGCTTCCTTTCAATCAGCCCAACTGCATATCTTGCCAAGGTAGTTTCTGCCGGATACAATTGCTCAATGTCATAGGAAAAAAGCATTTTCATCTCTTTGTATTTTTCTATACGCTTTAATGCAAAATGAATATGATCCGCAAGTCCTGGCAAAAGATTGGGATTTAAACTGCTATCCAGTGTCATTTGAGCTTTTTTGACAATAATAGCCGATACCTCAAAAACTTCCTCTGGTATTTCCTCTAGTAATTTATAAAAGCTCTGGTCCATTCGATAAAAGGTCATTGAAATGGAACTAAGATCCTTGATCTCATAAGGCATATCGGGAAAACCGATTCCTTTGCCAAAAGCAATTAACTCTTTTTTATGATTATCCACACATAATGCAACATTATTGTTAATCTTTTTTATAACCTTCATAATATTTCCTCACTTGAAAGTACGTAAATAAACAAAAAAACTCCCTGAAAGCATACCAAATAAAACAGGTAATGCCTCAAAGAGTAACAATCCTTTTAATGGATTAAGTATAGTGAAAAAACAGCGTTATGTCAACGTGTAAAATCTAATTAAAATAGCAGTTATTATTTGTGCATTATACACAAGATGGATTTTTTATTGAAGATTAGAGAAACGTTTAAAAATACTGCACTATTTAATTTATATGAGAGCCAGAAAAATCCGGTCTCAATTTTATAAATAGTGCAGTCGATGATGAAAAAATATTTATTTATATATTCCTATGTATTACTTTTTTGTAGTTGCTGTCTTTGCTGTCTTTGCTGCTGTATTATTTACCTTTGCTGCTTTTTTCTGATTTTTTACTGCTTTTGTCTTTTTTACAGCTGCTTTTTTATGTTTTTTAGCCTTGCTGGTCTTCTTTGCAACTGCTTTTTTATGTTTCTTTACTTTGGCTGCCTTTTTTGTAACGGCTTTCTTATCTGTTTTTACAGCTGCTGCTTTTGCTGCCTCTGTTGTCTTAGCTGCCTCTGTTGTTTTTGCTGCTTCTGTTGTCTTGGCTGCTTCTGTTGTCTTGGCTGCTTCTGTTGTCTTGGCTGCTGTGCCTGCCTTACTTGCCTGTGTTGTTGCTGCTGCTTTCGTAGGATTTACTGCTGTTGTTGCTGCCTGAGCTGGGATGGCTACTGTTCCTGTGATAAGCATAGCGGTTGTTAAAAGAGATGTAATTGATTTTATTGATTTCTTCATAATTGTTACTCCTTTCATTGGGGGGAATTTTTTCTTTTCTGTTTGAAATCATACTACCATTACCTGACGCATTTCAAAGGTGAAACTGTGGCAAAATTGTGGCAGCTCTATGAATTCGAAATAGAAAATGATAAAATATACGAAACAGCCGAAAGGAAGGGTTAGATAAATGGAAAAGAAACGAATTTACCTTGCAGATGACGAACAGCCCATCAGGGATTTAATACAGCTTTTTCTGGCTGCTGAGGGGTTTGAGGTACAGACATTTCCAGACGGAGACCAATTGTATGCCGCCTTTGATAAATATCCTTCAGATATGGTAATCTTAGATGTTATGATGCCTGGTACGGACGGACTGGTGTTGTGCCGGGAGATCAGGAAAAGAAGTAATGCACTGATTGTAATTGTTTCTGCCAGAGACAGCGAAGCAGACCGCATAGCCGGAATCACCTTAGGGTCTGACGATTACTTAACAAAGCCTTTTTCTCCCATGGAGCTTGTAACCAGAGTAAAAGCATTATTTCGGAGAATGGAGTTAGACTTAGGCAGCTACAAGGGAGAAATCTGTCTTTTTGGAAATATAAAAGCTGATGTAAATAAAAGAGATTTTTCCGTTAACGGAAAGACACTTGATGTTACCCCCACGGAATTTGCTCTTATGGTCTATTTGCTGGAAAAAAAGGAACAGGCAGTGTCCAGGGAAGAGTTGCTAAAGCATGTCTGGAAATTTGATTTTGAAGCAGATACCAGAGCAACCGATGATGTAATTAAAAGGCTGCGAAAAAAACTGGCAGCTGCAGAAGCAGATGTAAAAATACAGTCTGTCTGGGGTTTTGGTTTCCGCCTGGAATTAGGAGATACCCATGAAGAGTATAAAAAATAAAATCCAGAAACCATTTTTAACTCTACTCATACTGATTCCCCTGGCCACCCTTATCTTATTTAATCTTTCCTTTCGGATCTACAGCAATGCTACTGCCAAAAATGAATTAAAAACTACAATTCGTGCAGTGGAAAAGGAAATAAAAAGTGAACTGGAAACAGACGGAGGCCAGCCCTCAGAGAAGAAAGCATTGAGTATGGCAAGGAATATCCTCATGGCACTTAAATCCTCTCATTTTTCACAAGGTATGGATTTCTATCTCCTGGATCGGGATGCAAAACCTGTATTTCCATCACAGATAAAGCTTGCCCCCTCCCAGATTGCATATTTAGATGTCATAAAGGACCAGTATCTTAAGATGAACCAGGGCACCGTTTATACCATTCCTGTAAACGGTAAAAAGTACTTCACCATCGCCTATTCCATGAACAATGACGATTTAAGTAATCTTACTGCCGTATTTGTCCTTCCGGCAGACCGAATGAATAAATATCTGGGAGCAGTCAATCTTATTCTTTTTGCCATCATGCTTCTTGGTATCCTGATCGCCATCTATTTTTCAGAGAGAATTGCGGCACATATTACAGTGCCCATCACCAGGCTTGGTGTTCTTTCCCTGCAGATCGGACAGGGGGATTTTGATGTGAGCCATTTTAACATTCCCCAGGATACACTGGAGTTTAAGCAGCTTTATGATAACATCAGTATCAT
The DNA here is from genome assembly GCF_031982545.1 of Lacrimispora sp. Taxonomy (GTDB): domain Bacteria; phylum Bacillota; class Clostridia; order Lachnospirales; family Lachnospiraceae; genus Lacrimispora. The sequence continues at coordinate 270,645 of NZ_DALYXB010000007.1, forward strand.
GGTGGGAAGGCTGGAGACCTATGACAAAAATCAGAAGACATTTCTGCAAAATGCTTCTCATGAACTTCGAACCCCACTCATGTCCATTCAGGGGTATGCCGAAGGAATTGAAAGCGGCATATTCCCTGATACAAAAGAAGCAGCTCAGATTATCAAACGTGAAAGCATACGCTTAAACGAACTTGTGAGCGAACTGCTCACACTCTCCCGCTACGAAAGCGGAACGTACAAACCACAGTGGGAAGAGGTCAACCTGTGTCATTTATTAAAAGATTATACTCAGCGTCTTATGGGACTGGCGGCTAAATCAGCGAAACAGTTAGAACTGCTTCTGCCCGAATATGACGTAATGATTCAGACTGACGATGTAATTCTCTCCCAGGCAGTTATTAACATCGTGTCCAACTGCATGCGCTATGCAAGGCAGAAAGTCACCATCTCCCTGGAAAAAAGAGGCAGAATTGTATCTTTAATTATATCAGATGATGGAGATGGAATTCCCCAAAACGACATTCCCTTTATCTTCGACCGTTTCTATAAAGGGAAAAATGGTAATTTCGGTTTAGGGCTTGCCATCGCAAAATCTGCAGCAGAGTTGTTAAACGGCAGAATTAAAGCATATAACCGGGACCAGGGAGCTGTTTTTGAAATATCCTTTTAAAAAGTCTGGTTTATTTCCAGATGTTGTATTTTTCAATGGGCTCCGGTCCTCTGACTACAGTACGGAGGACTTTAAGCCCTCCTTCTTCATCGGCTGCGATCCTCCAGTCAACCATCAGGATTTCACCCCCTATTATCTCAATACCTGATATTCCTCTTGTCCGGGTGCAGCAGCCAGTGTTAAAATAGGGAAGATCATTTGCTTTTGGAAATTTAGGCCTGTGGGTATGACCGCAAATCAGCATAACCTTTTTTTTCTTAATCCATTCATCGTAGATCCGTTCTATCTTATGCCTCTTAAATAAATTACGGGCAGGGCTTGTGGGATTGTCAAAACCTACAAGATGGAGATATCTCCAAAAATAACGCAGCAGCAGCATGGACACAACCCATAGCTGATCATTCATAACATCTCCCTGATGTCCATGAAGTACAAAGATCTTCTGCCCGTTTTCTTTATATTGTAAAACCAAAGCCTCTTTTGGTTTTATTCCCTTAAATAAATCTACCGTCTTTTGATTGTAATAATCATAAAATTGATAATAATTGGATTTTACAAAATGTTTGGACTTAAGATAAATATTATGATTCCCATATAACATAATGAACCGTCCGGAATCATAAAACTTCTTCATTGCAGTAAACACATCCGTATGGGCCAGCCGAATGACACTGAAATTTTTATATTCCCATAATTCATCACCGTCACCAACTTCTACATAAACATAGTTTTCTTTGTAATAATAATTAAGAGCATGTAAAAAAATGTTCTGGTTCCGGATAAATTCATCTGAAACACTGTCATCTCCACGGTGACTGTCACTAAAAAATATAAATTTAGAATTTTTATCAAAGGTTACGGGTTCGGCGTGTTTAAATGTTTTTGTCAGTCTCTTATTTGCTTTCATATTAACTCCAATTTGTCTTTTTTATTAGTATAAAACTTATTTAAGCTTTTATACTGTTCAAAGCCAGGAAAAGAAATACCGTTCCTTATATGAATCACGGTTTCCTGCATATTCCAAATTCTATTGCTTTCTTTGGACATCCATCCACACATTCCAGGCAGTTAATACATTCCTTACTTTCTACACTACCTGATTTAACCATCTCAGCTATATTCAGCCCCATTGGACAGACTTTGCTGCATTTACCACAGGAGACGCAGTTATTAGGTTTCGCCTTCAACCGGAATCTTGGTATATGAAGTGCGTCTGCAATTGTTTCGCCAATTACCATAAACGGAGCCATCCAGCAAAGGCTGTGGCACATTCCACGTTTACCAGTCATTAAAGTGAACAAATATATAATGGACATTACAATTCCATAAATAATAAGGTATTGTGTATTAATGTCTATAAAATACAGGAAATCTGCTTTTAGGGGACGATTATGTATCCAAAGAAAAACGATGAATGAAAACCACACCAGCCAGATCATATACTTAGTCACATTTTTCCACCGGCTGTTCCAGTGTCGGCTGTTAGCACCGGAAATAAAATCCTGTACAGCACCTCCAGGGCAAAGCCATCCGCAGAAAAGCCGGCTTCCAATTAATGAAAACATCAGTAGCAGCCCAAAAATCATGGCACTTCCATTCAAAACACCCTGTGTGGCAGATAAAACAATTACAAAAGGGGATAAAAGAAAAAATGACATTGGAAACATTAAAGCAGAAAAAACCAATATACCTTTGCGAACTCGTTGTCTCATTATCGTATACTCCTTTTTTAATAATCGGCCTGCTATTGCAATGATGGCAGTTACCGGATCTATTTAATGTATTTTAATGATATAACATCATGATATATTAGTCAATACAGATTTTTAACAGCTTATTTAAACTTTCAACAACAAAAAACAGGCTGACTATCTAATTCTGGTGTCAGCCTGTTTTACATATAAAAGTAAACGCTATTCGCTTTCAATAATTTCTAATATTTCTTTCATGGATGTCTGAAATTCGGCATCTGATGAATTTTTAAAGATTAACAGATCATCGTTACAATTGGGGTCATCTAATTCTTCTGGTATTTCAAAATTAACACCTGCAATATATTCTTCCCAATGATCCAGCTTCCACTGATCCCGGTCACTGTTTCGCTCTATCATTCTCTGCCTGCATACTTCCACATCCGTCTGAACCCATATTACTGTAAGCTTTGCATCTTTTTCTGCCAGTCTTTCCCGCAGGCCATTCATATACCCGGTATCTCTTATTTCTCTTGTAAATGGAGCATTAATCAGAACAATGTCATCATAGTCCAAAGCCTCCATGGCAAGATCAACGATTGCCATATACTCATAATCTCGGATATTAGCCTCAAAAAAATCAGAACTTCTGTTGTATTCCTGACCAGCTACCACGAATATCTGCTTGGATAAAACAATCAGAGTATCCTTATCAAGATAAACAACATGCTTTAAATTCCTGGCAAGCTGTTTGGATATATATGTTTTTCCGCTTGCCGGAGGGGATGTTACTAAAATCAGTCGTTTCATATTTATCACACTCCTGTCCACTTTTAATTTACTTCCTCTGCCATTCGGTATCCTACTCCCATTTCCGTTAAAATATATTTAGGAAATCCTGGATTTGATTCAATTTTTCTCCGGATATTCGCCATATTAACACGCAGAGTATGGCTGTTATCGGCATAAGCTCCCCATATCTCCTTGATAATATAATCATGGGTAAGCACTTTTCCTGGGTTTTTTGACAGCAAAGCAAGGATTTTATACTCTACCGGCGTCAGATGAACCATATTTCCGTCAAGAAGAACCAGCCGTTTTCCGAAATCAATTTCAAGATCACCTATGATTATCTTCTCAGTTTCATTTGATTCCCCTCCCATGCTTTGAGGGCTGTGCCGAAGCGCTGTCCGTATGCGGGCAAGCAGTTCCGATGTACCAAATGGTTTTACGATATAATCGTCTGCACCTAAATCAAGTACTTCTACTTTCTCTCTTTCATGACCCCGGGCAGAAACTACGACCACGGGTATTCTGCCCCATTCCCTAATGCCCTTTAACACTTCCACACCGTCCATATCCGGAAGCCCTAAATCAAGGAGAATCACATCAGGATTATAAGAAGCTGCCATAGAAAGCCCTGTCTTACCGGTGTTTGATTTTGCCACCCGATACCCGTTGGAATTTAAGATTGCTGTTATAAAGTTGCAGATGGCATTTTCATCCTCTATAACCAGAACCATCGGTTTAATCTCCATACGAATCACTTCCTTCCAGCGGCAATGAGAATTGGAAGATTGCTCCTCCCTCTAACCGGTTATACGCTTCCATCGTACCGTTATGTGCCTTTATAATTGTCATACAGATAGAAAGACCGATCCCCATGCCCCTGGAGGAATCAGAGCTTTTGTTTCCGTTTGGTACATAACTTGTAAAAAGATAAGGATAATCCTCGTCTGCGATTCCTTTCCCATGGTCAAGCACCTGAAACAGGGCATTTTCTCCTGTCTTTTTTAAAATGACTTCTACAAAAGAGTCATCCGTTGAATGTTTAATGGCATTTTCCAGTAAATTAATGAGTACCTGGGCAATCAGGGTTCCATCCATAGGAACTTCCAGCAGATCATCTGGCACACTGACAATTATTTTACGCTGGGGGAATCTCTTTTTAATACGTCCAACGGCTTCAGCGATCACTTCCTCAGCGGCTTCGGGACTTTTTGTTACTTTGGAGGCACTCTCATTAATACGAGTCACAGACAAAAGATTTTCAACCATACGCAGGAGCCACTGTGCCTCCTCCTGAATATCTCCATTCAACTTCTCACAGGTTTTCTCATCAAGAGTATTCTTATTTTCACGAATGGCAGAGCTGGCACCAAGAATCCCGGCAAGAGGTGTACGAAGATCATGTGCGATTGCCCGCAGAAGATTGCTCCGCATTTTTTCTTTTTCCGCCTCGACAATGATACTCCTCTGTTCATCTGACAGGCGCTGGCGTTCCAGGGACATGGCCACCTGAGAGGCTATCATGCGCAGAAACAGCCGGGTGTTGTGATCCAATGTACCTTTTAAGCAGGAAATACCTAAAACGGCAAGCACCTTTCCCTGAGAAATAACCGGCATATAAAATGCAGAGGCCCCCATAAGTGTATCCGTTCCGGCTCCCGCCCGTTTCTGATTAAGAAAAACCCAGTGAGCCACAGCCTTCTCATCTGCTGAGTTAAGTACAGAGCCATCTACGTCATCTGGTCCCTGTACCATACTTCCATCGTCTCCCAGTTCCGGGTCAGCAGCAAAAAATACAACGGAACGGCCAAACAAATTAACAATGTATTCATTTGTCAGGGCAACGATCTGTTCAAGTCCTCTTGTTATAAGAAGCTTTTTGTTAATTTCATAAAGAACCTCCGTACGACGTTCCCTTTGTACTGCCAGACTTGCCTGTGTCTTAATCCTCACCGTCAGAGTACTTGTAATCAGGGCTGCCAGCAGCATGATGAGAAATGTAACGGAATATCCAGCCTGTATGGTGTTAAAAGTGTAGTAGGGTTCTGTGAAAAAGAAATTAAAGGCCAATACGCTTATAACCGACGCAATCACTCCATATACATGCCCTGTGGTAACTCTTGAAATGATCAGGACTGAGAGAATATACGCCATTATAATATTCTGATCACCGATATTCAGCCTTCGAAGTCCCAGACTCAGAACAGTTGCCGCTGTTAAAAGCCCCATAGTCTTGGTAAAATCCAGCCAGGTAAAGTTGAATTTTTTAATGGGGATTGTTCTGCGGGGCTTTTTATAATTCCGGCGGATTGTGCTGCCAGGTATAATGTATATCTCAATATTGGGCAGAAGAGAAATCAGCTTATCCTCAAAGTCCAATTCAAACAGATTCCTGATGGATTTTTTATTCCGGCTTTTTCCTACGACTATGTTGGTGATTCCCGACAGCTTTGCGTACTGGGAGACCGTTTCCGCAATATCATGACCGGAGAGAGTAACAATTTCGGCGCCCAGTTTTTCAGCCAGATCCAGGTTTGTACGGATTGTTTTTTGCTGCTCTTTCGTCAGATCATTGTTGTCAATACGCTCAACATAGAGAGCCACCCAATGTGCATGAAAAGCATCAGCCGCCCGCGCCGTCCACCTGATACATCTTGCTGACGAGGGAGACGGTCCGATACAAACCAGCATCTTGGTATTGGCCAGTTTTTGAGAGAGCCGCCGTTCATTCTGATTTTCATTGCTGATTCTGTCGGCTGCTTTTCTCATGGCAATTTCGCGCAGCAGCTTTAAGTTGGCAAGGGAGAAGAAATTGATCATGGCAGTCTGTGCCTGATCCGGCCTGTAGATCTTACCTTCTTCAAAGCGCCGCAGCAGCTCCTGTGGTTCAATATCAACAAGCTTTATCATATCGGCACGTTCAAAGATATAGTCAGGAACCGTTTCCTTTACTCTTACTTTTGTTATGTCCTCAACCACATCATTCAGACTTTCCATGTGCTGAACATTGACAGTGGTATAAACGTCAATTCCTGCATTTAAAAGCTCCTCTATATCCTGAAATCGTTTCCTGTTTCTGACACCTTCCGCATTTGTATGGGCAAGTTCATCTACCAGAATCAGCTCCGGTCTGCGTCTTAACGCTTCGTCCAGATCAAATTCCTGAAGCGCTATATTGCGGTATAATATCTTTCTGGGCGGTATTGCAGGCAGTCCCTGCAAAAACTGCATGGTATCCGGGCGTGTGTGCGGTTCAATATAGCCAACCAGTACGTTCCTGCCACACCGGTACTGTTCCTGTGCATCGTCAAGCATGGCATAAGTTTTGCCTACTCCTGCCGCATAGCCGAAAAAAATTTTCAGCTTCCCGGAATCCTTTTCCTGATGTGCCCTGATTTCATCTAAAATGACATCGGGATCTGGACGCGCTTCCTCTATTTCCATTATTTCTCACCTCCCTCCTATTATATCACCATTATTCTCTATAATAAACAAGCTGAATCACTTTGAATTAGAGCAATCCATCAAGGGCTAAATTTACTTTCAGCACATTAACAGCCGGCTCACCCCAGATACCCAGAAATGGTACTGTCGTATATTTTTCAATCAATTCTTTCACGGCTTCCTTACTTATATTTCGTTCCCTGGCAATCCGTGAGGCCTGATACTGCGCGGCTTCTGGTGAAATATGGGGATCTACACCGCTTCCCGAAGCTGTTACCAGATCCATTGGTATTTTTGCTGTATTTTCCGGATCAATGGAATGCCACCAGTCAATCCGCTCCTCCACCAGTTCTTTTTGCTCTTTCCCTACAGGCGATAAGTTGGACGTACCCATAGGTCTTCCTATTAAATATTCCGGCTTTGTAAAATCCTGGGCCATCAGTTCAGATCCGTACTCCTTTTTCGAACCATCCTTTAATGTAACTGTAATCATACTTCCGTTTGCCTGTTTTGGAAATATAATCTGTGCAATCCCTGTAATTGCTGCTGTATAAAGTATTCCGCACAATACTGTCATTACAAAGAAACAGATAAAAGCGGGTCTCAATATATTGGTTTTTCCCATCCTCGTTTCACCTCACACAATTTTACTGGCAGTCAGCAGCATATCAATCAGTTTTATTGCAATAAACGGAGCTGCAATACCGCCAAGACCGTAAACCAGCATGTTTCTTTTCAGCAGCTTTCCTGCAGGCAGTTCCCGGTATTTCACACCTTTCAGTGCCAGAGGGATGAGCGCTATAATAATCAGCGCGTTATAAATAATGGCCGAAAGAATGGCAGTCTTTGAACTGGTCAGCCCCATAAAGTTTAAGGCCGTCAGCTGGGGATATATCCCAAAGAATAAAACAGGAATTATGGCAAAATATTTCGCCACATCATTTGCCACACTGAATGTGGTCAGAGAGCCTCTTGTCATTAGCAGCTGTTTGCCTATCCGTACAATATCAATCAGCTTCGTCGGACTTGAGTCCAGATCCACCATGTTGCCAGCTTCCTTTGCCGCCTGGGTACCGGAATTCATTGCCACAGCCACATCTGCCTGTGCCAGAGCCGGAGCATCGTTGGTTCCGTCACCGGTCATGGCTACCAGATGCCCTTTTAACTGATAGTCACGGATGAGTGCCAGCTTGGCTTCCGGTGTTGCCTCTGCCAGAAAATCATCCACACCTGCTTCTGCTGCGATTGCTGCAGCAGTCATGGGATTATCGCCGGTAATCATGATTGTTCTGATTCCCATTTTACGTAAATCTTCAAAACGTTCCTTCACGCCATTCTTGACAATATCTTTCAGATAGATAACACCCATCACCTGGCTGTTTTTTGCAACTACAAGGGGTGTTCCTCCTGCACCTGCAACACGTTTCACAATCTGCTGGCATTCCTCCGGATAGATACCACCCTGTTCTGTTACAAAGGCCTTTACTGATTCTGCCGCACCTTTCCGGATCTGTGTTCCCTGATAGTCAATGCCGCTCATCCTGGTTTTTGCTGTAAATTCCACAAATTCTGCATTCAGCCGGGAAAGTTCTCTCCCACGTATTCCAAACCTCTCCTTAGCCAGAACCACAATGCTTCGGCCTTCTGCCGTTTCATCGGCAAGAGAGGAAAGCTGGGCAGCGTCTGCCAGTTCCTGCTCCGTCACACCATTTACCGGAATAAATTCACTTGCCTGACGGTTTCCCAAAGTGATTGTTCCGGTCTTATCCAGCAAAAGTACATCCACGTCGCCTGCGGCTTCAATCGCCCGGCCGCTCATAGCCAGTACATTTGCCTGATTTAAACGGCTCATACCGGCTATGCCGATGGAGGACAATAGCGCGCCGATGGTAGTGGGGGCAAGGCAGACCAGAAGGGCGATCACATTTGTGATGGAAATGGCCGAACCTCTGCCAGCCTGGAGGCTTGCAAATCCTGAAAAGGGCAAAAGAGCCGCTGTTACCACCAGGAAAATAATGGTTAAAGTCACCAGCAAGATCTGAAGTGCAATCTCATTGGGTGTCTTTTTTCTGGACGCGCCTTCCACCATGGCAATCATCTTATCTAAAAAACTCTCTCCAGCTTCCGCCGTCACCTCAATTACAAGCCAGTCAGATACCAGAGTGGTTCCTCCTGTCACCGCGCTTCTATCCCCGCCTGATTCCCGGATAACAGGAGCTGATTCACCAGTAATGGCACTTTCATCCACAGATGCTGCACCGTCGATTACCTCTCCATCCATGGGAATCTGTTCTCCGGCTTTCACGTAAACGATATCTCCTCTTTTCAACTCTGCCGATAATATTTCTGTGTATTCATCCACATTTCCTGCCGACTTAAGCTTCCTCGCCCTCACATCCTTACGCGCCTTACGAAGAGTATCGGCCTGTGCCCGCCCACGCCCTTCGGCAATGGATTCTGCAAAATTTGCAAACAAAACAGTAAACCACAAAATGAGTGATATGACTAGGATATAGCCTCCGTTCTCATCTTTAACGCCCATAAATGACAGGATATAAAGAGCAGTTGTCAGAATCGCTCCAATATAGACTACCAGCATGACAGGATTTTTCACTTGTATGCCCGGAGCCAGCTTTATAAAGGATTGTTTCAGCGCGTCCGCAAAAATATTTTTATTTACACGTTTCTTTTCCATATTGATCACCTCATTCTATCGCATCGTAAAATAATCTGCAATCGGACCAAGGGCCAGGGCTGGTAAAAAGCTCAGCGCTCCGATGATAAAGATTACTCCGATTAAAAGCCCAGCAAACATGCTATCGCTGGTTGATAATGTTCCTTCACCGCCAGCAACTGTTTTCTTACCGGCCATATTTCCGGCGAGGTAAATTGCAGCAGTCATGGGTATAAAACGGGCAAGCAGCATTATGAAACCACCGGTTAAATTGGTGAAAACAGTATTCGCGTTAAAACCGGCAAAGGCGCTGCCATTGTTATTTCCCATTGAAGAGAAGGCATATAAAATCTCAGAAAAACCATGAGCACCTGAGTTGGTCAGCCATGACGAAGCGGCAGGCATGGAAACTGCTGCTGCAGTACCAATCAGCGTTACCAGGGGCGGAACGAGCACAAGCAGACAAACCATTTTCATATCATACGGCTCCACCTTTTTCCCTAAATATTCCGGAGTCCTGCCCACCATCAGTCCTGCAATAAATACGGTGAGAAGGACAAATGCCAGCATTCCATAAAGGCCGCTGCCCACACCGCCAAAAACAATTTCTCCCAGCTGCATCAGAAACATTAATACCATGCCGCCAAGGGGCGTGAAGCTGTCGTGCATGGAGTTTACTGAACCATTTGAAGCTGCAGTAGTCGCCACCGCCCATAAGGACGATGCGCCTGCTCCATGAATCACCTCTTTCCCTTCCATGCTGGCAGAAGCTGCTGCTCCCACAAAGTATGGAGCGGTAAACTGCTCACTGGCTGTTACCGCAATCAGGGAAACAGCAAAGAAAAACATCATGACAAAATAGATGACTCTTCCCTGAGTGCTGTCCTTTACCGCTTTTCCAAAAGACACGCACAGCGATGCGGGAATCAGAAGAATGGACAGCACCTGCAGAAGGTTTGATAATGCCGTGGGATTCTCCAGAGGAAATGCCGAATTTGCTCCGAAAAATCCGCCGCCGTTTGTTCCAAGCTGTTTAATGGCAATCTGGCTTGCCGCTGGTCCCAGGGGAATGGTCTGAACCCCACCATTTTCCAGCATGGCAACCTCTTTATATGGTCCAAAGGTCTGAACGACTCCCTGTGAAACCAGCACAATGGCAAGAATCATGGACAATGGAAGCAGTACATAGAGCGTAGTTCTGGTCAGATCCACCCAAAAACTTCCGATTGTCTTTTTCTCTTTCGAAGCAAAACCCCTGATCAGGGCAAATACCACCGCGATTCCCGTTGCCGCTGAGACAAAATTCTGAACAGTAAGCCCTGTAAACTGGGTAAAATATGTCAGACCTGTTTCACCGGAATATGCCTGCCAGTTGGTATTGCTTACAAAGCTTGCAGCTGTATTAAAAGCCAGATGCCAGCTTGTGCCTTTTATTCCTGCCTCATGAAACGGCAGAACGCCCTGGAGCATCTGCATCAGCCAGAGGAAGATAAAACCGATTCCACTGAATATAAGGACAGAAAGGGCATATCTCTTTGCCCCCATTTCTTCGTCACTTTTCACTCCCATGAGCTTATAGATCCCATACTCCACAGGTGCAAGCATTCGGGTCAGAAATACGTTCTGACCAGTCATCACCTTATATATATAAATGCCCAGTGGAATGGACAATCCAATAAGAAGAGAAACGTATAAAATGTCCTGAAGGATTATCATCTTCATAAATTCTCACCTCGAAATAAAATATAGAATAAGTAAATCAGCAAAGCCAAACCAATACAGCCTGATATTACCAGTACGATTCCCATTACTCTCAACTCCTTTTTTGTTATTTGCAATCATAATGATATCAGAAAAGATGTCAAGAATGTGTCAATTCATCATGATCGGTATCAAGAAAGTGTCAAGATAGAAATGGTGCCGGTAACAGAACAAAAACGTGAACAGGCTGACTTCAAAAGAAATGAAGTCAGCCTGTTTTTTCTATATGGATTATAGCATATCCTGTAGATTTTTTTGTGCCGAATAGATGGACTTGTTATCGTTAAAGACATAAGCCACGCAGCATACCAGGAAAAAATACGGTACATAAGAATATCCAAAAACCTCTGCTCCTATAAAAACAGGAGCTAAAAGAGTATTGGTTGCACTGCCGAAAACTGCTGTATATCCCAATGCTGCAGCAAATTCAACGGGCAGGCCAAGTATCACCGCCAAGGCAGCTCCAAGACTTGATCCAATGGAAAACAGAGGGGTAACTTCTCCTCCCTGAAATCCGGCTGCCAATGTAATAATTGTTAAAACAAATTTGAAAATCCAGTCCAACTGGTATATCTTATCGCCATGAAAGCTTGCTGAAATCAAGTTTGTACCAAGACCGGAATACCGCCCCATTCCTGACAGAATCAGTAAAATCACCAGGATCATTCCTACTATGGCTATTTTACTGACGGGACTCTTAAACCGGTTATTCAATTTGTCCTTTACCAGTTTTAAGCCATGGGCAAACATTGCACCCACCAAACCAAATATAATCCCTGATAAAATCAATTTTATAATAAATACAGGGTCCAACTGTATCTGTGTCTGAAGATTATAATGAAATTTTTCCAGACCCAGGCTGCCGGAAACCCAAGTGGCCACAAAAGCTGCAATTACTGCAGGAAATAAAGCCGTATACTGCAAAGAACCCGCGATTAAAACTTCAAGTGCAAAGAAGCACGCGGCAATGGGTGTCTGAAACAATCCGGAGAATCCAGCCGCCATACCTGTGATCAGAAATACCTTTGAATGGGAAACCATGTTCAGTCTACGGCCAACCCAGTGAGAAACTGTTGCACCAATCTGTACCGCCACACCTTCACGTCCGGCACTGCCCCCAAAAAGATGGGTCAGCCACGTGCCGATTACCGTAAAGGGGATCAGCCGCAGCGGAATTACATCCTCCTCTCCATGACCTACCAAAAAAATCAGCCCCATTCCTCTTACGCATTTCCCCCCAAATAAAGAATATGCTTTTGCTATGATTACTCCTGCTGCCGGTAAGAATAATATAAGGGGGAAAAAATAGCGTTCCCTGACACCGGTTAAAAAAATCAGCATTTTACCAAAACCTGCATCAAGTACTCCTACTACAGCTCCAATTACCACTGCACATATCCCTAATATAAAAAGCTGCCTTATATTTTTTAACTTTTCTAAAAACATTGTATTTTACTCCTTAACAAAAAAATAACTGATCACTTCCGTATATTCAAAAAAATATACAGAAGCCATCAGCAAAGTGCGGTTTGAATCCAACGATCCAGGGAGAGCCTCATTCCCAGTACAATAATAGTATTAAGTTTACTTTCTTTTTCAGACCTTGTCAAGTACGCTCCTATAAATAACTGCATAAAAACGGTAGAATCCTGTTTGTAAATGTGATATGCTCTGATCAAGTAAAAATTAAACCGCCTGAGTATAAAGGAGAGTAAAGTTAATGATTTTCGAGATAACAGATACCATTCATGAAACCGATGAAAAATATATTTTCGACGGCCTGCTGGACTATAATTTAGAAAGAATTGAAGACAAAAATCCCAGGGATCTGGGGATCTATCTTCCGGATGAAACAGGCAGAAAAATTGCAGGGTTAATCGGCAGCACCCATGGAAACTGGCTGTTTGTAAAGTATCTCTGGGTAAGCGAAGAGTTACGGGGAAAGCAGATCGGAAGTGATATTTTAAAACAGGCAGAAGAAACCGCAAAAGAACGTGGTTGTAAGTATTCATTTTTAGATACTTTTAGTTTTCAGGCGCCTCAGTTTTATAAGAAACATGGATACAGGGAAGTCTTCACATTAGAGAACTATCCAGTAACGGGAAAGCGCTATTACTTTACCAAAACGCTTTAAATTCGGAGGCAGGAATCGTGAAATTCTTTAAAAATAAAGATTTTAAAGAAATAATAAGATATATAATAATAACAACGGTAATCATTGCCGCTGCCACTTGCGTCGGCTGGATTTTTTTAATGATTGGCTTCCCTGAAACAAACATCGTTATTGTTTATCTTCTTTCTATTTTAATTACTGCCCGCTTTACAAGGGGATATACTTACGGTCTTGTGGCTGCTGTAGTAGCTACCTTTACCTTTAACTATTTTTTTACAGAGCCCTACTATACTCTTTCTGTCAGTGATCCAACTTATTTCATAACATTTGGTATTATGACAATCACAGCAATTATCACAAGCACCCTTACTTCGAAAGTTAAACAAAATGCTTTGGAGTCACAGGAAAAAGAAGCGGAAACAAGTGCATTGTTTCACCTTACCAACCGATTAACGGATGCCGCTGATATAGCCGATATTGCAAGTATCACAACAGGAACCATCAGTGGTATTATCAACTGCCGTGCTGCCTGTTTGTGCTTTGACGAATGCGGTCAGCCAGAGCAGAGCTTTATTCAGCAATTAAACAGCAATCAGCAGGTGCGAAGAAAAGTGGATGATACGGCTGAAGTAAAGCACCGGATAGAAGGTTTGAGAAGCGGTTATTCCATAGGGAGCGAATTTTACGACTGGCCAATTTACGGCAGAGAATCCGTACTTGGAATTCTTAGAATACCGAAAGAACATGCAGTTTCCATGGGGGAACCTCAAAAACGTCTGCTTCGTTCCATGATTGAAAGCACGGCGCTTGCCATGGATCGTTTCCGAAGCGCCAGACAACAGCAGGAGTCACGAGAGGAAACAATCCAGGAGCGATACCGCAGTAATCTCCTGCGGGCTATTTCTCATGACCTTCGCACACCTCTTTCCGGAATCATGGGCACATCAGAGATACTTATGGACATGACCGAACCACAGGATCCAAGATATGATCTGGCAGATGGGATTCATAAAGATGCGGACTGGCTGCATTCACTGGTTGAAAATATTTTAAGTCTGACCCGGCTGCAGGATGGGCGTCTTACCATTACAAAACAGCTGGAAGCCGCAGAAGAAGTTGTTGGCGGAGCTGTGGGGCATATCCTAAAGCGCCATCCGGAATACGAAATTACGGTAGATGTCCCTGAAGAAGTTCTGCTTGTCCCCATGGATGCAAAATTGATTGAGCAGGTGCTGATTAATCTACTTGATAATGCCATTAAACAAACACCTCCCTCTGGTGAGATTAAAATTACAGTGAGTCAGGAAAACCATTTCGCCGTCTTCTCCGTGGCTGATTCCGGGTGCGGCATAGCAGTATCAGACCTGCCCAATATTTTCCAGATGTTTTATACCACTCACACCGGAAAAGTGGATTCCCAAAGAAGTGTTGGTCTTGGGCTGCCGATCTGTGAAGCAATTATCAAAGCTCATGATGGTACCATAGAAGGTCATAACCGAACTGACCAGATGGGTGCTGAATTTATATTCACCCTGCCAAAGGAGGAACACAATCATGCAAAACCGGAATGAACTAATCCTGATTGTAGAAGATGATTCACAGATTCGTAATTTTATCTGCTATTCACTGAAACAGGAAGGTTTTTCTTATATCACTGCAGGAACTGCACAGGGTGCGCTGTCAACTCTGGTAACGGAGCAGGTTGATCTTATGCTTCTTGACCTTGGACTTCCTGATTTTGATGGAATGGAAGTGATAAAAAAGGTTCGTGAATGGTCGGAAATGCCTATTATCGTGGTATCCGCACGGGATCAGGATAAGGAAAAAGCATCTGCACTGGACAATGGAGCGGATGATTATCTTACAAAGCCGTTTTCTTCCATGGAACTCATGGCTCGCATCCGGGTTGCCATCCGCCATCTGTACAAAGCAGGAGGTACCCGGTTACAGGCCACTTTAACTGTAGGCGAACTTAAAATTGATCTGGATAAACGTCTGGTGTATCTTGAGGACAGCGAACTGCACACCACCCCTCTGGAATACAGCCTGCTTTCTTTGTTTTTCAGAAATATTGGAAAAGTACTGACTACAAACTATATTATTAAAGAAATCTACGGGGCAGGGTATGGATCTGACACTCAGGCTCTTAGAAAACTGATGGCGGGTCTAAGACGAAAAATCGAAAAAAACCCGGCGAAGCCACGCTATATCCTGACAGAAATCGGGGTAGGATACCGGCTTTCCGACGTATAAACACAATTTTATTTTTCATATCAGACTATTTCCATAACCCGGAAATGGTCTTTTTTTCATCCTCACAGCTTTCTCACAGGAATTACTGGTCTCTCACACCATGCTCACAGCTTTTTTGATAGGATAACTGTGTAAGAAATCTGCAAAGGAGGTTCCCATCAATGGCAAGCAAAGAATTAAACGAAAATAAAGAAACTCTTACAGCCCTCTGTGAAACAATACGGGATTTAATCAGTATGCAGGACTATCGGACGTGTGAAACCATGATCTGCCAGGCAATTGGAGCATATCCTCATGCGCCGGAGCCCCATAATCTGATTGGAATCCTGCTTGAAAAAACGGGGGATCACCCCGCTGCCATGAAGCACTTTCGAGCAGCCTGGGCACTTGACCCCACATATCTGCCTGCACGGCAGAATCTGGAATGCTACGGCACTTTCTTCTCAAATGGCAGGTGCGCTTATGACGAAAATGATTGTATAACCGATGGCAATGGCCATTAGGAGGAGTTGAATATGAAAATTCAGATAAATAAACAGAAAAATGAAAATTACACAATTATCATCGGGTGCGGCAGATTAGGTGCGAACCTGGCCAATACCCTTTCCGACAACGGGGAAGATGTTCTGATCATTGACAAAAACAAAGAGGCTTTTCGAAAATTGTCCCCTGCTTTTGGCGGTCTTTCCTTAAATGGCGATGCTACAGACCTGGACATTTTGCAGGAAGCGCAGATAAACAATGCAACTACCGTAATCGCTGTTACCAATAACGATAACGCAAATATACTGGTCGCTCAGGTTGCACGAGAAATATTCCACATTGAGCGGGTTATTGCAAGGCTGTATGATCCGGAAAGAGAATACGTTTATCATGAGTTTGGAATCGACACCATATGCCCTGCCATCTTGTCTGTAAAAGAAATAGATAAAATATTATACAAACAGGAGGCAGAATCATGAAAACAAAGGTATTGCTGGTTGGAGGGAGAAGCAAGGCAAAATCTCTTTCCACCTCACTAATTAATAAAGGGTATCAGGTAACCGTCATTAATGATACATTGGAAGACTGTGTGAAACTGTCTGAAATCGACAGACTTACTGTGATTCACGGAGATGGAACACGTCCCTTTGTTTTAGAAGATGCAAGCGCCCAGGATGCGGATATCGCCATTGCCATGACTGCAAAAGACGAAGATAATCTTGTTATCTGCGAATTGTGCAAGAAAAAGTTTCAGGTAAAAAAGACAGTCGCACTTTTAACCGATCCGAAAAAAACCGACTTTTTTTACAAGATGGGAATAGACAGTGTTGTCTGTGCTATTACTGCAATTACCGGTATTATTGAACAGCAGGCTTTTGTAGATAGAATAACAACTTTAATTCCCATTGGGGAAGGGCGGGTCAATATTGCAGAGGTTCCTATTCCCGGCACTTCACCGGCTGTGGGGAAAAAGCTGTGGGAAATTAATCTTCCTAAGGAAGTGATTGTGGGCTGTATTCTACGTGGGGATACGACCATGGTGCCCAGAGGCGACACCCGGATTCTGGCTGGTGATATGCTTGTCCTGATCTCCTCGGATAAACAGGAGATGGCCGCTATTCAGGAATTGACAGGAAGGTGATAACATGACCCGTAAATTTTATAATCGCAGTAATATAGGAAAACTCATGATTCTGATCGGTATCCTAGTTGCTGTCCCTCTGGTAATCGTTCCATTTTATCCACAGGATACAATCTATATGATACCATTTATTCTTCCATCACTTGGCTCTATGGTACTTGGCAGTATCCTATGTCTGATGAGAAAGAAGGAAGAATCCAAGTTTGAATGGCGTACTTCCATGCAGCGCAGCAGCCTTACAGTCCTGTTTGCATGGGGCTGGGGTGTTCTGATTGGTGCCGGACCATTTGTACTGGGCGGGCAGCTCAAGTTTGTTCAGTCACTGTTTGAAGCAGTCAGCGGCTGGACGACTACCGGCCTTTCCGTCATGGATGTGACTATAACCCCTCATATCTATCTGTTCCACAGAAGCTTTATGCAATTTTGCGGAGGCCTGGGATTTGTAATGATGATGGTAATGCTGATACAGGATAAACAATCTATGAATCTGTATAGCGCCGAGGGGCATCCGGATAAACTTCTGCCAAACTTAAAAAAGACTGCTCAGACCATTTGTCTGATGTATCATGGGTTTTTAGTAATAGGAACCGCAGCTTATGTAATTGCCGGTATGAGTTTGTTTGATGCAGTCAATCATACCATGTGCTCCCTGTCTACCGGTGGATTTTCAACCAGATTAAACAGCATCGGGGAATATAACAGCTTTTCCATAGAGATCATTACAATTATTCAAATGTTAATAGGCACCACAAATTTTGCTGTACTGCTGCTTCTGACAAAAAGGAAATGGAAGCAGGTATTAAAAGTCAGCGAAGTCCGCTTCATGTTTCTTGTTCTGATCCTTACTGTTCCTGTTACAGCATTTTCCCTGATACACAGTATGAATATGAGTGTGTTTGAAGGACTTCGCCGGGCTTTATTTGATATTACCTCTGCACTTTCGACAACCGGCTATTCCAGTATGAGCTATACCTCCTGGCCGCCGCTTGCTGTGAATATGCTGATATTAACCATGTTAATCGGCGGTGGCATCGGTTCCACGGCTGGCGGTATCAAACTGACCCGTGTTTATGTGATGATCCGTACTGCCCTGTTAAATATACACAAACGCCTTACTTCACCAAGAAATGTGGAGACGATCTACTATTACAGGGCACAGGGAAAAACAGAGATTGACACCACTCTGGCTGCGGATACGACTGGGTTTGTAACAACTTATCTGTTTCTTTATATCATCGGCACATCTCTGATTACCGTAACTTCCAATTGTTCACTGACAGAAGCCATGTTTGAATTTGCTTCTGCCCTGGGCACGGTAGGACTGTCCATTGGACTCACCTCTCCTGCTACCGGCAACGCTACCCTGGTGGTGGAAATGCTTGGTATGATGCTTGGAAGACTTGAAATTTTTATTGTTCTGACAGGAATTTATTCTGCAGGCTCTTTAATCAGACAGAAGCTGGTAAAGCCCAGAAAATCTAATTTACAATGATATGGCAGAAAAATCCCGGGGCATATAGCACCCGGGATTGCTTGTACCATTTCTCTATTTATAATTTCTAATCACTCCCAGGTCCCAGTTAATCTTCTGATAAGGTCCTGATAAGTTGTTAGTACCCTGGATAAGAAAATCAACACGATCAATATCATTGATCTCCATCTTCTGATTATATCCGGCACGGATGAATTCACCGTGAGATACATTGGTGGTCCACCTGTCAGCTTTATATTGTAAATTTCCTCTCCATGCCCATTTCTCAGCCAATTTGCTCCACGGACCTCCGGCGCTGCCAGACTGCCATAATTCATAATACCGGCCATCCTTTTGATCTTCAATTGCAAGATAGTATTTACCATCTGCCAGAGACTTGTAGACATTTGCACCTTCGAACGTGTCTGATATGGCTACGGATGGAGATCCCCAGCCTGACGGGAAATTAGAAAGTGAAGTTCTTCGTACATATAATTTACCGGAACCATCACTTGGGGTATTATACATATAAGCATAGGAATTATCACAAATCACAAAATAATCCCATCCCAGGTTTCCGGAAATGCCAAAGGATTTAGGCCCTGACCAGGATTTTGGATCAGCAATATTCGTTGTTGTTGCGTATGCTGCTCCATGGGTTCCATCCTGATAAACCAGATACCATAGCTTCTTTGGTTCAAAGTAAAATACCTGAGGTGCACAAAAATAGTTTTCTCCAATGGAACTCATATAGGTTCGTGCAGCATTTTTAAGACCTGAAATCGTAGAGGCTGATGTATAAAGCATCTGCCAGCCACCGCTTTGATTGGCACCGGTATAAAATACATGATATTTTCCTCCATAATAAACAATGGTAGGATCCTTTGCGCCATAATAATCATAGGGGTTTGCTTGTCCATGAAAAATAACTCTCTCATCTGCATACCATGTTGGATTGGATACTGCTGTTGCACTTAATAGCTTCTTCATCATATACTCTCTCCCTTAATACATTTTTACTGCCCTTTTATCCTTGGTGATTTCCACTGGCTGTCCGACACAATCTTGCAAATCTGTGAATTATCGCCTCCCTTTATATGATATGCAAAGGATACAGGAAGTGCTCCTCCTGATTTTGCAGTATTGTTTTAAATGTGATATGAATTTAAAAATGTGGTATACTCTACAATAAGTGCATTTTAAACAACATTTCGTTACATATTGACTAATTATAAGACAGGAGAAGAAAATGAAAATAAAACAAAAAAGTTTATTCCACTTTTTTTTACTGATTGCAGTTGTCTTTTTAATGAATGCAGTCCCGGTATTTGCAGCAGAACAGGCAATCCCATCAATCAATGTAGACGTCCTGTTAAAGAAAGATGGATCTGCCGTTATAACAGAAGTCTGGGATGTCCGCGGTGTATCTGACGGTACGGAATATTACAAAGCGTTGTATCACATGAAAGGAATGAGCGTTCATTCTCTTCTTGTATCAGACGAATCAGGAAAGCAATACAAAACCCTGGAAAACTGGGATACAAAGCGTTCCAGAGAAGAAAAGGCCGGTACCTGCGGCATATTAAAAACCTCACAGGGATATGAACTTTGCTGGGGAATTGGGAACTATGGCGACCATCAATATACCATACAATATACCCTGGATGGTCTGGTGAAAGATTACGGTGACTATGCTGGATTTTACCATCAGTTTATATCAGAACTTTCAAGCGCTCCTGAATCGATTTCCATGAAAATCCGGATGCCTGATACACAATTAACCCAGGACAACTCCAGAATCTGGGCTTACGGTTTTACAGGTCAGGTGGAAATAGACCCGGGCGGCAGTCTGATCGCTTATTCTTCAGAAGCGTTGGAAAAAAATGATTATGGAAATGTGCTCTGCCGCTTCGACAGAAGCTTATTTCCCATGGCGAAAGCAGGCGGTATGTCGTTTGAAAAATTGCAGAAATCGGCTGATAATGATAAATCTGATCTGGCTAAAGCGATCCTCTTTTCCATTTTAGCAGCGTCAGCAGCTGTCATTATTCCAAGTATCTTCTTTTATTCCAGATATAAGCTGGCAGACGGAACTGTTATGAGGTTTCCTGGAATGAAACATATAGATATCAACTGGACCATTCCCTTTGGAGGCAGTATTCCTGCCGTATATTCCGCTATGCATCTGCTGCGCAGGGGGATTCCCTTAGATGCGCTGGGAGCATATCTTATCCGCTGGCAGGAAGCAGGGTATATCCGCATGGAAAATGGGGAAAATGAGGACGGAAAAAAGCTGAAAAAAGAAGAAGCGGTGGTATTCGGACAGAATAAGCCTCATGGAACTGAAGCGGAGAATTCCCTGTATCAAATCTTAGCCAGTGAAGCTGACGAAAATGGAGTTCTTCGGATTTCTGATATTGGAAAGCGTTCAGAAAATTTTCATAAGAAGCTCACTGCCTGGGAAAAAGCAGTGAAACTGGAAGGCGACAATGAATTAATGCACTTAAATGCAGCCGCCACAGACATAAAAGGTACTCTTCGTTTCACTTCTTCTGGCTTTGAACAGGCAGTCAGAATACTTGGGTTTCAAAAATATTTAAAAGATTTGGGTGGGCAAAAACAATACCAGACCTCCCAGGGAGCATTATGGGGTGATTATTTAGTCTTCGCCACCCTGTTTCATATGGGGGAACAGGTTCTTCAAAGTATGAAAGCCCTTGACCCGGCATATTTTAATTCCTTTGCAGGTCTGTATGGCTGTAATTCCTATAGTATGTTATATTTAATGACCATGACAAACCATGTTTCCAGTGCTGCGTCCCCCAGTGCAAACATGGACGGAACCGGAGGCGGTGTCAGTTCTATGGGCGGCGGCGGTTTTTCCGGGGGAGGCGGCGGCGGAAGCCGTTAACAAAAGTTTAAATAAAAGATACCGTCAGGACCTGTTAAATCCCTGGCGGTATCTCACTATCATGATTCTTTTTTAACCGGCAGCCATATCTCGAATTTGAACTCTTTGGCACCTCTGTCTCCCTCATCAGGAAAGCATTCAATATCCACAGATTCTGCATATTCATAGCCTGAAGCAGGAAGCCACTCACTGAAAATACATTTCCATGCAACCTCCAATGTTTTACTCACCGGACCTTCCAGTTCAAAAACGGCCCAGGTTGATTCACCTATGACAAAGCTTTCCATTCCTTCCGGCGGCTCCTGATCAGTGATACATGCAATGGTATAATCCACGTTTTCCTCACTTAACACCTGAATAAAACCGTGAACACCTTTTGGAGCACCATTGGATAAACCGATTAATTTTTCGTAAGTCCCGTCTTTCAAGACTTCCCTCCAAAATTTGTCCACAGCACCCGGATCATCCTCAGGTGCGTGAAAATGTCTCTTCATTCCTACAATTCTAAACCCTTCCTTTTTCTCAATCCTGTAATTCATCTCAGCATCTCCTTTAATAGAAATATGAAAGGTTATACGAGGATAAGCTTTTAAAGACTTCCCGTCACTGCGTGCCACAGAGGGAATTACTCCATGAATCGCTTGAAATGCGCGGGAGAAAGAATCCGGGGATTCATAACCATATTTAACAGCCAGGTCGATTACTTTCACATTGCTGTTTAGCAATTCAAATGCAGCTAATGACATTCGCCGGCGCCGGATATATTCTGACAAGCGTATATCTGCGATATAAGAAAACATCCGTTGAAAACAGCTGATCGAACAGCAAGCCAGCTTTGCTACCATGGTGTAATCAATCTCTCCATCCAAATTGCTTTCAATATAGTCAATTGCATGATTCATTTCTTTTAAATAGTCCATCCTGCCTCCTTTCTGTGCCCAGTATAGCAGAATTGAAATAATAAGACCCGATAAAGTAAATTGGCTTTTATCGGGTCCTTTATTTTATGTCAGCAATTTAAACCATATTCTCTTCCCCTTGTTCTGATTTGACCAGGGGCTCTTCTTCCGTAGTAACAGCAGACGGCTCATTCATATGCTGCAGGGATACGCCAAGTTTATCCAAAGTAATAAATTTCAGCAGTGTATCCATTATAGTTCCGGTTCCGCCAGCACCGTTTCCGTTTTCTCCGTTCCCCATCTGCACAACCGTTTTCGGAACGATATCAACAGTCGCATTTTTAACAGCATCGGCCAGCTTATCCGTAATCTCCTGAATAACCCGGTATTCAGCGCCCCCATACGCTTTTACCTGTGCCTCAATGGCTTGGGCTTTGGCTAATCCCACATTGGATTCCTTGGAAGCTTCCGCCTCGCCTTCCAGCTTGATTTTAGATGCATTGGCTTTCGCAAGAGCTATGATCTGATTGGATTCCTGCTCTGCACGGCTAGCAAGTGCTGCACCATTGTTACCCTCAATCTCAATCTGAATCTTGGATTTGGTCAGGAAACTTTGCTGTTCTGCTACTGCCTGGGCTTCACGCAGGGATTTTTCACTTTCCGCCGCAGACTGCTGTTTTTGGTAGGTGACCTTTTTTTCCTCTGCAATCTGACGTTCCCGAAGCTGCATCAGAATATTCTCAATCTGAGTATCGGCTACTGTGGTTTTCGGTGTACCGATCAATACTTCCTCAAGCTGAAGATTATATTTTTCAAACTTCTCTTTCATTTCAAGAACAGCCCGTTCACGAATGGCACTTCGCTCCTGTATCAGCTCGATGAGTGTCTTCGTCTGCGCCACATCTTTAAAATATGCACTGACCAGCGGATCAAGAGACTGGTTTACCAGCATCCCAATATCTCCAAAACGCTGAATGACCCATGGCGCCTGCTTGTAGTCTATATGCATGACTACGGACAATGGAAGGGAAGGCTCAAACGCATCCTTGGTGATAATATCCACTTCCGTAAGATTTTCATCATACTTATGGTCGCCAGTTTCGGTTTTGTTCCACTTTAAGATGATATTGGTGGTGGGAACAAGTACTACTTTTCCCGCATCGGTATTGAACGCATATTTTCCAGGCATCAGAGGTTTTTCCAGTACGCCCTTGGAGCCTACGCTTACTAATTCTCCGTGCTTATAGTTTTCTCCAGAGGTATCCACTCCCTCTCTGCCAAAGAAAGAAACCACAACGCCTACAAAACCAATAGGAACCACTGTTTTAGGTCGGAATTCAACTGTGGCAAAAAGACGATTGATATAGTAAGTACCATCTGTTAAAATCTGAATCTGTTTTCCCCGCCTTCCGCCAAGCTCCAGAAACTTCTCCGGATCCTGAAAACTGGCATGCTCTTCGCCCACATCCGGGGCGATGATCTCTCCCTGGGAAATAGAAGTTCCGTCATGGACCGTAACAATTCCCATCATGTCACTGGACTCATTGCCCCCTCTGCCCATAATTACCACGGGTGAGAAGCCTTCTCTTTCAGCCAGGGTTTTCTGCATGCTGACCAATTCGTTCCGTTCCTGCTTTAAATTGCTGGAAATGGATTTAATTGCGCTGGGCGTAATTACAATGAATTGTGCCAGATTGATGGCGTAGGTACCCTCTCTTAAGATTCCTCTCTGTGGCCCACGCTGTCCCCCATTTTTTAAGAATCCGGAAACATCCTGAAAATTGTTGGCTTCAGGCACAATCCGTCCCAGAGTCTGCACTGGGGAAAGAGGGGCGCCGTCACGGGAAAATAAATAGGCAATCTGCCCCTGGGGAATCGTGATCAGCGGATATTTATGTATCTTGTACATCAATACGGATTTGAAATGGATACCGCCCCGCAAAAGTCCAGGCGCATACCCGGCTTCTCCGTTTAAGGCAATAATGGAATCCTTTAGTGATCCCTTAAGACTCCACCACTTTTCTACGACTGCTACCTCATTTGAGTTGATAACTCTTAATCCAAGTATCTTGAAAATAAACAGATAAAGCAACACAACTGTTCCTACTGAAATTCCCGCCAATGTCAGCCATTCTTCCATGAGTAATTCCTCCTGTCAGCTATAATTGAGACTTTGCTCTCCATGATAAATGCCTCTTTTCTTCTGATTTTGAAAACCAGACCTGCTATGTAACTGTTATTCCATGAAATCAAAAAAATTCCTGATTGCAACTGTTCATTGCAGGTTTGTAACGAATGCTAAATTCTCTAAATATCATCTATGCACATTTACACTACGAATTGCATATTTAAAGTTTTAGAAAAGTCGGCCTGCGATTGCGGGAGCAAGGGGGAACTAATCTTAGTTTAACATATTTCTATGCAATCTGAAAGAAGACTTTATTGTTTTTAATTCGTATTTTTACCAATTATAAATCTTTACTACCCGCTGATGGTCACCGTCCCCGCCGTTCCATCCACCGTTATTATTTGCCCGCTTTGGATTGTTCTTGTCGCGTTGTGGGCAGCCATGACTGCGGGGATTCCATATTCTCTGGCAACAATGCTTGAATGGCTGAGCGGACCGCCAATATCCGTTACAATGGCACTTGCCAAAGTAAACAAAGGTGTCCATGCCGGAGTTGTGGTTACGGCAATTAACACGCTTCCGGGCTTAAAGCTTTCAAAATCTGCGGGGCTGTGCACGACACAGGCTGGTGCTGTAACAACGCCGGTGCTGGTGCCTATTCCTTTCAATACAATTTTCTCATCTTTTCGGTTCTGTGGTACATGTAACATGGTATTTTCTTTTTTCTCCGGCAATCTCGAGGGAGAGACATAACCCTGGATTTTTTTGAATTCTGCCTTTCTGGCAGGTATTCCCCCTCTCAGATCCGATAAAAGCATATTTTTATCCAACTGAATTACCAGTGCTTCCAATTCTGCTTTTGTGAGCCAGTATATATCATCGGTAAGCAGAATAGCTCCGCCTCGTAAAATGCGCTCTGAAATTTCCCTGAACATACTTCGAATCAGTGGATGCCCCATACCCATCAGATATATCGCATCCTCACGCATGGGAGCCGTTTCCTGCGCCCAGTTAAGCAGCTTTAAAAATAGTTTTTTACGGGTGCCATCTATCAGCTTTAATGTGGTATCTTCCGCCTGTTTCCTATGTTTTTCATATACTGACTGGCGCAAAAAAGGGCTATCCCCTTTCCCTTCCATAAATGATTTTATGGATTCCAGCGTTGGGGTAAGCATTTCCTGTGGTGTTGGATAGGAAAAATCAAATTCATAAGCGGTGCGGCCAAACTCTTTGAAATACTGATTGATTCGGTTTTTCCATTCCCTCCATACTTCCTCAGTGACTCCTGCCGGGACAGTTGGGGACATGGTATCTTTCCCGATATTTAATGTGAGATTGTTTTGCAGATAATGATTGAGGGAGTTGTTTTTCTTTGCCCATTCCGAGATCTTCCAAAGATTCTTTTCCGATTGCAAAGCAATGGTATCAAAACCAAGCAGGAAAACAGAAGTACTTGTTATACCGGCACGGCGAACTGTTCCAGTAAATAATTTTGTAAATAACGCTTCGCTTAAGGAAGCAGCGGGCAGAGTAAGCTGGATTCTTGTAAAATAAATACATGCCGCGAAAAATACAGACTGAATTCCCTCCATCAATTGATGGGCGCTCAGCGTATGCAGAGGTTTCTCTTCCCATTCCTTTACCACTGTCTCAAATTCTTCCCGCGCCGCTTTCCAGCGAGGGATACTGTTGGTCAGCGTCTTTCGCAGGGCGTAAGGAGAAAGTGATTTTGCAGCAATAAGAAGGGGCTTTGATTTTGCAGAGAGATAGACATATCCATTAATTATCGTATATGCCCCGTTTTGCGGCAGCAGTTTTTTTGCACTCTTATCAAACATATCAGCCCATAAAAGTGCCGATGCACGGTTAATGATTCCAAGACCAAGCGTGGCAAACAAAGGTGTGACAGGATTTGGCAGGTGTTCTGCCAGACTGCCCTTTGTGTATATCACATCTTTTTCCGGCAGCACCCACTCCGGTGGCAGAACCGTAATCGGACGAGCCTGGACAATATACAATTTGTTTTTTTCCATTGCCCACTCTACATCCATGGGCATTTGATAATACGTTTCAATTTTCTTTCCAAGCTGTGCCAGCCGCATAACCTGATCCCCGGTCAGTGTATGTTTTTTCCTTAACTTCGCAGGAGTTGAAATTTCTTCCGTACCGTTTGTGGTGCGAACCGTCATGATCTCTTTATCTGCTGGCTTATATGAAACAATTCGTCTGGCATTCTTATCCACAATGATGGTATCTGGTGTCACTAAGCTGGATACCACTGCTTCACCAAGCCCCCAGGCTGCATTGATGACCATCTCCCCCCGTCTGCCATTCATAGGATTTTGAGTAAACATAACGCCTGCCCCAACGGAAAACACAAGTTTTTGCACTACGACAGCAATTGAAACCTGCTCCTGTTTTATATGATTCTTCATGCGGTAAGCAATGGCGCGGGCTGTCCACAGAGAAGCCCAGCACCGCTTTACAGCATCAAGAACCTGGTACTCTCCCAGTATATTAAGATAGGTATCCTGCTGTCCTGCAAAAGAAGCCTCCGGCAGATCTTCCGCAGTTGCAGAGGAACGGACAGCAACAGGAATGCATCCT
Organism: Lacrimispora sp.; assembly: GCF_031982545.1. Classification (GTDB taxonomy): domain Bacteria; phylum Bacillota; class Clostridia; order Lachnospirales; family Lachnospiraceae; genus Lacrimispora. Next base: position 297,671 of record NZ_DALYXB010000007.1, read on the forward strand.
AATCTGGCATAAGCCAATTGTATTGCTGATGCAACATCCTCTGGCATTTTTCCTTTATGAAAAAGCATTCCGATCTGGGCTGATGCAGCATCCAGCTGGGTGGAATCAGTAAAATGAATTTCATCCAGCAATTTATTAATATAAGGCTCAATATGGTTCATTTCAACAAAGAGCCGGTAAGAAGCTGTCGTTATATGAAAACCATCTGGTACAGAAATTCCCGCCGCCAGAAGTTTTGATAAAGACATACCTTTTCCACCAACCAGTTCAATACCCGCTTTAGTTTGCGCAAGGGGCAGTGTATATTCAATCATAATCCTTCCCCCCATTCATGATTCCGTGGAGAAATATATTCATTGTTTCATCCAGCATTTTTTCCATACTGGCAGACGGCCGGGATGTGTAGACAATTGCTATAACAGAATTTAGCAGCAAACGTGTCATAAGGGCGGCATCAGTTCTGCGAAAAACGCCTGCATCCACTCCGTTTTCAATCACCGATTGAATACTATCCTGATATTTATAACGTGCAGCTTTCAGCCTGTTTCGGTAATCTTCTTCTAAATAGTCCGATTCCGCATTTAACCACATCATCACAGATCGATACTGTTTTGGAACGGTAAGATGATTCAGCATGATCTTTCTAATGCACTGCTCTGGAGAGGATTCCTCAGAAATAATTTTATGTATGATTTGTATGTTCTCTTCTATTACCTTCTCAAATGCATATACAACAATCTCATCTTTAGTTTTGAAATAATCATACAAACTGGACTTTCCCATGTTCGCTAGAACTGCAATTTCCCGCATCGATGTTTTCTGGAAACCATTTTCGGCTATAAGCCGCAAGGCAACACTGATAACTTCTTCCCTGCGCGCTTCCTGCTGTTGGGGTGAAAGCATAATTCCTTTTGGCATGTGATAATACCTCCTTATAGTGACCGGTGGTCGCTTCTTATACATTCATTATATAGCGACTATCGGTCGCTTGTAAAGGATAATTTATTTATTTTCGAAGAATTAAAAAAGAAGATTTTAACGGACAATGAAATTCCGTTAAGATCTTCTTGCTTTTCTATTAATTCTTAGTTTTTAACAACTGAAGGAAATTATCTGCTAAATGGTTTAACTTGTCCCTGCTTGTTGATGTCCTGGTATATACCCTGATACCAAGTAAAGTACAATGTAGAATTTCTCCCAATGCCTCTGCACTTAAACCGCATGAGAATTCACCACACTCCTGGCCTTTTCTGACCAGATCTCCCATAAGCTTTTCTGATCCGGCGAATACAGCTTCTATCTTCTCCTCTACCTCTTTATCCCTAAGAGCCAGCTCAGTGGCAGCGTTTACGATAAAGCACCCCCATGGTCTCTCATTTGTACCATTAATCATGATATCAAAAATACTTTTAATACCCTCATTTGCAGTATCTGCCTGTGATATCACAGTTTTTAATCTCTCAGAGATACTGACACTATAGTAATCGATAGCCTTTAAATAAAGCGCATGCTTATCCCCGAACGTATCATACAGACTTTTTCGATGAATCCCCATGTACTCTACCAGATCGCTCATAGAAGTTTTTTCATATCCCTGTTTCCAAAACAATTCCATCGCTTTCTGGAGAACAGCTTCTTCTTCAAATTCCTTATTTCGCCCCATCTGATCACCTCCCACTATTTATATGGTACCATTGATTGAACCGGCGGCTTCTTAATCTATTCCTGATAAAATGTAACAGATACTGGCTGTCTTTCTGTAAAACGTTTGTAGCTATACTTTGGATATCCTACCATGACACAACCTGTAATCTGTTTTTCTTCCGGAATATTTAAAAGCTTATGCATGGGGGAACCTTCACTTCGTGCACAAATTTCAAATAATCCAGCCCAACAAGATCCCAGATCCAGAGATGGAGCAAATAATTCAAGATAAGTTAATGAGAAAATGGAGTTTTCTCTACCATGAGAAAAGTTTTTATCCGCTAATGCCAGTACGATACTGGGAGCGCTTCTTAAAATTGTATCTACCTTATTTTCTCTGTATCCCTTTGTAATTCCATTCAATATTTTACCATAGATCTCATGATTTTCAACCCAGTTCACATATTCTTCTACTATCGCTTCAATCTTTTTCTTATCGTCTATAATCATGTAAGAAATTCCTTGTGTATTACTGGCAGTGGGAGCTAAATTAGCTACCTCAACCAGCTGAAGCAGTTTTTCTCTTTCTACTGGTTTATTCTTATAGGAACGCATGGAACGACGTGTCCGGATAAAATTCTTTGCTTCCTGTGGGCTCAATTTTGGCATATCTCCAATTGCACCTTGCTGTGCAAGCGGTGATTTCACGTTGTCCATGGCTTCCTTTGGACAAATGGCAACACAATGACCACAGGCAATGCAGCCTTCTGGGTTCACCTCTGCCGGACCTGATGACTCCATTTTTATAATTGCTTTTGGGCATTCCTCTACACATAACCCGCATTTAATACAGCTTTCTTCATTTACAGTTATTAAACCCATTTTAATCTGCTCCTTATGATATATTTTACGGTTTCAAATTATTGAACGATCGTTCTTAATTCGTCCTAAGTATATCTTTTCTAGAATGATTAGTCAAGTATTATTTTACCCATATACGGTTTTCAACTGCATTCCCATGTCCGAAATAAATCATGAGCCTTCCCATATTGGATATTCTCTCTGCACTCTTTTTCATTTGTTCATAATCTTCATATAATAACGAGATTCCTGGTGTAAAAAAATTCATTAACGCATCACCAGCCAATAGACTTTGGTCTCTCAGCTTAATTCCAATGGACCCCTGAGTATGACCAGGCAATTCGATTATCTCTCCATCGATTCCATATTTCAGCAATTGATCCCCCTCCTTTAGCATAACGTCTGGCTTAAAAGTTTGGATTTTTGCGTATTTTGCACTCATAACTGAGAAAAATCTAATTATATTACCTAAAAATCCATTTGATTTCATTACACGGCACAAATTATTTTGTAACAGCTCTACATCTTTTTCGTGCATGGCGACAGGAACCTGCAGTTGTTTTGCAAGATATGCTGCATTTTGTATATGATCGATGTGACCATGGGTAAGTACAATAAGTGTTATGTTTTTTCCTTTGCACGCATTTAATATTTTTCGTTCATTTCCCTTTAACCCTGTATCTACGAGGATTGATGAATCATTTTCCGATACAAGATAACAATTTGATCCTGCTTTAATTTGTACAATATGATACATATCAGTTTGCTCCCTTCACCCCATCTGCAAAACCAATTATTTTATTATGGTAAGATTAATTATACATGTGATATGATGTTTTTATCAATGATACATTTTAATCAAAAACTGAGAAAGGATATGCATATGCAAAAATATATTGCATTGTTACGTGGTATTAACGTTGGCGGTAAAAATAAAATATCAATGCCAGAATTAAAAAAGATGTTTGAAGATTGTGGATATGGGGATGTTATCACTTATATCAACAGCGGAAATGTGATTTTCTCCTGTGATAACGAAGATAAAGAAGAAATCAAGAAGGTTTGTGAATCTGCAATATCAGATTATTTTAGTTTAAACATCGCTGTTACAATTATATCAGCCAAAGAATTATCCGCTGCCCTGTGCAATGCACCTGCCTGGTGGGATAACGATGAACAATCAAAGCATAATGCAATATTTGTCATACCCCCTGTCACTGCAGCGGAGATTATGGATGAGGTAGGCATTGCCAAAGAGGAATATGAACAGGTGAGTTATTACGGACAGGTAATATTCTGGTCAGCACCCATAAAAACATTTTCTAAAACAAGGTGGTCAAAGATCGTAGGAAAGTCAGCATATAATAGTGTCACAATCAGAAATGCAAACACTGCTAAAAAGCTATTACAGCTTTCGGGTATGTAAATACCTGATGACCATCTCGATTTTCTTTACAAATGAACTTTCTTCTGATAATTGTGATATATTATTAAGTGTTCAAGTTTTTAAACAGTTTGGAGGTGTCAAGTGAAAGATACGTTGGAGGATATTGATCGATTAGAGATCGAGTTTCAATCCTGTCAAAAGGCGCTAATTGCATTTGGTGATGAAATGCGGCAGCATATACTTTGTATTATGTTAAAGAGCGAATGTTCCGGAAGCCGTGTGATAGAAATCGCCCAAAAAACAAATCTGTCCAGACCCGCAGTTTCCCATCATATGCAGATTCTAAAAAATTCAGGTATCGTAAAATCAAGGAAAGAAGGGACCTGTATCTATTACTATCTGGACCCTGATGATAATACACTGGGGAGTCTGATTACTTTATTTTCAGATGTTAGAAAAATTATGGAAGACGTACCGGATCGGAGTGGTGAATTAATATGATTCTTTATTTTACAGGAACAGGAAATAGTTTTTATATAGCAAAGAAATTATCACAAGCATTACAGGATGAATTACTGTGCATAATTGACAGAATTAAGAAAAATGATAATACATCGGTAGAATCACAGAAACCACTTGTGTTTGTCTTACCAACCTATGCGTGGAGAATTCCTAAAGTTGTTGAAGAGTGGATTAACCGAACAGAATTCTCACCAAATACAGATGCTTATTTTGTCATGAATTGTGGCAGCGATATTGGAAATGCGGAAAAGTATCTGATAAGACTATGTCAAACGAAGACGTTATCTTTTAAAGGTGTAAAGGAAATCATAATGCCAGAAAATTACATTGCTCTTTATGATGCACCAGAAGCCCCAGAAGCAAAACGTATCATTCAGCATGCTGAGCCAGCCATTGAGGATTGTGTTGAGGTAATTTTACATAATTCTTTCTTTCAGAAACGAACCCCATCTGCTGCTGACAGGATTAAGAGCTCCTTTACCAATCCTGTGTTTTACCGTTTTGTCGTAAAGGCGGATAAATTTAAAGCAGATGACAAATGTATCGGTTGCGGTAAGTGCAAGACAGTATGCCCTTTGAACAATATTGAATTAAAAGAAAATAAGCCTGTGTGGGGTAAAAATTGCACACACTGCATGGCTTGTATCTGTAAATGTCCTGTTGAAGCAATTGAATATGGTAAAAGCAGTACAGGGAAACCACGTTATCAATGTCCTTTATAAAAACATTGAAATAATAAAAAAAACAGACATTTTCTAAATGAAATACCATGTCAGGTACATTTTCATTATTGAAAACGTCTGTTTTTTTAATTGTGAATCTTTAGCAGCACACAATTTCTTTAATTATCATGTCATCACCCTCTAAAATTTCCATATCACTGCCGCCGCAGTCAGGACAGGATAAATCACTGTAAACGGCATTAAATACCCTGCCGCACCCTTTGCACTTTACAATACCTGGAATGACAATAAGCTCCAGCTCTGTTTGTTCCATAAAGGTCTTATAGGAAGCAGCTGGCCAGCTCTGCTCCAAGTATCTGGGAACAATACCGGAAAGCTCGCCTACCTCAATGACAAGTTTACTGACCTCTGTCACGTTCTGCTCTTTTACGATACGCTCAATGGTATGTACCATAGAGTTTAGTACACCAAGCTCATGCATCTTACCTCTCCTCTTCTATTCAGCTTCTGTTGACAACGCTTTCTTTGAGAGTTGTGGCAGCAATCTTTCCAGTACGTACAATTGCATTTGCTGCGATCTTGACAGGAAGCTTTTCATAGGTATTGGGAACTGTATCATAAGTGCGTTCCAGACTGATTGCATCAAATTTACATTTGGTGGTACATAAGCCGCATCCAATACACTTGTAACTGTCGATTTCTACCGTACCGCATCCAAGGCAGCGTTCCGTCTCTTTCTTTAACTGATCCTCTGTAAAGGTCATTCGTTCATCCTGGAATGTTCCTTTTTTCTCATGAGAATGGCCCGGTCTCTGGCGGGGTGTCATATCAAAATCCTGTATCCCGATTGCAATGTTATTCTTGTCAAATGCGTGATATTCACGGCGGTCACGTCCAAATACAAGAGACTGACCCGGCTGTACATAACGGTGAATGGAAATGGCACCTTCTTTTCCCGATGCAATGGCATGGATTGCGAATTTAGGACCGGTGAAGCAGTCTCCGCCTACAAAAACGTCAGGCTCTGCTGTCTGTAATGTCAGGCTGTCAGCGTATGCGTTACCGCCTCGTCCCAGTTCCACCCTGCTGCCGGAAAGAAGTCCGCCCCATTCTATGGACTGACCGACGGAAAGCAGGACTGAATCAGCTTTTACAATAATCGTATCGTTCTCATCATACTTAGGCGCAAAACGGTGGTCTGCGTCAAAGACACTGGTGCATCGTTTCAATTCCACTCCGGTTACCTTACCATCTTCCATCAAGATACGCTTAGGTCCCCAGCCATTGTGGAAGGATACGCTGTCTTCTTTCGCCTCTTCAATTTCCTCTGGTAATGCCGGCATTTCACCAGGACTTTCCAGACAGTAAAGATGAATCTCATCTGCACCCTGTCTTTTTGCAGTACGGGCCACATCAATGGCCACATTTCCACCACCGATTACAACCACGTTGCCGGATAATTCCGACTTTCTTCCAAGATTCACATTGCGAAGGAAATCAACTCCGGAAATAACACCCTGGGCTTCTTCCCCTTCAATACCAAGACGTCTGCCGCCCTGTGCTCCGATTGCCAGATAAAACGCTTCATATCCTTCTTCACGAAGCTGGTTCAGGGTGATATCTTTTCCAACTTCAATTCCCGTTTTGAAGGAAACTCCCATTTCCCGCAAAACATCAATTTCAGCATTAAGAACCTCTTTTTCCAGACGGAAAGAAGGAATACCAAGGGTTAACATACCGCCCAGTTTTTCTTCCTTTTCAAATACAGTTACTTTGTATCCGTCAATTGCCAGGTAATAAGCACAGGAAAGTCCGGAAGGGCCAGAACCAACCACAGCGATTTTATTGCCCAGATTATAACGCATGGGCGGAATATAGCGAACCGATTCATCCAGTTCTTTATCCGCAATAAATTTTTTAATTTCATCAATGGAAACCGGTTCATCAATGTCTCCGCGGGTACATTCACTTTCGCAGCCATGGGGGCAGATCCGTCCGCAGACAGCAGGAAACGGGTTTTCTTTTTTTATCAGTTCCAATGCTTCCCGGTAACGCCCGGAAGCAGCAAGCTTTATGTATCCCTGTACGGAAATATGGGCCGGACAGGCTGTTTTACATGGAGAGGTACCTTCTTCTGAAACATCTTTCCGGTTCTCCCGATAATCCACATTCCAGTTGCTTTCTTTCCAGATATGGTCGCGGGCGGTAGGCTCTGCCTTTACAGTGACAGGTGTTTTGGAGCAGAGCTTTTGTCCAAGTGTTAACGCATTCACGGGGCAGTTCTCCACACACTGTCCGCAGGCCACACAATTTTCCTTCTTAACCCTGGCGGTAAAATTGGAACGGATGGAATCCGGGGTATTAAAAAGAGTTGCAAGACGCAGGGAAAAGCATGCGCAGCCACAGCAGTTGCAGATTGCCGCTGATTCACCAAGTCCGTCGGTATGGGGCATTTCATGCATCAGGCCGTTATTTTCTGCGAATTTTATAATTTCCTTTGCTTCTTCCCGTGTAATCTGGCGTCCTCTGCCTGTCTTGATATAATATTCAGCACCTTCTCCCATCTGGATGCAGATATCTTTTTCCAGGTGGCCGCAGCCCTCCTCAATCACACGGCGTGACTGGCGGCAGGAGCAGTCAGATACAGAAAATGTATCATACTTATCCAGATAGTAGGAAAGATGCTCCCATGGTTTTGTGCCTTTCATATCCTTGATCGCTTCTTCCACAGGAATTACACGCATCATCGCCATTCCCTGAGGGAATTTGGCAGCCATGGGCGCAAGACGCAACCTGGTGTATTCTTCAAAAGCTTTTCCGATTTCCGGGTGTTCGTTTAACTGTTCCCGGTTATTTACCATCATCTCCAACATGCCGGGAGCAAAGATATTTACGAAATAGCGGTCTTTCTGATCTTCCTTATCTTTCCATACTTTGGCAACACCGGTGTAAGCCAGCTGCTCTAAAAGGGCCTTTGTTTCTTTCTTACTTTTTCCGGAACGTTTTGCTATGTACTCGAAGGTACGAGGCTTGCGCAGTCCAATAATCATGGCAATATCAGCCATGTCATCGGTTACAACACAGTCCAGTGAGTAGTATTCGGGAGAGTTTTCATCGATTTTGTTCATGACTCCTGCAATACCGCCCACCATTTTAGCAAGCTTAACTATTTTCGGTCTTAATTCACTCATAATTCCCTTTCACGCGCTTATATAGCGCTTTCGAAGCTTTTTATCTGTCTTATTTGTTATTCACACCAGGATTTTACCGTATTCTGAAGCCAGTCGGTCCACTCCTTAATTCCTTCCTCTTTCAGCGCGCTGATGGGAATAATAATTGCATTTGGATTACGCAGACGGATATTCTCCTTGCATTTTTCCAGATTAAAATTAAAATACGGCAATACATCCATCTTGTTGATCAGTACCACATCGCAGATGGAAAACATGAGAGGATATTTTAATGGCTTATCATCTCCTTCCGGTACTGAAAGGATCATGGCATTCTTTACTGCGCCGGTATCAAATTCAGCCGGGCATACCAGGTTGCCCACATTCTCTAAAATTACAAGGTCAAGACCGGCGGGATCAAGGCCTTCCAGTCCCTGGCGGGTCATTTGTGCATCCAGATGACACATACCTCCTGTATGAAGCTGAATGGCTTTTGCACCAGTCTGTGATATGGTCCGTGCATCCACATCAGAATCAATATCTGCTTCCATAACACCAATCTTTAAGTGGTCCTTTAATCCATTAATTGTGCGCACCAGAGTGGTTGTCTTACCTGCGCCGGGACTGGACATCAGATTAAGAAGAAATACCTTTTTCTCTTTTAATTCTTCACGAAGCTTTTCAGCCTGTAAGTTGTTATCAGCAAAGACACTTGTTTTTATTTCAAGAACTTTAAAATCCTTCACGTGCCGCGCTCCCTTCTTTTTTATTTTTTCCTCTGCCATCCTTTTAACCAAAAGAGACAAGATGGTTTTTTATAAGTATACTGGTTCAGTCATAATAATATTATTATAAAATATTCTCTACGCACTGGCAATAATGCAAAAAATTACTGTCATTATCACATATAAATTTGTTGAATTTTAGTAAGAATGTATGATAAAATGGTGTCAATCTCTGGTATGACCAGAGCCAGCATAAGGGGGAGAATATGGAATTTCAGAAACTGAGTGCTTTAAGCTTAAAAGAAATGTTTATCCGTCAGATCCGTGACATGATTTTATCGGGGCAAATGCCGGTTGGAAGCCGACTGCCTTCTGAAAGGGAAATTGCAAGGCAGATGCAGGTGAGCCGTGCCGTTGTTAACAGTGGATTTTCCGAACTTGAAAAACAGGGCTTTTTAGAAGTCCTGCCAAGGCAGGGTGTGTTTGTTGCAGATTACGGAAAGAACGGCAACATCAATACATTAAATGCCATTATGGAATATCATGGAGATACCCTTGGGCAGGTTGAAATTCACTCTATTATTGAAGTACGGCGTGCATTGGAACACCTGGCAACTGATTCAATTATTAAAAATTCATCAAATGAGGATATTCTGGGTCTGGAAGGTTTACTGGAAGAGGTTTCAGCTGCAAAAACCATAGATGATACCGTTCTTGCCACCTTTTCTTTTCATCACAAACTTTCCGTTATCAGCGGGAATAGCATTATACCTTTGATCTACATATCTTTTAAACCTGTTGTGACACAGCTTTGGAAACGCTTTTGTCTGAGATACGGGAAAGAGGCGCTCTATGACAGCGTACTTTGTTTATATAAATGTATTAAAGAACGGGATGCGAAAGCCGCAAGGAGGTGCACAGACAAACAGCTGAATGAAGCACTGGAAGGCGGGCATCAGATTTTTTAATCGACTCATTTAAAAGGCAGGACCGTTGCCGGTTGCCTGCCTTAAATTCTTTACTAAAGTGTGTTATTGTTAAAGCTGTCAACAATTACAACGATAATGTTATTGCTAAAGTTATCACTAAAGTTATTGCTTAAGTTGTTATTTAAATTATCGATTATATTATCCTTTAAACTATCGATTATATTATCGTTTAAATTATCGACTATATTATCATTAAAATTATCGAATATATTATCGTTTAAATTATCGACTATATTATCGTTTAAATTATCGTTTAAATTATCGACTATATTATCGTTTAAATTATCATTGAAGTTATCGTTGAAGTTATCCCTAAAGTTATCGTTGAAGTTATCATTAAAGTCATCATCAGATTCTGATGAACACCTGCAACCAGGCCTGCGCCCCCTATCGGAACCATTCCGTGAAGCTTCTCTGAATCGACGTTCACACCACTCACGGTTTTCATCACGATCAGACTCGGAACTACGTCTACAACATGCACATCTACTGTAACACATAAAAATCACTCCTTTCTAAGTAGGATACACTATATTTTATGCAGGAAATAGACAAGTCGTGATAAACGTTCCTTTACCGATATCATTCCCCCATTGTACAGCCGTTTCATCGGCATTTAGCACCTTCATACACTTGTATAAAACGGCTAACATACAATCCAGTCATTCTTTAATAAATATGGTTCTGGAAGCTGCACTTTTACGAAAACGTTCCGTTGGCTTTTTATCAAAATATCCACAGAGAAGAACTCCCGCTAATTTTTCATCAGGTTTCAGTTCAAGACTTTTGCTGATTTGAGGAGCGTACATATAGGATTGTGTTTTCCATACAACACCAATCTCCTTTTCCCAGGCTGCTAATTGAAAATTCTGAATCAATGCACTTACTGATGCAGAAACTTCATCCATAATTTTCTGGTTGCGGTCCAGTTTTCCCACCACTGCAATGGCGACAGGAACCGTACGAAGATACGTTTTAAGATTCTCTCCGTATTCTTTTCTTTCCGGCAAAGAAAGTGCCTGAAGAATCATATCGATTAACTTCTCCATTCCATTTTCTGAAAAAACCATGAACCTCCACGGCTCAGATATTCCATGATATGGCGCCCAGACAGAAGTCTCCAACAGCTCTGTTATGATATCAAGAGATACTTTTTTATCATTGAATTCACGAATGGTACACCGTTTTCGAATTATTTCACTTACAGTCATAAAGCAAAACCTCCTTCAATCAGTTTTTTCCGGCATCCTGTACGGCACACAAAGCAGTATACCATCACGGGGATCCCTTAGAATTTCTGCATCTACGCCAAAGATATCTTTAAGCATTTGTTTGTTCATAATATCTTTTGGCGTCCCAACACACATTGGTGTCCCATGACTGATTGCGATGATATTATGTGCATAGCGGGTCGCCTGATTTAAATCATGAACCACCATTACAATTGTTCTATGCTGCTCCTGGTTTAATTTTTTAAGGAGCTCAAGTACATCCAGCTGATGAGACATATCCAAAAATGTGGTGGGCTCGTCCAGGAATAGTATTTCCGTCTGCTGGGCAAGAGCCATGGCAATCCATACCCGCTGTCTTTGCCCGCCGGAGAGCTCATCAACAAAACGGCTTTCCAGCTCTAAGGTATTGGTGGTTTTCATTGCCCAGGTGATTATTTCCCGATCCTCATCTGTTATATTTTTAAATCCTGTCTTATGGGGAAAACGCCCCAAGTTTACAAGGTCAAACACCGTCAATCCCTCCGGAGCCATAGGGTTTTGCGGCAGGAAGGCTAATTTCTTAGACACTTCCTTAACGGATTGGGTTTGAATTGATTTTCCATCCAAAAGCACCTGCCCGCTTTTGGGGGACAAAAGTCTGGCAATGGTACGCAGGATTGTAGATTTTCCTGACCCATTGGCGCCGACCAGCGCAGTAATCTTTCCCGTGGGGATCTGCACATTGAGGTTTTCGACTACCACTGTTTTATCATAGGAAATGCAGAGCTGCTCCGTCTTAATTCTATATTCGTTCACGCTTTTAACCTCCTGTTTTTATGCAATTACTTAAACTCACTCTCTTTTTGCCGTTCGCAGCAGAAGATAAAGAAAGTAAGGAGCCCCTATTACAGAGACTACAATCCCGGTTGGCATTTCGGAAGGGAGAAACATACTTCTTCCGATGGTATCGGCTATAAGAACCAGCAAGCCGCCCACCAGTGCCGTAACTGGCAGAAGACGCTTGTGAACAGCCCCCACCAGTCTGCGTGATATATGCGTACTGAGCAATCCTACAAAACCTATATTACCGCCTGCTGCCACACAGGATCCGGCAAGAATTACAGAAAAGAGTATTGCAATCCCCTGCCGCTTCCGGACCGAAACCCCAAGACTTGCCGCCATGGAATCCCCCAATGGCAGAACATCAAGCGTGGACGCCTGCAATAAAACAATCATAATAGATACTGTCACAAAGGGCAGCAATGTCACTACATAGGGCCACGTCACTCCCCATAGACTGCCAGCCATCCAATAGGCATAGGTCTGATATTCCTGCGGATTCAGTGACAAAGTAATGATAGTGGTAATGGCCTGAATTCCAAAATTTAAAGCAATACCGGTCAGCAGGAGCCGTGTGGAGGAAAGTCCTTTATTTCCATTTCTGGCAAGAAGATAGATTGTAAGCGCCGCACCGATTGATCCCACCCAGGAGAGAACGGACATTCCGGCTGGTGAGGGAGAATCCTTTGCAAAACCTGCTATATATACAAGAACCACCAGCCCTGCTCCGGCATTGATTCCTAATATACCGGGATCCGCCATGGGATTACGGGTGACACTCTGAAGAATACAGCCTGATACTGCCAGTCCTGCTCCTACCAGAACTGAGATTATGATGCGCGGCATTCTTAATTGAAACACCAGGAAACTCTCCTTTCCTGTCCCCCGATTTAACAGAGCCGGAATTACCCGCTTAAAGGGCAGATGAATCGTCCCTGTCTGTAATCCAAGAATAAACACCACAAGGAACAGCAGAATCAGGATGAGTATAACAACAGCAGCTCTTTTTTTCGCTTTCGCCTCTGCCGGAAAAACATATTTTTTCTCTTGCATATCGTATCCCCTCACCCCTTCTTGCGCGCAAGCAATAGAAAAAACGGTACTCCTATTGCTGCAATAATAGCCGCTGCAGGTATTTCATGGGGCGGGTTGATACTCCTTGCCCCTAAGTCGGAGAGCACCACCAGAAGGGCACCCAGGGTGGCAGAACACGGGATCAACGCCCTATAATCAGTTCCTACAAGCTTTCTTGTAATATGAGGAATAACTATGCCGATAAAGCCTATATTTCCCACCATAGCAACAGATGACCCCGCAAGCAGCGTAACAGTGAGAAAGCAAAGCAGTTTCACGGTTTTTGTATTGATCCCCAGACTTGAAGCAATGTCCTCGCCCATGCTCAGTGCCGTAATTGAGGGGGACAGCATAACAGACATTGCCATTGCCAGCACAAAACAGATGCCCACAATGATCACCTGGTTCCATCTGGCGCCGGCAAGCCCACCGGCATACCAGAATGCCAGATCCTGTCCAATCCCGCTGCGTATAATAAGACCTTCACTGAGCGCGGTAAGAAACGTGGTGATTGCAGAGCCGATAAGAATAATCTGAAGCGAATTTTTTCTTGTCAGCAGAGTGATGCCAATTACCATCGCCATGCCCATGCCGGCTCCAAGAAAGGACATAAATGCTATGCCAGTAAATGGCAGCGACGGCATAAAGACAAAGCAGACAGCGATCATGATACCGGCGCCTGCATTAATTCCAAGAATTCCTGAATCCGCAAGGGGATTTCTGGTAATAGCCTGCATAATTGCACCGCAGACAGCAAAACCTGCACCGATCATTGCGCCCCCAAGAACCCGGGGGAATCGAAGCTCGTGCATAATCTGATGGGATAAATTATTTTTATCAAAAGAAACGATACTGCTCCAAATCGTCTTGCTGTCAATATCTGCCACCCCATATCCTATTGAAAAGATCATAATTCCAAACAGCAGCAGTATGCCGGGAATGATAACCGCAGCAGCAGGCACACGGCCTTTTACATAAGTTGGTGTCTTCTTTTTACTCATCACCATACGGATTACCTTAACATCATATCTTCGATATTATCAAGACGAATATTCAGGGCAATGGGATCAGAGCTTGCAAACCAGATATTCGCGTCCACAATTGCTGTGTTTTCTTTCTTTACTGCCTCCAGGCTTTGCCATACCGCAGATTTATTTAGTTCCGCATATGCCTGCTGGCTTGTTTCATCGGGGCGGACAGCCAGTATTAAGTAATCCATATCAAGCTGCGGCAAAGCCTCCATGGAAATCGTTGCATTCCAGCCGTCTCCAAAATCAACTACACCCTCACTGGCAGATGACCAACTCATATCACGGTAAAGATCTTTAAAATAGACCGAAGCAGGATTGAGAATTTGCAGCTCCTTGCCCTGAACGCGCATATAAGCAACCCTTGCTCCCTGTGGATACTTCTCCTTCATGTCCTGCTGTAGCTTGGAGCTGCGCTCATCATATTCTTTCTGCAGCGCTGAAGCAGTCTCCTGTTTCCCTACCAGCTGGGCTACGGTATGAAAGGTCGCCCAGTCATCGGTCGCTGACTCTAATAAAACTGTGGGAGCAATTGCTGACAGTAATTCATATTGTTCCTTATGAACTGATGCTACGCCAATAATTAAATCAGGCTCCAGTTCCATCAATGCTTCCAGATTAAGTGAATCGGTTTCACCAAGATCAACCGCACCAGCCAGAGTATTTTTAAGATAATCCGGGAATCCGCTCTGAGTTGCAGTGCCCACCGGAATCGTATCCAGCGCAGCCAGATAGCCGGTTATACCAATCAGGGCGGAGGCGATTCGTTTTGGATTGGCTGGTATTTCTACCGGTCCCATAACCGTTTCAACCATAACTTTATCAACTCCGGCTCCTGTAGTTTCGTCTGCTTCCGGTGTCTGTTTGCTGTTCGCGCAGCCGGAAAAGCACGCTACAACAAGAATAAAACAGAGAACCAGGGAAAATATTCGTTTCATATGTATACTCCATTCTATACATTCTATAGTGTTAGTCTTCGCTAACCTTTCGCTATTTTAGCATAGACTAACCGGCTCGTCAATCAATTATTATTTGCTTAGGTTGCTATGCTTTTATAAAGATTCTGGAATCCCACTGCAACATATGGTATTTTCAATAATAAGTAGTGGACTTGCTTTTTAATCACTAAAAAAAGCATTCACAGTCAAGCGTAATACTCATCAGCTATGGTATACTGCAGAAAAAAGGAGGAACTGATAAATGCACGCATGGGAACAAATACAGCAAACAATAGATTATATTGAGGATCACTTGAGTGAAGATATTAATATTGAGACTCTTGCAAGAACGGCTTGCCTGTCTCCTTTCTATTATCAACACTTATTTAGCCGTTTGGTCAGAAAACCGGTCGCCGAGTATATTAAGCTTCGCCGAATGGCAAAAACAGCAGATAGCTTACTCCAATCGGACAAAAAAATCCTGGATATCGCATTAGATCTTGGATTTTCCTCTCATGAACATTTCTCCCGCACATTTAAAAATACCTTTGGTCTAACGCCAGATGAGTACCGAAAAAATCCACAGACTCTCAACCGTATGACAAAACCCGAACTTCTGCTTCACTACACACTGGTTGATGAGGGAGTGCCACTGATTACCGATGGTATCGTTTTGGAAGTAAACAGAAGGGTCATCACGCAACCCATCCGTTATATCGGATTAAAAAAAGATATTCCACTCCATTATATAGACGGTTTGGGAACAGAATCCGGGATCGATCCGCTTGCCGCCCTTTGGCAGGATTTCCATAGACAGAAATCAACAATGCTCCGTCTTTCTGAGTATGATTCAGAAATCGGAGTGGCATACTCCAGCTCAAAGGAAGGATGCTTTAGTTATTTTGCTGGTACGCAATCTGAACCCGGAGACACTCCAGACAGTTTTATATGCTGGGAATTACCCGCCGGAGAATATATTATCTGCTCTTTTGAAGCCGAAAGCTTTGAAGCACTTGTTATGGATGCTCTTTATAAAGCGCAGCATTATGTTTATAACACATGGCTTCCAAAACATAAATTGCAGACCGATGCTTTCTGCGCGGAACGCTATGCAAGCCATTCGCCTGATACGACAAATATGGAGATCTGGCTCAGAAATCTGACCTGAACTGGTTTTAGCAAAACAGGAACAGCATCCCCTTAAAATATCTGATATAATGCAATTACCGTACGGAGGAAAGGCAAGGAGATTATTTGGAATATTGTAAGACAATCGAACAAAGCATTCACTTTATTGAAAGAAATATAAAAGAAGAATTGACTGCGGAACAAATATCACAGCAGGCGGGATATTCCGTATTTCATTTTTGCAGAATATTTGCTGTCAGTCAAGGGATTCCACTTATGGAATTCGTCCGTAAAAAGCGATTATTGCTTTCTCGTGCAGACCTGCTTATTAGTAAAAGGATTATAGAAGTTGCACTTGATTACGGATTTGAAACTGCAAGCGGATATTCAAAAGCGTTTCGTAAAGAATTCGGTTATAGCCCTACTACCTATATTTCCAGAATGAGTGGCTGTGATGTGAATGAAATTATAACAAATATAGGGGGTATTATTATGAATCCTGTTATCACAAGAAAACCAGCTTTTCTAGTGGCTGGCTATGGAATTAATACGAGTATTGCAGAAAATTATACAAAGGAAATCGCAGCCTATTGGGATACCTATAATGGAGAAAATCTGGAAAGTAAAATGTATAAACAATTAAATCCGCCCAAACATGGGGAAGTTGGAATCTGCGTGCCTAATGTAGAAAATGGCAGCGCTGTTTATTTATTGGGTGTTATTGTTGATGACTTTGAAAAGGTAACTCCGGATATGATGACCATTACTGTACCGGAAGCAGAATATGCTGTTTTTACAACACCGCCTGTTAAAGAAATTCCTGCAGACCAGACAGACGGTATTGACCCGTTTTCAACTGCTATAAAACAGACATGGAACTACATTTTCAATGAATGGTTTCCTTCCAGCCATTATGAATTCGATGAAACAAAGATGGATTATGAATTTTATGATGAGCGCTGTCACAAAACAGAAGATGCGGTAATGGAAATTTATGTACCTGTCATTCGTAAATCCATCTGACAGATCAAGTCTCATTATCAATAATACTGTTGAGTATTAACAAAACGTGGGCTGCCTGTTGTTTAAGGCTGCCCACGTTTTATTATAGCATTTGATTTTTCAGCCTGTTTCTTAAATCAAAGATTTTATTCTCGATTATCCCAATGGTTTTCTCAAAAGCAGCATCGTCTTTCCCTGAAGGATCATCTAATCCCCAGTCCTCTCTCATTTTACAGGGAATAACCGGGCACTTCACATTACACCCCATGGTAATTACTACATCAGGACCTGGTATATCTTCCAACAACTTACTTTTCTGTGATGCCTCCATATCAATTCCATATATCTTTTTCATTAACCGGACTGCATCCTGATTGATCTGATCCTTACATTCGGTTCCTGCAGAATAACTTTCAAACACATCACTGGCAAGATGCTTTCCTAACGCTTCCGCTATCTGGCTTCGACAGGAGTTGTGTACACAAACAAAGGCAACTTTCGGTTTATTATCTTTATTCATATCACTTTCACCTCTTTTATCTATAGCAAATATAAACTCTCATTTTTTATTTCATCCGGTCTCCAGCTGATCACTGCAAAATTTCCATTGGCATGGGCATCCACTTTATTAATCCATTGAATTTCATTACTGGCTTTTGCTGACAGTAAATGATTCGTAGTACCGGTACGGTAAAGAGAGGAATTAATAACCCACCACTTTGCGGCAATGCCTGCACGCTTTAAATCCGCCTCCAGACGTAGTGCTTCATATACCGGGGTAGTTTCTGGGAGAGTGACGATAATAACTTCTGTCTCATTTTTATTTCTTAATCTTGGAAGCAGTTTTTTGGCTGAATCAGGAACATCACCCTGGGAGCGTTTTATCTCCTGATTATAGCTCTGAGTCGAATCCAGAAGTAATAAGGTATGTCCAGTGGGGGCCGTATCAATCACTACAATCTGATCTTCCGCTCTTTCAACGATATCTGCAAATGCCCTGAATACAGCTATTTCCTGGGTACAGGGGGATCTTAAATCTTCCTCTATATATGCAAGATCCTCTTCTGACATCGTCTCCCTGGCTTTATTAAGTACTTCCTGCTGATACTTCTTTAACTCCTCTTTCTCATCGATATGGCTCATTGTGATTTTATCCGTTTCGCTCATAACGAACTTAAGATGAGCAGCCGGATCGGTAGTCGTCAGATGTACTTTTTTTCCTCTGGATGCCAGACCAAGTGCAACAGATGCAGCTATCGTTGTTTTCCCCACACCCCCTTTTCCCATGGTAAATATGACTTTTTTGCCAGATTGGTATAGGTCATCTATTACATCTTTCAACCCTGGTATGATATCCGCATTAACTTTATCCTCACTGACTGTATCACTGTCATTTTCCAGTAAAGCTCTTACGTTTTTCAATCCGGTTATGGGATAGGATCTGAGAGGTATGAAACTGCATTTCAGATTCATAAGTTCTTCTGGCATACCGGAAAGCGCTGCCTGCTGCTTTTTATATAAGCTCTCTGAAATAGTATCATCGTATCCCATCAATAATCCGTTCATGATCATGATCTGGTTATTTACTCCAATATCTTTGAGTTCATAAGAGGCTCTTGCAGCTTCTTTTAACGGAGTCACCTCAGGTCTTGAAACCAGAATTAAGGTTGTAAGAGTTCCATCTGATAGTGTTTTCACAGCTTTTTTATAGATTTCCCTTTTGCTCTCCAGACCGGACAGCTGCCCTAAACAGGAAGCGCCGTGGGTATTTTCGCTGATAAAGCTGCTCCAGGCTGATGGGAGCTGGAGCATTCTTAATGTGTGTCCCGTAGGTGCGGTATCAAAAATAATAGTATCACAATCAGCCTGCATTTGCTCATCTGTAATAAACTTTGAAAATTCATTAAAAGCTGCAATTTCAACTGTGCAGGAACCAGACATCTGTTCCTCCATATTTTTCAGAACAGCGTCCGGCAGCTGTCCCCGATAAGGGGCAATTACACTTTCCCGATACTCTGCAGCCGCTTCTATGGGATCTAAGTTGGCTACCAAAAGACCAGGCACGCCAGGGATTGAGACGCCTTTATTGTTCAATTCTGTTTCAAATACATCCTGGAGATTAGAGGCCGGGTCCGTGCTGATCAGCATCACCCTTTTACCTGAATCAGCAAGGGATACCGCTGTGGCACAGGCTGTTGAAGTTTTTCCCACTCCGCCTTTTCCGGTAAAGAAAAGATATTTTGTAAATACTTCTTTTTCTATATTAAAAGTCTCCATTAACAACAGCAACCCCCTCCAGAGCAGCCACAGCCTTTTGATTTCTCAGTCTCTGCGTCACCTGCAATTTTGCCAATAAAATGTTCCGGTACATCAAGCAATTTTATAAATTCCTCATTTGATGGATATCTTCCGGTTATAGCGATTTCTCCATCTACAACAATAACCGGCAAGCCCTCCACCCCTTTTTCTCTTACAAAATCATTTACTGTTTTGTTTGTTACAAATTCCTGAGGTGCATTTGTAAGATTAAAACGGCCCACCTGTACTCCGTTATTCTTTAACGTATTCAGTACCGTGGAAATCCTTAATAATTCCGGATCAACGGAAACTCCGCAAAGTCCTGTTGAGCAGCACATAGCTGGTTCATATATCTGCATTTTTTTCATATTCTAATACTTCCTTTTCTGATATTATTTTGTTTCAAACCAATGAGTTGTCTTATTTGCTATCTTAACAAGTAGGAGCATAATCGGTACCTCGGTCAAAACACCGACTACAGTGGCAAGTGCTGCCGGAGAATCCATACCGAACAACGCTATGGCAACTGCAACCGCAAGCTCGAAGAAATTGGAAGCGCCAATCATGCCCGCCGGAGCTGCTATATTATGAGGAAGCTTAAGCACTTTCGCTGCAAGATACGCAAGGAAAAAAATCAAAAATGTCTGTATGGTCAGCGGCACTGCTATGAGTAATATGTGCAGAGGATTATTTAAAATAACATCGCCCTGGAAGGAGAATAAAAGTACAAGCATCAGTAGCAATCCGACAATTGTAGCATGATCAAACTTAGGTAAAAACTGATTTTCAAAATATTCTCTTCCTTTTTTCTTACTGACATACATTCTTGTTAAGACACCTGCCGTTAAAGGTACCACAACAAATAAGACAACTGATAAAATCAGAGTATCCCAGGGAACAGTTACTTTACTCACTCCAAGCAAAAATTTGACAATGGGTACAAAGGCAATCAGAATAATCAAGTCATTGGTTGCAACCTGCACGACGGTGTAGGCCGGATTGCCTTTGGTCAGCTGGCTCCATACAAAAACCATGGCAGTACAAGGTGCTGCCCCTAATAAAACGGCACCGGCTAAATATTCTTTTCCCAGATCTGCAGGAATTAATCCCTTAAATACAACGTGGAAAAAGAAAGAAGCTATTGCAAACATCGTGAAAGGTTTTATTAACCAATTGGTAACCCACGTTACATATAATCCTTCTGGGTTTTTTCCAACATGCTTCACGCTTTCAAAATCCACCTTCATCATCATTGGGTAAATCATAATCCAGATTAATATAGCTGTAGGGATCGATACATTTGCATATTCAAACTGACTGAAAAAACCAGGTACCACCGGAAGAAATTTTCCGATTAATACTCCTGCAACCATACATAGAGCTACCCATATGGTTAAATATTTTTGAAAAAAACCAATCTCTGCTGATTTCTCTTTCTTCATTCTTCCTCTCCCTCCTGAGTTGTTTTTGAATTGGCGCAGACATCAACGGTTTTGTACTTCTCACATTGTCTGTGGTCGGACTCATAGGTTGGTAATTCAACGATCTGTTTCTGCAGATACTCCCACAGTTCTTTATGCTCCTCTTTAAAACTGTCGCTGATTCCAAAATATGCCCATTGCGCCTTCTTATAACCGTATAAAATCCCACAGTTTTTCAGTACCGTTAAATGTCTGGACGCGTTTGACTGTGTCATATTCAGACAAATTTCTATCTCACAGACACACATTTCCCGTTCCATCAGCAGAGTCAGGATTCGCAGCCTGCTTTCCTCAGACAGTGCTTTAAAAATATCTGTCAAAAATATCACTCCTTTCTTTGTTAATATCTATATGAGCATATATGCATATACTATGCAGTATGAACTTGTGTGTTACAAAAAAACATCAGTCCATCTAATCATTTGTCGCATCGCCCGTCTGATTTCTTGTATTTACAGATACAGTCTTCCTTTTCTGTAGTAATATTGGTCCAGTAATTTTTAATCAGCTCAATCAACTGGGTATTATTGCTGTAATGCATCCAGGATCCTTCTTTACAGCTTATCACAAGCCCGCATTCTGTAAGTATCTTCATGTGATAAGATAATGTGGGCTGTGTAATCTCAAAAGATTCCAGAATATTACATGCACAAAGTTCACCACAGGATAACATTTCGATAATTTTTAGCCTTGTTGTATCACCTAATGCTTTAAATACTGACGCATAATCTGCATGCTGATCCATTGTCTTCTCCTTTTTATATTCTTAGAGTTTACGATATAGACATTTATCTATATCTCAATTATAGAAACATATTGATATTTGTCAATATGTTTCTATGTAATTTCTATGTAATATTAATTATGTACAAAAAACGCAGGCAGCTTCGTTCCATTGATGTGACCCCTAAAAGTTAGACTTTATGGCGGAGTGGATTTTTCCACTTCGC
>NZ_DALYXB010000008.1:0-238317 GCF_031982545.1 Lacrimispora sp.
TGTGCATCGGAAAGTCCTGTTTTATTGAGAGGTTATTTCACAGCCCCTTTTTTTAACTCTATTTTTCTTTATGAGGAAGGCGTCCCCGGAATAACCTTTTTTTCAGCTCTGAAAGGTGAAGGGGAATCAGGGGATAAATATAGCTCTTACCTGCGATTGTTTTATTAAATACAACGGCACATATGGACAAAATAAAGCCAATGATGAAGCCCCACACATTAAAAAGAGCGGTTAGAACTAAGAGCATCATACGGATAAACTTAAATGCGTAGCCCAGTTCGAAGCTTGACTGGGAATAATTTGCCACAGTTACAAAGGCCATATATAACATGGTCTCACTGTTAAACCACCCTGATTTTACGGAGTATTCCCCCATTACAATACCGGCGATCACACTTAAGGGAGTAGTCAGCATGCTGGGAGTATTGACGGCAGCCAGACGCAGTCCGTCAATCGCAAATTCCAGAATCATAAGCTGGAAAAAAAGCGGAACCTGAGGTTCTTCCGATAATCGGATAAAGCGCAGCCAGCTTGGAATCAGCTCTGGATTTTGCATAAACATCAGCCACAAGGGTGTTAAATACAAGGTGAAAATGGATATAATAAGCCTTGACAGCCTCAGATAAGTTCCAGTAACGGGAGGAAAGTAATAATCATCGGCTTCCTCAATGATGTCAAATACAGAGGAGGGAAGAATCATGGCGGATGGGGAATTATCCACCAGAATAATAATATTTCCTTCCAGCAGAGAGGCAGCTGCAGTATCCGGACGTTCCGAATATCTGAATTTTGGAAAAGGGTTGTACCATTTGTAAGGATAGATACATTCTGCCAGGCTTTCCTGGTTCATGGTCAGGGCATCCACATGGAGCTTATTAATCCGTTCTTTTATGATGGCAAGAAGTTTTTCATCCACCCGTCCCTTAAAATAGCATATGGCAATGTCTGTATGGGAACTTTCACCTGTATTCATGATTTCCATTGTTAATTTGGGATCGCGGATTCTTCTTCGAATCAAAGCGGTATTAAAAGTAAGGGTTTCAACAAATCCGTCTCTGGATCCCCGCAGAACCTTATCTTTTTCCGGCTCTGACACACTTCTTACAGGATAACTTCTGCAGTCCAGGGTAAAACATTTGTCATATCCGTCAATAAACAGGCAGGAGATTCCAGCCAGAAGCTGTTTAATCATTGCCTCCTCGTCTTTGATAAGCCCAACCTGACTGTATGGAAGATATTTTTTAGAAAATTCATGAGCGTCAGGAGGCAGGTCTTCTGGTTTAATGGAAGCAAAGTCCTCCATTAATTTTTGCCAGACCTCTCCTTTTGTAAAACCCTCAATAAAATAAATACACGCCTCTTTGCCGGCTACATAGAACGTTCGGTAAACCAGATCAAAGTTCCCCGCAACATCCAGCTTTTTATCTAAATAATTCATAGTATCAGAAAGTTTCGTCGTAAATTCCATGGTATAATCTCCTTGCATTGGTTATGGAAAGTATGTGCATTTTCATGAAAAATATGTTTTATTAATTCTGCATGGTGAGAAAGGACTTTTTTTATCTATTTTATTGGAAAATATGCAGTGGTATTTGGTCGAATCCTGTTGTTTTTTGGCAAAATACACTAAAAATATTGACTTATGAGCCAAAAGATGGTATTATCGTCCATGTGAGAAGCACAAGGGGTGCCTTGCGTGCGGTGTTTTGATGTGGGGATGTCAAAGCACAAAACTACATAGTGTGACGGTTTCAGATCGTGACGGAGGATTGCCTTCTGTGGGGGAAGGGCAGTCCTCTAATTTTTTTATATTTAGATTGATAGGCAGGAAAATCTTACATATAATATGAGATGTGATAAGGAGGAATACTATGTGGAAAGAACTAAGGAGAGATAAGCGGGTCCGTAATATCATGACAGCACTGGCAGTCATAGGATCAGCGATATTACAGACGTATGTGATTCAGGCTTTTATCAGGCCTGCTGGATTATTATCGGGAGGATTTACAGGTATTGCTATTTTAATAGACCGGATTACCTCTCTGTTTGGATTTAATATATCAACCTCTCTGGGTATGATTGTACTCAATATTCCAGTTGCATGGGCTTGCAGTAAGAGTATCAGCAGACGGTTTACTTTTTTTTCCCTGCTGCAGGTACTGTTGGCCAGTACATTTTTAAGAGTATTTCATTTTACGCCCATCTTTGATGACAGTATATTAAATGTAATCTATGGCGGGGTGCTTTATGGGTTTGCCATTGTACTGGCTCTTCGTGGGAACGCATCCACAGGCGGTACCGATTTCATTGCCCTTTATGTTTCCAATAAAACCGGCAATTCCATCTGGACCTCTGTGTTTGTGGGGAATGTAATTCTGCTTTGCATTTTTGGAGCAATATTTGGCTGGGATTATGCCGGATATTCCATTTTGTTTCAATTTGTGTCCACCAAGGTTATATCCACCTTCCATCACCGATATGAACGTGTGACACTTCAGATTACAACAGCCAAGGGGCCGGAGATGGCAGGCAAGTATGTGGAAGACTTCCGGCATGGAATATCCTGTGTGGATGCAGTGGGAGGTTATAGCAGAAAGAAGATGTATCTCCTTCATACAGTGGTTTCCTCTTATGAAGTAGAAGATATTATTGCGCTGTTGCATGAAGTCGATGATCATGTGATTGTGAATATGTTTAAGACTCAGCAGTTTTACGGAAGATTTTACCGTGCTCCCATGGAGTAAGTTTTCTGCAGCAGTTCTTTGAATAAGGTAGCGGGATTTTTATTGCACATAGTATGCAACGAAAGTCCCGCTATTTTTATGTGTATTGGTCTGGCACCTGTAAGATGCAGGAAAAGGCACTGTCCGTTTACTATCAGAAAAACAAGTAAATATTTGCACAGTCAGGGTGCAAATATTTATTCGAAATTGGATGGTCAGTCAGATATAATAAACTTAATTAACAGAAAGGAGGAATAAAGAAATGAAAAAATTAAGAGTTCTTTTAGTATGTGGCTCAGGAGCTTCCAGTGGGTTCATGGCAGCTAATATCAGGAAGGCTGCTAAAGAAAAGGGAATGGAAATGGAAGTACAGGCAAGAAGTGATTCTGAAATTGATAATTATATTGAAGACGTTGACTTAATTATGGTGGGACCACATCTTGAGTATGTTATGGATGATCTGGAGGAATATACTCAGGAATATCCAGTAAAAATTGCATTGATGAAACCGGATTATTATTCCAGATTAGACGGTACAAAAGCAATAGAACACATTTTATCACTATACGAATAAAATGAGCGGAGGAATGGATGATGGATAAGTTAATTAATTGGCTGGAGAGCAGCTTTGCACCTAAAATGAACAAAATAAGTCATAACAGCTGGGTTGTTATTTTAAAAGATTCCATTATGCAGACATTACCATTTATCTTACTTGGTTCTGTATTCTGCTGTTTAGCAATTTTAAATGATTATATCCCCGGGTTACCCAGTTTTTGGACTCCGTTTGGATGGACGATGAGTAAATTGTCACTCTTTGTATCCTTCTTGGTACCATTCAATTATTGTGAGAAAAAGAAACTGCGAAAACAAAGGCTGATAGCTGGTTTAACAGGTTTGATTTTCTTCCTGATCTGTGTGACTCCGGTAGTTGAAGCGGAAGGAACAGTGGGTTTTGGATCATCAGCACTTGGTGCGGGCGGCATGTTCGTAGCAATGATTACAGGTGTAATTACATCACTTATATTTGCATTATTTGCTAAATTCAGTTTCTTTAAGCAGGATTCGGCTATTCCGGATTTTGTAAGAACATGGTTCGATCAGATGTTACCGATTGCAATTATAGTCTGCTTTGGCTGGATCGTAGTGTTAACTAAAAATGTAAACCTGTATCAGATCATTGTAAATATTTTCATGCCTTTGCAAGGTTTCTTAAATACCTGGTATGGTTTTACTTTCATGTGTTTCATAAGCTGCTTTATTTATTCAATGGGTATTTCAACATGGGTATTAACACCAGTAGGACAACCCGTCAGGCTTGCCGGTATTACCGCTAACCTGGCAATGGTAGCAGCAGGAACAGCAACTGTTTCATCGATGAACATCTACACAGAAGGATTGGTTTATTGTACCTATATGTGGGTAGGCGGTGTGGGTTGTACATTGCCCCTTGTAATTATGCTGATTTGTGCAAAATCAAAAAGGTTAAGCGCATTAGGAAAGGCTTGTTTGCTGCCTGGTATTTTCAATATCAATGAGCCGGTTGTATTCGGTTGTATTGCATGGAATCCCCTTTTAATGCTTCCAATGTGGATCATAGGTCTTATCATTCCACTGTTAACATGGTTTTTCGTAAAAGTCCTTGCATTTGCACCTATTCCAAGAATTCAATTTGAATTATGGTATTGCCCATATCCAATTTCTACATGGATATCAACAGGCTCATTAAAGGCAATTATATTCCTCATTATTTCAGTTGCTGCAGCATCTTTAATCTGGTATCCATTTTTCCGGGCATACGATAAGCAGGAGACAGAAGCAGAAGCAAATAGCGTAGAATAATGAATGGAGACAAATAAAAACATGAACGAACAGATTTTAGAAAATGCCATGAAAATTATTATGAATGCCGGAGATGCAAGAGTCTGTAATAAAAAAGCATTAGATGCCCTGGCAGAATTCGATGTGGAAAAAGCAAAAGAACTCATGAAAGAAGCAAGTAAGTATATCACAGAAGCACATAAGGTACAGACGGATGCGATACAAGGCGAAACAAGAGGAGACAAGACGGAATACACCTTATTGTTTGCTCATGCTCAGGATACTCTCATGACCATCTATAGCGAAATTAATATAGCCAAGCAATTGATTAAAGTCATGGAGGCAGTTAATAAACGTCTGGATGCACTGGAAAATAAATAATTTTTAAAATAAATACAAAGAAAGGAGTTTGAAATGAAAAAGGTAGCGGACGTATTTCCCAAAGATTTTCTGTGGGGCGGTGCATTTGCGGCAAATCAAATGGAAGGCGCCTATTTGGAAGATGGAAAAGGATTATGTGTTGCAGACATTAATGAATTTAGAAATGATATTGATATACAGAAGAAGTACAACGAGGAGGTAACATCTGCCTATATTAAAGAAGCGCTGGAAAGTGAAACAAAAATTTTTCCAAAACGCAGGGGGATTGATTTTTACCATACCTATAAAGATGATTTGAAATTATTAGGAAAAGATGGCCTTGGGATGAAGACATATCGCACATCCATTAACTGGGCGAGAATTTTTCCAAATGGTGACGAAACACAACCAAATGAAGCAGGCCTTGAATTTTACGATGCTTTATTTGATGAAGTAATTAAAAACGGTATGGTTCCCATGGTAACAATGTCTCATTACGAAATGCCGCTGTACTTAACCCGGCATTACAAAGGCTGGTATTCAAAAGAAGTGATTGATTTCTTTACGAGATATGGGAAAGTAATCCTGGATCGATTTCATGAAAAAGTAAAATACTGGATCATTGTAAACCAAATCAATTTAATTCTTCACGAAAGCTTCAACCACCTTGGAGTACCGGAAGATGCAGTTGACCATGTTACAGAA
This sequence comes from Lacrimispora sp., assembly GCF_031982545.1. Classification (GTDB taxonomy): domain Bacteria; phylum Bacillota; class Clostridia; order Lachnospirales; family Lachnospiraceae; genus Lacrimispora. Next base: position 5,610 of record NZ_DALYXB010000008.1, read on the forward strand.
GCCAAATATCAGGCAGTTATAAATGAGATGGTTTCCTGTGCTCAAATCACAAAATATTCTCATGAAAAATATCCTGATGTGCAGATTGGTATGATGCTTTGCGGCGGGCCTGCATATGCCGCGACGTGTAAACCAGAAGACGTATTAGCAGCCATGCGGCATAATCAAATGGAATATTTTTATGGTGATGTATTGTTAAGAGGTCATATCCCAGGATATGCAATCCGATATTTTGAAGATCTGAATCTCAATATTGAGCTGACACCGGATGAAGAAGAAGTATTAAAAAACACCTGCGACTTCTTTTCATTCTCCTATTATTATACAAGACTTTGCAGCAAAGAGAGTTTTGAAAATGGCAATGGCGTATACAGAAATCCGGAATTACCGGCAAATCCCTGGGGGTGGTCAATTGATCCCATTGGTCTTAGGACCCTGTTAAACGAATTCTATGATCGTTATCAAAAACCAATTTACATTACAGAAAATGGTATAGGACTATATGACGAGCTGGGAGAAGATGGGCAGATTCACGATTCCTACAGAACGCAATATTACAAAGCCCACATTGAGCAGATGAAGGAAGCAATTAGAGACGGCGTAGACTTAAGGGGGTATTACGCGTGGGGACCGCTTGATATTGTAAGCTGCTCCTCTTCGGAAATGAGCAAACGATATGGATTCATCTATGTTGATCTGGATGATTATGGGAAAGGCTCAGGTAAGAGAATAAGAAAAGATAGCTTTGAGTGGTATAAAAGAGTGATAGAATCTAATGGTGAGATCCTTTAATCCACAACAGCCTGCTGCTAAATTAAACACTTACAAAGGAATATGACAAAATGAAAGAGATAAGGTTATCATTAGTTTATGTGATTCTGGCAGCAAGTATGTGGGGAACCACTGGGGTGTCCATCAGAATTCTTTCACAGTTTCATTTTTCAACCGTACAGATAGTGGTTGCAAAATTGTTTATGGCAGACATTTTTTTAACTGGATTCCTGTTACTAACTGATAGAAAAAAGTTGGTAATTGAACGAAAAGATATCAAATGGTTTTTAGGAACAGGAATCTTAAGTATGTTGTTTTTTAATGTTTGCTATAGTATTACGGTTCAACAAACTTCCTTATCGATTGCAGCAGTACTTTTATATACTTCACCTGTTTTTGTAATGTTATTGTCGATTCCTATATTCAGAGAGAAGATAACACGATACAAGCTAATTGCAATTCTTTTATCGGTGACAGGCTGTGCACTTGTTTCCGGAATTTTTTCAAGTGATATCGGACAGATTACGAAGAAAGGACTTTGGTTTGGAGTATGTGCTGCAATCGGTTATGCATTCTATAGCATATTTGCAAGAATTCTATTGAAAAAGTATCACTCTTTAACGATAATCAGCTATACTTTTTTAATTGCAAGTGTGGGAGGTATCTTTATTGGAGATGTACCTGGGATTATAGAAATTTGCATAAAGACACCAATTGCAATAGGGGCGGTTATAGGATCTGCCTTGATTTGCAGTGTATTACCATATGTTTTATATACAAAGGCTTTAATTAATATGGAGGCAAGCAGAGCATCCGTCATCGCTTCGGTGGAGCCGGTTGTTGCCACTATGATAGGCATTTTTGTGTTTTCAGAAAAAATAACAGTATCTGCTGTTTTCGGTATTGCCTGTGTTCTGGTGGCTATTGGAATATTGAATGTGAAGCAAAATTAGTGGAAGAAAGGTAATAAGAATGAAGGACAATTGCAAGAGACTTATTAAAATTATGCTGTCAAATGAAGAATGGATCAATGCCGGTTATTTGGCCAATGTAATGGGAGTCTCTGAACGAAGTATAAAAAATTACATTTCAGAAATTAATAGCTTTGAGAAGGATTTGATTCTTTCTTCCAGGAAAGGGTATCAGATTGATTTGAAAAGAGGAAAGGCTTTTATTCAGAGTAAGGGGAGAAATATTCCACAAAATGCCCACGAACGGGTCAATTATATTATAATCCGCATTTTATCAAATGATACAGATCAGGGGAGTAAAACGGATTTATATAGTATTGCAGATGAAATTTATGTTAGTTTTGAAACCATAAAAAAGGATATGTACAAAGTACGTAAGAAATTTATGGAGCATGATTTATACTTAACAGCCACAAACTCGTTTGTGGCTGTAGAAGGAAATGAGTTAGATAAAAGAAAAGCACTAAGCAGTATTCTTTATGAAGAATTCACGGATCATGTTATGAGTATCGATGTTATTAAAAATATATATCCGTTGTATGATCTGGAATTACTGCAGAAAATTATTGAAACAAAATGTGAGGAATACCATTATTTCATTAATGAATACGCTCTGATTAATTTAATTCTGGATATCGTTATCGGGATAGACCGTATGAAAAAGGAAAAGACCTTTGAAAAAGAAAAAAAGGATGATAAGCGTATTGGTATTCGTGAACAGGAGCTTGCCAGAAATATAGCTACAGAAATTGAGCATCATTTTGGCGTTACTTACAGTATCACAGAATTTGAAGAATTAACTATAATCTTATTAAGCCATTTGATGAAAATGGATTTTAATGCAATAAACAAAGAAAATTTGGAACTTATGGTTGGAAGTGAATGTGTAAATATTGTGAAACAGTTAAGCGATATATTGAAAAATACTTATTTTGTAGATATAGACAACGTGGATTTCATTATTAAATTTACATTGCATATTAAAAATATGTTAGTCAGATTACGAAATGGGTATCGAATAAAAAATCCTTTAGTAAATCATATAAAAAATACATGTCCATTGATTTTTGAATGTGCCGTAGAAGTTTCCAATAAAATTCATGAGCTGACAAATTTTGATTTATCAGAGGATGAGATCGGGTATATTGCTTTACACATAGGCGGTAATCTGGAAACTCAGAAATCCAAAAGAAAAGTAATCAGCTGTGTTATCCTGTATCCCCAATATTATGATTTTTCCAATAAAATGATGGAAGAGATAAAAAATCATTATCAGGAACAACTGGAAATAAAGACAGTGATTACATCATTAAATGAAATAAAGAATCTGGACAAGACAGATTTAATTATTTCTACCATTCCAATAACGGAACTGATACGGATGGAAGCGGTAATTGTTACCCCTTTTTTAAATGAAAAAGATTACAGAAATATTAGCGGTGTTATTGAGAAAATAATTTTAAGAAAAAAGAAGGCCAGATTAAAGCAACATTTGATGCAGATCTCAAATCCATTGTTTTTCTATAAGAATAAGGAATTTGAGGGAAAAGAAGATGCAATTTCTTTTATGGTCGATATTATGCAAAAAGAGGGATATGTAAATGCAAATTTTGCACAAGAGATTTTTGAGCGGGAAAAACAGTCTTCTACCGCATTCGAGCATATTGCTGTTCCCCATTCTATGTACATGAATGCAAATAAAACTGGAATGTTTGTGTTATTAAATGAAAAAAAGCCGATTAACTGGAATGATAATTTAGTCAGTATTGTGATGATGTTTGCTATCAGCAGAGAGGAAAGAGCAATCTTTCATGATGTATACGATAATTTAATAGTCTTGCTGATTGATAAACCGAATGCGGTGAAAGTATTAGAAAGCGCTGGTTATATAGATTTTATAGAATCAGTAATCAGCTGTTTCAGTTAGAAAGGAAATAGAGATGAAGAAATTTGAATATATAATAACAGAACCAGCTGGAATTCATGCGATACCGGCAGGTTTGCTGGTTAAGGAAGTCTCTGTTTATAAAAGTTCGATTGCAATAGAAAGAAATGGTAAGATAGCTGATGGAAAAAGACTTATGCCAATCATGGCGCTTGGGGTAAGGTGCGGGGAAAGAGTGACTTTTATTATCGAAGGAACGGATGAAGATGAGACTGCGATAAAATTAGAATCATTTTGCAGAAAAAATTTATAAGGTATTCAATTAAAATAGACGTATTTTCCAGGAGGTGCAACAATCATGCCCATGGCTGTCAGGAAGATACGTCTATTTTTCTATTGCAGATATTATGATTTACAGCAGAACGGTCTTTTTTCTCTTCAGCCGGCTGAAACAGTGAAAATAGATAAGGAACAAAATAGATGTAACGGTCCATGTCAGAGGATAACAAAATACTACAGTCTCAATAGCCGGATGAATTGGCACTGCAGTACAAATCCACACGATCCTGAGAACACAGACACCCAGGCTGGTAAGGATCATCGGAATCCAGCAGTCGCCGGTTCCCCGCAGAGCTCCGGAGTAAATTTCCACACAGACGTAAGTAAAAAAGGTGGGAACCAGATACCGGAGAATCTGTGTGCCCTTGTCAATGACTGCTGCGTCAGTTGTAAACAGGAGGAATACCAGACTTCCGAATGAGTAAAGCAGGAAGCTTAATGCTATCGCTGAAAGAAAGCACATAAAAAGGCAGACTCGTATCCCCTTGTATACCCTGTCTAATTTCTTTGCACCGTAATTCTGTCCCACAAATGTGGTTATGGAGATTCCAAAGGCACTGATCATCATCCAGAACAGAGTGTCTATCTTGCCATATGCAGTCCAGGCAGCCACTGTATCAGTTCCTAGTGCATTGACGCTTGACTGAATAATAATATTTGACGAAGTGTACATGACAGATTGCAGCCCTGCCGGAAATCCGATCCGGATAATCCGCATCAGTATGTCCTTATGAAACGTTAAAGAAGAAAGCATCAGCTGGTATGGCTGTCTGGTACGCATTAATACGATCAGAACCAGTACGGCACTAAGAAGCTGGGACAGTATGGTTGCAACGGCTGCCCCCATGACGCCCATATTCCAGAAAACCACGAAGATAATATCTAAAACGATATTGGTAAAACAGCTGGCAATCAGAAAATAAAGGGGGCGCTTAGAATCTCCCACGGCTCTTAAAATCCCCGCTCCCATATTGTAAATAAGATTTGGAATCACCCCAAGAAAATAGATGCGCATATACAAAACACCGTAGGGAAGAATGTCCGCCGGAGTATCCATGGCTTCCAGGGCAAATGGAGCAAGAACGATTCCAATGATCATAATAAAAAAGCCGCAGACAGCAGAAAAAGCCATGGCTGTATGCACCGCCTGGCTCAACTGCTTTTTCTGACCAGCCCCAAAAAACTGGGATATAATTACGCCTGCGCCGGAGGAAAGCCCAATAAAAAAACCGATAAAAAGGTTAATTAAGGTTCCAGTAGGGCCTCCAACGGCAGCCAGTGCTTCCTTCCCCACGAACCGGCCAACAATGACTGCATCGGCCGTATTATAAAGCTGCTGAAAAAATGTTCCGAATAAAATTGGAAAGAAAAACAGAAGAAGCTGCTTCCATATCACTCCCTCTGTAATCTGATTCGACGTTCCTTCGTCATTATTTCTTGTATTCTTTTTCATAAAATTTCCTCGTTTAAGTAATTATGTAGTCATTTTTCATTATACCGTCTGGAAATAAAAAACACAATCCCCTGTCTCAGTCGGTTTTTTCAGCTTTGGTAAGTGCCTGATCCACCGCTTTTATCAGCACGCTGGAGGTGTAGCGGGACTCGGACGGATAGGAAATGTTTTTGGTTGACTGATTCTTTAAAATCTGCGGAGATAAATTATCCATGGCGGGCTGCATCAATGGATACATGGTGGTAACCGCCTCGCTTAAAGGAACCAGTGTAACGGAAGTGATTTTTTTTGAATCAACTGTGACCTCAACATTGATATCCTGGCTATTCAGCGTAATGGCAGAGGAATATACACCCGGTACATAGGCCACAGCATCGCCGGAAGTGGGAACAGTATCCTTTTTCGGGCGGAACATGACTAGAAACAGGGTAATGAGGAGGATTCCAAGGCCAACGAAGATCGCAGTATAGATGATCTCTTTCATTCGTAAAACAACAATTTTTGTTTTTGAGCTCATAAGACAGAAGCCCTCCGTATAGTTTTGTTATAATGTATGAACGGATTGGGGGATTTCATTCCTAAGATTTCATTGTTGTAACAGGAAATCTGTGCTAAGATAATAGACAAACGTGTGTTTTGGGAAAGGAAGAAAAAGTATGTCCCTTCAATTTATTCTGGGTGGATCCGGTTCCGGCAAAACCCGCCGTCTTTACACGGAATTGATCCGTCAGTCGGTGAATGAACCGGATACCCAGTATTTTGCCATCGTGCCGGAGCAGTTTACCATGCAGACCCAGAAGGAGATCGTCTCCCTGCACCCAAGCTTTGGAGTGATGAATATTGATATTGTCAGCTTTAAACGTCTTGCCTACCGCATCTTTGAGGAACTGGCAGTTGTTAATCCCCAGGTCCTTGATGATATGGGGAAATCCATGGTGCTTAGAAAGGTGGCAGCAGACAAGAAAAAAAGTCTTGTATTTTATAAAGAGCATTTGTCGAAAGCAGGGTTTATTTCCCAGTTAAAGTCCATGCTTTCTGAGCTTTACCAGTATGGAATTACTCCCGATATGCTAAAGGAGAAGATCCCGGAAAACTTAAGCCCTGTGCTGGCTCAGAAACTGTCGGATATTACTGTCGTTTATGAGGGATTTAAAGATTATATTGAAGGTAAGTTTATTACTTCAGAAGAGATATTAGACGTGCTCTGTAACGTCCTTCCAAAGTCTGAACTGATCAAAAACAGTGTGATCACCTTAGATGGATATACGGGATTCACCCCTGTCCAGTATCGGATTCTGGAACTGTTTTTCCGTTATAGTAAGAAAGTAATGATTACAGTGACCATGGATCCGGCAGTGAACATGAGCAGGAAGACCGGGGTTCAGGAGCTGTTTTACATGAGCCGCCAGATGATTAAAAAACTAAATGATCTTGCCATGGAGACAGGGATAAGCCGGGAAAAGGATATCCTTCTTACGGATCATCCAGCGATCCGTTTTTCAGCAGACGGAAATAACGCCCCCTGTTGTCTGGATTTTCTGGAACAGAATCTCTATCGCTATACAGGAAGGTCGTTCAAAGGACAGCCGGAATCCATAAATTTGTATCAGACGCGCAATCCTTCGGAAGAGATTGCATTTGTAATACGTTCCATGGAAGAAAACATCAGAAGAAACGGGCTTCGATACAGGGATATGGCGGTTATAACCGGAAGCTTATCCAGCTATGCGAACGAGATGATTCATCAGTTTCAGTTAAACCATGTGCCATTTTTTCTGGATGATAAAAAGAGTATATTAAAAAATCCCATGGTGGAACTGATTCGTGCCGCCATCGAGATTGTTCAAAAGGATTTCTCCTATGAATCCGTGTTTCGCTACATAAGAACCGGGCTTGTTATTTCACAGGATCAGATGGATCAGGCGGACAGGCTGGAAAATTACGTCATAGCCATGGGAATCAGGGGATTTAAAAAATGGAATGCTGAGTTTGAGGGCTGGTATAAGGGAGCCAGAGAGCTGAATCTTCTGGAATTAAATCAGTTTAAGGCGGAAGTATTGGAACCTCTTAATCATCTGCGTGAAGAATTTAAAAGAGAAGATTCTACAGTAAAAACCATGACTGCAGCAGTGACTGCACTTTTAATGGAGACAGGCATTGAAGAAAAAATGCTTGGTTTTGAGAAAAAGTTTCAGGATATGGGAGAATTCGCCCTTGCCAAGGAATACGGTCAGGTTTATGGGCTGGTAATGGATTTATTTGACCGCCTCGCCGGACTGTTAGGAGACGAACATGTTAGCAGGAGAGAATATGGGGAAATTTTAGATGCCGGTTTTGCTGAGATTAAAGTTGGCGTAATTCCAGCTGCAGTGGACCGGGTTGTTGTGGGAGATATTACAAGAACCCGTCTGGATCATATTAAAGTTCTTTATTTTGTAGGAGTCAACGATGGGCTGGTTCCGGTAAAAAAAGAGAAGGGCAGCTTATTTACAGACAGGGAGAGAGAATTTTTATCGGATCATGAAATAGAACTGGCTCCCACCTCCATGGAAGAAGGGTTCCGGCAGAGATTTTATCTGTATCTGGCACTGACAAAGCCGGAGAAAGAGCTGGTGTTATCCTATGCAGCCATGGACGGAAGCGGGAAGAGCATGCGCCCTTCTACCTTAATCGGAGAATGTAAGAAGCTGTTTCCAGGATTAAAGGAACAGGCTCCGGGGGAGGCGGGGGTTCCTTTAAATTATCGTGAGGCAAAGAGCCAGCTGGCAGCTGGTATGAGGGAGTGTGGAAAGAACGGAGGGGACTTAAGGCTTCTGGAACTGTTAAAAGCGTTTCTTTCCTCGCCGGATCATAAGGAGGAAGCCAGACAGCTGGTGGAGGCGGCTTTTTATGTATATCAGCAAAAAGGCATTGGAAAAGCGGCTGCCAAGGCTCTTTACGGCTCCGTTATTAATGGAAGTGTGACCAGAATGGAGCAGTATGCTTCCTGCGCATATGCCCATTTCTTAAGTTACGGTCTGGAGCTGATGGAACGTCAGGAATATGAGCTGGCTGCCATGGATATCGGTAATCTCTTTCATGATTCCATTGATTTGTGGTTTGCGCGGATGAAGGAAGAAGGCAGGGATTTTAAAACACTGACAGAAGAGGAACGAAAGACCATGGTACACGAATGTGTAACCAGAGTGACAGAGGAATATGGCAACACGGTTTTAAAAAGTTCTGCAAGAAATGCGTACCTTGCAGGCAAGGTGGAGCGGATCACAGACAGAACGGTATGGGCGCTGTCCGAGCAGCTGAAAAAAGGGGATTTTACTCCTGTTGGATTTGAAGTATCCTTTTCTGCAGACGATCATTTAAAAGCGATGAGACTGCCATTGTCAGAGGATGAGGCCGTTCACTTAAGGGGACGGATTGACCGTATGGACTTATGCGAGGATGAAGAGGCAGTTTATGTAAAGATTATTGACTACAAATCGGGAAGCACAGCATTTGATTTAACTTCCCTTTATTATGGACTTCAGCTTCAGCTTGTGGTCTATATGGATGCAGCGCTGGAGATGGAAGAAAGGAAACGGCCGGATAAGCAGGTGATCCCTGCCGGAATCTTTTATTACAATATCAACGATCCGGTTGTGGATAAAGACGGTGAGATGACGCAGGAAGAAATATCAGGCAGAATTTTAAAGCAGCTTCGTATGAATGGTCTGGTTAACACCGATCTAAATGCAATTGCTCACCTGGATCATGAGATTGAATCAGAATCCGACGTAATTCCGGTTGCCATGAAGAATGGAATGATTCAGGAGGCGCGGTCTTCGGTAGCCGGAGGAAACCGTTTTTCAGCCCTGAGGCAGTACGTTCAGGAAACACTGAAGACGGAAGGACGGGAGATTTTAGAGGGGGTCATCGATGTAAATCCCTATAAACAGGGGAATAAAACAGCTTGCGATTACTGCCCCTACCACGCAGTCTGCGGGTTTGATTTAAAGACACAGGGATACGGTTTCAGGAAATTCAAGGCTTTAAAATCCGAGGAAATATGGCCGGTTATTGAAGGAGAAGCAGAGGAAGGAGAAGAACATGGCAATCACCTGGACAGAGGAACAGAAAGCAGTCATTGAAAGCAGAAATAGAAATCTTCTGGTATCGGCAGCGGCCGGCAGCGGTAAAACAGCTGTTCTGGTGGAACGCATTATCCGTATGATTACGGAGGGAGAGAATCCCCTTAAAATCGATCAGCTTCTTGTTATGACATTTACAAAGGCAGCAGCCGATGAGATGCGGGAGCGTGTCTTAAAGGCGGTGGATGAAAAACTGATGGAGCAGCCGGATAACGAGCACCTTCAGATGCAGGCAGCCATGATTCCCTATGCACAGATCACCACCATAGACAGTTTCTGCCTGGGTATCATCAGAGAGCATTACAGCCGGTTAGACATTGACCCGGCTTTTCGTGTGGGAGATGAAGGAGAGCTGATTCTTCTCCGGGGAGATGTAATGAAGGAGATGCTGGAGGAATTTTACGAAGCAAAGGATCCTTCCTTTGAATGCTTTGTAGAGACCTATGCTTCCGGTAAGACAGACCGGGGAATTGAAGATTTTATCATGCAGGTATACCGTTTTTCCCAAAGTAATCCCTGGCCGGAGGAGTGGCTTAATAACTGCAGACAGGAGCTTACAGCCTGTGATATGAAACACATGAAGGATACCGCCTGGATGAGGTTTCTGATGGAGGACGCTGCCCTGCTGCTTGAGGAGCTGTTAATCCAGACAGAGGCAGCCATGGAGATCTGCCAGGAGGAGAATGGTCCGGAAGCATATCTTCCCATGCTGGCAAGTGATGCTGCGATGTTAAGATCTCTTGGGGAAGCAGAGGAATACGAGTGCTTAAACAGCCGGCTGAAAGAGGTATCCTTTGTAAGACTTGCCTCTATAAGAAGCAAGGACATCGATCAGGAAAAAAAGGCCGCTGTCACTGCAGTCAGGGACAGAGTGAAAAAGGGCATTGGAAAGCTCTGTGATCTGTACTGTTTTGAATCTCCCGAAGAAGTGGGAGCCGATATGGAAGGGACTAAAGAAGCTGTTTTCATGCTTCTTCACCTGGCAGAAGAATATTCCCGCAGATATCAGGAGAAAAAGAAAGAACGCAACCTGGTGGACTTTAATGATCTGGAACATTATGCCCTGGAGATTCTTTTAAAGGAAGAAGACGGAATCAGGGTTCCCACAGAAGCCGCTGACGAATTCAGCCGACAGTTTGAGGAAATCCTGGTGGATGAATATCAGGACAGCAATGAGGTACAGGAAGCGCTGATCAACAGTATTTCAAGAGAACGGTTTGGCAGTCCCAATGTTTTCATGGTAGGAGACGTGAAGCAGAGTATCTACCAGTTCCGTCTGGCAAGGCCACAGCTGTTCTTAGACAAGTATCAGAGGTACTCCAGTGTGGAAGGAAGCTATCAGAAGATTGAGCTTCATCAGAATTTCCGAAGCAGAGAGTCAGTACTCACCAGCATTAATGAGGTATTTTATCAGATTATGACAAAAAATCTGGGAAATATCCGTTATACAAAGGAGACGGCACTTCACCCTGGAGCTGTATTTCAGGAATCAGAAGGCCGTGCAGGAGAGAAGACGGAGCTGCTTCTGATTCATGGTTCTTCCGAACAGTTAAAACAGCTTGACGAAGATAGTGCTGATTATACTGGCAGGGAGGCAGAAGCAAAGGTGATTGCTTCGAAAATCAGGGAACTGACAGATCCGGATCGGGGACTTCTTGTCTTTGATAAAAATCTGAATCAGACAGGAGGATACCGGATCTGCCAATACTCTGATATTGTTATCTTATTAAGAAGCTTAAGCGGCTGGGCAGAGGAATTTGTCAATATTTTGATGAATGAGGGGATTCCTGCCCATGCAGAGCGTAAAACAGGATATTTTTCCGCTTCAGAAGTGGAGACAGTCCTTTCCATGCTGAATATTATTGATAATCCCATGCAGGATATTCCCCTGGCTGCAGTTTTTAAATCTCCCATTGCAGGAATTGCCGACCAGGAGATGGCCCATCTGCTGGCTGTATGGAAAAATGCTGCAAAGAAGGGGCAGGATCGGGGAATTTACGGAGCGTGGCAGCACTATTTAAAGGAGTATGAAGAGAGAGAAGATGAAAGTGCTCCTGAGCTTTATGAGAAGTTGGTAAGATTCACCCGGGAGATTTCTCAGTACAGGGAAAAAGCTGCCTATCTATCCATTCATGAGCTGCTTTATGACATATATGAAGAAACTGGGTATTTTGACTACGTTTCCGCCATGCCTGGAGGAGAGGTGCGAAGGGCCAACCTTGCCATGCTGGTGGAAAAGGCAGCTTCCTATGAACAGACCAGTTACAGGGGGCTGTTCCATTTTATCCGGTATATTGAAAATCTAAAAAAATATGATACGGATTTTGGCGAAGCCTCTCTTCTGGGAGAAGAGAATACGGTTCGTGTTATGAGTATTCACAAAAGCAAGGGTCTGGAGTTCCCCGTTGTGTTTCTGGCCGGAATGGGGAAAAAGTTTAACAAACAGGATGCTTACGGAAAACTTCTCATCGATCCTGATCTGGGAATTGGTACCGATTACATGGATCTGGAAAGGCGAATCAAGGCACCAACCTTAAAGAAGCATGTCTTAAAGAGAAAAACGGAACTAAGCGCCCTTGGAGAAGAACTTCGAGTCCTTTACGTTGCCATGACAAGAGCCAAGGAGAAGCTTATCATGACCGGGTTAGACCGGTATCTGGATAAAAAGTTTGAGCGTTATGCAACCGTAATGAGAGCCCAGGGCCAGATTCCCTTTTCCTTCCTATCCGGGGCGGATTCTTATTTGGACTGGCTGTTAATGAGCCTGTCTGGTAAATATTCTCCCACAGGTATATTGTCTGAAGACGGCCAGGATACAGGAAATTTAATTATGAAGGAGCTGACAGTTTCCGGTCTTGTTATGGGGGAAATGAACCGGCAGGTAAGCAAGAAACTGACGAAAGAAAGTTTCCTGAGGCTGGATACAAAAATAAGCTACGACCAGGATTTTGAAACAGGCTTAAAGGATGCACTTTCCTACTATTATCCATATGAAGAGGACATAAGACTCCACACCAAGCTCACTGTTTCTGAACTGAAAAAGCAGGGGCAGTTCTTAGACGAAGAAGAAAGCGATTTCCTTCCCACAATTCCTGTTTTTTTAAGAGAGGAAATAGAAGAAGAAAAGACGGGAGGCGTCCGCCGGGGTACAGCCTATCACCGTGCTCTGGAACTTCTGGATTTTTCAAAGGTAAAGTCGGCACAGGACTTAACCCAGGCACTGGAGAATCTAAAAAGCGATGGCCGGCTAAGTGAAGAAAGCTTTGCTTTGCTATCCATTTCCCAGCTCCTGGCATTTATAAAATCGCCCTTAGGAAAGCGTCTGGCAGCAGCCCAGGAGAAAGGTCTGTTAAAGCGGGAGCAGCAGTTTGTGATCGGGATACCGGCAAGGGAGATGGATGTGGCTGATTCCGATGAACGTATCCTGATACAGGGAATCATTGACGCTTATGTGGAAGAAGAGGGGCAGCTGGTTTTAGTGGATTACAAAACAGACTTTTTGAAAGAAGGGCAGGAATCCGTTCTTTCTGACCGTTATGGAATCCAGATGGAATATTACAGGCGGGCTCTGGAGCAGATTACAGGCAAAAAGGTGAAGGAGAGGATTATCTATTCCTTTGCGCTGAAGAAAGAAGTAGTCATAAACTGACCACAAAATGAGTAGAATGGAGATGGTGCTATATGATACCTGACAGTGAAGTAAGATTAACCCAGATGACGAAAACAGCCGGTTGTGCCGCGAAAATCGGCCCGGGAACTCTGGCTGGAATTCTGGAACATTTACCGAAATTTCATGACCCCAGTCTTCTGGTTGGAATTGAAACCTCTGACGATGGTGCAATTTATAAGGTAAGTGAGGAACTGGCACTGATACAGACCCTGGATTTTTTTACACCAGTGGTTGATGATCCCTATACATTTGGTCAGATCGCCGCTGCCAATGCCCTCAGTGATATTTATGCCATGGGGGGTGAACCCAAAGTTGCATTAAACATTGTGGCGTGGCCCAACTGCTTAAATCCGGCAATTCTGGGGAGGATATTAGAAGGCGGTGCGTCAAAGGTTTTAGAGGCAGGTGCCGTACTGGCAGGAGGTCATTCCATTCAGGATGATGAACCAAAGTATGGGCTTAGTGTGACGGGATTTGTCCACCCGGATAAGGTTTTTAAAAACTGCGAAGCCAGGCCGGGAGACATTTTAATTCTTACAAAACCCCTTGGTACCGGTATTGTAAATACTGCGGTAAAGGCTGATTTAGCTTCACAGGAGGCAAAAGAAGAAGTGATAAAGGTTATGACTTCCTTAAACCGTAAGGCAAAACAGGTGATCGAACGGTATGATGTACACAGCTGCACCGATGTGACGGGTTTTGGTCTGGCCGGCCATGCCGTTGAGATGGCTGAGGGCAGTGGGGTGACCCTGGTTATTTCCGTCAAAGATCTTCCTGTACAAAAGGAGGCCTTTGAGCTTGCAAGAATGGGACTGGTGCCGGAAGGGGCGTATAAAAACCGCACCTATACCAGTGATCATGTGGATTACGCAGATACAGAGGAATGTATGATTGATATATTCTGCGATCCCCAGACTTCGGGAGGACTTTTGATCAGTGTATCGAGGGGAGACGGAGAGCAGATTATGAAAGATTTTGCACAGGCAGACATGGAGACAACATGCCGGATCATCGGTGAAGTTACGAAGAAGCAGGAAAAATCGGTGAAACTGAGGAATCATTTATGATTTATCTGGATAATGCAGCCACTTCCCTGCAAAAGCCTGAGGAAGTAGGAAAGGCAGTAGCCGACGCCATACTTCATATGGGCAATCCGGGCAGAGGAATTCACGGCGCTTCCCTTGATGCAGCCAGGATGATATATGATACCCGAAGTCTGGTATCCCGGCTGTTTCATGCAGAGAGTCCCAGCCAGGTGGCATTTACAGCAAATTCTACAGAGAGTCTGAACCTGGCAGTGGAAGGGATTTTCCGCCCGGGAGATCATGTGATTACCACCATGATGGAACACAATTCCGTGCTTCGTCCTCTTTACGGTATGGAGAAAAAAGGGGTGGAGCTTACCATTTTGCCTGCAGATAAGCAAGGCTGCATCAATTACAAGGATTTTGAGCGTGCATTTAAGAGTAATACAAAAGCCGTTGTTTGTACCCATGCTTCTAATTTAACCGGAAACGTCAATGACTTGGAGAAGATTGGAAGAATTTGTAAAAAACTTGAAATTTTATTTCTTTTGGATGCTTCACAGACAGCCGGAGTATTTGATATTGATATGGGAAAAATGGGAATTGATGTTGTCTGCTTTACTGGACACAAGGGCTTGTTAGGTCCTCAGGGAACTGGAGGGATCTGCGTACGGGAAGGGCTTGACATTCAGCCGCTGATTGTAGGCGGAAGCGGAGTGCAAAGCTTCCTTCGAACACAGCCGGAGCAGATGCCGGAGCGTCTGGAAGCAGGAACATTAAACTGTCATGGCCTGGCAGGGCTTCATGCAGCACTTCTCTATATCGGGCAGACTGGAATGGAGTCTATCCGTAAGCGGGAACAGTGTCTGATGAAACAATTTTATGAAGGGGTGAAGAATATCCCGGGTGTTATGGTTTACGGGGATTTTTCCTTAGAGAGCCTTGATAAGCGGGCACCTGTTGTCACCCTGAATATAGGGGATTATGATTCCGGTGAAATAGCAGACGAACTGGCGGTTTCTTATGAGATCTACGCAAGAGCAGGTGCACATTGTGCTCCTCTGATGCATCAGGCGCTGGGAACCGAAAAGCAGGGGGCAGTACGGTTTTCCATGTCTCACTTTAATACAGAAGAGGAAATAGATCAGGCAGTAAAAGCAGTCAGAGAATTGAGCAGGCAATGACAGGAGACGGGATGAGGCAGAAAGAGTTAAAGACTGTAGTGACATTTCATACCGTTACGGAAGCGATTGCCATGGAGACGGCGTGCAGGAAAGAAGAGATTCCGGGAAGAATTATTCCGGTACCAAGAGAGATTAAGGCAGGCTGCGGACTTTCCTGGGCGATGCCTGCTGATTGGATGGGAAACATCGGCCAATGGATGGAAAAGAAAGATCTTTCCTGGGAATCTGTAGGGGAGTATTTCATTTAGAGATTGGAATTCTGGATATACGATTAACGGAAGAAAATAGTCGGAAAAATGCTGTATTAATATAGAAAAGACAGCATTTAAAGACAAATGATTTAAAACAAAATTGGCATTGACAAATAGTTTTACAATATGTTATAGTCAACCTGTCAGAGGTCACAAAAATTTGTTAAGTATCAGTATTCAAAGAAACTTATATATGCTCATAATTGGATGAGTGTTTCTACCAACTACCGTAATAGTTGTCTATAAGTTTCCTCGTGATGGGAAGGCGGCTTATTTGGCTGTGCTATTTATGTTCACGTTTGGAGCGACAGAATGAGACGGTAGTTTTTTATTGCTTGGTTTTTAGGAACGTTGCAATTTGGCTGCCGTATTTTTGTTTGTGCGGAACAGGAGGTTCTATGACCGGTGATGGAAATTTTATACTAAAAGGAAACATTTGCTACAGTGAGGATGTCCACACGTTAAAAACGGTGGAACAGGGTTTTTTAATATGCCAGAATGGGAAGTCAGCCGGAGTATTCAAAAGCATACCGGAACAGTTTCAGGACTTTTTGCTGATTGACTGTGACGATAAGCTGATTATACCGGGACTAGTTGATCTTCATATCCATGCGCCGCAATATTCATTCCGCGGTCTGTCCATGGATTTAGAGCTGTTAGACTGGCTGAATACCAATACGTTTCCGGAGGAAGCCAGATATGGCGATCTGGAATATGCAAAAAAGGCCTACCAGATATTTGCAGAAACGATGAAGAAAAGCGGGACTACGAGAGCCTGTATCTTTGCCACCATCCATGGACCGGCGACCGAGCTGTTAATGGATCTCATGGAAGATACTGGTTTAAAGACCATGGTTGGAAAGGTCAATATGGACCGGAATGCGCCGGATTATCTATGTGAGTCCAGTGCACAGGCGTCAGAAGCGGAGACTCTTTTATGGCTTTCCCATACAAGAGAGAAGTATAAGAATGTAACTCCTATTCTGACACCCAGATTTATTCCGTCCTGCACTGATGATCTCATGGAACGGCTGGGAAGGCTTAAACGGAAATACAGACTTCCGGTTCAGTCCCATTTGTCGGAGAATTTAAGTGAGATTGAATGGGTGAAGAGCTTATGTCCCAGTACCGGGTGTTACGGCGAAGCTTATGATCAGTTCAGCATGTTCGGTGGGGAGGAAAAGACTGTGATGGCACATTGCGTCTTTTCGTCTGAACAGGAGATTGAACTGATGAAAAAGCGGGGAGTTTATGTTGCACACTGTCCCCAGTCCAACACCAACCTTGCTTCCGGCATTGCGCCGATCCGTGCCTATCTGGACCTGGGATTAAACACAGGCCTGGGTACCGATGTAGCGGGAGGAAGCAGTGAGTCCATATTCCGTGCCATGGCAGATGCCATATCGGTATCAAAGCTTCGGTGGCGCCTTGTGGATTCCTCATTAAAGCCTGTTACGATTGAGGAGGCATTCTACTTGGGAACCATGGGAGGAGGCTCTTTCTTTGGAAAAGCAGGCAGCTTTCTGGAAGGCTATGAGTTTGATGCTCTGATTCTGGATGACAGCAGTATCAGTCATCCCCAGCCCCTTAATACGAGGGAAAGGCTGGAACGTTTTATCTATCTGTCTGACGACAGACACATCGCGGGGAAGTATGTGGAAGGGAAACGAATTTTTTAGAGCACCTAAGGAGGTAGGAAGTATGGAACGAAACACCAATGATGGATTTTTTGAAAAAGTTTTTCATTTATCTAAGAATCATACAGATGTGAAAACAGAGGTGGTAGCCGGAATCACCACATTTATGACGATGGCTTACATTCTGGCAGTGAACCCAAGTATTCTTGGAGCAGCAGGAATGGACAGTGGTGCAGTTTTTACCGCAACAGCGCTGGCATCTTTAGTTGCAACTCTTTTAATGGCAGGTCTGGCAAATTACCCGTTTGTTCTCGCACCGGGAATGGGTCTTAATGCTTACTTTGCCTATACCGTAGTACTAAATATGGGTTATACCTGGGAGATGGCTTTAGCGGCTGTATTTATTGAAGGTATTATCTTTATTCTTCTTTCCCTGACCAGTGTCCGGGAGGCGATATTCAATGCAATTCCCATGAATTTAAAACATGCAGTATCCGTTGGTATTGGTCTGTTCATTGCATTTATCGGACTTCAGAATGCAAAGGTAGTGGTTGACGGAGCGACTCTTGTAACCATGTATTCTTTTAAGGGTTCTCTTGCTGATGGAACGTTCCATTCTGTTGGAATTACAGTGTTACTTGCCATAATCGGCATTCTTCTTACGGCAGTACTGGTTGTAAAGAATGTGAAAGGAAATATTTTATGGGGTATTTTGGCAACTTGGGCACTTGGCATGATCTGTCAGGCTGTGGGCTTATATCAGCCCAATCCGGAACTCGGCATGTACAGTGTATTCCCGGATTTATCCAGAGGATTTGGAGTTCCAAGTATGGCACCCACCTTATTTAAACTGGATTTTTCAAAGATTCTGTCAGTGGATTTCCTGGTAGTCATGTTTGCATTTCTGTTTGTTGATATGTTTGATACACTGGGGACTTTAATCGGAGTAGCTTCCAAAGCAGATATGCTTGATAAGGATGGAAAGCTTCCTCAGATCAGAGGCGCTTTATTAGCAGACGCTGTTGGAACTTCTGTAGGTGCAATATTTGGTACCTCAACAACTACAACGTTTGTAGAAAGCGCTGCAGGAGTAGCAGAAGGCGGAAGAACCGGATTAACAGCAGTGGTAGCAGCCATACTGTTTGGCTTATCCCTGTTTTTATCTCCGATTTTCCTTGCAATCCCATCTTTTGCAACTGCGCCCGCTTTGGTTGTTGTAGGATTTCTTATGATGACATCTGTTACCAAGGTTGACTTTTCTGACTTTACGGAAGCAATTCCAAGTTACATTGCAATCATTGCCATGCCGTTTATGTACAGCATTTCTGAGGGTATCGCCATGGGCGTAATCTCTTATGTGTTTATTAACGTTATTACAGGCAATGCAAAGAAAAAGAAAATAAGTCTGCTCATGTATATTTTGGCAATATTATTCGTATTGAAATATGTACTGATCTGATGATTAATGAAAAAGGCGGTGACATGGATTGTCACCGCCTTTTTTTTATGTTCATAATCAGTTTAATAAAACAATGGCCAGATTTAAATATCCAGCAAATGTAACCCATAAAAGGTAAGGAATCTGCATAAGGGCAGCTGTCTGATTCACACTCCCAAACGCCCTGATCATACGAATAATAAAGTACCATAAAACCAGAAGGATCAGAAATGCCAGAAGATAATTCTGCAGGCTAAAGAAAACAATGCTCCAGATAAAGTTAAGTGCCAGCTGGATCCCATAAAGCAGGAGCGCTTCCTTTTTTTTCGAAGAATAGGACTGTGCAATTAAATAAGATCCCAATCCCATCAGAAGATACAGGATCGTCCAGACAATCGGGAAGATCCACCCTGGAGGGGAAAACGGTGGCTGGTTTAAATTTTTGTATATCATCATGCTGTTTTTTGTTAAAAATCCAGCCAATGCGCCAACTGCCAGAGGTAGTACCAGGAAGAAAATTAATTTTTTTCTGTTTGCATTCATAGGAATCTCCTGTTCCTGTAATTAATATAATCTATTCCACGATTATATTAATTATTTCCCGTTTTTAGGCAAAATAATATTTAAAAAGATTGCTACTAATGTTGCAACAACCACAGGAGAACGACCAAAGATGGTGACTACCCAGGCTGGAAATGTAGAAAGAGCAGATGTAGCCTGGGATATTCCCATTCCAAGGGCAGCAGCAAGTCCTACGATGGAAGAATTCCGGTAGTTCATCTCTTCAGAAGTCACCAGCTTCATACCCGTCATGGCGATGGAGGCAAATACAGATACAGTAGCACCTCCTAATACACACTGGGGAATGGTGGTAAGCAAAGCAGAAAACTTGGGAATCAGACCGGCAGCCAGCAAAAAGACAGCGGTTAATCCCATTACACAGCGGTTGACCACCTTAGTCGTGGTCACGATACCTACGTTCTGACTGTAGGTAGCAGTTGGCAGACCACCCAAAAGTGCTCCCAGGATATTTGTAACACCGTAACCCATAATTCCGCCCTGCAATTCCTTATCCGTAGGCTCTCTGTCGATGGAGCCGCTGGTGGTGGCGGTAAAGTCTCCGATTGCCTGAACGGAGTTAATGGCAAATAAAAGTCCGATGGCAATACAGGAAGACGGTTCAAATACAATTCCAAAATGAAGGGGCCTTGGAATGGAAAACAGGGAAGCAGCAGCGATGTTGGAAAAACTCACCATTCCAAAAAATAATGCGGTCACATATCCCACGATAATACCGATGAGAATGGAAGCCAGTTTATAAATTCCTTTACCAAAATGATTGAGAACTGTGACGACTGTCAGGGTAATAAATGCAACAGTCCAGTTCTGCCACGATCCGTATGAGGGATTTGAAACACCGCCTGCCATATAGTTAATGGCAGTAGGGTAAAGAGAAAGTCCTATGGTAAAGACTACAGTTCCGGTAATTAATGGGGGGAAGAATTTCCGGATCCGCATAACAGAGATACCTACCACGAATGCCACGATGCCGCCGACGATCTGAGCTCCCAGAATGGCAGATATGCCATAATCTGCGGCAATGGACTGCATACTTGGGACGTATGCAAAACTGATACCCAGGATAACAGGGAGGGAGGCTCCAAGGTGGAATCCTTTCTTTTTCCCGATGGGAAAAAGCTGGAGGAGGGTGGACAGGGCAGAAACTACCAGGGCAACCTGTATCAGGATGACCCGCTCAGAAGCTTCCAGTCCTACGATATTGGATACAATGATGGGTGGTGTGACGCAGCCGACAATCATTGCAACCAGATGTTGTATTGCAAGGGGGAGTGCGTGAGAAAACCTGGGGATGCCGTCGAGTTCAAAAATAGATGCATACTTCCTGTCAGTTTGTCTCATAGTAAAATGTTCTCCTTTAAGATGTTTTACTGTTGAATGTGAGTTCCCGTACTTCCAAGTATTCCTTCTTTTGCTTTTTCTAACAGAGTGATGAGAGCCGTCCGTCCTTTCCTGGACTCGGCAAATTTTAAGGCTGCCTCCACCTTGGGAAGCATGGAACCAGGTGCAAAGTGCCCCTCATTGATGTACTGACGCGCCTCTTTTGCAGTTATATCATTCAGCCATATTTCATCAGGTCTGCCATAATTTAATGCGATTTTTTCCACGGCTGTCAGTATAATAAGAAGATCTGCATTCAGTTCCTCAGCCAGGAGTTCGCTGGCAAAGTCTTTATCTATGACTGCGCTGGCGCCCTTTAAGTGATTTCCGTTTAAGGTCACAGGAATTCCACCGCCTCCGCAGGCGATCACCAGCTGTCCGCTGTCCACCAGGGAACGGATTGCTTCAATTTCGATGATTTCCTGAGGTTTTGGAGAGGCAACCATTCGCCGGTATCCCCTGCCTGCATCCTCTTTCATTAAGTATCCGTATTTTTCAGATGCTTCCTTTGCCTGTTCTTCTGTCATAAAATGTCCAATGGGCTTGGAAGGATTTGAAAATGCGGGATCGTTTTCGTCCACACGGATCTGGGTAATCATGGTGGTCACCGGAATGTTTCTCATATTCCGATTCACCAGTTCTTCTCTTAACGCATTCTGTAAATCATAACCGATATATGCCTGGCTCATGGCAACGCAGACGGAGAGAGGCGTGTTAGGCTGATTGGGGTCTTCCCTGCATAAAGCGCTCATGGCATTGTTGATCATTCCCACCTGGGGACCGTTTCCATGGGCAACCACTACCTCACAGCCTTCTTCGATCAGATCTACAATGGCTTTTGAAGTGATTTTAACTGCTGCCATCTGTTCCGGCAGGGTATTGCCGAGGGCGTTTCCGCCCAGGGCAATTACAATTCTCTTTTTTTTCTCCATATAAGTGATCCCCTTGATTAGATTGAGAACTTACGAGGTGTTTTCTTCTCCTCCAGCTTTTTAAAGACTTCCTGGGGATTTTCAAATTTGCTTAAAAAGATCATGGCAGCGATTACATATGGCTTATAGCTGGCTTCTTTATAAAGCGGATTTCTGTAACGGTCAAATACGGAAGCTTCAACTTCTCCATCCTTGCAGCTGATATCGTTGATATCTGCCGGGAGGCAGTGAAGATAGAGGGCTTTTCCATCTTTAGTCGTCTTCATCAGTTCTTCTGTACAGCACCAGTCCTTGTGATTGGCATTCTGAGCCAGAAGTTCCTTCTCAAGAGCTTTGATTCCATCCATATCATCGTTGCCGTAAAGATCGGTTCTCTTCTCCATGGCTGCAAATGGTGCCCAGCTCTTTGGATAAACGATGTCGGCATCCTTAAATGCATCAGCCATATCATTGGATACACGGAAGGATCCGCCGGATTTTTCTGCGTTGTTCTTTGCTACTTCTAAAACCTCAGGCATTACCTCATAACCTTCCGGATGAGCCAGAACTACTTCCATTCCCATACGTGTCATTAATCCTATGACACCCTGAGGAACGGATAAGGGCTTTCCATAGGAAGGAGAGTAAGCCCAGGTCATGGCCAGCTTCTTGCCTTTTAAATTTTGGGTGCCGCCCATTTCATGAATGATATGAAGCATGTCAGCCATGGTCTGTGTGGGGTGGTCAATATCACACTGTAAGTTTACTAAAGCCGGCTTCTGTTCCAGGATTCCATCCTTGTATCCTTCTGTTACCGCATCGGAAACATGGTGCATATAGGTGTTTCCTTTTCCGATATACATATCATCACGGATACCGATGACATCTGCCATGAAGGAGATCATGTTGGCTGTTTCCCGGACAGTCTCTCCGTGGGCGATCTGGGATTTCCCTTCGTCTAAATCCTGTACTTCCAGGCCAAGAAGGTTGCAGGCAGAAGCAAAGGAGAAACGGGTACGGGTGGAATTGTCCCGGAATAAGGAGATTCCAAGTCCGCTTTCAAAAACCTTTGTGGAGATGTTGTTTTCTCTCATGAAGCGGAGCGCGTCTGCAACGGTCCATACTGCTTCCAGCTCGTCATCTGTCTTCTCCCAGGTTAAAAAGAAGTCATTTTCGTACATCTCCTTAAAATTTAAGGAATTCAGTTTGTCGATATAATCCTGTAAGGTTTTCATAATGTGGTAAGCCTCCTGATTTTAGTTTTATTCTTTGCAGTAAACAGTGGGAAGTGCGGCATATACAGCAGCACAGGTAACAAGATCCTGTTTCCAGGTCTTTTCATTTGGCGCATGAGCCTGGGCTTCTGCCCCTGGTCCAAAGCCGATGCATGGTATCTGGTTGCGTCCCATAATGGAAACGCCGTTGGTGGAAAAGGTCCATTTGTCGGTGAGAGGGCGTGCAAGGCGCATGGAAACAGTCTCTTCGGCACCAATTCTGGTATCCCCGTATAAGGATTTATAAGCTTCCTCTAATGATCTGGTTACTTTATGATCCTCAGGAATGACCCAGGTAGGGAAGTAACATTCGATGGGATAGGTAAGGCCTTTATAGGAAGGACGGGAATACTCATACATGGAAACGATAACATCATCTCCGTATTTCTTAACATTTGGCAGATTGCGGATCTCGTCAAGACAGCTTTCCCAGGTTTCCCCTGCCGTCATACGACGGTCTAAGGAAACGGAACAGGAGTCAGCTACGGCGCAGCGGCTTGGTGAAGTGAAGAAAATTTCTGAAACGGTAATGGTACCCTTTCCTAAAAAGTTTGCTTCTTTCCACTGCTGATTATGGGATTCATCAAGCATTTTAACGAGTCCTTTGATTTCCTTGTCGTCCGCTGCATCATTCTCATTAAGGGAGCGGACATCCTGAAGAATATCAGCCATCTTATAGATTGCGTTATCACCACGTTCCGGTGCGGAGCCGTGGCAGGAAACGCCTTTTACGTCTACACGGATTTCCATACGGCCCCTCTGACCGCGGTAGATGCCGCCGTCTGTGGGTTCGGTGGAGACAACAAATTCCGGGCGGATCTTATCTTCATTGATAATGTACTGCCAGCAAAGACCGTCGCAGTCTTCCTCCTGTACAGTACCGGTAACCAGAACGGTGTACTTGTCATTTAAGAGACCTAAATCCTTCATGATTCTGGCACCGTAAACAGCAGATACCAAACCGCCGCACTGGTCGGAAACACCTCTGCCTCCAATTTCCACATCGGTTTCGTAGCCTTCGTAGGGATCAAAATTCCAGTTGGATTTGTTGCCGATTCCTACGGTATCAATGTGGGCGTCGAAGCCGATCAGAGTTTCTCCGGTTCCCATAAATCCAAGCACATTGCCCATGGGATCAATCTCTACCCTGTCAAACTCAAGTGCCCTCATCTCCTGTGCAATCCGGTCAATATGAGCTTTTTCATCGCAGCTTTCTCCAGGAAATTTTACGATGTCACGCAGAAATTTTGTCATGTCTGCTTCGTAGCTTTTTGCTGCTTCTTTGATTTTCGCGTAATCCATGTTTTTTACCTCCGGTTTTATGAAATGATTAACGATCTTTACCTTCCCATACAATGGCTTTATAACGGTCAGGATCGGTATCTCCCTCTGTTGAGAAAAGAAGAACTTTAGAATCTTTATTAAGTCCCAGATGCTCTCTTAAAGCCTGGCAGGAATCATCTTTCATAATAGAAGCCAGAACTCCAAACGGTGCGGCTCCCGATTCCCCTGATGTGACAGGCGTATCTCCCTTTATTGGTGCAGCCAGCATTCTCATGCCTTCGGCAGCTGCCCAGTCAGGTGCTGAAATAAAAGTATCGGTATGATTTTTTAAAATATCCCAGGATATGGTATTGGGCTCTCCGCAGGCAAGACCAGCCATAATGGTCTGCATATCCCCATCCACGATCCGGATAGTGCCGTCGCCGGCTTTTGCGCCTTCATAGAGACAGGCTGCCACATCTGCTTCCACCACAACACAGACGGGTGGATTCTCCGGATAACGGTTTTTAAAATATCCGATGACTGCTCCGGCGAGAGATCCCACACCTGCCTGAACAAAGACATGGGTAGGTCTTTCACAGCCGTATTCCTTAAGCTGTTCGTCTGCTTCCATAACCATGGTGCCATAGCCCTGCATGATCCATGCCGGGATTTCCTCGTAGCCATCCCATGCTGTATCCTGAACCACCACGCCGTTTTTTACCTTGGAAGCGGCATCTGCAGCCATGCGGACGCATTCGTCGTAGTTGGATTCCTCAATGGTCACATCGGCTCCCTCCGCCTTAATATTGTTAAAACGGTTTAATGTAGTGCCTTTTGGCATGAAGACAACGGCCTTTTGTCCAAGCTGTCTGGCAGCCCAGGCAACGCCTCTTCCGTGATTGCCGTCGGTGGCGGTGAAAAAGGTAGCCTGACCGAATTCTTCCTTTAAAGCCTGTGAGGTCAGTACCTGATAGGGAAGATCAGAGACTTCCTTTTTTGTCTGCTTTGCCACATACTTCGCCATTGCATAAGATCCGCCTAAAACCTTAAATGCATTTAAGCCGAACCGGTAAGATTCATCCTTTATGTAAATCTCACCCAATCCCAGATGGTCTGCCATATGTGGTAGTTTTGTAAGAGGAGTCTCTTGGTACTGGGGAAAGCTTTCGTGAAAGCTTCTCGCCTTTTTAATCTCCTCTGGTAACATAACAGGCAGATGTCTGTCATCGGTCTTTGGCATGGTGTTTACAGCCCATTCGATTGGTTTCATGTCTGCACATTCTCCTTTATAATAAATTAAAATCAACGGGTATCATTTGCCAGATGTTTAAGCCTTTTCTTTGTTCGCATCCATATAGCTGTATAAAGTAAACTTTGAAATACCAAAATAACTGGAGACCTTGTCGCCTGATTTGGTAATGAGAAATGCACCGGCGTCATTCAAATACTGGATCGCTAAAACCTTGTCATCCTTGCTCATTAAAGCAACTGGTTTTCCCACTAAAGCGACGGACTGTTCGATTAAGGTATCTAACAGATCGTTGACGTTATGCGTGATTTTTTTTGGTTCCCTGTTGTGATCTCCGGCAGTCTCTCCGGTGGAAATCAGAGACTTTACCGCGTTTTCAATTGTAAGCAGTCCGGTGATGTCATAATTTAAGCCAAGGATGTAGTCAACCGTATTATCGTTGCCTCTGATATACATGGTACTGGATTTTAAGATTCGTCCATCCTCCGTTCTTGTCAGGTAGGAAAGGCGGTCCTTTAAAATGTCAGGATTCTTTTTTAACGTCTCCAGAACAATTTCAGAAGGTCCGTCTCCGATTTTACGGTTGCTGACCTGGCCGTTTTCGATAAAAACAATGGAACTTTCCATGCTTTCACCGCGAAGATCGTGAATGACCACCTCGCATTGGCTGCCGAAGTGAACAGCGACTCCCTGTGCAATCTGTGTCAGTAACTGAAGCTTTGAATCCATTCTTTTATCCTCCTTGCAGGATCATTAATAAATTCATCATAGCATAAAAAAATTTAATTACAAGTGGTTTTCTAAAAAATTTTTAGGTTTGCTAATTTTTTTTGTAATTCATGCTTGATTTTCTGAAAATGAAATGATACACTGTTTTTAACAGAGAACCATGGTGTAATGTGCATAAAAAAGAGAATTGAAACTGATGAAATGTAAGCAAATTGTAAAAATAAAGTATAAGACCCTGAAAATACTTCTGTGAGGTTTGTATACATAAGAAAATTAGTAATTTGCTTTCGTATCTTAGAAAAATGAAAAGGAGATGGAGACATGCTGATAATCGGTAATGGAAGAATGATCACCAGAGATCCGGAGAATCCGTTTCTGGAAGACGGTGCAGTTGGGATAGAAGATGGGGTCATAAAAAGGATTCGCACCACGGCTGAGATGAGAAAGGAATATCCACAGGCGGAATACATCGATGCCAGGGGAGGGGTAATCATGCCGGCCTTTATCAATACCCATGAGCATATCTATAGCTCTTTTGCCAGAGGACTGGCCATTGACGGGTATGATCCTCATGGCTTTTTGGAAATTCTTGACGGTCTTTGGTGGACGATTGATAAGAATCTGTCATTAAATGATGTTTATTTAAGTGCCATGGCCACTTATGTGGATTCCATTAAAAATGGAGTGACAACGGTCTTTGACCACCATGCCAGTTTTGGGCAGATCACAGATTCTTTATTTAAGATTGAGGAAGCCGCTGGTAAAACCGGGGTGAGAACCTGCTTATGCTATGAGGTTTCCGACCGTGCGGGAGAGGAAAAGGCAAAGGAAGGAATTCTTGAAAATGAGGCATTTATCCGCCATGCACGTTCCGATGAAAGCGATATGATTGCAGGCATGATGGGAATGCATGCACAGTTTACCATATCTGATCAGACCATGGAATTTGCAGCAGCTCATAAGCCTGATGGAACAGGCTACCATATTCATGTGGCAGAAGGAATTGAAGATCTCCATGATTGTCTTAAGAAGTATGGCAAGCGGATTGTGGACCGCCTGATGGACTTTCAGATTCTTGGGGAAAAGACGCTTCTTGGGCACTGTATCTACATCAATCCTCATGAGATGGACTTAATACTTGAAACAGACACCATGGTAGTTCACAATCCGGAATCCAATATGGGAAATGCATGCGGCTGCCCTCCCACCATGGAACTGGTAAAGCGGGGGATTCTAACCGGTCTTGGAACAGACGGCTATACCCACGATATGTTAGAATCCTATAAGACAGCCAACGTTCTTCATAAACATCATTTGTGCAATCCCAACGCGGCATGGGGTGAGGTTCCGAAGATGCTCTTTGAAGGGAATGCAAGGATTGCTGGCAGATATTTTAAAAGACCCCTTGGTATTTTAAAAGAGGGTGCAGCAGCAGATGTGATTGTTACGGATTACAATCCATTAACGCCCATGAACGGGGACAATGCCAACAGCCATATCCTGTTTGGAATGACAGGCCGAAGTGTAGTTACAACTGTCTGCAACGGTAAGGTTCTCATGAAAGACAGAATCCTTATGGGAGTTGACGAAGAGAAGCTGATGGCAGACTGCAGGGAAGCGGCGGGAGCGCTTGCTGCACGAATTAACGGACGATAAAAAACAGAATATTCATACAGGGCTTAACAAATACAGGGAGAGCCCGGATGCAGGAGGATATCAATGGGAGACAAAATGACACCGATGCCTTTTTCACAATTAATCAACTGGGTAAGGCAGGAGCAGGGAAAACAGGAATCAGTTTTTGGAGTATACCGTCCCTACCGGACGGATGAGTCACATAACAGGGAGCTGTTTGGAAGAACGTTAGAAACTCCGATTGGACCGGCGGCAGGTCCCCATACCCAGCTGGCGCAAAACATCGTGGCAGCCTACTATGCAGGAAGCCGTTTCTTTGAGCTGAAGACCGTACAGATTTTAGACGGAGATGATCTTCCGGTAGAAAAGCCCTGTATCAGGGCAGAAGATGAGTGCTACAACTGCGAGTGGTCTACAGAACTTTATGTTCCCCAGGCCCAGGAAGAATATATAAAGGCATGGTTTTTGCTTTCTTTCATGGCGAAAGAATACGGATTAGGTCAGATGGATGGGTTTCAGTTTAACATGAGTGTGGGATATGATCTGGAGGGAATTAAATCTCCCAAAGTCAATTCATTCATCGATTCCATGATGGATGCAAAAGACACGGAGACGTTTCATTCCTGCAGACAGTATCTTCTGGAGCATCTGGAACAGTTTGAGAATGTGACAAAAGAGGATATTGAGTCAATCTCTTCCCGGGTCTGCAACAGTGTGACTCTTTCCACCTTGCACGGATGCCCGCCTCAGGAGATTGAGCGGATTGCAGTCTATTTAATAGAAGAAAAGGGTCTGAATACCTTTATTAAATGCAATCCCACACTGCTGGGCTATGAATTTGCCAGAAACACGCTGGATCAGATGGGATATGACTACATTTCCTTTGGTGAGTTCCATTTCCTTGATGATCTTCAGTATGAGGATGCCATCCCCATGTTGAAAAGGCTGATGGCAGTGGCGAACGAACGCAGGTTGGAGTTCGGTGTAAAGCTTACCAACACGTTCCCGGTTGATGTGAAAAATAATGAGCTCCCCAGCCAGGAGATGTACATGTCGGGAAAATCGCTGTTCCCGCTGTCCATGGCACTGGCAGCCAGACTTTCCAAAGAATTTGGCGGAGCACTTCGGATTTCGTTCTCAGGCGGAGCTGATTACCATAATATCAAAGACATTACTGATGCAGGAATCTGGCCGGTAACTGTTGCCACTACTCTTTTAAAGCCAGGCGGATATCAGAGACTTCTTCAGATGGCAGAAAAGACGAAGGAAACAGGTGTCTCATTTCAGGGTGTAGATGCAGATAAGGCTTTCACCCTTGCCCAGGCTTCCATTTCAGATTCTCATTATAAAAAAGCCTTAAAACTTTTGCCGGACAGAAAGATGAAGAAAACAGTTCCGCTGCTTGACTGTTATACGGCTCCCTGCCAGGAAGCCTGTCCCATTCATCAGGATATTACCACATACTTAAAGCTTTCTGGTCAGGGAAACTATGAGGAAGCCATGGAAGTGATTGCTGAGAAAAACCCGCTTCCTTTCATAACCGGTTCCATATGTGCCCATAACTGTATGAATATGTGCACCAGAAATCATTACGAATCTCCGGTGAATATACGGGGGGCAAAGCTTCTTTGTGCAGAAAAAGGCTATAAGGAATATCGGAAAACCATTCAAAAAGGGGAACTGACCGGTAAAAAGACAGCAATTATCGGAGGCGGGCCGGCTGGTCTTTCCGCCGCTTATTTCCTGACAAAGTGCGGTATGCCTGCTACCATCTTTGAAAAAAGCGGAAAGCTTGGGGGCGTGGTTCAAAACATTATTCCCGATTTCAGAATCTCAGGGGACGTGATTGGTCATGACATCGATTTATGTCTTTCTTACGGAGCAGAGGTAATGCTGAATACGGAAATAACGGATCTGGCTGCATTAAAAGAAGAAGGTTTTGAATTTATTATTCTGGCGGCAGGTGCAAGTGAACCCGGAATTTTAAATCTGAAAACTGGCGAGACCATGAATGCCCTTCATTTTCTCAGTGAATACAAGGAAACGAATAAAAATGTGAATGTCGGTAAGGCAGTTGTTGTGATCGGCGGAGGAAATACTGCCATGGATACGGCAAGAGCAGCTGTCAGAACCAACGGTGTAAAAGAGGTTTCTCTCGTTTACCGCAGAACCAAACGATACATGCCTGCAGATGAGGAAGAATTGCTGCTTGCCATGCAGGATGGTGTAAAATTCATGGAACTTTTATCTCCAGCAGAACTGGTGAATGGCCAGTTAATCTGCAATGTGATGAAGCTTGCCGCTGCAGATGAAAGCGGAAGAAGAGCTGTTACAGAAACAGAGGAGACCGTTTCCATACCTGCCGATACGGTGATAGCCGCAGTTGGAGAGGGAATCCCCAAAGAGTTTTATCAAAAGAACGGCATTGAACTGACAAGCCGGGGAAGAGCGCTTGTTAATGAGGAAACTTTGGAAACAAGTGTGCCTGGAGTTTATGCAGTGGGTGACGGTCTGTATGGTCCCGGAACTGTGGTAGAAGCCATAAGAGATGCCAGGATGGCGGCAGAATCAATTCTGGGCAGAAAAGCTGCCAGGGATTTTGACATCACATCGGCCGATCCGCAAAAGCTATATGGCAGAAGAGGAATCTTAAAAGAAACGCTGAGTGACCAGGAAGAAAATACAAGGTGTCTTGGCTGTAAAAGTATCTGCGAAAACTGCGCAGAGGTCTGTCCAAACCGCGCAAATTTAGCACTCTTTGTTCCAGGTTTCACAAAGCATCAGATCCTTCATGTGGATTATTTATGCAATGAATGCGGAAACTGCCGTAGTTTTTGTCCTTATGACAGTGCTCCGTACTTAGATAAATTTACATTATTTGCCAATGAAGCAGACTTAAATAACAGTAAAAATCAGGGCTTTGTTGTGACGGACAGAAAAAATGGTACATTCCTTCTAAAGTATATGGGAAGTCTGTATACAGGGAAAGCAGGGGAAGCGGTTGATGCAGTTCCGGAGGGGCTTTTAAAGATTGTGGAAACCGTTATCAATGACTACGATTATCTTTTAGGATAAGAAAGTGGGTGGAGCAATGGTTCGTTTCCTGGTAAACGGAGAGACTGTTACGGTACCGGAAGAAAGGAAGCTGATTGATGTTTTAAGAACCGATCTGGGGCTTAAGTCTGTGAAAGACGGATGCAGCGAAGGTGCCTGTGGAACATGTACGGTCCTGATAGATGGAAAGGCTGTAAAAGCCTGTGTTCAGAAAGCAGCCAGAATGGAAGGGAAATCTGTCATGACAGTGGAGGGACTGTCTGACAGGGAAAAAGAAGTGTTTGTCTATGCCTTTGGGGAAGCGGGAGCTGTTCAGTGCGGTTTTTGCATTCCGGGCATGGTAATCTGTGCAAAAGCCCTCATTGATGAAAACCCCGATCCAACAAGGGAAGAGGCTGCATTTGCAGTACGGGGAAATGTCTGCCGCTGCACCGGATATAAGAAAATCATTGATGCCATTCTCCTTGCAGCCAGACTGTTTCGTGAAGATGTCAGGGATTTAAAGGCTCCAGAGGTAACGGCTGTGGGGCAGCGGGCTCATCGCCTGGATGTGCCGGAAAAAGTGCTGGGTTACGGGGAATACGTAGATGATATGGAAGTAGAGGGTTTCATCTACGGCAGTGCGGTACGGAGTAAATACCCCCGGGCAAGAATTCTGTCCATTGACGCTTCCAAAGCCAAAGCACTGCCTGGAGTCCGTGCAGTTTTAACCGCCAACGATGTTCCGGGTAAGAATAAGGTGGGGCATTTAAAGAAAGACTGGGATACCATGATTCCGGTAGGTGAGATTACCAGATATGTGGGAGATGCCGTCTGTCTTGTGGCAGCGGATACCCCGGAGATCCTGGAAGAAGCGAAGAAGCTGATTGAAATTGAATACCAGGAGTTAAAAGGAGTCTTTTCACCCCGGGAAGCGTTACAGCCGGATGCACCTCTTGTTCATGATACTGGTAATATTTTAGCCCATGAGCATCTGATCAGAGGAGATGCAAAGAAAGCCATAGAAAATTCTGCCTATTCGGTAACCATGCATTATGAAACTCCGTTTACAGAGCATGCATTTCTGGAACCGGAGTGTGCCATAGCCATAGTGGATCGGGAAAAGGAAGACGCTGTAATCTATTCCTCTGACCAGGGAACTTATGATACACAAAAAGAATGTGCCGGTATGCTTGGTTTTGAACTTTCAAAGGTTCATGTCATTAACAAGCTGGTAGGAGGCGGGTTTGGCGGAAAAGAGGATATGTCCGTTCAGCATCACGCTGCACTTTTAGCTTATCATACTGGTAAACCAGTCAAAGTAAAGCTGACCAGGAAAGAAAGCATTATGGTTCATCCCAAGCGCCATCCGGCCTCTATGGATTTTACCACTGCCTGCGATGAGAATGGTTATCTTACCGGTATGACAGCAGTGGTGATTACGGATACAGGAGCTTACGCATCCCTGGGAGGTCCTGTACTTCAGCGTCTTTGTACCCACGCAGCAGGACCTTATCATTATCAGAATATTGACATTGAAGGAACCGCCGTCTACACCAACAATCCGCCTGCAGGCGCTTTTCGGGGATTCGGAGTCACACAAAGCTGTTTTGCCATAGAGTGCAACTTAAACCTGCTGGCAGAGAAAGTTGGTATCAGTCCATGGGAAATCCGTTTTCGGAATGCCATTCGGCCGGGACAGGAGCTTCCAAACGGCCAGATTGCTGCAGAAGGAACTGCCCTTGTGGAAACTCTGCTTGCAGTAAAGGACATTTATGAAAGCCATCCATATGCAGGAATCGCCTGTGCTATGAAAAATGCCGGTGTAGGAGTCGGGCTTCCTGACTGGGGAAGATGCAGGCTGACGGTGGAAGATGGAAAAGTTCATATCAGATCTGGTGCATCCTGCATTGGTCAGGGACTGGGAACTGTTCTGGAGCAGATTGTATGCGAAACCCTTGGTATCACAGGCGATCAGGTGGTCTACGTTGCTGCAGAGACCAATCTGGCACCTGATTCCGGAACTACCTCCGGCTCCCGTCAGACTCTGGTAACAGGGGAAGCGGCAAGGAGGGCATGTGTCCGGATCCTTCGGGATTTAGATGGCAAAAAAGAACTGTCAGCTCTAAATGGAAAAGAATATTATGGAGAATATCTGGCGGCCACTGATCCTATGGGAAGCGACAAGAAAAATCCCGTCTCTCATGTGGCATACGGCTATGCCACCCAGGTTGCCTGTTTAAAAGAAGACGGTACCGTGGAAAAGATACTGGCCGCCCACGATGTAGGAAAGGCCATTAATCCACTGTCTGTAGAAGGACAGATTGAAGGCGGTGTGGTCATGTCACTGGGATATGCCCTGACGGAAGAATTTCCTTTGAACCAGGGAGTTCCACTTGCAAAATTCGGTACGCTTGGATTGTTCCGGGCAGATAAGACACCGGATGTAGAGAGCATTATTGTAGAACGAAATCACGATCCGCTGGCCTACGGGGCAATTGGAATCGGAGAGATTACCTCAATTCCTACTGCACCAGCGGTGCAGGGCGCTTATTATAAGTATGACGGAGTATTTCGGACATCCCTGCCTTTGGAAGAGACGGCTTATCGGAAAAAGAAAAAATAACCGGAAAAAGACGCAGGAGAAAAAACCTTCTCTGCGTCTTTTTGGGATTGACAAAGAACCATGAAAAAGAGAAAATAGATGGCATAGACCGGTATGCAAAAAGCAAGCCGGATTAGAAGAAAGGAAGTGGATTTGCTGTGAAGACGTTGTTGAAAGGCGGAACCGTAGTATCGGGAAGCAAGGCAGTTGCAGCGGATGTTCTCATGGAGAATGGTAAGATTCTGGCTGTGGAACCGGGAATTGAAGAGGAAAAAGCAGATGTTATTGATGTAACCGGCAGACTTTTGTTCCCCGGATTTATTGATGCCCATACTCATTTTGATCTTCATGTGGCAGGTACCGTAACAGCAGATGATTTTGAGTCAGGAACCAAGGCCGCTTTAGCCGGAGGAACCACCATGATTATTGATTTTGCCACCCAGTACCAGGGAGAAAGTCTGCATCAGGCACTGAATAACTGGCATAAAAAAGCGGATGGCAACGCATCCTGTGATTATGGCTTTCATCTGGCAGTCTCAGACTGGAATCATTTAGTAAGCGAAGAGCTTGACACCATCGTTTCAGAAGGTGTGACTTCCTTTAAGCTGTATATGACTTATGATGAGATGTATATGGCTGACAAAAAGATATACCAGATTTTAAAACGTTTAAAAGAAGCCGGAGGAATTGCCGGTGTACACTGTGAAAACAAGGGAATCATCGAGGCACTGATTGAGGAAGAAAAAGCAAACGGTAATTTTTCGGTTAATGCCCATAAAAAGACAAGACCTTCGGCAGTAGAGGCAGAGGCAGCAGGCCGTCTATTAAAGATAGCCCAGGTAGCGGATTGCCCGGTTATCATCGTACATCTTAGCTCGGAAGCCGGTTATAAAGAGATTGCTTATGCAAGAGAAAGAGGGCAGGAAGTATATGTGGAAACCTGTCCCCAGTATCTGATATTCAATGAAGATATTTATGATCTCCCGGGTTTTGAGGGAAGTAAATATGTAATCTCACCTACAATTAAGAAGGAATCAGACAGACAAAAGCTGTGGGAGCTTTTAAAGACGGATCAGATTCAGACGGTATCCACCGATCACTGCAGCTTCACTACCGCTCAGAAAGCGGCAGGCAGAGAAGATTTTACGAAGATACCAAACGGAATGCCGGGAGTGGAAGCCCGTCCTGTTCTGGTTTACAGCTTTGGCGTAAAACAAAATGGTCTGACAGTGGAACAGATGTGCCGGCTGCTCTCAGAAAATCCGGCAAAGCTTTACGGAGTTTATCCAAGAAAAGGCGTGATAGCTCCTGGAAGTGACGCTGATCTTGTGGTTTTTAACCCGGATGCCAAATGGACCATGTCTGTTGACAACCAGGTTGCCCGCGTGGATTACTGTCCCTTTGAAGGGATTTCCGTTGAAGGAAAAGCGGAGCTTGTATTTTTAGGAGGCAGACTGGCGGCTGAGGATGGTGAAGTCTTATTGGAAAAGACAGGTGCCTATGTGGCCAGAAACAAGCCAATGGTGATTTCCTGATGATATTAAAAAGCGCATATGCAATCGATGTGTCAGATGGAATATTACAGCTGGAAAAAAAAGATTCTCTGTGGGAGGCCCTTGGTATTCCCTTGAAAGAACCGATGATTGTGGCTTTTACCGGCGGGGGCGGGAAGACAACCTCCATGTATTGCCTGGCCGATGAGCTTTCAGCTCAGGGAAAGCGGGTAATTGTAACTACCAGTACCCATATTTTACGGCCGACTGACAGAATCGTCACAGAGGCAGGTGACTGGAAAGCAGTGAGTGATTTTATAACAAGTCATAAGGAGTTTTTTCCTTTGGCAGGCTGGGTGCTGGTTACGGGCCTGCCTGCCGAAGAGGGAAAGCTAAAGGGAATGGAACTTTCTGAGCTGGAACGGCTGACGTTGCTATGTGATGTCCTTCTTGTGGAGGCAGATGGGGCAAAGCGCCTTCCAATTAAGATACCTAAGATAAATGAACCGGTTTTACCAGGCGGAACTCATGCAGTAATTGGCTGTATGGGGCTTAACTGTATCGGTGAGCCGTGGGAAGAAATGTGTTTTCGATATGAACTGACACCACAGGTGTTTGACGGTCAGAAAAAGAACGGACGGATTACGCCTTCTGATGCAGCAAAGATACTGACCAGCGCCGATGGAACCCGAAAGGGAGTTGAATCCATGGAATACCGGATTCTTATAAACAAAGCGGATGATAAGAGGCGGCTGTCCAGTGCTCAGGCAGTAGCAGATGCAATGGGAAAACAATGGGCAAAGTACACAGCAGTAACCAGTTTTATAGAAATGGATCAGAATTAGAGACACGCGAAAGGGAACAGCAAGATGAAAGAGATCAGAACGGAAGACGCAGCAGGTCATGTTCTTTGCCATGACATGACCCAGATCATACCTGGAGTTTCAAAGGATGCAAGATTCCGGAAAGGTCATGTGGTAACAGAGGAAGACATCCCTGTACTGCTGTCAATGGGAAAAGAGCATCTGTATATATGGGAAAAGGATGATACCATGTATCATGAGAATGAGGCTGCTGAAATACTTTGTGAATTATGCAGAAATGACCATATGGACAGGGGCGATGTAAAAGAAGGGAAAATAGAATTAAAATCAACCATTCGCGGACTTTTCAAAATAGACACCGGTCTGCTTGACAGCATAAACAGTGCCGGAGATATGATGATTGCTTCCAGACATCCCAATACTCCTGTAGAACCAGGGGATAAGCTTTGCGGAACCAGGATTATTCCTCTCGTAATTAAAAAGGACAAGATGGAGGCAGTAAAAAAACTCTGCGGCGGAAAAAGGATATTTTCCATACTGCCTTATAAAAATAAAAAAGTGGGTATTGTTACTACTGGAAGTGAAGTATACTGTGGAAAGGTCAAGGATGCATTCGGCCCGGTTCTAAGAGCGAAGGCAGAAGAGTTTGGCGGAGAAATACTGGGACAGACCGTAACCGATGATAAGCCGGAGCATACCTCAGAGGCAATTCTTGAATTTATCAGACAGGGAGCGGACATGGTACTGGTCAGCGGCGGCATGAGCGTGGATCCGGATGATAAAACTCCGCTGGCAATCCGAAATACGGGAGCCGAAGTAGTATCCTATGGTGCTCCGGTTCTGCCGGGAGCCATGTTTCTTCTATCTTATTACCGGAAAGATGGAAAGAACATTCCGGTAGCAGGACTACCGGGATGTGTGATGTATTCTAAAAGAACGGTATTTGACTTAGTGCTGCCAAGACTGATGGCAGATGATCCCATAACAAAAGAAGAACTTGATAAGCTTGGAAAAGGGGGGCTGTGTCTCTCCTGTGAGGAATGTCATTATCCAAACTGCGGATTCGGAAAGGGCTGGTAGGATGAAGATATTGATCAAAGGAGCAGGTGATCTGGCTTCCGGAATCGCCTGCCGCCTCCACCGTTGCGGTTTTTTAGTGGTTATGACTGAGAAACCCGTACCCACCACCGTAAGACGTACTGTGGCATTTTCAAGAGCTGTTTACGAAAACAAGACAAAAGTAGAGGACATTACCGGCGTATTATGCCGCAGCATGAAAGAAGTTGAGGAAGCATTGTCCAGGGACCAGGTGGCAGTGGTGGTCGATGAGGAGTGCTGCATCCGTGAAAAATGGAATCCGGATGCAGTTGTAGATGCGATTATAGCAAAGAAGAATCTGGGTACCAGGATTACGGATGCAGACATTGTAGTCGCAGTCGGACCTGGTTTTACTGCAGGGAAGGACTGCCATTGCGTGGTGGAAACAAAGCGGGGTCATGATCTGGGCCGGTGCATCTGGAACGGCAGAGCCATCCCCAATACGGGAGTTCCGGGAATGATAGGTGGATATGATAAAGAACGGATCATACGTGCTGTGGATAACGGCATATTTCACCCGGCTGTAACCATAGGGACAGTCGTGCAGTTAAATGATGTGGTTGGGTATGTAAATGATGCTCCTGTGCTTGCTCAGGTGGGAGGAGTGGTAAGAGGACTGCTTCAGGAGGGAGTAACTGTTTTTCGGGGAATGAAATCAGGAGACATAGATCCCAGAGGAGTAATCGAGCACTGTTATACGATCTCAGACAAGGCATCTGCTATTGGTGGGGGAGTACTGGAAGCTGTATTAAGTTTTCGAAAAAAGCATCTTGCGCAGAAGGAAGGGATTTCAACATGAATATGACACTGATTCTCCTGGCAGCGGGGGACAGCGTAAGGTTTAATGGCAATAAGCTGCTTTATGAAATCAATGGAACGCCTATGTACCGTTATATTATAGAAGAAATCGACCAGCTTCCAAAAGATTTGTTTTCCAGAAAACTGATAGTTACCCAATACGATGAGATTATGGAGTACATGAAAGAATCGGGATATAAAATCATTGTAAACAGGGACAGCAGACTGGGGATTTCTCATTCCATTCATCTGGCATTAAAGGAACTGGAACATGAAAACACGGATTTTTTATTTGCAGTCTGTGATCAGCCTTACGTAAAGTCTGCTACCATAGAGGCGCTGGTGAATGGATTTTATGAAAACAAAAAGGGACTTGCCTGTTTGTGTTTTAAAGGAGAGCCCGGAAATCCTGCCATATTTGCAGGCGGCTACAGAAGAGAATTAATGGAGCTTACGGGAGACAGAGGCGGAAAAAAGATAATCAGAGCCCATCCATCTGATGTTTTTCTTTTAGAAGCAGAAAGCGCTGCTGAATTAAAAGACATTGACAAGATGTCCGATCATCTGGAATAAATTGTTAGAAAGACACGGCTATTTTCAGACCGTGTTTTTTTGTTACCAGTTTTATCCAACTATAGAAAAATATCACTTATTGGTTTTCAGAAGAATGAAAATCGTGTATAATAAAATCATCAAAGGAGGGGCGGTATGTGGAAAAGGCTGAGGGAACATTTCCTTATGTTAAATAAGAGCAGAAAGGAATTAAAGCAGGAAGGACTTAAGATCTGCGTGGCTTATTTTCTGCTTGGTTTGTTCTGGATTTTGTGTTCTGACAGATTGGTTCCTGCCATTGTCAGCAATTCCCGTTCAGTCATGCTTTTTAGCATGGGGAAGGGAGTCTTATTTGTATTTTGTACTTCCGCATTTTTATACTATGTGATATTGAGACTGCTTAACAAAGCCGGTGCCGCAGAAGAGGAACTGAGCAAAAGTGATAAAGAACTGAAGATGCAGTATAAAAAGATCGGTCTTTATGATCAGATGCTTATGGAAAGTGAAGAAAAATACCGGACAATTATAGCTCATATGCAGCTTGGAATGGCACTGTTTGAGGGAGAGAATGAAACCGACATCAGGCACTACAGGCTGATTGATGTAAATCCTTGCTATGAGGAACTGACCTGTGACAAGGAAGATTCTGTGCTGGGAGGATATTTTTGTGATATACACGACACTCTGGATCCTGATATATGGGAGCTGCTTGCTAAGACTGTAAATACAGGGGAGCCAGCCCGCTATGAACGGTTCCGGAACCGGACAAGCACATATTATGAGGTGATTGTTTTCTGCCCTGGTAAAAACCAGCTGGCCCTCATTGTCAATAATATAACCGAGCGCAGGCAGGCTCAGGAAAGGCTGAATTATTTAAGCTATCATGATCCGCTTACTGGTTTGTATAACAGAAGGTATTTTGAAGAGCAGTTGAAAGTTTTGGACCAGGAGTTTAACTATCCGCTGGTAATTACCATGGCAGACATCAATGGTCTGAAACTGATCAATGATTCTTTCGGTCATGCTGCAGGAGACGAATACATACGAAAAGCGGCGGCAGTTCTGATGAACAACACCCGCAGCCATGATATTATATGCCGGCTGGGAGGAGATGAATTTGTTATCTTTTCACCCGGTACAGGCGAAAAAGAGATTAAAAAGATGATTTCATCCATGAGTGACATGGCAAAGGCTCAGGCTGTGAATAAAATCATGCTTTCCATCTCTTTTGGATACAGCATAAAGTGCAGCAGAGATGATTCCATTACAGAGGTTTTAAAGAAAGCAGAAGATTTTATGTATCGGAAAAAGCTGATGGAAAGTCCCAGCATGAGGGGAAAGACCATTTACACCATCATGGCAGCACTTCATGAGAAGAACTTCAGAGAGGAACAGCATTCCCTTCGTGTATCAGAACTTTGTGAAAAGATGGGGGAAGCGCTGGAACTTCAGGAAGATGACATCAAGGAATTAAAAACAGTTGGCCTTCTTCACGATATTGGCAAGGTAGCCATTGAAGAAGGTATTCTTAATAAGAACGGAAAGCTTGATGTAGATGAATGGGGGGAGATAAAAAAGCACCCAGAAATCGGATACCGCATCTTAAGTACAGTGAATGAGCTTTCAGAAATGGCAGATTACGTGCTTGCCCATCATGAGCGCTGGGATGGAAGCGGATACCCCAAAGGGCTGAAGGGAAAGGAGATTCCCATACAGTCCAGAATTATTGCCATAGCAGATGCTTATGACGCCATGATCAGTGAACGAAGCTACCGCCACGCGCTGCCAAAGGAAATTGCAGTCAGTGAGCTACTAAAGGGAGCAGGAACGCAGTTTTGTAAAGAGTATGTATCTATATTCATTGATAAAGTAATTAATAAATCCGGAACCGGTGCCTAGATTGTTATAAAATTAACAGGAATGAGCGGTATGCTTCTATTTTAGGAGCGTCATGCTCATTCCTTTTTTGCTTCGTTATAAAGAACATGTTAAAATTAACAATTATAAATCCATAAAAAAATATTGTTTTAATGTAAAAAAAGTAACTTTTTAAAATTGAAATGTGTCAATTTTGGAACTAAACGTGTATAATTTTGGCACTTGGGTTGAAACTTGTCGAAAATAGTTATATGCTGAGACCGTTAAGAAACATAATTAGCATACCATTAATATTAGATTGAAGAAGCAAATCTGTAGAAAAACTGATTTCGGAGATTGCTGGATAATAGGAGGAGAGGCCATGTTAAAAATAGGAGTATGTGATGATGACCATCTGCTGCTGTTGGAAGCAGAAACGCGTTTGCGCAGGATTGGGATTGAGAGAGAAATGAATCTGGATGTGGAGACCTTCTGTGACGGTGATGAAATTGTCAGAGCTGTTTATTTAGGAAAGCGTTTCGACATCATTTATATGGATATTGAGATGAGACGTATGAATGGATTGATGGCAGCAGAACGAATCCGTGAATACGACCGCATGGTACAAATTGTATTTATGACATCTCATCAGAGATACATCAATCAGGCCTTTCGCTCAGCGCCAATTGGATACCTTGTTAAGCCCGTAAGAGATCCTGAGTTCAATAATAATTTCAGCCACATATTAAATCTGATTGAGACAAAAGACTTATATTATCACTTCAAATATGGCAGAACAGAGAGTCAGGTATATTTAAAGAAAGTACTGTATTTTGAAAGCAAGCTCCGACTGACTGAGATTGCATGTGAAGAGGGCCGTCACAGACTATACAAAAGTCTGGAGGAGATAGAAAACGAATTAAAAGACCGTAAGATTCGTTTTATCAGAATACACCAGTCTTATCTGGTGAGTTTCACCCAGATTGCCAGAATCTCTAATGACGTAGTGGAATTAATGGATGGAACCTGTCTGCCAGTCAGCCGCAGCAGGCGTAAGGAAGTGGAAGAGATTATGTTTGAAACCATGGGATGGTGTCAGGTTTAAAAACTGCCAGGTAAATGGGGGAAAGATGACAAAAAGATTAAAATATTACTTTATTATGATGTTAATGGGGGGAATTGTCTGGCTGGAAGGAAGCTGCAGATTCATTAGCCGCATTTTTTTGGATGTGATTATATTATTTCCGCCCCTTCCTTCCTCTGTTCACTATTTGATCCGGTCTCTTTTGGAGATAGCTGTTACATATGGAGAAGTGCTTATCCTGTTATTAATTTTATCAGACTGGAGATCAAAAAGAGACGGTGAGTGGCAGGGATATAAAAAGGGTCTATATTTAAATCTTATTATAGGAGTCATTTTGGAAAAAATAATAATATATATTTTTAATATCCTTTTTTCAACCTATATTGAATCATATCCCGTAGCTATCACGATGATAATGGCGATTAGAATAGTTATCATATTTTCTACGGTAATAATTGTAATGAGAATGTCTATAAGAGGCAAAAACCAGGCTATATGCGTAGATCAATTCAGTTTCATGCACTTTGCTGCAGGAGCGGTCATAACAATTGGTTTAGCTGGTTTATTCTCTTTTAAAGAGTGGCAGGGTTATCAAATCCTTATGTCAGACATGGACTCCTATGGATTTTTCAGCCAGATGACCGCACCAACGCCAGTATATACCATTTTTAACCAATGGATGGTGCCCTATATGGTTAGGATCTGTGCCGTGTTATTGTTTATGCGGAATGGAAAGCAGGCTGAGGTCTAGTGCAGTGAAAACTCAATATTTCACAATAATGATTATCTTGGAAGAGCAGTCAATATCTGCTTTTCTTTTTTTATATTCTTTGTATTCTTTGTATTTCCTAATACTAAATTACCAAAAATTACATGTAGGGTGCTAAAAATTACATGAATGATTTTTTTGTCAATTTATGCATTATAATGTAACTGAAAGTCGTGAAATTAAGGGAGTGTATGAAAATGATTAAACGTGGCAAATTTGTTTTAGCTGTAGCAGCTGCAATTCTGGTATCTGGATCCGTGTGTGCCTGTTCTGCGCAGGAGAGTTCTGAACTTTTAGAAGGGAGAAAGGTTATTTCACAGATGCAGTCTAAATTACCTTTGCAGGAAGGTTTTGCAAGTACATCCCAGACAACTGCACAGCCTGGATTTGATTCTCCGGAGAGTGCAGTAAAGGGTTATTTAACAGGGCTTAGGGAGAACAATCTAAAGTACATGACAGAAACTTTTTCAGAAAATATGGAAATAGATGATATTATGCGTCAATATGCAATTCTTTGCGGGCTTGGCTTGGATGATGTTCCTGTGCATCTAAACAATACAGCGGAGGTAAAGGCTTTTGTCGATAATCTGGAGAGCTGTATAAAGGCTGTGGATCTTAAATCAGTAAAGCTGGTGGGATTTGTTGACCCTGGAGATTTAGATGATGCTTACACGAATCAAAAACATCAGGAAAATTTAATCAGAATAGCGAAACGGTATGGTGGGGATAAGATGGTAAGCTGTGTTGCTGCTATTGAGGTGAATGGCAGAAAATTCTTTTTGATTTTTGATGTAATAAGAAAGGACGGCCGGTGGTTTAATCACCAGTTAGGCGGAATCCTTGCCAATATGTCAGGAATGGAAAGAAAAGAGGTAGGGACGCTCTCGTTAGAAACAGCGGATGAGCAGATTCTGAAACAATTGGTACCTGATTTTTCAAAAAACCTATTAGAGGCAGAAGCGGGGCATGGGGCATTAGGCTCTGCTGACACCATTGAGGAAACAGGAGGCTTTGATTCGTCTCAGATGGCAGTCAGAAGATACCTGGAATATCTTGCAGCCAATCAACAGGACAAGATGATTGGTACATTTGCAGTGGAGAGCTACGTGAATCATTTTGATTTTAGGACCAGACTAGAAAGTAGCGGGGCATATATTTTTATGCAGCAGGAATTTAATTTCCCAGCCGTAACTGATTTTACCAGAGATTTAAACATTGAAAGCAGAAAAAATGACATTCGGTGGAATTTATTAGAACAATACACAGCATTGGGTGTCCTCTCGGAAATAGATACAGCTGATCTGGTTCAGACGGAAGAT
The DNA here is from genome assembly GCF_031982545.1 of Lacrimispora sp. Lineage (GTDB taxonomy): Bacteria > Bacillota > Clostridia > Lachnospirales > Lachnospiraceae > Lacrimispora. The sequence goes on from NZ_DALYXB010000008.1 coordinate 48,813, forward strand.
TTTGATGTAACTTTCGCGTTATCAGAATTGCCGAAACGTTTAAATACCAGTACCATAAAAATTTTGGGATATATTAGTCCGGAAAAAATGTCAGAGTCTTATGGGTCAACTGATTATCAGGATATAAAACTCAGGAGTATGAAAGCTTACGGTGCAGATGATATAGAAAGCATTGCGGCTGCGTTTGAACTAAATGGTGTCCGCTATATTATTTGTATTGATACCGTGAAATATGAGGACAGATGGTATATCAGGGAGCTTGGTGGTGAGCTTTCTTTATTGCTAGGAATTGACAGCAGGTATGCAGGGATCATTCGTGCTGATTACCTGGGAAATCCGGATACTGATAGTCTCATTTCGCCTCTTAGTTGATGAAAGGTCAGGTAATACGTGTCGAAAAATGTCGATTGAGAGGAAAAATACGACAGTATTTTACCAAATATTACATGTAGCGTGCTAAATATTACATGAATGGTTTTTTTGCTTGTTTTTATATTATAATGTAACTAACAAAAATGAGACAAAGGTATGGACGTTCAAATTGTTAACCAAATCTTTGTCAGGAGGGGTGAGATGAAGAATTTAAAAAGGATTTTTCTGTTTATCGGGGTTATCATGCTGTTACTGCCGATCAGACAGGACACTCTGGCAGCTGAAGAATACCATGAGAATCCTGTAAGGAATGGTGAAATAGTATTTCTTCTGGATACCAGTGGTTCTATGAACTCCAATGATAAAAGCCGCGTTGCGATTGATGCAATACGTCAGGCAGGTTGCAGTCTTCCATCATATTATAAGACTGGACTTGTAGCCTACAATACAGGAATTCAGACGATTATTCCTTTAAGTGGGGGAGCAGATCCCATGGGAACACAGCTTTCCACTGTTATATATAAGGGCTATACCAATGCCGGAGAAGGACTGAATCAGGCAGTAGGGCTCTTTTCCACAGAGGAGAATGTGGAACGCAGTATTGTCATGGTAACTGACGGTGAAATCGATATGCCAGATAAACAGGCAAAGGAATCATCACGTGCCTTATACTCTGAAACCATTAAAAAAGCAAAAGAAGCGGGAATAAAGATTTATATTGTTGCCGTAGGCAGTGAATTAAATGATCCCAATATGCATATCTTCGATGGCGCAGAGATGACAGATGGTGCTATCTACTGGCAGGGACAATCCGGAAATCTGGTACAGATCATGAACCGTATCATTTATGATCGAATGAATCTTCCGAAACGGTCAGTAGGAGTTACAGATGGAAATGGCGGAAGCCTTCATGTTGAACTTCCTTCTCCGGGAGCAGAACGTGTAAAAGTAGTACTGACATCCGGACAGGGAATTCAGAATGTGACAGCAGATTATACGGCGGATGAAGGACATATTACAGGTGGTCGGAATTTTGCAGTCATAGAGATGACCAGACCCGCATCCGATGCCATTGATGTCCGTTTCCAGACACCGGAGCTTTCTGGTGTGGAAGCATATATGACTGTGGAATACACAGCCAGACCAGTGGTCAATATTAATTACAGAAGAGAAGAAGTATTACCTGATGCAGAAAGTGAAGAGAAAAGTAAAACAAAATTTCCACCAGTCTACAAACACTATGCAGATTTAGAACTATCTCTTAAGGATACTGGAGGTAAGAACGAAAATCTTTGGAACACGCCTTATTATGAAGGTCAGTCGGTACCTTTTTGTATCAATGGTGTTTGGAAATCCGGTACTATAAGCGGTGGTCTCATACCTTATTCCCTTCCTATTGATGGAATTGATGCAGTGACAGTTGAGTTTGATACCAGCATGTTTGCGGAACGATATATGATGGAACAACCAGTGACGGAACAGCTGGCTCCACCACCAGATCCTATACCAGAGCCCGAACCGGATTACCGGCCTTTATGGGCGATATTGGGGGCGCTGGCGCTGGTAGTCATCATAATCCTGCTTTGGTGGTACAAGAAAAAGAATGCAGCAGTAATCTATGTGTCTCAGTCTCCTACTTCAAAAGAACCAGTTAAGATGAAAACCAAGGCCTGTACATACTCCGGAAAATTCAGCATTTACGTGGTGAGAACCGCAGACGGGCGTGATGTACCGCCTCAGACCTATCATCTGTTTGGAAGAAACAGCGGTCGTATGACACTTGGACAGATTCTAACTTCCTGTAAAATAAAACTTGGAAGAATCGGAGAAGAGGATATTATTATTTACCCAGGACCCGATCATTCTGTAATTATTATGGATCAATCAGAGCGATGCACGGTACTGAGAGGTATGGAAATTTTAAAAAAAGGCATGGGATATCCGGTATTTTACAACGAGAAAATCACAATTACTTTTGAAGATGAATCCACTGAGATGGAAATTCATTATAAAAACCTAAAGCCAAGTGAGAGGAAATCATAGCAACATCCTTTCAGATAGATAACAAAGGAGGAATAAGCAATATGGGAAATGTAATAAAGCAGACCAACCGGACTCTGTTAATGGAGGTCATTAATCCGGAAAAACTGGATTTGTTAACCCTTGTTGGAGATGTCAGGGGAGTGGAGAGTCTGTCTGATGACAAGATCAAGGAAATTAACGATCATTTAATGGTCCGTAGTTTCGATGAACTTTTGGAAAAATTTGCACCGACAGTCTATTGTTACTACAATGCCAATAATCAGAGGGTTGCTTATCAGCTGGATAAGCCGGAACAGGTACCTGATGAAATGCTTACAGAAATACCGTTAAACCGCCAGAATGAATTCATGGGTATGCTTATGTCTATGGTGGAGACAAAGCGTTCTGAGGGGACGATTAATGTAGATTTCAAATTTGAGAAACTTACAGATATGATTTCTCCCAAGAAAGTAATGGATGCAATCAAGCAGAACCGAAAAGAACTGCAGTATACATATGGGGAATACGCAAAGCTGGATGAAGAGGATCCTAAGAAGAGAGATTTAGGCGACAAATTAAATGTTATGTTTGAGGAGGCAAGCGCCAATTATAACAACGTGATGGCGCTCCTCCCCCTGGCAATTGAAGACATCAAAACCAGACTCCTGTTAGGAGACGGAGGAGATAAAAAGGACAATACCCCTCTTGCTTTAGGTGTATTAAGCATGGGTGATCAGGGAGAACTTCGTGTCTTAGAGGCTCCCAAGGTTGAAACAACAGCTTTAACCACGATTGATGACAATGTAAATACCGGGCTGATAGAAGCGTTAAAGGATGATTACCAGGCTTTAAATGAGGAGAGTAATGATTATGTTGGTGCACTTGTTGCAAGAACCTTCTGCCCGCTGTCCTCTACCATGGAGAGCAGTATTGACATAGCAACAGAGGTTTCCAACTATAATTCCTATCTGGAATTCTATAAGGAATCAAAGGATGCCTTTATCAAAACTGTAAAACCTCTTATAGAAAGACTGCTTGGTATCTGGTGTTATTTCGAACAGTATCCCAAAAAGTTAAAAGGAATGCGTCCTTCCATGCTTGTAACCAACGTATCCAATGAGATGCTGGCAAAGAGCAGCAATATCCCAAGGCTGATTACATATTTGACGACTGTTAACGCAAAGAATGACTTTACCAATACAGTCTGGTACGCAGTAGTACCAAATGTATCCCTGGATCAGAACAGTAAGATGAAGCTGACCAGAGAGCGTTTTAAAGGAAATTCCAAGGCAGAGAAGAATGATACCAACAGTGTGGAATCATTAATCCGTCTGCTGGATGTGTTCAAAGATTATAAGGTTCAGTGCTTCTTCTCCTACGAGGCAGATGACAGCACCACCTTTAATGCTTTGGCAACGGAAGGTATCACCAGATACGAGGACCGCTGCGCGGCACTTATGGGAAAAGAATTCAGTGAATTTGCTATCCCGTGTCTGCCAAACTACACAATCATTCCGAAGGACAAATCAGGGGTTGTTTTAGACAGCCGTATGGTTGTGGGTGAAAACCAGACAGCAGAGCTTTCCAAGGAAAAAGAAGACATTATGAAACTTTGGATAGATGGTGTTTACGTAGGAGCAGCGTATGTAGCTGCAGGAGTTGTAGCTGCCTGTCAGTGTCCGGAATATTTAAAATCAAAATTTGGGCCTGGTGTCAGATTAGATATGGAACTGCCGGGAGTCCGATTTGATATTGAAGCTGATGATCATTCTCTGATTGCATGTACCACCATGGCAAAGGAAATTACCGGATTTACTAATTCCATTAAGAATGATATCAACCGGAAAAATTTTGGATTCATTTTCAGTTCAGAAAATGCTTCTTACAAAGGAACTAACATTACAAAAATTATGGTTTATAAAGCAAGGAACTTAATGTCTGATGGTTCCATGTTTGAGCCTATCTATAAAACACAGGTAACTACCTATATCGAAAGGGTTATGCGGCACGGAACAGGAGACTTTAAAGAAGATTCCATTGTCCAGTTCTTTTCCAATAATCCAAACAGCCAGAAGAGTCAGTGGCTGTCCAGAAGAGAATATCTTAACGGAGTTCTCGGATCAGGAGATGACATCAGCTGCAGTATTAACGAAGAAACAGGCTACTGTATGTTGGACATTACCTTTAACGGCAATGTAAAGAACTTAGAAGTAGAGATTAACCGATTATCGGCGAATAAGGCATAAATGCCTTTGAAGCATAAATTTTTCAAAAGAAAAGGAGGAAGTAAGCATGGGATTTCGTATGAAAATCACCGGAGGACCAGAGGATATCGTTTTTGACGAGCGGAGCATTTCAAAAGTAGATTTTGACTCCATTTCCTCAGCGGACTCTAACGCAAGAGCAACAGATTTTGGCCTTACAGTTAAGGTATGGGGAAAGATGCTGTACAAGCTGGGAGGAGAAGGAAATGATCCGACTTTAGGACTTGCTCAGTGGGCTCAGGTACCATCTGAAAAGGCAGACTGCTACCGCAGTGCAGAAATTACAGTTGTATCTGCCAGCCAGGTAGTACGCCAGATCACCCTTCCCAATGCATTTGTTATGGAGTACAGCGAGGAAGTTGATGATGAGAGCGGCGTAGGAACCTTCTATATCCACATGAAACAGAAGAAGGATGAGAACGCAGTTACTAAGATTGAAGGCGGCTTCGGCGGCGAATAACGGAGGAATGAAAGGAGGATTTAAGACATGTCATACAGAGTAACAGTAGAAGGAATGGAAAGCTTTGAGATTGCAAAAGAATGTGTACGCAGCGTGAAATTCACCACAGATATTCCGCTGGATTCCAACGCAAGAACCAAGGATGTGGGAAGCACCCTGGTTATCACCGGAAGGATCTTAACCGCAGTTGACGGAGATCCCTTTGACAGCACCAGAAAACTGGCTTTATGGTCAGCCGTTCCGGCAGAAAAAGCAGATTGCTACCGCAAGGTAACCATCGAGCATGTAGCAGCTGGAATCATGGAAAGAAAGTATTATTTCCCCAATTCCTTTGTCATTGATTATAAGGAAGAATTCGGAGATGTGGAAGGAACAGGAACATTCACATTAACGATTAAGCAGAAAAAAGATAAGTTAAGCCTCATTACAGTGGAAGGTGGCTATCCGGCCGCATAAGCAGGAGCGCAGGGTGTGTCCGGAGAAATCCGGGCGCGCCCTTTTTCCAGATAAAGAGGAAACGTTAGAAAAAAAGAAAACACCCCCGGTAAACGTTGACTGTGCCGGGAGACAAGGCGGAGCAGATGAAGGATTTATACAGTGTGCTGGGAGTCTCCCAGTCTGCGTCAGAGGATGAGATAAAGAAAGCATATAGAAAACTGTCTAAAAAATATCATCCGGATGCAAATCCGGGAAATAAAGAAGCAGAGGAACGGTTTATAGAGGTATCGGAAGCTTATGCCACCCTGGAAGACAAGGAAAAACGGAAAGCATATGACAAAACCCTTGAAAAAGATGTTCAGGGAGAAAAAGCAGGAAAAACAAACAAAGCTTCACGCGGAAATGCCGCATCTCCTGCTGACATCAATTTTTCCAATATGGAGGAACAGTTTGCACAATTCTTTGGTTTTAACCCTAAGAATGGAAAGGTTGATGAAGATAAGATGAATCCAAATAAGAAAAAAAGGACAAATCCGCTGGATGCGACGGATATGTTTGAGAGATATATGGGTATTAAGAAATAGATGTAGTGGATTAGTTTTATATCTAATAAAAAAACGTATTGAAATATATTTTTCCAGAAGAAGTGGGGTAAATATTATGGCTGATAATATAAAAGATTATCAAATGTCAGATTCCATATGGAAGTTTGTATATCCATATGATGGAAAAGAAAGAACTAACCAAGAAAAGCAACAGGAAGAGGTAATACGTCAGAAACAGAGTCTTGAATTAATGCACCAATATCAGCAATATTATGGAATGTTTGAACAGAATAAGTATGTTCTTCGTGAATCGGTAATTTCCTGTCAATATGGAACAAAGTATGCAAAATTGGACTGCGAGGAAGATCATGGGGTATATAAACATATGAAGCCTGTTATGGCAATTACTGACTGTGCTAATAATAATATCCATAATTTTGGATCATGCTTATGTCCTGAGGCTAATTATGTTGGACGCTTGCCCATGACAAATGAAGTGGATAATATGGGTGTTCCGGCAATAAAAGCTTCTCAAAATAAGCGGGCACACATATGCGTGCCCATTATAAGCGAAAACAGTGTATGGCATCAGGTTGACAGTAATGCTCTAATTGGGGTAAAGCAGAAGGGGTATGCACCGATGTTGTTAGATAATGCTGTGTTGGTTTGTCAATATGGTGGAGTTATATATGTTAAAGAAGTTGCAAAGATAGGTGAAACTCACCAAATAGCAGATAAATACTATGTAAATGATAGAGTAAAGATCAGAGAGACACCAAATGGGAAGCAATTAGATGGAAATAAAGTTTTTATAAAAGGTGCAATTGTAAAAGTCCACCCGTCAAAAGAATTAAAAAAAGTTGATGGCTCTGATAGTACATGGATAAAAGTTTTCTATGATGGAAGCAATATTGCGTGGATAGCAAAAGAAGTTCTAGAAGAATTACCTCAGCCAGTTACTAACTATAAATATCAATATAATTGGGATAAGTCACAATATGTAACTCGTGATTTTAAAAATAAAGCAGCAGGGGTTGCAAAAGAGCTAGGTCTTGATCCAGATGATTTAATGACGGTCATGGCATTTGAATCAGGTCTGAATCCAGCACAAAAAAATATGGCGGGAGGTTCTGCAACAGGATTGGTTCAATTTATGCCTATGGTTGCAGAAGAATTGAATACCACAACAAATGAATTATCAAAAATGTCAGGTGTTGAACAGCTAGATTATGTTTTTGGATATCTGTATCCTCAAAAAGGTAAAATTAGTACTTTGGGTGATATTTACATGAGAATACTTTGTCCGGAGGCCATAGGTAAAGATTCTAGTTATATACTATATTCTTCAGGTACGAATGAATATACAAAAAATAAAGGACTTGATTTTAATAAAGATGGAAAGATAACAAAGCAAGAAGCTGTACAGAGAGTACTTAATATAAGAAATAATTATAATTAGAACTTAGAAAATATTTTGCTAGGAGGAAAATGAATTGACAAAAAAGATATCTTGTTTTTTTATAACTTTTACTTTTTGTATATTGTTTATACTCTTTATGATTATAAATAATTCTACTCGTAATAGTTTAATGACATCATGGATTGGACAATATACGTTTTATGAATTTGCTCCACCAAATCAGAATATGAAATATGAAATTAATGTATATGAAGATGATGGTTTATATGCTTATATAGCAATTGATGGATTTCATACATTAAAGCGCTTGAAGACAAAAGTGTGGAGCAGAGAAAATGAAATCATGTTTGTATTTTATCAGTATTATACAGATTTAGACGGAAATAATACTTTAAATGAATCATATAATGAGGGCGATATTCTATTAAAATTAAAAAAGGAGAAAGGTGTTCTTATTACAGAATGGGTGAATATTATACCAATGCTTTCGGAGAACGGGTATCCGGGTCAATATTTTGAAATTAAATAAATATCACCTAAAAATGTTCAAAAGATGTTCAGTGAGAAAATGTAGAAGGATACAAATCTAATTATCATGCACTCTAATGTATAAAAGTAACGCAAAAATATCATTGGAATATAGTACGTTTTACTACCTTAAAGAGAATGCTGATCCTTAGATAAGATACGGCGGAGATTAAAATGCGAAAAATAATGACTAGTTGCATCATATTCTTTGTTTTATTCATAGCCATTGGAAGTAGAAATTATTTGACAAAAAATAAATCATATGATACTGGCATAATTGGTCAAGTTGTAAAAGAAGATAAATACTTTAAAATAATTAAACAAGCGGATGCTGAATATTATTATATTATATATAATAATGATAAAAAAGTCGTAAAAGAGGGAAGCCATTATGGACCATCACCTGAAATTAATTATATAGATAATGGTACTATTGAGATATTGTTACAAGCAGGAACAAATATATTTTATTGTACCTATTATGATATTAATAATGATAGGTTTTCTGATCAATATGAATCACCAATTATATGCGAATATGAAAAAATAGTTTACCTTGACTATAACAAAAATCCTTTCACACTTGTTGTTAGAAATATATATGATACAAATGATTTTCTAAACGAATTTATTTTGGTGGATATTTCTTCAGCTGTTTCGCCAATTATTAAAGCAGAGTTTTTGGATGAAAACACATTAAATATTGTGTATATGTCAGGTCAAGAATTTAAAGAAAAGGCAGTTGTGTTAAATTTAAATTAATATTTTTTTATATTGACTGCAGAATAGGTGTCGCACTATTTTTTTCTGATAGAGAATTCTTTATAGTCATTCTGCAAAAGCGGAACCATATAAGATTCTGTTGTTGAGTTTGCAGGTAAGCAACCATCCAGTAACGGAAAGATGAGTAATTACAGTGTTGTTGAATTATTTGTATATCAAAAGTAAAGGAGGTGTTTAAAATAAAAAAGTATATTCTAGTGGTAGCTATGGGGATTTTACTTACAGCATGTTTAAGCATTAATAGAGTAGAAAAAAAAACTAATTATAGTCTATTTATAGAAAATACTTTACCAAATGAAAAATTAATTATTGAACGAGATTATAGTAAATCTACTGTAGTTGATGAAAATTATATAATTATGATTGTTTGTGAAAAGTTGCAGAAAATAGATTTTTCGCCAAAACAGTCAGTTATGAATTTAAAACCTGAAGCAGCAGAAATGTATAAAAAGGCATACCTTAACGTACTCAAAAACAAGATACCACTAATAAGTAAAAATGGAGAAAAGGAGTATTTTAGAAATTTGTATAAAATAGGTACAGAATTTGAAGAATTGGATGATTCATATACTTATTATTATGATGACTTAGATAATGATGGTTTTCCTGAATTAGGTATCAAAAGTACAGGCTATACTTGTATCTTAAAATATGAACAAGAAATAAATGAGTTTAAAGTGCTTTTTAGTAATCCCAGCATGTATATCACTATACTGGGAAACGGACGATTGTGGTATCATGATGGTTTACATTCAGGAACAATAAGGGATGAATACATTGTACTTAATAGTAACAGTAAATGGGAAACAGTCTTTACGCTTGAACAGGGGATAGACACTTTTCCTTTTTATTGTGTATCTATTGATGAATATAAAAATATTAATTTGGATGAAGAACTATGGAAGAAAGTAACAACTCCGTTTTTTAATGAGACCCCAAATGCTATACATTCTAAAAATTTTCATGAGATATTTGGTGAATTATTATAGATTGACTTATATTGATAATTATTCATTACAAATAAGAAAATATAGGGTCGGCTATGAAAAGTAAAAAGGAACTGTTTATATTAACAGTAATATTGACATTTTTATTTGTTGTAAGTCTCAGACAATCCAAATATAAGAGGAGACCAAAGAAGATTAAACCTTAGGTAAATTTATGTTCGCAAAATATCTACATGTCAATATAATAAAATCTATAGGGATAATGGTAATGGCATCATTTATAATGAGTGGATGCTAGTGAGCCACACCAAAAGAAGTTTTAATTATGAGGGGGTGTTATTGAGAGGCATTAGAAGAAGTTTCATTACATTAATCCGTAAATTGAACGAGGAGGTAGTTTATGGGACTGTTTGACAATATTGGTAATTTTTTATTTCCTAATAACGGAAATTTAAGTAAGGAAGAAGAAAAGAAAGAAGAGAAAAAGCATCAGAATAAGTATCTTGAAATGATGTATATGTACCAGAGATATTATGGAGTGGTTGAAACAAAAAAGCATGTACTCCAAGGATCTATACTTTCCTGTCAGTATGGTACAAAGATGAGTAAACTGGACTGCTTAGAAGATCATGGTGTATACAGTAAAGGAAATCCGGTGATGACAATTTCTGACTGTGCTGATTCCAATATACATAGTTTTGGTTCTTGTTTATGTCCTGAGAAAAATTATGAAGGACGTCTGCCAATGACTGTTGCACAAGACAGTAAAGGAACACCTGCGAAAAAAGCTCCGGGGAATAATTATGCCCATATATGTGTACCAGTTATAAACCAAAATAGTGTGTGGCATCAGGTGGATAGTAAGGTTTTAATTGAATTAAAGCAAAAAGGATATGCGCCCATTCTGTCAGAGAGTGCGGTGTTAGTTTGTCAGTATGGTGGAGTTATATGTGTTAAAGAGGTTCCGAACACAAACGTGGCCAATAAATTAAGCAGTGAAACAGAAGACTATTTTGTAATAATAGCAAGAGGTAACTTGACAGTAAGAGATTTACCATCTTCTAATGGAAAAGAGTTAGCCAAATTTTCGTCGGGAAAAGATATTAAAATAGTTTTGCCTAAAACAACCAAGATGGCTGAGGGAAGATCATGGATTAAAGTTTATTGTGACGTTGAAAAAATTAAAATGGGATGGGTTGCTGAGGACTACGTGCATCCTAATATACAGGTTATAACAGAGTTTCCTGAAAATGAATATAATAATATAAGCGGTGTGGTCGATGGGAAAAAGAAGGTATTAACACCAGCAAAATCATGGTGGGTGTTGGGAATGGGAGAATATGGATTGGAAGAAGTTCCAAAAGATTCTAATGGGAGATACAGAGTTGCAGTAGGCCCCAGAGTTATTTATAAAAAATATCCAGATAATGGTCTTTGTAATAGAGATGATTTTAACGGATTTAGTAGGTTTATAGAAGTAGAATTAGAAAACATTATTTCAAAAAAACGAAGAATAATTAAGTGTGTTATAGATGATATAAAAGCGCATACATATAGTAAATATCCTGATGGGCATACAGAAAAGTCGTCAACAGTAAAAAATGCTTCTTTTAAAATTGAAAATGGGATATTGCAAACAGGAATACGATATCCTAAAGCAAGTAATGGATTAGTAGTCGGAATTGGTAATATGGATGGTTCAGTTATTGAATTCAAAGGAGGTAAATTTAGTGATTTTTTATTGAAAGATTACAGAATAATAAAGGTTATTTCAAATGTACAAAGAACAGATTTGTTTGTAGATCAAAAATAGAGGAGGATTGACTATGAAAAATAAAAAAGAGCTGTTTATAATATCAATAATATTTATATTTTTATTTATTGTTACTTTACAAGTTTCAGTCAATCCAAATATAGGAGGATACGAAAAAAAAGAAGTTGAAAAGACTGAGACAGTTTTAGAAAAAAATGAAGTAGAAAAACAGCAGAAAATACAGAATAATCAGGTAAATGAATCAGTTATAGAATCAACTGCTGCCAATATAATAAAGTATAATGAAACTGTTTTAAAAAACAATTTAGCAATTAAAGATAATAAAAAACAATCATATGATAGCTTTAGTAGTAGTTTTTTTCCTTATGATGGAGAGATACAGTTTGTGGACGAAGCAACATATAAAATTATTAAATCAGCTTATGATAAGATAAATTTTTTTGGAGAATTTCAGACGGGAAATACAGATACATATGATTTCTATAAGAAAGAATATATAAAACTAATTAAAGGAGAGGTAGATTTCTATGATAGATTAACAGGAGAAAAACTTTCATTAGGAGATTTATTATATGCAATAAATTATGAAGAAAGCCAATTTATGTTATTTGATATGAGTGGAGATGGAAACCCAGAATTATATATTACTGATGGTGCTAGATACAATTATATTTTTAAGTACAGTCCAAATTCTGATAGATTTATTTTGTGGGCAAATCTAGGATCAACATGGTATGGTTTAATAGGTACTCAAAAAGTATTCTGGACTCGTTTTCAAGAAAATAATATATTTTATTTATTAGATAAAAATGGTGATCCGGCTTGTACCGTTTTTTTTCATCAAAAAGCTATTAAAAATGATAAAATACAACAGCAAGAATATGCATATATGGTAACTATGCCTGAGTACGCAGATAAACCTGCTGATTATACAGATGCAATGAAATCCAAACGATATTTTGATGAATATCATAAAAAATTCTTTTTTAGAGTATCTAAAGAACAATATTATCAATTAGTTGGAAATTATTTTAAATCAATTGATTTAGCGCAAAAACAAATGCAAACTTTAGCTTTTACATATGACGAATTTTTGTATAAGTAATAATAAAATTGTTAAAAAAATGTTTTTATTATAATCATAAGAAGACGGTATTTTAACAAAGAAGGAAGCTTTACAGGCTGTAATTGATAAAAGAAGAGAATTTAAATAATTAGAAATTCTGAAGGTGGCTAGTTTGGAAAAAAGACATTTATTAAGTTTACTTATATGTATGCTTTTATTGCTTCTTATTATAGTTCTATTTAAATATCAATATTCGGTTAATGTTGGTTCATTAGATTCCTGGATCGGTGAATATCGCTATGAGGAGTATTGTCCACCAAATATGGGGATGTCATATGTAATTAATGTATATAAGGATGATGGTTTGTCTGCTTATATTAAAATTGATGGATTTCAAACATTAAAACGATTAAAATGCAAAGTATGGATTAGAGGGAATGAAGCCATATTTGTATTTAATCAATATTATACAGATGAAGATGGTAATAATACTATCTATGAATCATATAGTGAAGGTGATAGTTTACTTAAATTAAAAAAGGAGAAAGGTGAATTGATTACAGAATGGGGAAAACTAAAACCGATGTTACCGGAAAATGAAAAACCAGACCAGTATTTTAATGGTGAATAAGATTCATCCAAAAGAAAACAATGGTATGAATTAATAATAAGTGAGAATGTAAAGGGAGCATTATGATAAAAAGAATATCAATTACGGTATTATCAGTATCTTCTATCTTTTTAATTTCATGTTCCAAAATAAATAATAGTGAATATATTGAAAACACAGAGAAAACAGAACAAAACAAAGTATATATTGATAAATTCAAAGAAATAAATACTGAACAAATTACTAAAAAAGAAAAAGATTTAAAATTATATGAAGATTTTTTAAAAGGAAATATAACTATTGGAGGTGTTGATATAAGCTATTTGACGATACCAACTGGTGAACCCAATAAACGTTATCCCACTAAGTACTCATATTTTGATTCTAATGGAGATGGGATGCCGGAACTGCATGTAAAATCAAGTAAGTATTATTATATACTAACTGTTAGAAATAATAATCTACAAATTTGGAAGAATTTGTCGGATCAATATTATGTTGCACTAAATAATGGCACATTTTTGAAATATTATCCTATAAATGTATTTGATAAAATTGAGTATGACTTTATTATATATAATTTCATGGGTGATGAAAAATGGAAACTTAATTTTTATAAGACAAGTGAAGAAAAGTATTTTTTCTCGGATGTTGAAGTCACAAAAGATCAGTGGGACATGTTGACAAAACAATTTTTCTTTAATGATAGTAAAGGAGATTTGCGAATACAAAATGAAATTCAATGGACTATTCTATATGAATGAATTCATATTATGAGTACCTTGATTTCTGAATGGTAAAGGAAAAACCGAAAATGGTGATGATATGATTTATTAACAGCTCCTACAGGGGAACCAGATCAATGATATAGTTAGAGAGCCAGGAAAGGAAAAAAGAGGGAATGAAAAGAAGAATAATTGATTTGTTATGTGCATGTATCTGTCTGGCGGTCATAGGAGTGGTTATATTTTACCCCGATCAGATTAGAGGAAGAAATACTATTTTAGTGACAGCAATATTTTTAGAAATTGTATTTCTGATACTATCAATAAGGGATAAGGAGGAACGAAAGGAAGCTGTGGGGCATTTGGGGATGGGACTGCCTTCAGAATCAGAGCTAATAACTGAAATAGTCCTGCTCAGTGAAGAAGATACAGAACTGATGACATGGGACATGTATGGAAAAATAGCCATGATTATAGGTCGGGATGTAAAAGAAAACCAGGTGGATATTGATCTGGGGAGGAGTACTTATGCCAGTATGGTGGATATCGAACATGCAGTGCTTAATTATTCCGTTGGGAACTGGTATGTGGAAGATCTTGGCAGTACAAACGGTATTAGTGTTAAAAAGGCGGAGGACGGAAGAGTTTATAAACTTTCCGCAGATACGCCCTGTCGAATGGAACGGGGAGACTGTTTATATGTGGGGTTAAACCGACTTCTTTTAAGATAATTTGGGGTTAAATGGATTCTTTATTTAGTAGATTTTTTATAAATTTATAACACAAAAGAAAAGGAGCTTAAGACATGAGCGGAAATCTGATTCGGTGCCAGAACGGGCATTTATTTTCATCAAGAAGATATGGGACGGTATGTCCTTATTGCAACATTGAAACAGCCACGAAGGAAAAAAAAGAGGCCGGTGGAAAGAATGAGGAAGAATTAGAGGAGCTTTTATTTACGCAGGAAACATCTCCTGTATGCGGCTGGCTGGTCTGTATTTCCGGTCCGAGGCAGGGAAAGGATTATAAGATAAAATCTGGCAAAAATTTTGTCGGACGTGCAGATGACATGGATATCCAAGTGCTGGGAGATAACAAGATATCCCGGCGTAATCACGGTGTCATCGTCTTTGATCCGAAGAAAAAGGAGACAGTATTGCTTCCAGGTGACAGCAATGGTCTTGTATATCATAATGAAGCTGCAGTTTATACTCCAACAGTATTAAGCGCTTATGACGTAATTGAGATGGGAGAGAGTAAGTTTGCATTCCAGCCATTCTGCGGAGAAAACTTTATGTGGGAAGATAAGGAAAGCAATCCAGAATCAAAGCAGTAGGGTTGCATGTGAAACAGATTCCTGAATTTGAATATAACAGAATGGAGGGGAATCATGACAATTCCCGAATCAATTCTTCTTTTTCTGGGGCTTGCAGGAGCAGTACTACTAATTCTGCGCATCAGACTGGAAGTTATTAATTTTCGGAGCAGATCCGGAAGAAGGCGTTTAAGCTGTGAAAGCGGAGCTTCCAAAACCATCGGTGACCGGGAGGTACAGGAAGATGAATACGGAATGACCGAAACAACGGAAGGTTCCATGGCGGTTCTTGCAGATGGTATGGGAAAACACTTTGGCGGTAAGATCGCCGCTCGGACATCTGTTCAGACATTTTTGGATATGTTTGAGGATAAAAATGCATTCTATAATCCCCAGTATTCCTTTCGCAAGGCATTTCATGGAGCTAACCGCGAAATACTAAATCAATTAGAGGAAAACCAGGGCTGTGCTTCTGTGGCAGCAGTCATGATAAAAGAGCGTAAGCTTTACTACGCTTCTGTTGGCAATGTAAAAGCTGCAGTTTATCGGAACAGAGAGCTGGTTCCTGTAACATCGGGACATACGATTAATGTTCTGGCAAAGCAGAAGTACGAGGAAGGTAAGCTGACAAGGCAGGAAGCAGTCAGTCTTCTTGATCATCACAGGCTGTATAATTATGTGGGGCAGGATGGATTTCGGGATGTGGAATTTTTTGATACGCCCATTACCCTTTACGGTGGTGAATATGTTCTTCTTATGACGGACGGGCTCTATGAAACGGCCAGATGGAAAGATATCGAAGATTGTCTGGAGCAGGGAGGAAGCTGTCAGGAGAAAGCTTATAAAATAATTGAACTGGTTAATAAAAGTCAGGAAGAAGATAAGGATAATGCAGCGGTAGTGGTGCTGCAGATACGCTGACAGAGAAAAGACCAGAAGGAGACTATGGGATGAGAAAACAAAACAGTACATTCAAGACGGCATTTATATCGGAAGCGGGTTCAGAACTAAAAAATAACGATTATTTCGCTTTTGTTGAGCTGGAACAGTATGCCTGTTATGTGATAGCGGATGGATTGAATGACCTGCCAGATGCTGAAAGTGCAAGGCTGGCAACACAGAGCATTATCCTGGCTTTCCAGGCGCACCCGTCTATAACAAAGCGAGCAGTACTATCCTACCTGGAAGAAGCAAATCAGGCGCTCTTTACGGCAGACTGCCGGGAGCGTCTAAAGGCTTCTGTTACGGTGATTGTTACCGACTATGCAAAGGTACGATATGGTCATGTGGGCAACACCAGACTGCGCCTATACCGGGATGGTTCTATGCTTGAATCCACCCAGGATATGTCTCTGGGTACAGAGCTGGTAAAGGAGAAGAAGCTTACGGAGGATGTCCTCTCCCGCCATGAAGAACGAAATAATTTATATTCCTATTTAGGAATTGGAAAAGGTTTAAAATCTATTGTATCAAAGAAAAAAAAGCTAATTAATGGAGATATCCTGGCATTCTATACAAGAGGAATTTGGGAAAATTTAGACAGCGGTGAATTAGATGACGTATTCTCTGAGGCAAAAGGGGAACCGCAGGAGTGCCTGAACAATGTAGAGGATCTTTTGCTGTCCCGACAGCCTGAGAATCTGGATAACTATACATTCGCTGCCATTTTTATAGACAAGGTGTTTTTGGATCCTGATAAAAAAAGCCGTACAAAAAAGATTATTACTATCACAATTATATCCATTGTTATTATTTTGGTGATCGGTCTGGCTTTATGGCTGTTTCATTATGTAAAGCAGAAGTATAAAGAAGATATGGTGCGAAGGTACACGAATACCATCGAATACATACAGGATAATAATTTTGTGAAAGCAGAAGAAGAGTGTAAAGAGGCAGTTAAGCTGGCAGAAAAGCTCCGAGACAAAAAGCAGGTTCGGGAATTTACTGATTATCAGAAACTGATTGAAGCAATCAACACTGCGGAAGACGCTTACAGCGGTGAGAAATACGAGGATGCCCAGGCTGCCTATGTAAAGGCAAAAGAGCGGTCCAGATATGCAGACAGGATAGCAGATGAGTACATAGACAAACAGTTGGGAAGAATTACGGATTATCTCTCAGTATTTGATTACATTCAATTAGGTGATACTCTGGTCTCGCAGGGAGATTATCAAAGGGCTGAAGAAAAGTATTTACTGGCAAAAAGTCTGGCTACACGGTCCTATTTTGAGAAGGGGCGTAAGGAAGCCATGGATGCGTTGGAAACATTGTACACCAAAAGAGATAAGTCAGAGGAAGCAGATACAAAACAGGCAAAGGATAAAGCATCGGATGAAACTGGAGCTGCCCAGCTTGCGGCGGAGGGTGATAAGGCATTTGCCGACGGAGATTACCAGGGTGCAAAAGCCTACTATGCTATGGCATTGGAGAAATATCAGCAGTTGAAAGATGATGTTCATGGCGAATTGATCCAGGTGAAGATCGCTTCCAGTGACAGCAAGGCAGAAGAAAATGAACAGAAAAAGTCCCAGGCGCAGGAATATGTGGATGCTGGCAGGGAGGAAGAAACTGCTGGAAACCGACTGGAGGCAAAAAAACAATATCTGTTTGCAAAGAGTATTTATAAAGAATTAAAACTGGATGATAAGGTTGAGGAAGTAGACGGGCTGATTGAGATTCTGGAAACGGCAATGGAGCAGGAAAAGGAAGAGCGTGAAAAAGATTTAAAAGCGGCAGAAGTAAATGAGAGTCAGGTAGACAAAAGTAAAAGTAATAAAACAGATAAAGAGGGAGAGAAAGCCAATTTAGGAAGCACAGGTCCCGGATCGGGAATATGAAATAGCAAGTTTGGTTTGGCAGGAGGGGGCATATGGAAAAATGGAAGGACAATCATTTATCCGCTATATTGGAGTATCCTTTTGATTTTGAAAGATACATAGAAGAGAGATTGAGGGAAATAAGTGATTTTGATGAGCGGCAATATGCAAAAAAGATATTGGCAGAAGGATTGGGAAAGCTTATCCAATGCACAGAATCCCGGTATCGGAGTTTAGAAAAACGTGTATATGAAGAACTGGAGATTGGAGCAAACCAGTATGAAACAGTTTTGACTGTTGTAAACCGGAATAATTATGACCCCACAAATTTAACGCTGTATCCGGTTGTAGAAGAGGATTTACAAGAGGAAATTCTGGTTGAAAAGCTTTCGAATGAAAATCAAATGTGGCTGGGAACAATTTACTTGAGAGTAAGCGAGCAGGAACAGAGAAGATTTGAACAGATACAAAGTTTTGCCGGTACTTTAAATTATGGTGAAGAAAAACAGGATACGGAGTTTTATGTCCAGCCAGCAAAACGTTACCGAAACATTATGGAGAAGGTTTACATAGTATTTCAGGATAATCACATTCCTTGGGAAACTATTAATACAGCGTATCTGGATAAGTTCTATGATGTTTACACGGTAGTACAAGAAAAGGGGACCGTAACCCTTGAAAATGCAGCAATTATTTTTGACGAATTTGAAAGCGCAGTATGCTATGGACAGGTACCTCTCTGGAATATGGAATGGGTGAAATTTGATAGCGGTGATTTTATGCTTCCCAGTATGAATGACATTTATTACGAACATGAATTTACACTTGAGGATAAATCAGATGGAGATGGGTACTTAATCGAAACAAATGAAGATATCTTGGAAATTCGACATGAGAAAAAGAAAATAGTTATGAAATCCCAAAAAGAAACTTTTGAAAGCTGGAGGGTTCTTCATATTATTCAAAAGGAAACCATAATCTCTCTGGATTACGATACACCTATGATAACGAATCATAAAAACGATTCATTTATCCGCAGGTTTGCGGAGAACAGCCGTACAATGCTTATGACTAAAACTGATCTTTTCCGACGGATTATGGAACTGGATATCAGGGATTACATCGAGGTTATTGGATATGAGATTTGTTCCAATGTCAGAGATTATAAAACAGTGGAGAGCATGAACTGGTTTGTCAGAGATGAACTTTTTCCTATGGAGAGCCGAAAGGTAATGCTGCTGAAATTTAAGGAAAAGGAACCGGGGAATTACTTAAATGAAAGCATGGTACGTTACGTAATTTCACAGATACAATTAGAGATCAGCGAATATCGCTGTGTTGGAGTGATAATATGAATTACGCATGGGAGGCTGCCCTGGCTGCTGATGAGGCAGGTATCAGGCGGGAGGATATCCGATACATAGCAGTAAGGAATGGCAGTCCGTATACAGAGGTAACACTTGAGACAATCAATAGCAGAGGATTGGAAGAAAAGAAAGTAGAGATGAACCCTCTCTATCGGTTTTCCAGAGAGTTTTCAGAAATGTTTGATATCAATCTGGAGGGATATGAAACGTCAAGAAACCTGTTTTTTGATTGTGCTATGCAGTATCTGGTACAGCTTGATTTGCGTCAGGGGCTGTCCAAACAGGAATATGCTCTAAGGTTTCTACTTAGAGATCTGCTGGAAGGGGTATGCGGAAGCCAGGCAGCACGGGTGACAGAGCAGTTCGAAAAAGATAAGCTCCATCGTCTGCTTCGCCTGATATTAAAGCTATACCAGTGCGGAAGCAGCATTTATCTTTTCCGCGAAGTTATGAGGTGTATGTACTCGGACTCCATGGTATATGCAAATAATGAGGCTGCACGTCAGGTACTGGTATACGTAGGAATTAAGGAAACGGAAACAGAACGGGAACGGCTGGAGTTTTTGCAGGATATGTTTCTTCCGGTCAATTACCAGATGTTTCTGTTCTGGGAACATCATTTTGGCATTATTGATGTGGATGAGACCATGGAATTCGGCGAAATGGTGTTATTTTAAAAAGAAAAAAAGGAGCCAACTGAATGAAATATTTTGAAGTTCAAGATACACCGGAGTTAAAATATGCTCCCCAATTGAAAAACTGGTATGGATCATTTGATGTACGGGATATTCGTCTTGAAACATTTCCAAAGTTACCCGATATGCAAATGTTCCTTTTAGAATCATCGGAAAACACTGTCTTTACAGACATTATTCTGTTTCCATTTCTATTGATTTCACCTATGATTCATGAGGTCATTAATATGTATCAAGAATGCTGTTTTTTTAGGAATGTAATTTTATTAAATCCTTTCAATCAGGAGTCCAAGCTTTATTATCTACCTGTTTTTAGTGAGATTTCTAATATACAGCTATATAAAAAACAATATGATAATGGAAACTATATTTCTGATACGATAATACCACAAAAAGAAGCAATTAGACCAGATAAGAATATTTTCTGGGTTAGTGATTCAAAGAAAAGACACATCATACTGTCTATGGACATTGCAGAAAGCCTGATTCGGCGTGGTGTAACAGGTCTGGAATTATGTGAGGTTGAATTATATCAAGAAAATTAGGGAGGGAATGTTATGAGAGAAGAAAGATTAATTGTACGGCCATTTGAAGATATGGAAATTTTAGATTACCAATCTAACCAGTTGGTTAATAACCATGCTTATGTGCATATGAGAGGCCGTATTCCCATGGATCGGAAAGAAGATTACATGAAGCTTGGGAAAAGGCTGACCTGGGTACAGGTAGTAGCCATATCGGGGAGAGAAGAGATCAGCTTGTTTTACGGTATTATTGAAACGTTACGTATAGAGGTAACAGTTGGGAGTTGTATAGTAGACCTGCACTTATGTAATGGTACAAAGCTGATGGATTATGAAGAGCACATTAGAAGTTTTCAGGAAAATGAGCTTACTTACAGCAGCTTACTTGATATTTGTAACCAGGGTTATGAAGAAGCAGCAAAGATTATGACAGAAGCAAAGGGGAAGAAAATTGACTGCTTTGTCATGCAGTATGGAGAAACGGATTGGGAGTTTATTAAAAGGCTGGCTTCAATGAATCATACGGTAATCTTCGCGGATTGTTCCACAAAGGGAGAACGGTATCATTTTGGAATTCCAGATAGAAAAGGAGAGAATGAAGGACTCTCAGGCGAATATTGGACGCAGTATGATATGCAGGAGTACTGGGATAAGAAAAAAAATGGATTGTCTGTCCAGCCAGAGGATATGATGTCTTATGTTTGTGAAACAAGGGAAATTCACAAGTTGGGAGAAAGAAGCGTTGTTGATGGAAGAGAATTATTTATTTGGAAAATTGATTCTCTTTTAAAGGGGAACGAGTTGTATCACACGATCTTTATGAAATCCCGCAGGGGTCTGCAGGAACCTGTTTACTATAATAAACGTGTTGCAGGTGTATCGCTGTTGGGAAATGTTGTAAAGGTAAAGAATGAAAAAGTACAGATAACAATACAAAGTGATGAAAATAAAGAACAATCCGGTGTACGCTGGTATTCATTTTCCACAGTCTATTCATCTCCTGATGGTACAGGCTGGTACTGTATGCCGGAAATTGGTGATACCATACGCCTTTATTTTCCAATTACAAAGGAATCTGAGGCATATGTGGCTAGTGCATATCATGAAAGTGATGCGAGGCTTAGAAAGACCCCGGATTGTAAATTTTTACGTAATAAAGAAGGAAAAGAAGTACAACTGTCTCCAGGGCGTATCTTAATGACAAATAATGATGGGACGTTTATTGAGTTATCCGATGAGGATGGAATTAATATTGTTAGTGAAGGCTCAGTGAACTTAAGGTCTGAGGGAAGTTTAAGTATAACCAGTTCTAATTCCTCGATAACTATGTCGGCGCCTAAAAAGGTTACTGTTAAACGAGGCGATTCAGTTCTCAATCTAAATGGAGATCTTACCATGGAGGGAACGAAAGTAATGTTGTAATAGATACCATTTAATTATATTCGGCAGAGTGGAAGGAGTGTAGTAGATGGAAGTTATTATTAATCAAAGGTTGAGACTGGAGACCGATATCCCTGTTTTAAAGGTGGAGAAATTTCGTTTTTCCTGGGTGCTGGGAGAACATGGTTGTGTGGATTTTGATGGCTATTTGAATAGAAACGTCAGTTGGAGATACGAGCAGATATGTGAAAAACAAATACAGCTATACCTGATAGAGAGTGAAAAGGTACAAAGAATTTTCTGTGGTTATATCAGTCAATTTAAGACGGAAGATGTTGGCCAGACAACACGATTTTACCTGCAGATAAAATCAGGTTCTGTGCTGTTAGATAGAGAATCATTAAGCCGATCTTTTCAGGATATTGCTAAATCATATGGCGAAATTGTAAGAGAGGCAGTTCAAGGCCAGTCAGGACAGGTAATAAGAGACAGAGAGATTGATACAGAGATTGGTTTTCCTGTCATATGTTATGATGAGACTCCGTGGCAGTTTGCAAAACGAATGGCAGACCGTCTGGGAAGTTTTGTGATTTCAGATATAGAAACCGGCAGACCTAATCTATGGTTTGGTATGAGGCAGGGGAAAGAGGTAGTACCGCTTTCGGAGGAAAGCTATACAGTAGAATTGAAGCCAATAGGTAAGAAAACTGGAATCACCTATTATTCAGAAGGAAAGAGTTTTTATAAAATAGGTGATTATATGAAATACATGGGAAGAAAAGTTACAATTACTGGTGTGGAAGGGCATTATGAGTATGGTGACTTAATCTTCCACTATACTTTAGAAGAGAGAGCTTTTCGTAATGTAAGCCCTCAGTATTGTGGACAACCTTCTGGTACGGGTTTTTGGGGAACGATACAATCAGTAAAAGAAGACAGGGTAAGCATTGCATTGGATATTGATCAGAAAAAAAGCACCGGAAGTTATTTCTACCCATGGTATCCGGAGACTGGGAATATTATGTATGCAATGCCAGAAAAAGGGGCACGTGCACTTTTGCATTTTTTTGGAGAAGATCAGCAGGAAGGTGCAGTAATTCACTGTCTGAATCAAAATACACAAAAACGCAGTTACAAAGATCGGGGAGTTAAATTCAAAGATGGTAATTATATAGGCCTTACAGAAGAGAGCCTTACCTTATCCCAGGGAGGGGAACATACTCTGTCCATTGATGATGATACCGTTGCAGTTAATACAGTAAAAGACTTAAATATTCTGGCTAATGACGGAATAAGGATAAAAGCCAGAACATTACGGATTGACACACCGGAAGAATTAATAATCTATCATGGATAATATTGGGAGGAGACAAAGAGTATGGATTACCTGGATGAAGAATTACTGGAAGCAAAAAGAGAACTGGAGCGGCAGAGACATACTACCTTAGAAACAGGAATTTATGCAGGAGAGGAGCTAATCACCTTCAGACAAATAACATTGCCAGACGCATGTGTTCATTTACAAATTCCCGAGCAGTTTGTTGTAATGCCAGAAGAGATCAAGCGTGTAAAATATCCTTCGGTAAATGCACCAAAGTTTATTATAACAAGTCTGGATAGTACTGTAAATATATGTGCCAATCTATTACCTGTTGTATTGGAGGAGGGGCAAATTAAGACCATGAGTCAACAATTTCAGACAGCATTAAAAAATTTCAATCCCTCCATTATTATAAAAAGACAGTCAGAAGGTCGTACTGAACAGGGAAATGAATTTGAATGGTTTGATTATAAGGGATATCAGCTTGACGGACAAAGTTATAATCGAGTGTATCTGATTAAAATGAGAAAATATGTCATGCACGGAATGTTCAGCTGCATGCAAAAGGCTGAAAACGACTGGGAAAATATCGTAGAGAAAATTTTTAAGGCGGTAGAAGAGGAGTTATAGTAAATGAACCGATGTAATGAATTGGAAGAGTGGATAGAAGAATACAGAAAAGATCGTATAGAGAAAAAAAGTGAGTATTTAGCTAATAATCTCTCTGCTATGGAATTGCTGTTTTATGAAAAACTGGAATTATTAATAAGGGAACAGACAATTCTGCAAGAAAGTGAAACTGAGCGAGAAGTCAAATATTTTTATTTGTGCCGTCTGATGAGCAGTGAATATACGGAAAGCTATGAAGCTGTTCTGGGACTGAGCAATCAGATGCTTTATCTGGATGAGCAGAAAAGCCAGGTTTATTGGTTCCCACATATGATTTATAAAAATATCCAAATGGATATGAAGGAAGTGGAGCAGATCGTGCGAAAGAAATTTTTGCGATTAGAGGCAGCGGAGTTATTTTATTTAAAACGTAAACTGTTGGGTGATGATTGGGATTTGCTTCAGAAGTGCTTTTCTGACTTAATTAAGGGAGCAATGGATGTATTCAAGAACCGTTCTCTTAAACTGGAGAAAGAACTTGTGGTTCTATCCGGAAATTATATGGATCATTTACAGACCGTGTGGCATGGTGATACAGAAAGGAGATAAAAAATGGGTGGAAAAAAAAGTTCTTTCCGAATGGAGAATGAGGTCAATGGGTATGGAAATACAACCTATGTGAAGGCAAGAACACAAGGTGTTCATCCGCCGCTGTCCCAGGAAAATGTA
This sequence comes from Lacrimispora sp., assembly GCF_031982545.1. Taxonomy (GTDB): domain Bacteria; phylum Bacillota; class Clostridia; order Lachnospirales; family Lachnospiraceae; genus Lacrimispora. Next base: position 73,523 of record NZ_DALYXB010000008.1, read on the forward strand.
CAGCTTACACCGGATTTTGGAAAGTTTATACTGACAGTATTAGGGGCTAATCCAACAGTGATAATACCAGCAAATGCTGATCCGGCTTTTCTAAGTATGCTGGGGGCTATGGCAAGTGCAAACCAGGCAATTATCAACAAAGACCAGGCAGGTAATTACAATGTGACTTTTCATTTATCGGAACAGAATCTGACCAATGGTTCTTATTTACAAGCAATGCAGACTTCATCTAATGTGAATAAATCCAATATAGGAGTAGTTGGAAAATGGGAGTTGGATGGCAGCAGGTGGAAATATTACCTAAATGGATATGTGAAAGGACAGTGGGTGAATTACAAGGACCGCTGGTATTATCTGGACAAAAACGGCTATATGGCACTGGGGTGGCAGACCATTGGCGGGAAAAAGTACTATCTTAAATCGAAAAAAAGCAAGGGTCTGGAGGCCGGTGGTTATATGGTAACTGGCTGGGAGAAGATTGATGGAACGTGGTATTATTTCCGCAGTTCGGGAGAACTGTTGACAAACAATTGGAAACAAGGCAAAGACGGAAAATGGTATTACTGCGGTAAAGATGGAAAGATGGCTACCTCTCAGATTATTGAATGGAAGGGAAAGAAGTATTTTGTAGATGAAGATGGAGCTATGGCAGTGAACAGGACTATAAAGGATCCGGAAACAGGGAAGGAATTAAAGGCGGATTCCAATGGGGTATTGAGCCAAGAGTGTGATAGAGGAGTCGGCGGAAGAGAAATTATGATTCCAGAAACCATTAAAGGACTTGTAAATGGTAAAAGTACCAAATTAGAACCTAGAAAAAATTGGTTTTCTTATCAGGGAAATAAAGAGGTAAAAGATAAAGATGGAAGGATAAAGATTGTTGTGGGTCCAAGAACATTAGATGAGTACTATCCAGATGATGGGCGTATATGGGAAAGTGATTTTAAGCTGCCAACTAGAATAGATATTTTTCTAGAGAGAATAGAGACAAAAAAGACAACGATTAAGGAATGCATTGTGTATAATGGGGCTAAAGCACATACATATAATAAATATCCCGATAACCATCCAAAGGATAAATGGGTTAGTGCTACAGCTAGTTTTGAGGTTGAAAGCGGAATTTTTCAAACGGGCATAGCTTATCCCAAATCAGATAACGCTAAAAATGAAACTCCTTTTTCTAGTAAAAACGTTGATGGTTCATCAATTGAATTTATCGGTAGGGACGGTATTGGTTTTGATCCTGGCGATTACAGATTATTGAAAATAATTGTTTTAGATGAATGAGTTGTTTTTGATTTGATGCTGTGTTCGGACGCGAATTAATATTATTTAGACCTGGACTTAAAGTTTTGTTACTTCTGTTTCAAGGCGTAAAAGTATCAAGCATATATTGAGAAATTAAGTTTATTATGCCTTTCCCATGTTTTATAGTGAATTGTTATCTCCAGGAATTAAAACATAATAGCATTCTGTGTGTTAGGTTGATGGTACATAGATGCTGATGTCGATCAATTGCGGGATGGTCGAGTTTATTCCTGCAACCCCTTTAACCTGACTGACTTGTAATTTAGTAAAGTGAAAGGAATAAATAAAAAATGAAAAATAACAGAATAGTGATAATTGCAAAGACGGTCATAACTGCATTATTAATTCTTCTTATCTATCATATAGGAAGTTCTGATTTTATAAGAGCCCAGATAAACAAAGAAGATGAAAAAATGCAGATTGATCCAATAAAAGAAACAAGTCTAAAAATACAGGCAGAGGAAGAGAAACTTATAGATTCAGATCATTTTCATTACGAAGATCTCAAGTTTGTAGATGTAAATGGATTTGAAATTATAAAAAAGGCTTATGAAGATATTGATTTTAATGGTGAATTTGAAAAAGGAAATATAGAGGATTATGATTATTACATACAGCTGTTTAGACGATTGGTAGATGGGAAAGTGACCTTTATATATAAAGAGTCGAAGCAGGAGTTCTATTTAAAGGATTTTGATGAAATAAAGCATAATTTTAATAATGACTCTTATTATAATCCTAATAAATATACTTATTATTTTTTTGATATGGATAAAGATGGACAGCCGGAATTAGGCATATCTGATGAATCCAGATTTGTTTATTTTTTTAAGTATGACACGCAAATACAAAAATTTACGTTATGGTATGCGAGCCCTACCAGTTGGAATTATTTAATTGGCAGTGAAAAGATAGGATATGGAAGAGGGACCTCTTATGCAATTGATATACTGAATCAGAATGGGAAATTAAAAACGTCTACATGGTTTTATATCGATGAGTATTATAATAAAACAAAACAACAGCCCGAAACTGTATATATAGTAAGTTTGCCTTTTTTTATAAGTGGTAGTGAAAATACAAAAAATTATAAAAGTATGAGGAGTCAAATAGGATATTATAGCGATATGTATGTCAATAGAAATCTGGAGAGATTTTATTTCTTCAAGATAACGGAGGATCAGTGGAAGCAGCTGACAAATAAGTTTTTTGAATTACGCGAACAATCCAGAAAAAATATTAATGAAGTTACATATACATATGAAGAGTTATTTGGAAAATAAAATTAAGCTAAGTATGTATCAAAATAAATATCCAAGCCCACTTATTGGATTGCTATTGGGTCAAAAATAATTAATAAGTCTTGTTCCGATGATGAAGATTTACAAGTTGGTGGTAAATGTAATAAAAGATTGGAAATATCAAATATGTTGATTAAACAGATAAGGATGATGGCTTTTATAAAAGGTTAATATTACGGCTATTTAGAATGAAATAGAAATAATGGATGGTGAGAATAAATATTATTTTTCAGATACTGTCTCAGTCTACTATGAGAAAATGTTGCCAGAAAGTAAACGTTATATTGTTGATGTTAATGGAGATAAAAAATCAGATATAGGAATCAGGTCTCCTTCTAATGCGTTGCTAACATATTATTTGAGAAAACAGGCACCTTAGATGAACACATATGGGAAAATATGCTGATGTTGTAATAAAGCGAGGGGATGAGTCGGACGTATATTTATACTGCAGGATTGGAGATGTTATAGCACATACTTGGATTAACAAAGGGAGTAAGGAAAATGGCTTAAGTCAGACAGGATATCCTTACCCTAATAATGCCTCTGGGGAAAAAACTGATCCAGGTAGCGCCAATGGAAATACAGTGGAGTTTATGGGAATGGAAGGAAATAATGGAGATATGAGCAAATATAAATTAGTTAAGATCATTGTATTTGATTAGAAGAAGGTAAGTGTGTTTAATAAAAGATTAAAGGGGAAAATTATTCTTAATAAAAAAAAATACTGTGTATATGTCTGTTGATTACTGTCTTGTTTTTAGTCACATCCTGTAATTTCGAAGAAAAAAAGGCGAGTAACCAGTCTGTTCTTATACAAAGCAATATTGAAAATAATATAAAGGGCTCCAGTTATGAAAGTGAGGAAAATGCAGAAAAGGATAAAAATTTTTATAAAAAGTTAATATTACGATTGATCCGGAATCAAATAGTAATTACAGATGGAGAGGAAAAATATTATTTTTCTGATACCGTTTCAGCCGATTATGAAGCAATGCTGCCAAATAGTGAATTTTATATTGTTGATATTAATGGAGATCAAAAGTTAGATATAGGTATTAAGTACCCTACCAATGTATTGGATACATATTATTATAATCCAGAGACGGATACATTAAATTTGGCGTTAGATAATCATATGTATACAGAGATTTTAGGGAATGGGCAGGTTATGACTGCTTCATATGCTTCCATGAGGACAGCCTATTTTTATCACGTAATTAATATTTTGGGAGAATATATTAGTACGGTTACTTTTATTGGAAATTATATGGGAGGGAGTATCTCATCCGACGGAACAAAGAACGATAATTTTTTGTATTCGATCGTGGTAGAAATGCGCTTACCAGGGCAGGAAAAATATCCAAACTTTACTAGCAGCACAACTGAAGTTACCAAAGAACAGTGGGATAGGATGAAGAAGCCATTTGATGAATTGCGTGATGATGCGCCAAAGTCCTTTAATTATGAAGAGTTAATGGCTGTTGAGTCATAAGTAGTTTGAGCTTTAACATAATGTTAATGTCAGTGAAAAAAACGATTGGAAATGGAAAAAATATGCAGATATTGTGCTAAAACGTGAAAATGAACCAGAGGTTTAATTTTAGTGAAGAATTGGACAGTTAAGAGTGCATTTATAGATTTATGGAGGAAATAAGGAGAATGGTAAAACATTATGATGGTGTAATAAAACGGAGGAATGAGTCCGCCTAGAAAGGAGATAAGGAATGGGTGTAAAAAAAGTTCTACGGGAATACAACCTATGAGAAGGCAAGAACACAGGGTGTTTATCCGCTGCTGTCCCAGGAGAATGTACAGCTTACATCGGATTTTGGAAAGTACATACTGACAGTATTAGGGGCTAATCCTACAGTTATAATACTAGCAAATGCTGATCCGGTTTTTCTAAGTATTCTGGGGGCTATGTCAAGTGCAAACCAGGCAATTATCAACAAAGACCAGGCAGGTAATTACAATGTGACTTTTCATTTATCGGAACAGAATCTGACCAATGGTTCTTATTTACAAGCAATGCAGACTTCATCTAATGTGAATAAATCCAATATAGGAGTAGTTGGAAAATGGGAGTTGGATGGCAGCAGGTGGAAATATTACCTAAATGGATATGTGAAAGGACAGTGGGTGAATTACAAGGACCGCTGGTATTATCTGGACAAAAACGGCTATATGGCACTGGGGTGGCAGATCATCGGCGGGAAAAAGTACTATCTTAAATCGAAAAAAACCAAGGGTCTGGAAACCGGTGGTTATATGGTAACTGGCTGGGAGAAGATTGAAGGAACGTGGTATTATTTCCGTAGTTCAGGGGAGTTGCTGACAAACAACTGGAAACAAGGTAAGGACGGAAAATGGTATTTTTGTGGCAAGAATGGGGCTATGGCAACATCTAAGATAGTTGATTGGAAGGGGAAAAAATATTTTGTAGATGATGATGGGTCTATGGCAGTGAACAGGACCATAATTGATCCGGAGACAGGATTGTCCTATGAAGCTAATGAAAATGGAGTACTTAGGCAAGTTTTGGAGATTATTTATGCAAATGCTGGTACAGATGCAGATCGTTTATCTATAACAGAACAAGAGGCAAATGCAAAATATATATATAAATATTTGACCAATGAGGGGTGGTCTATGGAATCGATTGCTGGATTATGTGGAAACATTGAAATTGAGAGCCATTTTAATCCGGGCGTATGGCAGAAGCATCATAGATTATCATTAGGTTATGGATTAGTACAAAGTACTGCATCTCGTTTTCTTGATTATGCTGGATTAGACGAATATAATGCAGATCAGATTGCTTTACAAGATCCAAAGTGCCTCTTAGATTTGGAGTTGGAATTTATAATATGGGAATGCCAGCCTAAACAAAGTATATGGCTGCAAGGGTCTGCAGTTAATAAATATGGTGCTCCATACAAAATGTCATTTTCAGATTTTATTGCCTCGACTAATTCACCAAGTGATCTGGCTTTAGTCTTTCATGGTCATTATGAACGATCAAGCGATGATCAATCCAGAAGAAATAAGAGGGCCTCAAATGCTAAAGCGTGGTATAAATACTTTAGTAATTTATAATATGTACCAGTATAATATATAAAGGAGTGATGATTTTGATTAATATACGTTATTATCTTATTAAGTATGTGCTTCTTATGATGATATGCACTGGTTTAACAGGTTGTGTAATAAATACTGATAGTTCACATTCTTTCGTAGCAGAGTCAATAGAAAAAAATAATCTCATATTTAACGATTCTATTGACTACAATTTATATCTAAAAAAGATTTGGGTCGGAGAGGAATGGGACGGTGGGGATTATGTATATCCGGCATCATTCTTTATTACAAAAATAGAGAATGGTAAAATAATGGGGAAAATGGCTACACATAGAGTTGCGGAGCCAGATTTTTATTATTATAAAAATGCGCCAGTATTAGATGACTTTATAGGTACAATAAATAATAGTCATGCTGAGTGCCAATTTACAGGGAAAAATGGAAACACAGGATCTCTTTTATTAGAGTTTAAGGAAGAAAATAAAATAGTAGCTACAATGGATTATAATACTGTACGTTTTATGGATATTAATAATTATGATAACACTATTCGTAAGATATATCAAAATTTAAAAGAAGGTGAAGAGTACTATGATAATTTAAAGCCTATGAAAGGCACTTATTCGTTCAGACCATATAATTTAGAGGATATAAAAAAATATATTGAAATGGAAAAACTCAATTTATATAAAGTAGACTTAAATTCTTGGGGGGAAGTATGCCTGGCGACAGTGATTTTTAGTGGTAATAAACCACATCCGGGAGCATTTCTATTAGATAGAGACAATTACATTTTCTATGATTTTAGTGCTCCATTTCAAGTGGGAACAGAGATAATTAATGTCACCCTAGAAGATATAAATGACGATGGATTAAAAGATGTACAAATGGAAACAGATTATGAAGGTATTGTATGGACTTTTTATCAAAAAGAGAATGGGGAGTTCTACGATCCTTCCGTCTATGATAACTCTATTGAGCAGTAATTAATCTAACGAGAGATAAAGAGAATGGGCTAACAGTTTATCATGTATATAAAGAACCAGTTAGAATAACTACAAAACCCTTAGGGTATATGAAAATAATGGCTGGAAAAGAACTGGCATTGGCTTTTGCTATTAAGCTTTTAAAATATTTCAAGAAAACAATTTTAATAAAATATGTAAGGGTGGGTGAGATTGAATATGACGGACCAATAGCAATTGATCATATGAATGGTTCACCAGTGGATTCACCTGTATCAATGCTAATTGGAGCAGGTGGGAGCAGTAATGTAACAATAACATACCCTAATGGAAGAAAAGATACAGGTACCTCATTTGTGTTACATTGGGTGACAATTACGGAATTAGAAATAAATGAAATTAATGATAAAGCAAAAGTAAAAGTTTCCTCATGGGGTGGTTGGGGTGAAGTAGATTTAGATGAGTATATACAAAATGAATGGCTGTATCAAGGATTGCGATATTTTGAATAAAAATAATAATAAAGTTAGTGAGGTGAATTTATGGAATCTTTTAATCGCCTCCCTTTTATAATTTTTTTATTGCTAATTACTTTATTAGTTATTTGCTTTGTATTATATAAATTTATAAAAAAAGTTAAGGGAGGATGGATTTTACTTCTAACTATTAGCTTAGTTATAATAGGTGGTATTAAGATTCATGATCGTATAATAAATTCAGTATTTTATGATTTTAAAGATAAAATGTGCAGTATTCATCCAGAAATCAAAAATATAGAATTACAAATCGGGCGTGGTCGAAACTCCTGTACAATAGATGTTTACATAGAAAAAGGGGTTGATAATGAAAAAGTAGAAGATATATTTATTGAAATGTTAAAAGAATTCAACCTTGAGCCTATGTCAAGTTATTTAAAGGGTAGTACTAATAATAGATATAAAAATTGGACAACTTTATATATTTTATTCTATGGATCAGAACAAGGTAGTTTTTACTCGGAGCATTATCAACATTCAGACTGGTTTACTGAGGAAAATCAAAAAGAGCAGATATGGAAAAATAGTTATACAGGTACAATATATTATTTATCAGGTTATCTGCGATAAGTTTATTATTCTAAGGCCAGCGTTGGGTCATCATATCTATACTGAAATTTTAGGTAATGGGCAAGTTATGATGGCATCGAGTTCCTCTTCGAGTACAGGAACTTATTCTGCTAGTAGCACAGTTGAAGTTTCCAAAGAACAGTGGGAAATGATGAAGAGGCCGTTTGAAAATTTGCGTAAAAATGCGCCAAAGCCCTTTAATTATGAAGAAATAATGGCAGTTGAATCTTGAGTAGTTAGTGCTTGTTATATAAAATGGCGATAAGAAGGCAAGAACAAAGACACTTAATATAATACATAAGGTGGGTGAGATGACCTCAGAGGTTGATAAATTATTAAAATTACATGAATATGACATATATAATAATGAATCCATAAATCCAGACAAATTGTACCAGTTAGCGGAATGTTTTTCTGAAGAAAATATAGATATACTTAAATACTTCTCTTACAATAAATTTTCTACAAAATTCTGTTGGCTGAATCCGATACTTATCATACATGAGATGAGATATCCGCAAAAGTTAAAATGCCTGCCGTGGCTTTTCGGATTGCTTCAGGACGTTAATTGGCCGGTATATCAGGATGTAATTCAAGCCTTAATGTCTTTTGATAAAAGAGATGTTGTATCCGTTATGGAAAAGTGTTTACAAGAGGCAAAATCACACGGAGATGAAATGTGGATTTCAGGAATGTATATGGCTGCACAGGAACTAATAATTGGATCGTGTGATTTTCAAAATAAAGAAATTTACCAAATATTTTATACAAGGGATTTATAAAAATCTCATTTACATTGTAATAAATCAGACAAGAGATAAAGGGGAATGAAATGGACAAGTATGGGTATGTATTAAAGCGTCAGGAAGAAAAGGTCACGGACAATCGTTACCACAAAAATGATTTAGAATTAATGACAACTTTCCAACTGCGTGAAATATGCAGGAAAGAAAAGATCCTTCATGGAATTATTAATCCCATGGATAAGGAAGAACTTATCCGTGTAATTCTCCGCTTTAAAGGTGCGGAAGAGTATTTTTTGATAGATAGTCCGGACGAAGCCGGTTTCCAGTCTTTAGAAAATGTACTGAAAGGAAGCAAACTTCAGGAACGGCAGGATATGAACCTTCAGTGTGGCTCAAAAATTGTAGCATATGACGGGCTGGCAATTGGCTATTATGACGGGCTGACCATACCCTATGAAGAACGGCTGGCAGGAACCAATGCCTTTGTGGTGGGAGGCGACATGACCTTGTGCGCAATTCTAAATGTTGTGCCAATGGGATCGCAAAAGGACTGTTTATATCTGACAAAGGCGGCTGAGATTTCCTGTAGGGAGTCCAGCATAAAAAATTACAGCCTGTATTGCGTGGGACGTAAAGAGTCAGAGCTCTTATATCAGATCTATAATGGAAAATATGATTACATACCAGAAAATCTTAACGTCTACCGGATGCCTCTTTTGGACTTTGAGATCAGAAAGCCAGTTCCCTTATCCATGCCAGTCGCCATGGATTTTGGGACGTCCAATACCACAGCAGGCGTTTATTTAGATAGTCTTTACTTTGAAAAGTCTGGTCTTCATGATGGGGAAAAAGGGCTGAAAGCCAACGCGGTTAATTATGCACTGTTTTATGACACTTCATCAGACTGGGAAGAGACAACTTTGTTTCCAAGTGTGGCAGGAGTTCAGGCGGTAGAATCCGGTAAACCTGCTTTTCTGTTCGGTTATGATGCCATTCGCCTGGCTGATTCCAGCTATATCGATGAGGGATTTTGCGTGTTCTATGATATGAAACGCTGGGTTGGTGATTATGAAAAGCTGGAAGAAATAACGGATCGCCAGGGAAGGCGGGGATTTATTTCAAGAAAGGAAATCCTTAGGGAATATTTTGAATTTGTTTTAAATGCAGTCAAAAACCGTTTTAAATGTGACATTAAGAGTGTCCACGTCTCCTGCCCGGTAAAGCAGAAAACTCAGTTTCAAAAACTGTTTTCCGAAATCCTTTCGGAGTATGCAGTTGAAAAGGGAGATATGATTGATGAAGGTGTCTCCGTTCTATACAGTACAATATCAGGAATGATACAGAGAGGGACCGCAAAAGAAGGAGAACAATACAAGGCACTTATGATAGACTGCGGTGGAGGTACCACAGATCTTTGCTCCTGCCGTTTCCGTATTTGGGACAATCGTGTATCCTACCGGATTGAAATTGACACTTCCTATGAAAATGGAGATACGGACTTTGGAGGAAATAACTTAACCTTCCGGATTATGCAGCTTTTAAAAATCTCCATAGTAAACCAGTTATTTCCCGGTACCCTGCTTCCAAAAGAACAGATTCTGGCAGGATACGATGTAGATGTGTTCCGATGTGTGGATCAAAGCGGGGCGTCAGAATTATACCGTGAATTAGAACTGGAGTACAATAAAGCGGAGGAATATCTGCCCACCCGTTTCAGGGAGTATGAGAACCGGAGCCGTGCAGATTATTACAAGGTAAAAAATAATTTCTACTTTTTATATCATCTGGCAGAGGTGGTAAAAAAGGAGTTTTATAATCATGTTGGAATTCTCCGGGTGGCATTGTCTTCTCAGGAAGTGAGGGAGAGTGCTACCCGCTGGATCCCCGCAGACAAATGGAAGATGACCTGCCGGAAGTCATCAGGGCTTGAGACTATGAAAGAATTTCCGACTGTTTATTTCAGTATCTATGAGATTGAAATGTTATTAAAGGCGGATATTTACGGAGTTATCCGTAAATTTGTAGAAGGAATGTATGAGGAAGATGTGTTGGAGGATTATTCCATTATCAGACTAACTGGACAATCCTGCAAGATTGAACTCTTCCGGGATGCCCTAAAGGAGTTTGTTCCTGGAAAGGCCATTCGGTTTAAACGCAGAAGCGGGGATACGACCAAAGATTTTGAACTCAAGATGGCATGTGTGGATGGAGCACTGCAATATTTAAAGGACAAGAAATATGGATTTGCAGATGTGACAATCCGCACAGAAGAGCCAGCACTGCCGTATCAGATCACCGCTGTTACTCACAATGGAGATGAGGTGGTGTTAATCCACCCGCTAAAGCGGAACAGTCCCAGTGGAATGATATCCAGAAATATGGAGGATTTAACCCTGCAGCTTCATTTAAAAGATTTATCAGGAAGGGAACGGTATCAATACACATCTTACAGTAATCCTCAGGATTTTAAAGAAAAAGAATATGAAGAGATTCAGAAGTTGTATGGAGAACACATTTTACAGGCAGATACAGATGATATCATTGAACAGGAAGTAAAGTTTTTTGTATGGGCCAGCCCTATGGAAGGGGCCTTTACTGTGGTGCCGGTGTACCGGAAGGAGAAAAAACTGTATCTTGGAAATGAGGAGAATTTTTCTTTTGAAAATGACGGTTGGGTTCAAAGCTTTTTTGATGGGATGAAATGATGGGCTGAAATAAAAAAGTGCATATAGAAGAATCAGAAAGCAGATAAAAGATCAGGGAGGAACCAGCAGATGCAGAATTTATACCCGTTATTTGAGCGCAACCGAATATTAAAGAAGGAACTGCTATGGTCATTAAGAGATTATTCCTTTGCCCATATTCAACTGGAATATCAGGAATACGACCAGGGAATTCTGAGAGGATATGAGATAAAGGTCAGAGAAAATGATTTGGTTATTGGTCCCGGAATCTTTAAATACGGAAATTTTGTATGTCTTCAGACAGAGGAGGAACGGATACCTTATTCACCCAAGGAGCACCTGCAGTGTTTAAGAATGAAAGTGGAAATCGACAGGACTTCTCAGGATTATATTGCTTACAAAATGGAGTATTATGTGACAACAGATGAAAAGAAGGAAGAAAATGAATTCGAACTATGCCGCTTTCACTTGCGGAGCGGCGCACGGCTCAGAGATCAATACAGGGATTTTGGAGATATGGAAACAGAATATGATACGGTCAGCCTCATTCATTCAGAGTGGGGAGGGCTGGGAGGTAAAACTCTTTCACCTGCCATTGTAAAATACTTTGCAAGGATTGTTTTGGAAAGTGAAAATAGTCAGTTAGAAGACAGAACATTTGCTTATCTGTGCCTGACCCAGCCTGGGACAATTCCAGTTCATGTATTAGCTTCCTATATCAGTAAGCGGAGTGGAATAAGGATGGAGACAGTTAGAAATAATCAATTAATTTACCGCTCTATGCGCAGCATAATTGAAGAAATTCAAAAGGGAGGAGAAAAAAGTGTGGGTATTAGGAAGGAAAGGCATCGAATACTTGTAGATTGATTTTTAATCTTTCGGTTGATGAGAAATGGAAAATTTATTTTATAGAACAGGAGATGGAAAGTATAATGAAAAGTAACAAAACGGAAAAGATGAGCATTGTAGTGGCTCTTATTATATTTCTGTTTCCAGCTGTCCTGTTTGTGATGACTTCTTGCACTTTAAGGGAAAAGGGCGATAATGAAGTCCTGATGATTGACGTAGATCGGGGTAAAGATTCTTACAAGAGGTTATTAATACGTTTAATCCAGGATGATATAGCAATAAAAGAGAACGGGACAAAACATCATTTTTCGGATGAGGTTTCAGTCTACTATAAGGAGATGCTGTCAGATAGTAAATTTTTTGTTGTTGATATTAATGGAGATAAAAAGTTAGATATAGGAATCATGTTCCCAACAAATGTATTATTGACATATTATTACGATGAAGATACAGATACTTTAAGTCCGGCATTAGATTCTCATATCTATACAGAGATTTTAGGAAACGGACAGGTTATGATGGCTTCAAGCTCAGCCTCGAGCTCAGCGACCTTTTATGAAGTTATTGATATATCAGGTGAACCTATCACTATTATCACTTTTTTTAAGGATTATATGGGAGATGTTATTATACCAGATGAAACGAAAAAGCCTTATTTTGAGTACTCAATTGCTGTCGAGATGCGTTTACCAGATGGGCCTGATAAACTGAATACCACCAGCAACAGAACAGACGTTACAAAAGAACAGTGGGAAATGATGAAGAAGCCATTTGATGATTTGCGTAAAAATGCGCCAAAATCCTTTGATTACGAAGAATTAATGGCGATTAAATCGTCTCCAGATAACATGATAATTTCTAAATATCAAAATGTTAATTATATTGACAGTGAAACGTATTTAAAGATTAAGGCAGCCTATAATAAATTGAACTTTAATGTTTCTTTTAATACCGGCAATGTAGAAGAATATAATCTGTATAAAAAGCAATTTTGCAGGCTGTTAAAAAATGAAGCGATGTTTACTGAAAAGGAAACCGGCGAAGAATTTTATTTAAATGAATATGGATACTTTTCTATAGATGTTGACCTTGGCAGGTACGATCCCAATAATTATACCTATTACCTTTTTGATATAAATGGTGATGAAAGTCCGGAACTGTGCATATCGGACAATTCAAGCTTCACTTACGTTATTAGCTATGATACAGAGTCGGATTTATTTACTTTATGGCAAAAGTATGAAACTCCATATATATTTTTAATGGGAACTAAGAAAATTGGTTATTCAGGAAATGCAAAAGATGCATTTTTTATGTTGGATGAAGAAGGCGAATATGATTGTTTTCTTTGGTTTAAAACAGAGGGTTACAGGGATTTTGAGACCCAAAAGGACAGCTGTATTTTTATGGTGTCATTACCTCAATATGTAGATCAATATAACCAGGATGAATTAACCGAACATATGAGAAAGCAGGCTTTCTATGATGAGAATCAGGATTTATATTATTTTAGGGTAACAGAAAAACAATATAATAGTTTAACTAGAAGTTATTTTAAGGCGGTGAGATCAGCAAAAAAGGCTATAAAAAAGGTGGAATTTACATATGAGAAGTTGTCGGGTAATGATGTTTTTGAATAATAGAATAAAACCGTTTATTATAATCTTACTACTATTATGTTCATCTATTGTCACATTAAGAGTCGTTAACAATCCAGATTTGAATGAAAAACGTTCCTATGACAGCTTTAGCAGTAGTTCTTTTGCGCACAATGGAGAGATAGAGTTTGTTGACAAAGCAACATATAATATTTTAAAATCAGCTTATGGCAAGGTAGACTTTTCCGGGAAATTCAGAAAGGGAGATACAGCAGTATATGATTTATATAAGAAAGAATATGTTAAGCTGATTAAAGGAGAGGCAGATTTCTATGATAGAAAAACGGGAGAAAAACTTTCAATCGGTGATTTACAACATGAAGTGAACTTTGAAGAAAGCCTGCTTATGCTATTCGATATGAGTGGAGATGGAAACCCGGAACTGTATATCACTGATGGTGCAAGATACAAGTATGTTTTTAAGTATAATCTAAAGTCAGACAGGTTTGTTTTGTGGGCGGATTTAGGTTCAACCTGGTATGGTTTAGCAGGTACTCAAAAAGTATTCTGGTCTAGATTTCAGGAAAATAATATATTCTATATATTAGATGAAAACGGAAATCCGAATTGCACCGTTTACTTTCATTCGAAAGCGCTTGTGAATGATAAAACAGAACAGCAAGAGTCTGCATATATGGTTTCTATGCCTGAGTACGCAGGCAAAACAGTGAAATATACAAAAGCAATGAAATCCAAACGGTACTTTGACGAATATCATCAAAAATATTTTTTCAGAGTAACCAGAGAACAATATGACCAATTAGTTGCAGGTTATTTTAAATCGATAGATTTGGCATACCAGCAAACTTTGGCATTAACTTATACATATGAGGAAATGTTGAGTGATTGTTACCAACAGGAAACAGAAGAAAAAAGTTCAAATAAGCAAATAAGTGAAAAAGCAAGCGATATTGAAAGAATTAAAATCATATTCAGAGAATTCCTGTGCGGAAAAAGAAAAGCAAAAGAGGGTGAAGATATTGACTCGTTAACGATTCCTACAGGGGAACATGGTCAACGATATAGTACAAAATATGCGTTCTTTGATTCTAATGGCGATGGAAATCCGGAATTACACATTAATTCATCTCGTTATTATGTGATCTATACAGTGCAGGATGAGGAATTAACCATCTGGAAAGATCTATCCCCCAATCTGTATTATTTTGCATTGAAAAATGGTGCTTTTGTCAGTTATAAACCAGGTAGTGCTCCAATGCATGAGATATATAATTATCATATTTATAATTTTGCAGGTGATGAGGTGTGGAATATTCCATTTTCATGTTACGATTCAAATGAAAATGGAAGTTATGATGAAGATGATGAGTATCTGTTTCATAATATTAAGGTTACCCAAAAACAGTGGGAGGAGCTAACAGCAAAGTATCTATGCCGTGATTCTGATGGAGGACTGAATATAAAAAATGAAATTGAATGGATAAACTTAAATCAGGATATGGGGGATCATATATTATATAATATTGTTCCAGAAAAATTTACAAAAAGTGATACCATTGATATTTTTTATCCGACCATTACAGGATTAGCCGATTCGGGTGTACAGCAAAGTATTAATTATTTGTTGAAAACAGAGGCTTTCACTGAATTAACAGGTTATTCACAAAGCCAGGGAGTTAATATGTATGATTTATCCCTTTCTATACAGTACGAAATTCTATATAAAAACAATGATTTCCTGAGCGTATGTTATAAAGGAGATGTATATCAACAGAGAGCGGTTTATCCAAGATTCACACTGCACCCAGCCCACAAGAGAGGAACCCCATTCATATTATGGAGCTCCTCTCTTTTTTTATCCCCTGCCTCTATAAAGTTATTTTTTATGTAAGCGTCAAATTAAACAGTAAAGTACCTAATGCATTTTTGGAATATGGATAATCTGATATTTTAATGAATAACTATTCATATTTTTTACAAACTCAAATTATCTGCTATCTGAATCACAAAAATTATTCGATATTGCATATAAGTGATATAATCTTCAGATACTGAATTGCATAAAACAATTTCAATTCTGAATTATGTCAATAGCAGACTATGGAGGGAAATATGAAAGAGAATCAGAAAGTAGTAAGAATTATAACAGAAGGCGTAATTGAAGAATACTGTAAATGGCTGTACTGCCAGGAAAAGAGCCAGGTTACCATTCAAAAATACCGGTATTATCTGGAGCAATTTACCTGCTTTCTGGAAGGAAGGAGCATAAACAAAGAGCTGGTAATCTTATGGAAAGCCCAGCTGCGGAAAAGGTTTTCTCCTGTGACTGCCAACGGAGCATTGGCAGCAGTCAATGGATTTTTTAAATACAGCGGCTGGCCGGATTGCCGGGTGAGATTTTACAAGGTCAGCAGAAGCGTGTTCTGTACAGAGCAAAAGGAGCTGAATAAAGGCGAATATAAAAGGCTGGTAAAAGCAGCACAGGAAAACAAAAATGAACGTCTGGCCATGATCCTGCAGACGATCTGCTCCAGTGGTATCCGTGTTTCCGAACTGCCCTTTATTACTGTTGAAGCGGTGAGGAGTGGTGTGGCAGAGGTTGAATGTAAAGGAAGGATCCGAACCGTCCTGCTTACCCGCCAATTATGCGAAACATTATCAGAGTACGCAAAGAAGCGGCATATTATATCCGGTATGATATTTATTACCCGTAATGGAAAAGCGATTGACAGAAGCAATATCTGGAGGGAGATGAAAGCATTGGGCAGCCTGGCCGGAGTTGCTGAAGAAAAGATATTTCCTCATAACCTTCGTCATTTGTTTGCCAGGACCTTTTATATGATGGAGAAAGATTTATCGAGACTTGCAGATATATTGGGACACAGTGACGTGAATACTACCCGTATTTACACAAAGGAAAGTGGTCATGCACATTTAAAAATACTGGAGCAATTGGATCTATTAGTCGCACAATACAACGGAATACCTCTTTTGTTGTAATAATAAGTCGAATCTTTTCTTTAATATACTACATAAATGCTTAAAAGTCTACAATTATTTTAATAAACTAGGTTAATTGTATAAATTTGTTGAATCTGGATAGCGCAAACAGGCTGGAGTTGTGAAAAAATCCCCAGCCTGTTTGCGGTGTCCTTCTTTTTTTTATAAAAGACTCACCTCTGGTTAAATTTTCTTTTATTTACAACAAAAGAGGTATTCTGTTGTAACTGAATATAAGCGAGTCATTGATCCGGTATACATACCTTATAAGATCAGGAACATGAGGGAAAAAATGAATGGAATTTTAGGTACTGCCGTTTTAACCGGCATGAGCAGTCTGGTTGGTTATTTTATACCAGAGTTATCATATTCCTTTGCCTGTTATAAATGCAGGCGGAAGGGATATCCGAGACCGTTAAAAATCCCCGGTCTCAGGTGGAAAGGTTTAAGCCTTATTTTTACTGCAGGCGTTACAGGATTGTCCTGCTTTTTATTACCCTTTGATCAGGCTATATTTACGATGCTCATCTGCTATATTGCTGCTTTCGGTGTCTGTGTGGACCGGTTAATAAGAATTATCGCCAATGAAATGCTGTGGGTGATTCTGACAGCAGGTATTACATACCGCATACATTCAGGCGGCCTGGCAGGGCTTTTTGGTTCCGCAGCAGCGATGGTGATGGTTGTTGTTATTTTCGGACTGACCATGCTGTTTACCTATTTAAGGAAAGGAACTGCCGGAGTTGGAATGGGAGACGTAAAGCTCGCCATGATTATTGGAATAACGGTGGGCTTTCCCGGAGTTTTTTACTTCCTGACCGGAATGGCCTGTGTCATCGGATTTTATTGTCTGGCAGGCATGAAATATGGTTTTTTAGCCCGGGACAGTACGTTCCCCATGTGCGGACACATAATGGCAGGCTTTTTAATCGCATTGCTCTGGCCGTACATTTCAATCACTATTTTATAAAATGAGGAGAATATGAAAAGCTTAAGATCTGAAAATGGACAGGCCATGGTAGAATATGCAACTCTGTTTGCAGCAGTTGTGATCGTGGCCGTGATTACCTTCGGAAATATGTCAGAGGCTACGGTTAAGATTTTTAATCTGATTCAGAACAGTCTGCTGCCTGTATTTCCGTAATGTTTGTAGTAACCAGCCGGTTTGGTTAGAACATAGGAAAGATAAAATATGGAAATTGGTATAATGAAGTTTATATTATTTCTAAATACACAGAAGATGGGGAGGTGAAAAATATGAAAAAACTTTGGGATAAATTTGTTTCTGAGGAAAGCGGACAGGGAATGGTGGAATATGGTTTAATTCTCGCATTGATCGCTGTAGCTGTTATTGTTGGATTACAGGCACTTGGTGGTAAGGTTCAGGGTACATTTGATAAGATAAATACTTCAATGCCGTAAAAAAAGGATAAAAAATCAAACCGGCTGTTGCTTATAAAAAGACGAGGCGAATATACAGTGAACATCTGCGAGCCTCGTCTTGAATTGTAATTAAGTGTAATACCAGGGAGGAATTAAGGTGAAAAAAATTCGTTTGATTGCATTGGCAGTGGCATTCCTTGTGTTCATAGCCGGATACCGGATGCTTGCAATGAGAGAGAACCATCAGTCTCAGACTCAGACAGACGGGCAGAAGATCGAAGTGGTCGTTGCAGCGCAGGATCTGAGTCCCTACACAACACTGACGAAGGATATGATAAAGCTGAAAAAGGTACTGGTTGATGAAGAAACGAAGGGCTATTATAAAAAGCCGGAGGAAGTAGTGGGTAAGGTATGTGTAACAAATGTCTTTCAGGATGAAGTGCTGACTGACCGGAGGCTCGCAGATGACAATGCAGAAGTTCTTGGACTTTCCTCCAGACTGGAGGAAGGAAAACGGGCGATATCCATAAATACGGATTTAGAACAGGGGGTTTCCAATAATCTCAGAGTTGGAAACTATGTGGACGTTATTTTTACAGGCTCCCTGAAATCATCTGTGCCGGGGAGCGAAGAAGAGCTTCCGGCAGGACTGGCCATGGAGCGGATCATGGGACCCCAGAATCCGGCAAATGCCCAGATTGTAAATGATTCAATAGGAAATGAGTTTTCTGTCATTGCCCTGCAGAATATTAAGGTTGCGGCACTTGGAAACTCGTTTTCCTTTGACAGCACAAAAGACTATAAAGATGAGGAATACGTAAGCGTCACACTGGAAGTAACTCCCTCTCAGGCAGCCCGGATTGCCCTCATGAAGAGCGGGGAAGGGAAAATTCAGCTGGCACTCAGACCGCAGGAGGACAGCAGTGTTGTTAACGAACCCCGTGGATCGGTACTTGAAAATTATGAAGGAAATTAGTTTTCTTTCGGAAAGGGGAATCAGCTTGTGAAAATTAAAGTTCTGCTCCTGGGAATACCGGAGAAATGTTCAAAGATCAAAACGCAGATAAAAGACGAGGAGATCACCATAGTCGGATATGTCGTGGATGAGAATCAGGTTCTGAATGAAATAAACCGGACGATGCCGGATCTGATTCTGATTACGGATACTTTGCCCATGGCCCTGCGATCCTGCCAGCAGATTTATCTGCTGCGCCCGCGCTCCGTACCCATTGTGCTCTCAGATCTGGAAGACAGCGATCTGATGTATAAGATCCTGCAGTCAGGAGTCCACTACATTCTGCCTGAAAATATAGAGCCAATTAATCTGATTGCAGAATTAAAAGGAATCTACAGCAATGAATCAAACCGTATTCTGGCATTGGAGAATACAGGAGCCAAGTCTTCCAAATCGAAAGTGATTATGATCTTCGGACCAAAGGCCGGAGTGGGAAAGACAACTCTGGCTGTAAATATGTCAATTAAGCTGGCACAGAAAAACAATAAAGTGGTTATTCTGGATTATGACTTTCAGTCCGGAGATGTGGGTATCATGCTTGGTATGAATCCGAGAAATACAATTCTGGAACTGATACAGGAACAGAGCAATCCCAACGTGGATACAATCCGGCAGTTTTTGTCTCTCCATCTTTCCGGAGTGAACTTCCTTCCCAATCCCCACAGCCCGGAATATGGGGCTTCCATTACTGCCAGACAGGCGGAGAGCATTATTGCGGCGCTTCGGGTTTACTATGACTATGTAATCGTTGATGCAGTTTCGGGTTTTGATGATACATCAGCAAGCTGCATTGACTGTGCCTCCTCTGTTTTATTTGTAACCGGAAAAGATGTGCCCGCACTGCATAATGCCAAGAAAAGTCTCCAGGTGCTGGCAGAACTGACGGATAAACAGAAAATCAGACTGATTGTTGGAAAGTGCTGTGGATACGGAATTTCAGACAACGATGTTTCCCGGGTGCTTGGCATGCCGGTATGGGGTTCCATTCCCTGTGATGAGAAATCAGCCGCGGCGGCAGCAAATCAGGGTCAGCCCCTTGTTTTGTCGTATCCGAAAAGCAAGATCTGCAAGGAAATTTCCAATATAGCAGACCGGCTGGAAGGAATGAACGAAGGCTGCAGAAATGGTAAAAGCAGGAAAAAGAAACGGATATCATTCCTTCAAAAAGGAAAGGAGACTGTATAAGCAATGGAGTGGGTATCTCGTCTGGGTCAGCCAAAGGAAACAGACCATTCTGCTTCAAAGGCATTCAGCGCTTCAAGCGCGGAACCAGGAAACAGAACGGATAAAAATTATGACAAATTAAAGCAGACCGTTCACCAGGAGGTAATACGGGAATACAATGACCGATTCTCGGATAATGCCAATGTAAAATCCATTAATGTTATGGAAATCATCCATCAGGCCATTGCCAGACAGGAGGAGAGCCTGACCCGTCTGGAGGAATCAAAGCTGGCTCAGGAAATTTACGACGATGTCATGGGACTGGGCCCCTTAGAGCCGCTTCTGCGGGATGATTCTATTTCTGAAATCATGGTGAACAGTGCAAGACAGATATACATAGAACGGGGAGGCAGACTGGAACAGACACCTGCCAGCTTCCGGGATGATGCCCATGTGTTAAAGGTAATCAACCGGATTGTTTCATCTGTGGGCAGACGGTGTGATGAAGCCACCCCCATGGTGGATGCCCGTCTGGCAGACGGTTCCCGTGTAAATGCCATCATTCCGCCCATCGCTTTAAAAGGCCCCTCCATCACAATCAGAAAATTTTCTTCCACACCCCTTAAGATCGGAGACTTAATCGGATACGGTTCCCTCTCTTCCCAGATGGCAGGATTTCTGGAGGCAGCAGTTAAGGGACGCTGCAATATCATTGTTTCAGGAGGAACCGGTTCAGGAAAAACCACACTGCTGAATGTATTATCAGGTTATATTCCTGACAGTGAAAGAATTGTGACCATAGAGGACGCGGCCGAGCTCCAGCTGAAGCAGGATCATGTGGTAACTCTGGAAGGGCGTCCAAGCAATATTGAAGGAAAAGGGATTGTTTCCATAAGGGATCTGGTGAAGAATGCACTTAGAATGCGTCCGGACCGGATTATTGTGGGAGAGGTCCGGTCCGGAGAGACGCTGGATATGCTTCAGGCCATGAATACAGGCCATGACGGTTCCCTGACTACAGTACACGCGAATTCTTCCAGAGATGTAATATCCCGTCTGGAAACAATGGTTTTAATGTCAGGAATGGAATTGCCTGCAAAAGCCATCAGAGAGCAGATTACCTCAGCCATTGACTTAATCGTGCATCAGTCCCGTTTACGGGATGGAAGCAGAAAAATTGTCAACATTTCTGAGGTGGTCGGAATGGAAGGAGATACCGTTACCATGCAGGATATTTTCAGTTTCCGCCAGAACGGTACGGATGGGAACGGAAAAATTGCAGGGAAGTTTGAACCAACGGGAATTCATCCGAAAATTCTTGATAAGATCAGGGATAATGGAGGCTATTGCAGGGATGACTGGTTTCTTGCGGAAAGGAGGTAAAAAATGAAAATGATTTGTCTGGCTTCAGCGGCGTTATTCTGCTATTGTGCCATTGAGATAATACTTGAATTCCTGTTAAAAAAACAGCTGCAGATTAACCGGAGGTTAAGCGATTTAAGCGAGGTTAAAAAAGAGACAGCAGTATCATCTGTTGGAGAGGAAAAAAAGGAAAGACAGCTTTTGCGTTTCATACATATCTCAAAGAAGCTGAAAGAAGAAGTCAGCTTATCCGGAATCAGGCTGCGTCCGGAGGAGTTTATCATGATCTGGTTCCTTCTTATCTTTGCACCGGCCATGCTTTTATTTGCGTTTGCCCCCAATTTGATTCAGTGCATGGGGCTTTTCCTTATAGGACTGGTTCTTCCCCCTTTCTTTCTGAAAATGGCGGCTGCGAAACAGCGTTCCCTGTTTGAGGCTCAGTTAGGGGATGCGTTGATGGTGCTTTCCAATGGTTTAAGAGCCGGTTTTTCCTTTGAACAGGCGCTGGAGAATGTTTCCGGGGATTTAGCCGACCCCATTGGCGGTGAACTGAACACAATTGTAAGGGAGTTAAAGCTTGGAGCGGAACTGGAACAGTCTTTTCTCATAGTATCTGATCGAATGAAGAGTGATGATTTAAAGCTGCTCACCACAGCTGTTATCATACAACAGAGAGTGGGCGGAAATCTGGCAGAAATACTGGATATCATTTCCCAGACGATTCGGGACAGACTGACAATTAAGCGAACCATAAAGACACTGACCGCCCAGGGCAGGATTACAGGTCAGGTGATTGGTGTACTTCCGGTTCTGCTGCTGCTTGCTCTTTCATTTGCCAATCCGGAGTATATTTCGCCGCTGTTTTCATCTCTGCCAGGACGTTTTCTGCTGCTACTTGGCGGAGGAATGGAGATTTTGGGCTTCTTAATAATTAATAAAATCGTAGATATTAAGTTTTGATGAAACCTTAAGAGATTAAAACAGGAGAAGAAAAAATGATATTTCTGACAGCCATAGCCGGCGCAGTTTTTGCTTATTTTTTTGTGGATCTATGTTTCTCAGCCGCTTTTTCTAAAACCCTTGCTTTGAACAGCCGCTTAAAATCTGTGGAAGACATGGGGAAACGGCAGAGAGAAACAGGGGAACTGGATGTTTCGATGGCAGACCGGATCATGAGACCGGTTTTAAACCGCATCCTTACCATATTTTCCGTATTCGCGCCTAAAAATCCAGCGGCTCTGGAGAGAATGGAGCAGCAGCTCAGACAGGCAGGCATTCATATGAAATCCCAAAACTACAGCGCGGCAGTTGCCTTTTTTACGGCAGTCTGCATTGGTTTGGGAGCTTTATACGGAAGGACAGGAGGCTTTTTACAGGCTGTCCTTTATGGTGCACTTGGCCTTTATGCCGGAATCGTTGTAAGCCGCTTTCAATTGAAAAGCAAAATAAAAAAACGGAAAGCACAACTATATCATCAGCTTCCGGAAATGATGGATTTATTAAGTGTCAGTGTTTCGGCGGGACTGGGCTTTGACCAGGCCCTGGGATATGTGGTAGAAAAATCCAGGGGTCCCCTCATCGACGAACTGGATGTTACCCAGAGGGAAATTTCCCTGGGCCGCCGGCGAAAGGATGCCCTGAACGGATTTGCAGACCGGTGCGAAAATATGGAGATCCGGACCTTTGTCACGGCTGTGATCCAGGCCGATGAAATGGGATCCTCCATGCAGAATATTCTGTCCATCCAGGCGTCTGCAATCCGGCAGACCCATAAACAGAATGTAGAGGAAAAGGCACAGAAATTGTCTGTTAAGATTCTGCTTCCCATGGTGCTGTTTATATTTCCTGTTATCTTTATTGTACTTTTGGGACCGGCAGTTATGTCAATTATGGAAATGTTTGGAGGTATGTAGATATGATAGTTCTTATAGAAGGGGAAAATGGTTTCCATGTACAGGCGGAAATTGCCGATACCTTCATGAAAAGGCTGCAGGGGCTGATGTTTTGCCGGGAGCTGCATGAGGGGAGTGCCCTGCTTTTAGATTCCTGTTCCCGCATTCATACATGCTTCATGCGTTTCCCCATTGATGTGGTATACCTGGACCATGGCAATATGGTTTTAAAAAGGGAAACCGTTTATCCCTGGCGGCTGGGAAGCTTTGTGAAGGGAACCAGAAAGGTATTGGAATTAAATAAAGGCGCCGCAAGAAAGTTAAAGACCGAAAAACAGCTGTTTATCAGTTCTATTGAAGAAAGGAGGTCGTAAGATGAATTACAATCAGGGAAATGATTTCGTACAGGAAGTGGGAAACGCCGGACAAATGGGGGGTATACTTCCTGACGGCATGGAAGGTCTTACCGGTAAGAATATTCAGACCGAGCTTGCTGCAAAGCTCCAGACAACAGTGGTCGGAGGGTATACCAAAAAGAGTGTGGAAGAATATGCTTTGGAAATGAAGAATAATCTGATGCTGATAAAGATGCAGCTGGAGCAGCAGATCCGTGAGCTGACCGCTGAAAAAGTCAGTGTGACCCAGGAATGCCAGGTGCTTCGGGAGCAATTAAACACAGCGGAGGAAAAGCTTTCTGATGCAATTGCTCTAAAGGAAAGGGCAATGCAGGAAGCAAGGCTGTCAGCAGCAAAATCAGAAGAATGGGAGAACCAGCATTCTGATTATGAAGAAATGCAGCTGCAGAAAGAAATGTATGAGGCTGAGATCTCCCAAAAAGAACAGGATATAATCCGGCTGAATGGACAATTATCAAACTATCAGCTCGATTATGAGATTCTTAAGGCAAAGATGAAGGATATGGAGGAGAACCTGCTGAAGGTTTCCCTGGGCCTGCCTCAGCCGGATATGGAAGAAATGCTGCGGCAGAAAAAGGAGGCTGAACAAAAATATGAAAAGCTCCTTATTAAAATGGAAGAAAACGCCATAGCGTTAGAACAGGAACGCCAGGCCCGTAAGGAAGAACGGGAGCAGCAGAACCTGATGACTGAAAAAGGAAAATGGGAGCAGCAGGCTTTGATCGCTGAACGGGAAAAACTGGAGCAGCAGATCTTGTCAGCTGAAAAGGAAAAATCGGAACACCAGGCTTTAATAGCAAAGCGGGAAAAACTAGGGCAGCAGGCTTTGACGTCTGAAAAGGAAAAATGGGAGAAGAAGCTTGATGACTTAAAGCAGCAGTACGAAGAACAGGAAAACTATAAGAAGGAGCTGGAAGAAAAGGTTGACGTTTTATATAAGAACTATGAGGAAAACGCATCCTGGATAAAAAGGCAGGAGCAGCAGATTGAAGAAAAGGATATGCTTTTGAATCATTACCAGGGGCAGGAGCAGGGGACTATACTGACCCGTCAGGAAAATCAAAAATTAAAAGATACCATAGATTCCTTAAAAGAAACCATTCAGATGATTATGGAACAGATGGAAACTCAGTCTGAAAGCATGAACCTTTACATGGAGCGTACCACTCAGGAACGGGATACCCTTAAAAAAGCAATTGGGGGACAGGCAGCGCTGAAACTTCAAAATGTGGAATTGCTGGACATCCAGAGAGGCCTGCTCGCCCAGATCGAGGAACTGAAATCCAGGAATATGCAGCTTGAGAACGGTATGGAGCTGCAGAAAAAAGTGTCGTTACCAGTGGAACGGGAAAAACGGGGTGTAATGCCGGAAAAGCAGCCATCTGCCAGCGCAGAAAGGGAGAATTCTGATCCGGAGCTGTTTACCTGTGATAAAGCCATGCAGAAAGCCAGGGGATTGTTCTCTGTGATGGAAGGAGAATATGCCGAGAAGACCAGGGAGGTAAAGAACATTGGCTGATTTTAACGGTAAGGATGAAAACGGGCAGTCAATCCTGGAATTTGCCCTGATTCTACCTATCATAGTGCTGCTCTTTACTGCTCCTGTGGATTTCTTTATCTGCATGAATACAAAGATGACATTAAGCAGTGCTGCCAGCGAGTGTATCAGCCGTTTAGACTATTCTGATATTTCTTCGGGAACAGTGAGCAATAAGCTGACACAGATAATTATGCAGAATTTTACCGAACGGCTGGATCCTTCCAATGTTAATATTGAGGAACTGAACGCAGGAAGCAGTCAAAAAAACGATTACAGTTATTACGTTTACTCTAGTGATCTGGTCAATCCATCTGATTTTGGCAGCCAGTTTGAGGTGCGTCCCGGCAGTTATGAGTACACTGAGATACAGCTGCAGCTTTCTTATGAACGCCCTGCAGTGACTTTTTGGGGAACGTTCTTTCTGGGCAATACATATAAAGTGAAAACACCTGTTTATTCCCGTGATATTTATATAAGCGGCTATACTCCATAGTGCGGACGGGAGGAGGATTATGTATGAAATGTTTTCTGATTTTGAAACAGGATAAAGGACAGGGTATGGTAGAATTTGCACTGATCTTTCCTATTTTTATTATGATTATTCTTTTCATAATCGAAGTGGGATGGATGACATACCAGCAGACTGTTTTCGATCAGAGTTACCAGTATTCCAGCTGGTCTGTACAGGCATCAGATTTCGGGGATTCGGATCCTATGGATACCTGCCCGTCCAGCGCAGTCTATACCGGAAATACGGTGTCAGACCCTTTGGTGGAAAGAATAAAGGAAGCCAGCTTTTGGGGCTTTTTACCGGAGAATTTAACAGTCAGTGATGCAAAGGCAGTAATGAAAAATGTAGAAAAGCCCTTTTCGGTGCCAGGCCGGATACCAGCCGACACCATAACGGCAATCAGCCGTACCCGCTATATGGATTTAAATGCCACCCTGTCCTATGATATATACCCTCTTACCTTTTTGGGACGGCAGGTTTTCGGATCCAGGGTGACAAAGGAAAAAAAATTAAGCTGCAGCCGGGTCGTATCCACCCAGCACAGATCTGAGTAGCATTGAGGTAGAAAAAAGGGAGGAAAGCATGAAATGTAAAACCAGATGGAAAAAAAAACTTGCCTGTTTTGACCGGGAAGATGGAAATATTCTGCTTCTTTTCGCCGGATGCCTGACTGTCCTGATTTTTTTCATCGGAATATCCATGGATCTGGGGCTCATCTACTTAAAGCGCAATGCACTGATGAATCTATGCCAGCTTGTAAAAGAAGACAGGTTTACGTTCCAGGATTCCATTCGATATTCCGATAATCCGGGGAAAGACAGTTTTACCATGATAGAAGATGCCCTGAGAAGGAATCATTTTGATGGAACCGTGAAGGTTTATTTTAAAGAAGATGCACCAGAGACCAATTACCGGTATTACAAAATACGGACACAGCTCAGCGAAGAATATTCTTATACATTTCTGAAGATTTTCGGAGCCGATACCACTACCATTACCGTCTATTTTGACGGAGGGGAGACATACGGAGAAGGGATTTCGGATGTCATATGGCATCCTGCTTTACCGGTTTCCAGCTACAATGGTTCTTACACCAGCCAGCCTGACGGAAGCTTCGGGTATGACAGTGCAGATATACCGGCTGACTGGTAACGGATAAATATGAGGTGATTTAAAATGCAAAAGAAGGTTTTTTCAGCTGTCGTTTTTCTGATTGCAGCGGCGTGTATTCTCACTGCATGCAAAAGGAGCGGCTTTATTATTAAAAAGGATCCAGCCAGGGAATGTACGCTTACATTTTGGCATTGGGACACAGGGCATGAAGAATTTTATGAGAAAATCGCATCGGAATATGCGAAGGAGCATGAAGGAATAAATATTAATATCAGGCTGGTTCCCTATGAAACTTATACAGAGGAGTGGTTTAAAGCTGCTGCAGAAGGTGAAACTGCAGATGTTTTTGCCATTCCTCCTGAAAGTCTGGCTGAATTTATAGAAAGCAAAAAGCTTGAGGCGCTGACCTATGCAGATCTTATCCCTGCAGGCAGTGAAGAGGAGTTTCTTATAAACAAACCAGGAAAAGAGAAGGCTTATGCCCTTCCTGCAGCCGGCAGTCTTCCGGTGATTTTTTATAATAAAGATATTTATGAACAGAATCAGCTTGTTGTTCCTGAAACACTTTCAGATTTTGTGACAAACTGTGCCATATTAAAACAGTCTTCCTGCCAGCCGTTTGCCATGTCTCTGACTGAGGAAGGGCTGTTTGACTCTTTTGATTTTACTGCCGGGATTCTGGCTAACGGAAAGAGTCTGAACGGGCAAAAATCTGAGAAACAGGACTTTAAAAAGCTGCTGGATAATAATACCGGCTATTATGATCTGCTTGGAGTTGCAATGGAATTGTCACTGGATAAGGGAAACAGTGTGAAGGGACATCAGGCTCTGTTAGAAAATTTTGCACAGAACAAATATGCTATGATCTGCGGCACCACAGAAGACATTGATGTATTGAATGAGTGCATGTCATCTTCTTTTGGGTGGTTTGCGCTGCCGGGAGAGGACTACACAAAAGCAGGAGTCTGGAAGGCAAATCATATGTACGGGGCTGCAAAAGACGGAAAATCAGTGAAGGAAGCAAAAAAATTCCTTTCTTATTTCCTAACCCAAAAGAATCAGCTGGCATTTTCATCGGAGTTTGGGATGCTTCCGGCTGTAAGAGGCATAAAGCCGGATGATAAGGAAATCAGACAGGCATACGAACTGGTAAACGGAAAAAAGGAAGTGTATTTCCAATTTTTTCAGGCCATGTCACAGGAAGAAAGAACGTTATGTGCAAAGAATTTAGATTTGATATTTTCAGGTAAAGTAACAGATTCGGAAGGATTTTTAGCAGAATGGATCAAAAAACTGAAAAATTAAGAGGAGAAGAAGTGTGCGGAGGTAAAAGCAATGTTTAAAATAATAAGAAAAGGGCTGCCGGTCATGCTGCTGGCACTTTTTGGACTGTTTCTTTGTCCTGAAAAGACCCTGGCAGCTTCTGCCCAGCCCTTGACCATCTATGTAACTACCCTTATTGATAATTCGGCTGATTATCCGGATCAGGCCGGACAGATAAATTCCAGATATGACGCAAAACGGATCTATCAGATGTCAAAAACCAGCAGTTATCCGGCTTATTATCCATCCGGATATGAAACAGGAGTCGTAATTCTGAAAAACGGCTTCACATCAACCGTGAAGTTCTCCGGAAAATCTTCAGGCACAAACTGCAACACGGTCTGGTTCGGGGCAAACGGATATACCGATTCCCATTTGAGTCTTATCTCCGTAGAATACGGCAAGAACGTAAGTGCCTATACCTATAACGGAACCGGAAACGCTTCCAATCCATTTGCGGCTCAGGCCTATAACTGGATTTCTATCGGCGGTAATGCTGCCGAGGTCAGGGTAACCCTTCATTTTAAATATAATCCTGATATTGATGAGGTTCCGCCAGAGGAGGTGCCGGAGCCGGAACATAAGAAAGTGATCGATTATCTTGGCGACGGTGTCGGAAATCCGGATACAGATGCCCATGGGGTTAATGATTATCGGATTTATCTGGATTTAACCACCAGCAGGGAAGAGAAAGCAAAAAAATCGGATATTATTTTTGTTTTGGATGTCAGTAATTCCATGGAAGAATCAATGGGAGGTGAAACCAGGTTCCAGGTCATGAAACAGACGGTATACAATGCCGTATCGACTCTTTCAGAAAATCCGGATAACAGCTTTTCCATTATCACCTTCGGAACGAATTCCAATCTTGTGGTTTCAGAAAGCACAGACAGAAACAGCCTGCTTCAGACTATAAATTCCCTGGCTCTTCCTGGAGGTTTAGAAGGCGGAACAAATTATTACCAGTCCATGAATCAGGCATCTGAACTGATCGGGGGGATTTCCTCACCGGGAGCCGAGCATGTAGTGTTTTTCATTACCGACGGGCAGCCTACGGCAGCGACTCCTGCTGCACAGGCACTGGGCTATTCCGTTTATACAGAGGTGGGAACGGTTTACGCTGCTGATGCCGCCAGGCGAATGCAGGGGGTTGACCGGTTTTATTCTATTTTCATGGGCAGCAGTACCGGGGGCGCATCGACTTTGCAGACCATTACACAGATGGTAAATACCAATATAGAAAAATATATGGTACAGGCAGCCAGCGCGGAACAAATCAGCAATGCATTTAACCGGTTCTTGTCACAAATCAGCAATTCGTTTTACGATGTGACAATCAATGATCAGCTTTCTGAGTACGTTGATTATATGGGAGACTTAAAGGTAATGCGTCAGACCGGCAGCGCACAGCCGGAATATCTGTCAGACGGCAGCGATTACACGGCAGGCTTTGAAAATGCCGGGATAAATATAAAACTGTTAAGGGGAACCTTACCGGCCAGCCGTTATGTTGTATCTTTTAATGTACACGCCTCCGATAAAGCACTGGATTCCTATGATTCAAACCAAAGCTATCCCCATACAGGAGATTCCGGCACGGATTATCCAGGCAACAGCACCAGTTCAGGAATGTCCGGATTTTACTCCAATTCAAAGGCCGGTCTTACCTATTCATATGGAAATAGCGGCAGGGCTGAGTATGCTTACAATAAGCCGGTGGTCCAGGTTGTTGAACCGGAAGCTGTTAAGGCTGAAATTCAATTAAAAAAGATTCTGACAGGTATGACACTGGAAGCAGGCAGTTTCCAGTTTGAGATCAGCAGGTTTTCTGATGGGAAAGAAATTCCTGTTGCAACAGCTTTTAATGATGGGAAAGGCAATATTACCTTTCCGGAAGTGGAACTGAAAAAACCGGGGGTTTTTATCTATCATGTAAAGGAAATCATTCCCCAAAAGAAAATACCAAACATGATATACGATACAAAGACGATTCAGGTAGAGGCAGAGGCCGCAAGATCAGGGGATGAACTGAAAGCCCGGATCCGTTATCCAGAGGATGTTTCCTTTGTTAACCGTTATGAGCCGCAGCCGGTATCTGTCAGCCTGAGTGCTCAAAAAAAGCTTTTGGGACGTACCCTGAAGAATGGAATGTTCCAGTTCCGTCTTCTTAACGGAAACAATGAGGGAGTGGAGACGGTGTTCAATGATGGTTCCGGAAAAATCAGTTTCGCTCCGCTCACATTTACAAAAGAAGGAACCTACACGTATCTGATCCGGGAGTCTGTTCCCATTCCTGCCGACCCGAATATTACGTATGATTTAAAAACCATAACGGCGAAAGTTCTGGTGACGGACAGCGGCGGCAAGCTGAAGGCAGAAGTTTCCTACTGGCCCGATCAGGTATTTAAGAATAGTTTTACTTATCAGAAGGAATCGGCAACCATTGAAGTGAAAAAGGTTCTGACCGGAATGCAGCTCACGGCCGGACTGTTTGAGTTTGAACTTAAGGACATGAATACCGGTGACATAAAAAAATCTGAAAACAGGGCAGATGGCACTGTCGGCTTTATGGAATCCTATGATGAACCTGGTGAATATACTTATCAGATCCGGGAAATAAAACCTTCTGAACCCATTCTATATATGAATTATGACAGCAAAATCATAACCGTTACAGTGTCGGTAAAAGATGATGGTACGGGAAATTTAGTTACAACAGTGGAATATCCTGATGATAAAACTTTTTATAATTCCTATAAGATACGCGGAGGGATCTGGTAATTATAGTTATGAATAGTAATTTTAATATAAATAAACCACAAGGCTATGTTATAATTATTTAAAACTATCCTATTGATTGAAGTATTACAAATCAGAAAGGGGGTGACAAACCAGATGGACACCATGGAATCAACCAGAAGATCAAAATACAAAGAGCCAATCCAGCACGGAAACGCCTTCTTCCCATTCAGCACCCACGAAACAGATATAAGGCTAAGGGAAGGAAAAACCTTTCACACCTACATTATGAACGGAGAGAACTTTGGAGGTCTGGTTGGTCTGGGTCAGGAGCCTCCCCTATATTTCCATTGCCACAGGGAGCTGGAGCTATTCTGGGTATGCAAAGGAACCGCCAGAATCAGCATAGAAAATGAAGAGATTCAAGTTCATGAAGGAGACGTTCTGTTAATACGGCCAGACAGAATCCATGGCTCCAACGATTTTCTAAAAGAAGACCTCATCTACAGGACAATCTTATTCAGCTACGAGTTCGTAGGCAGTATGGAGAATGATGTCATCAGGCAAAATTACATTGACCCCCTATTTTCCGTAACAACCGGACCTTATATCTTTCTGTCATCCGAACAGCAGGAGAGTGAAAGACAGTATCAACTTTTAAATGAAGCATACGCCATATATGAAAATGACCAAAAAGGATTTGAGCTGCTTTTAAAAGCCAGAGTACTGGAATTCTTCTATGAAGTAGTAAAAATCGGAAAAATATCACAAACCCAGGAACAGACGGATGCAGGAATCGGCCTGTTTATGAAAAACATCAATCATTACATAACGGAAAATTACACAAACAGAATGGAACTAAGTGATGCAGCAAAGCACGTTTCCATGAGCAAGGGGTATTTTTGCCGCTACTTTAAACATGCATTTCACATGACCTTTCATGAGTACCTGACTCATGTGCGGCTGCGGGAAGCTGAGAATCTGGTTCGCACCACACACCTTGGTATGGAAGAGATTGCAATCCGCACGGGCTTTTCCAATTCCAATTATTTTACAGTCTGTTTTAAGAAGCATTATCATATGATTCCCACAAAATACCGGAACGAAGTCAATATTTAATCTTACTGAAGCCATCTCACAAGGAGAGGAGCCCCAATCATTTACGGAGCCCCTCTCCTTTATTATCCCCTCCCCTATAAAGTCACTTTTTTAATAAAAGAGGTCAATATAAACAGGGTAACTTCATGTGCATACAACTAAAATAATAGTATGAATCCGATCGAAAGGGGTAAAAAGGCATGAATTATATCAGAGAAGACCAGGGAGCTATTATTTTTGAGAATGACGGGGAAACCCTCCGTATCGAGCCGTGGGGAACAAATTCCCTACGGGTGCGAGCCGTGATGATGGGGGATATCAAAGATACAGATTACGCACTTCTTCCAGCACTATTTAAACCTGCCACAATCATAATAAAAGATGAGTTTAACGGCTCAATTACCAATGGAGCAATCACCGCATCTTTATCGGTAGATGACTGGCACAAAAGATGCAGGGTAAGCTTTTTTAACCAGAAGGGAGAACTTCTCCTGGAAGAGGAAAAAGCCGGAGGAGCCCTTAATAAAAAGACCAGAAACTTCAAACCAAGACTGGGAGGGGACTATGAGCTGACTGTTACCTTTGCATCAGACCAGTCGGAACGGATGTACGGAATGGGACAGTATCAGCAGGAAGTCTTAAATGTGAAGAACTGCATTTTAGAACTTGCCCATAGAAACTCCCAGGCCTCTGTTCCCTTTGTACTTTCCGATAAAGGATATGGCTTTTTCTGGCATAACCCTGCAGTGGGAACCGCCTCCTTTGGAAAGAACATTACCCAGTGGTATGCGGA
The DNA here is from genome assembly GCF_031982545.1 of Lacrimispora sp. GTDB lineage: Bacteria > Bacillota > Clostridia > Lachnospirales > Lachnospiraceae > Lacrimispora. Next base: position 106,531 of record NZ_DALYXB010000008.1, read on the forward strand.
AAGCACCAGGCAGATGGATTACTGGATTACCGCAGGGGATACCCCCGAAGAAATCGTGGGAGCCTATGCCAAAGTCACGGGGACACCTCCTCCCATGCCCGAACATGGTCTGGGATTCTGGCAGTGCAAGTTAAGATACTGGAATCAGGAAGAACTGTTAAACGTTGCCAGAGAATATCATAAAAGAGGAATTCCGGTAGACGTGATTGTAGTTGATTTCTACCACTGGCCTAAGTGTGGCGACTACCGTTTTGATGAAAATGATTTCCCCGATCCAAAAGCGATGGTTGAGGAACTGAACAGTTATGGTATGGAGCTGATGGTTTCCATCTGGCCACAGGTGAACTTAACCAGTGAAAATTATGAGGAAATGAAACAGAAAGGGCTGCTTGTAAAATCAGAACGTGGAGTTCCCATCGCGATGAGGTTCCAGGGGGAGAATGCATTCTTTGATGCAACCAATCCAAAAGCCAGAGAATATGTATGGAACTTATGCAGAAAGAATTATTATGACTTTGGGATTAAAACCTTCTGGCTTGATGAGGCCGAGCCGGAATTTTCCACATATGAGTATGATAATTACCGTTACTATATGGGACCTGTTAACCAGATCGGAAACATTTATCCCCAGCTCTACGCAAAAACCTTCTATGACGGTCAGATTGCCGCCGGTATGGATACAGCGGTTAATCTGCTGCGCTGTGCCTGGGCAGGCAGCCAGCGCTATGGCGCACTGGTATGGTCCGGGGATATCCATAGCGATTGGAAGACGTTAAGAGAACAGCTTTGTGCAGGTCTGAATATGGGAATAGCAGGAATTCCCTGGTGGACAACTGACATCGGAGGATTCATGGGCGGAGATCCTACAGATCCTTCCTTCCGGCAGCTGTTCGTTCGCTGGTTCCAGTGGGGAACGTTCTGTCCGGTTATGCGGCTTCATGGTGACCGGAGTCCTTCAAAGCCAGTTAATCACACAGACGGCTCACCATCAATGCCAACTGGAGCAGATAATGAAATATGGAGCTTTGGAGAGGAAAACACACCTATTTTAGAAAAATACATACAGTTCAGAGAAGCAATGCGGCCTTATTTACGAAAATTAATGAATGAAGCCCATAAATTAGGTAAACCAGTCATGCGTACCATGTTCTATGAATTCCCCCAGGATGAGATGTGCTGGGATCTGACCGATCAGTACATGTTTGGTTCCGATATTCTGGTAGCGCCAATTCTTTACGAGAATACATATGAAAGAGATGTGTATCTTCCTCATGGAGCAAGCTGGACCCTGATTTATGATGGAACAAAATACAAAGGAGGACAAATTGTTCATCAGACAGCAGGTATTGATCAAATTCCTATTTTTCTTCGTGACGATAATCAGAAAGAATTGATTGGAAAAATATAAATCCGGTACAATCCGGCTAATCCGACCCCAAACCGGCTCCCAAAAGATCCATTTTTTACCAAAAATTACATGTAGAGCGCTAAATATTACATGAACGAAAAAAATGCAGACTTTTGTAGTATAATCACCTCAATGGAAACAGGAAGGGAGGAGATACGATTTTTACTGCAATAGCATTTATCGTAATTGGGTTGCTTTTGGTATTTATGCCATATGAAAAATTTCTTGAAATTTTTCCGGCAGCCAAATCCAAAATAATGATTAAAGTTTTAGGGGGCTTTTTTCTGGTTTTTGGTTTTGGTTACATATTACTGGCGCTGTTCGTGTAAGATACAATTTTTACAGTACAGTTTTGGAATATCAATATCATGTGCAATCAGACAAGTATGAAAAACTGTGATTTCAATCATTATAAATGATCGGAAAAACAACAAAAGAAAGAAGCGGCGGAATGTACTCCCCGCTTTTTTCTTTTGAAGATATGAAACATTTAAAATTTAAGAACCTGTTAACTGGAAAAATCAGGCGGATGATGTTATAATGAAAAAAATCAAACAAATATAGAAAAAGGAGCAAAAAAATACGATACATGGATAAACATCAAGTACTCAGGCACTATTTCGGTTACGACAGTTTCCGGGAAGGGCAGGAAATACTGATTGACAGCATTCTGGCAGGGAGAGATGCCATGGGGATTATGCCGACTGGTTCCGGTAAGTCTCTTTGCTTTCAGGTTCCGGCTCTTATGACAGAAGGAATTACTTTAGTTATTTCCCCTTTGATATCCCTGATGAAAGATCAGGTCGCTTCACTCAATCAGGCAGGCATTCACGCCGCATATCTTAACAGTTCTTTAAGTTCAAGTCAGTATATAAAAGCCCTCGCTTATGCACGGGAAGGGCGCTATCCCATTATTTACGTTGCACCGGAACGGCTTTTGACCGAAGAATTTTTGGATTTTTGTTTAAACGTCCGGATTTCCATGGTGGCAGTGGACGAAGCTCACTGCGTATCCCAGTGGGGACAGGACTTCAGACCCAGCTATTTAAAGATTGTTGATTTTATTGAAAAACTTCCAAAACGACCTGTTATCAGTGCTTTTACTGCTACGGCGACAAAGGAGGTTCGTGAAGATATTATTGACATTTTAATGCTTCAGGATCCGGCTGTTGTATCTACTGGTTATGACAGACCGAATCTTTATTTAAGTGTGCAGTTTCCCAAGGATAAGTATGCCACCATGATAAATTTTGTGGAGAGACACCCGGGGCAGTGCGGCATCATCTATTGTCTTACCAGAAAGATGGTGGAGGAAGTTTGTGGGAAATTAAACAAAGAGGGATTTTCTGCAACCAGGTATCATGCAGGACTAAGTGATGCAGAACGCAGAACCAATCAGGATGATTTTATTTATGACAAGAGCCTTATTATGGTGGCCACCAATGCCTTTGGAATGGGCATTGATAAGTCCAATGTCCGCTATGTCATTCATTATAATATGCCAAAAAATCTGGAGTCCTATTATCAGGAAGTGGGACGCTGTTCCAGAGACGGGGAGCCGGGAGAATGCCTGCTTCTTTATGGTGGTCAGGACGTAATCACCAATCAGATGTTTATTGAAAGCAATCAGGATAATCAGGAGCTTGATCCCATCACCCGAAAGCTTGTGGAAGAACGGGACAGAGAACGGCTGAAAAAAATGACCTATTACTGTTTTACCAACGATTGCCTGAGGGATTACATACTCCGCTATTTTGGAGAGTATAAGGAAAATTATTGTGGAAATTGTTCCAACTGCTTAACCGGATTTGAGACTGTGGATGTGACGGATATAGCAAGAGCCATTATTGGATGTACGGAATCCAGCAGACAGCGGTATGGTGCAAACGTAATTATGGATACTCTGCATGGCGCAAATACGGCTAAAATCAGAAATTACGGTATGAATGAAAATCCCCATTATGCTGTTTTATCGAAAGTTCCTGTATACAAGCTAAGGCAGGTCATGAACCATCTTCTTTTAAAGGAGTATCTGTCTGTTACCAACGATGAATATGCCATTGTAAAGCTGACGCAAAAGGCAGGTGCTGTTTTAAAGGAAGAAGAAACCATTCTCATGAAGATGGCAAAAGAGGAAGCCGCTGTTTCAGAGGGAAAAGAAAGCCGTAAGACAAAGAAGAGCAGTTCACCGGCACTGGATCTTTCTAAGGCAGAGGAAGAATTGTTTGAAACATTAAGAACGCTACGGCTTAAAATAGCCAAAGAGGAAAAAGTACCACCCTATATCGTATTTTCCGATAAAACCCTGATCCATATGTCGGTGCAAAAACCAAAGAACCGGGAAGAGATGCTTCTGGTGTCCGGTGTGGGAACATTTAAATATGATAAATACGGAGAACGATTTTTAGAAATTTTAAAATAAAAATTCTGCCAGGAACGATTTGATCTGCTTCCTGGCGGAATTTTTTTAATTGAAATACAAACTTCTGGGCATAATGAAACAGAAAAGTTTTATGAAACAAACAGGAGGAGCGATTATGAAGAAACCACTGGCTTTCCTATTTATTACTGCAATGATCCTTTGTCTGAACGGTTGTGGTTCCGGTATCGCTGTAAAAGAAAGCAGCAAAGCCTCCGCAGAAACAAAGGCGGAAGAAGCAGAGGCAGCGCAGGCCACAGCAAAGGCAGCCACTACTACATCCACTGCAGCCACAAAGGCAGTGAGGGCAACTCCGTCAGTTCCGGAGCTGATCTTAAAGTATGGAGAAGTAAACCCTGAGGGGAATGTTGATACCAAAGTTGCAGAAAAGTTTGCAGAATACGTATATGAATTGTCTGATGGAAGAATTAAAGTTGATATATTTCCAGGGGCTGTTCTGGGAGATGAGAAAACGTCTCTTAATTCATTAAAGACAGGGAATGGATTGCTTGATTTGTACCGTGTTAATACCAACGTACTCACTGGGTATGGGTTTAAAAAGCTGAATCTGTTTGGTCTTCCCTACATTTTTAAAAGCAGGGAAGGGATGTGGAAGGTTTTAGACAATAAGGATCTTGGCAGAGCATTTTTAAATGAAGGACAGGAAATTGGTGCCAATATGGTAGGTCTTTTCTATACAGATGAGGGTGCCAGAAATATTTTTACAACAGAGCCGATTAAAGGCCTTGCTGATTTGAAAGGGAAAAGGATCAGAGTTCCGGAATCGGTTCTTATGATGGATACCATATCTGCGCTGGGAGCACAGCCCATTCCCATGCGTTATGAGGATTTATATAATGCATTGGCAAACGGTGATTTGGAAGGGGCTGAAAATCCCATTCCGGCGTATCTTTCCAACCGATTTTATGAGGTTGCCCCTTATTATCTTTTAAGTGAACACGTTTTCAGCCCTGGAATCATCATGATGTCAGAACGAAAATGGAACATATTAAGCAAAGAAGACCAGAATCTTTTAAGGCAGGCGGGTAAAATGGCTTCGGAATGGAACAAGAAAGAAATAGTATCTGTAGAAGAGAAACTGAAAAAAGAGATGGCAGATAAGGGCGTAACAGTAATTCCTCTGACTCATGAAGAAGAAGAGGAAGCCAGAAAAGATGAAGAAATTGTTCGGGTCAGCTTTACACCGGGACTTGAAAGATGGTTATATAAAATCATTGATATTCAAAAATAAGAATAACAGGTGAAAAAAATTCACCTGTTATTCTTTTACATACCGATAAATAATCGATGGCCGCCCACCAGTGGTATAATCAATGTCACTGACAATTTGCTTTTTGTCCAATAGATAATTCATATATCTGCGTACAGTTACCCTTGATAAATGAACCTCCTCTGCAACGGTTTCGCTGGTAAGTGAATCTGCAGGGTGTTCTTTCATATAGGATAAAATGGTATCCAGAGTTTTTTCCTGAAGCCCCTTTCGAAGAACCTCCTGCTGGGAAGCAGTGCCTGCAGAAACCTCAAACAGGGAATCCAGCTGCTCCTGGGAGAATGTCTCCTGCTTAAGCAGTTCCTGATGTTCCATAAACCGTGCCAATGCGTGATTAAAACGAATATATTCAAAAGGCTTCACCAGATAATCAATGACTCCAAGGCCCAGCAACTTTTTTACATGAGTAGCATCAGTTGCGGCAGTAACCATGATGACATCGATGTGCTTATGCAGCTTTCGTATCTCAGTAAGAAGTTCTACTCCTCCCATTACCGGCATGTAGACATCCATAATTGCCAGATCTGCGGTATGGTCCTTTAAATAATTAAGAGCATCTTTCCCATTGGAAAACTGGCCGGTTACCTTTAGATATTTGTTTAATTCCACATATTGTCTGTTAATAGAAGCTACCATGGGGTCATCCTCTATAATTATTACCTGATACATGATGCTCCTCCTCTGTAAAGGTGATTGTAAATGAAGTACCTGTATTTTCTTCCGATTCCATCTCAATGATACCGTGATGCTGGTCCACCAGTTCCTTAATCAGGAACATACCGGACCCTCGTCCGTCTCCTTTGGTGGAAATTCCTTTTTCAAATATATGATTCTGAAGATCTGCAGGGATTCCCCTTCCTGTGTCATCAACAGAAAGTATGGTTCCCGATTGCCATATATTAATCCCCACTTCAATTTCTTTAATATCACAGTTTAGGTCATTTAACTCTTCAATTGCATTTTCAATCAGATTACCCAGAATGGTAATGTATAAATCCACTGGCAGGTGAAGCTCCGATTCCACACAGGAACTGTCAGGCTTGATGGTAAGACGAATCCCAAGTTCCCCTGCACGGATAATCTTACCGATTAAAAGTGCTGCAATGCTGGAAACCTGGATCTGCTTTGTTACCTCACTGACTGCAAGAGTAGATGCCATGCTTGTATTGATAATAAAATCAGTCACTTTTTTTGGCTGCCCCATCTCAATAAAACCCAGGATGATATGAAGCTTATTTTTAAATTCATGGTTTAAGGCGCGGAGTGTTTCCACCATATAGCGGGCGCCGGTCAGTTCTTCTGCCAGACGGGTGTATTCCGTCTTATTGCGAAAGATGGATACGGCTCCGGCAGTTTTTCCATTTTCCATAATGGGAATCCGGTTTGACATGATGTGTTTGCCATTTATCATAAGGCTGATATTATATTCTGGCAAACCTGTCTGCAGAACATGAGGGAGTTTCGTTTCCGGATATAGCTCCGTCAGCTTTGTTCCGTACTCCGGCATTGTGTCCAGATCAAGTATTTTCTTTGCAGATTCATTAATAAGGATCAGTTCGCCTTCGGTATTGATGGCAAAGATTCCTTCTTCCAGGGCATCCAGTACTTCCTTCCTTTCAATATGAATTTTACGGAATTCTTCCGGTTTATAACCCAACAGTATTTTTTTCAGACGGCTATACAGCAACTCGGAAACAATAAAGCCAATGGAAAGCAGCATCAGGGCCAGAAGCAGAAAAACAAGCAGGATATTTCTGGTCAGCTGGGAAATACTGGCAGTCAGTACAGAAACCATTACAAAACCAATGATTTCACCCTGTTCATTTTTGATGGAAAAAAAAGCACGGCGCTGGTTTCCTAAAGTACCTTTTCCGTTTGTGATGTATGGGGCAGCACCGTTTAAAATGGCAGCCTCGTCATCTCCTACAAAGGTTTTTCCGATCAGTGCCTTGTTATTATGATAAAAGCGGATGCTGTCTTTATTACAGATGGTAACGACATCAATATAGTCCAGTTCTTTAACCAGCAGATCCATGCGTTTATTAAAGGCCGCGGAGGGCAGCCCCTTTTTTAATATATCAGCGACTTCAGGCATATCGGATATAAAAATACCAGCATTTTTTATGTTCATATCCAGAGAATTTCTTTTTGTGACCAGATTATAATGCAATGACACGCCCAAAGTCAGTAAAATAGCAAGAGTTATGCTGAAAATCTGAGAGACATAGATCTGGTGTTCCAATGGTTTTTCTTTCATGTAGTACTTCCTCCAATGAATCTATTGTATTAGAAACAGGCTGGAAAATCAACGGTTATCGGGATTATGAAATCGGTTTTCTTTACTTACATAAGGTTTTAATAACGTTCACAAGATTTTAAAAGATCAGTATCGGTGATAACATACGGTTATAATATAAAGTCAACGAAAGGGAAGGGTGAAAAGTTATGGATTATAACAAACTTGCACTGGAGCTTCACGAAAAAAACAGAGGAAAAATCGAAGTAATATCAAAGGTATCAGTAAAATGCAGAGAAGATTTAAGCACTGCTTATACACCGGGTGTGGCAGAGCCATGCAGAAAAATAAGTGATGATAAATCTGAAGTATACCGCTATACAGCAAAAGGAAATCTGGTTGCCGTGGTTACCGACGGAACGGCTGTACTGGGACTTGGAGATATTGGACCTGAAGCAGCACTGCCTGTAATGGAAGGCAAATCTATTCTTTTTAAAGAATTTGGTGGAGTGGATGCATTCCCTATCTGCCTGGATACAAAAGATACAGAGGAAATTATCAAAACAGTCCGCTATCTTGCGCCGGGTTTTGGAGGCATCAATTTAGAAGATATTTCCGCACCCAGATGTTTTGAAATAGAACGCCGCTTAAAAGAGGAACTGGATATTCCGGTATTCCATGACGATCAGCATGGAACAGCCATTGTGGTATCTGCGGGCATCATCAATGCATTGAAGGTTGTTGGAAAGAAAATCGATGAGGTAAAAGCAGTGATCAACGGAGCAGGATCTGCCGGTATTTCAATCTGCAAGCTCTTATTATCCATTGGAATGAAAGATGTGATTCTGGTCGATAAAAAGGGTGCTTTGGCAGAAGGCGAAGAGTGGATGAATGACGCTCAGAAGATGATGGCTCAGATTACCAATCCGGAAAACAAACATGGTGAATTAAAAGATATTATGGAAGGAAGAGATATCTTTATCGGTGTTTCCGCTCCAGGAATCGTAACGACACAAATGGTGGCTTCTATGGCAAAGGACTCAATTGTATTTGCAATGGCTAATCCAACACCAGAGATCATGCCCGATGAAGCAAAGGAAGGCGGAGCAAGAATTATTGCAACAGGACGTTCCGATTTCCCAAATCAGATCAACAATGTACTGGTATTTCCGGGAATATTCCGTGGCGCCCTTGACGCAAAAGCAACGGATATCACGGAAGAGATGAAGATAGCGGCTGCTTATGCAATTGCAGGTATTATAAAGGAAGAAGAACTGACAGAGGAATACATCATACCAGGAGCATTTGATGAACGTGTTGCCAAAGCAGTTGCTGAAGCGGTGAAGCAAAAAGCGGTGGAGCAGGGGGTTGTAAAATAAAATGGATAAAGTAAAAAGCATTAAAATATCCGGCATACCGCTGCCCATTTATCTGGGATTTACCGTAATCACCGCAGTTTCAATTGCCATGAAGTGGCTTCCCTCCGGCATGATCGGCGCCTTACTGGTTATGATGGTTTTTGGCGGATTGTTTAATATTATTGGTAATAACCTTCCAATCGTAAAAACCTTCCTGGGCGGCGGTGCAATTGTGTGCATCTTTGCTTCTGCTGCTTTGGTGTATGCGGGTCTGATTCCAAAGGATGTAGTGGAGAATGTAGATCAGTTTATGAATAAGACTGGATTTTTGAATTTCTACATAGCAGCCTTAATTACCGGAAGTATTCTTGGTATGGACCGTACTCTTTTATTAAAAGCGGCTGTACGTTTTCTCCCGGTTGCACTTTGCGCCATGACTGTGGCAATCTTAAGTGTTGGCGCAGTAGGAGCTTTGGTTGGATATGGTTTTGTAGATGCCATCATGTATGTGGCAATTCCCATGATGGGAGGCGGAATGGGTGCCGGAGTAGTTCCTTTATCCGGTATGTATGCAGAAGCACTGCAGACAGATAAAGCCGCTATCATATCAAGAATGATACCAGCCTCCACGCTTGGTAATGTCATGGCAATTGTAGGTGCTGGTCTTCTGGCAAAGCTTGGGGAAGTAAAACCTGCTCTGACTGGTAATGGACGTCTTATGAGAAACCACAATTCTGACATGAATGAAAAAAACAACTCATCTGTCACTTTGGAAGAATTGGGAATCGGTATGATTACCGCTATGTTATTCTTCTTAATGGGTGTTATTATTAGTAAATTTGTTCCTGCAGTTCATTCATATGCATGGATGATTATTCTTGTGGCTGTCAGTAAGGCATGCGGTATTATACCGGTAAAATTTGAAGATTCCGCCCGCCAGTGGTCCCAGTTTGTTATGAAAAACTGGACCAGCGCACTTTTAGTCGGAATTGGAATATCAATGATCGATTTAGGTGCAGTTGCCCAGGCAGTTAGCCCTATGTATCTGCTTCTTGTATTTGTAGTAGTTGGAAGTGTATCACTAGGTGCCGGAATCGGTGGCCATCTGGTTGGCTTTTACCCGGTGGAGTCTGCAATTACGGCTGGACTTTGCACAACCAACATGGGCGGAACAGGAGATATTGCAGTTCTTTCAGCAGCAAAGAGAATGGAACTTCTGCCATTTGCGCAGATTGCCACCAGAATCTGCGGTGCACTTATCCTGATAGTCGCAAGTTTACTGATACAGATATTATTTTAAATAGAATGATAGAGAAATAAGATAAGCCTCCGACGAAGATAAACGACAATCTTCATTGGAGGCTTTTTTTATAAATTAAAATCAGAAAGTAGTGCATAAATATAAATATTTGCGCAGTATATCTCATACTGCGGTTGCAAAATTATATATATTTCGACATTTCTCATTATAAAGTAATTACTTTTCTTTGTCAAACAACAGTTTATACAGTGAAATAAACGATAATTGCAAGAAAATGTTAGAAATTTAATTTAAATATTACATAATATTTTTTTATTAATAGCAGAACGCCGTCACAGACCCCGTCATACTTTATCACATGATAGTTCAATATCGCTTTAGGGATGATTTCTCCTCCTTTTCTATTCCCCATATCAGTTAAATAGTCATAGACTCCATACGCCGTCTTTAAAACCGTCAGTATCACGGGAAACAGCCATTAATCTTATGTTTCACAGACTGAGACACAGTATGAGATATACTGCGAAGATTGTTTCCAAGTTTGTAAAGGCTTAAAAAGACAGAGAAAACGGAGGTGTTCTATGATATTTAACTAACTGCAGGCGAATACAAAAGAGGAGACCGGATCCAGTCATCCGGAATAAATGAAAGAGGGAATGTTAAAGTGAAAAAGTGGTTTGAGGATTTAAAAGTTGCAAAGAAACTGTTAGTCAGCTATCTGCTAATTGTAGCATTTACAATGATTACAGCAGGTGCAGGCATTTTTACAGTGCTGCATTTTACCAGGAATGTGGCAGTTATAATAATTGTAATTGCATTAATTTCTATTGTTTCTGTGATTCTTTCCTTATATCTTTCCAGTTATATGTCAGATATTATTGCCTATCCCCTTTATATATTTGAGACATTTGCCAGTATGGTGGCTGTGGGAGATTTTGGAGTTGAAAAAATCGCAGGTGAAAAAGAAAGAGGCTGGGCTTCCAGGAAAGATGAAGTTGGTGGCCTCGCCAGTGCCTTTGACAAGATGATTATTAACAATATTGAACTGGCCAGGACGACAAGGGCAATTGCAGACGGCGATTTAACAACTGTTGTGGCCATTCGCTCTGAAGAGGATATTCTTGGAAAAGCACTTGCGGAATTGGTTGAAAAATTTCACAATCTGGCTTCTTCCATTACTACCATAGCAGAACAGGTTAATTCCGGATCAGGGCAGGTTTCTGACGGTGCCCAGGCTCTGTCCAGCGGAACAACAGAACAGGCAGCAACTCTGGAAGAATTAAATGCTTCCATTGGAAATGTTGCTGATCAGGCAACAAAAAATGCCAGAAGTGTTGAGAAAGCAGCTGATTATGTAAATCAGGCAGGTCAGGGTGTTATGGAAAGCAACGAATATATGCAGGAGTTAAATACTGCCATGAAAGAGATTGGGGAATCTTCCCAGGAAATATCAAAGATTACCAAGCTTGTGGAGGATATCGCATTTCAGACCAACATTCTTGCCCTTAATGCTGCTGTAGAAGCTGCCCGTGCCGGTGATGCAGGAAAAGGTTTTGCAGTAGTTGCTGATGAAGTCCGTAATTTAGCAGCGAAATCGGCGGATGCTGCAAAGCAGACAGCTGATCTGATTCAAAAATCGGTAACAATGGTATCTCATGGGGAGCGTCTGGCTGATGATACACTAAAGCTGTTATTTACGGTAAAAGATAAGGCTCAGATGGTGGAACAGGCAATTAATGAAATTGAATCAGCGTCTACCGAACAGGCGGGAGCAATTGAACAGATCAATCAGGGTCTGTCCCAGGTGTCTGCAGTTGTTCAGACCAATGCCGCTACTGCGGAAGAAAGCTCTGCAGCCAGTGAGGAGCTTGCTGCGCAGGCTGAAATACTACAGCAGGAAGTAAGAAAATTCAAGCTGCATGAGGATTATACCAGTCATGGCAGGACAGAGTCAGGAAGGAAATTTGACGATACCAGGCATGTATCAGCAGGTTCCTGTGTAAAGTATTGATGTTTCAGAAATAAGGGGGAAATGAAGGTTGAAAAGGCAGGAATTGCGGATTCACCAGCAGGCAAATCCGGATACCTTAAAAGACAGATACCTGACATTTTGGGCAGATAACCGGTTGCTCGGTCTTTCCATTACCTGTGTTGTGCAGATTGTTGGATTACAAAGGATTACACATTTTCCGGACTCTCCAGCTTATGTAAAAGGCGTGGTCAGTTTGAGAGGCGATACCTTTCCAGTTGTGGATTTACGGCAGAAACTTGGAGGAGACGCAAAAGAGTATAATGACAGGAACTGTATCATTATTACAAAGATCTCTAACAGTTTATATGGATTTATTGTTGATGGAGTTGAAGCGGTATGCCAGGTGCTGCAGGAAGAAATTTTACCGGTTCCCTATTTTACCAATGAATCTTTAAGCAGCTGTCTGTCTGGAGCAACTAAAATACTAACGGGAAGTAATAAGGAAAAAAATCTTCTGCTCATAAATCTCCAAAAACTTTTAAGTAAAGAAGAATTGGAAAAACTGGCTTTGGCAGAAAGATAAGATGAAAAAGTATTCAGGGGTGAAGAAGTTCAGGTAAACTACTTCAACCCCTGATTTTGTGATTTAATAGCCGTAGGCCAGTGCACCACCATCTAATGCATAGTCCTGGCCGGTCATATAACTTCCGTTAGGCCCAATTAAAAGTAAAGCCAAAGCTCCTAAATCCTCTGTATTACCGAGTTCATGGAAAGGCATACGACCTAGAATCTTTGCCCCCCTCTCATCATCCATGATGTCATCAAGCATTTTGCTGTGAAACCAGCCGGGAGCAATGCTGTTAACACAGATTCCATCCTGTGCCCATTCCACAGCCAGGCCTCTGGTCATTCCGCAGACTGCCGCTTTGCTGATGCAATATGGAACCACCTGGGAAAAGCCCAGGTGAGCGCTCATGCTGGAAATGTTTACAATTCTTCCTTTAAAGCTGCTTTTTTTTAAATAAGGGTAGCAGAGCTGGCTCATACGGAAAACAGAGGAAACATTAACTTCCATAATCCGGTTAAATTCTTCTTCAGGAAAAGTTTCAGCAGGGCATTTATAGGTGGCTCCTGCATTGTTAACCAGAAAATCCAGCCGTCCGCCATGACGGGATGCCAGATCTGCGCATATCTTTTCCATACTCTCTGAATTTGTAATATCCCCTTTTATGTGAACCGTACCCGAAAGACTCTCCGGGTATCCTTCTTTTGTTTTTCCAGACCGGCTGATAATATAAACGATTGCACCTGCACTGGCCAGGGTATTGGCTATTGCAAGACCGATTCCGCTGCTTCCGCCAGTTACAATTCCTGCAAGTCCTACTAATTCTTTCATTGGAGTCTCCTTTATTCAAGTTCCATCTTTTGATAGCTTCTGCATGATTTTTCGATTAATTCCCAATCAAGGTCTGCGCCTACTCCGGGGAGATCAGGTACTGTTATGATCCCGTTTTCTATGGGCAGTTTTCCCTTCATTGGAAGCTGGTAATTTTCTTCCGGAACAAAATATTCAAAATATTCACAATTCCTGATTGCGCAGCTGACATGAAGATTGACCAGATCCATATAGTTCATGGTTGTTGTATGTATTTCGCAGTTTATGCCAAAAGCTTCCGCCAGGTGAGCAATTTTTAAAGTTCCCGTAACACCGTCTTTCCAGCTTACATCGGCTCTTACAATATCGGCGGAGCGCTGGGCAATTGCCTGGGCGACGCCCCAGTGAGCACCTCTTGTAGTTTCTGTGGCAGCTACGGGGATATCCAGGGTACGGCACAACTCCGTATATTTGTAGAGTTCAAAATCCCTGAATGGTTCTTCCAGCCATTTATATCCTAACTGTTCCAGCTGCCTGCCTACAGTAACCGCATCGCCCATGGTATACTCGGCCACTGGATCACTCATGAGAACATAGGAAGGTCCAACTGCTTCCCGCAGGGCTTTATGGACTTCCATATCAAAGGCAGCAGGACCTGCGGGATGAGCCTTGTAGCCAGGAATTCCAAGGGCTTTATAATGGAGTGCTTCTTCAACATATTCTTCTACGGCAGCATGAAAATTTCCGCTGGCATAAACCGGCAGTTTTTTGCGGTACGCACCAATGTATTGATAGAGAGGAAGCCCGGCTTCCTTTGCGCAAAGATCCCATAGCGCAACATCGACAGGACCTGGAAGATAAACCGGAAAAAATGTCAGATGACGGTCAATATTCCAAAGCTCATGCCAGATGGCTTCCCGGTCGTGTGGATCCCTTCCCATTATGACGGGTGCTATGTTGTCGTAGAGATAAGCTTCGCTGACGGCACCGCTTCTGGCTGCCAGACACGTTGCAATTCCCTGGTGCCCGGTATCTGTACTAATCCGTATGGCCAGGACATCCCAGTTCATACTTGCACCTCCCTGGCGCTTTTTGTCAAACAGGCATTTGTCCCTGCTGATCCACCATGTTTCAAAAGTTGTAATTTTCATAAAACATTTCTCCATTTCTTTATACATTGTTTGGGCATATGGATACTTAGAAGCTCCCAAAGTTCTTCTTTCGTCCCTTTGATAATGCAGCAGTCAGGAAGGATCAATGCTCGCTTTGGTGTGTAATAAAGATAGGTACAGTCTCCGAATTTGTAAGCGGCTCTGATATCCTGCCAGAAATAAAAAACCTGTTCTTTCCGGTTGTCTGCCATAACTCCATCTGTCCCCAGCTGAATGGTATAAGCATCATAAGATAATTGGTTGAGGCGGAGTCTGTTGATTTCTCTGATAACACTGTGTTTGTATTGAATTAAATAAATGGCTGGGACGAGAAAACCTGTTGCGGTAAAGAGAAGAAAGTAAACTGTGCTTCCGGTAATCAGATGAAACAAGCCAAAAAGGGTTAAAAGTCCGGTAAAGGCAATTAAACCAAGATAGCGTTTGTGAACCCAGAGAGCCTGGAAGTTGGAAAAACGGCTGAAATGCTCTTTGTTAATTAAAACATGCACAATAATATCTGGATTTGATGTGAATTTCATGTGGCATATCTCCTTTCCGTCCGTGCCTTATGCAAAAATATAGTATCATATGGGATTTTAAATGTAAATACTAAAACGTTTTTTGAGTAAAAATAAACAAAAAACCTAATAATATAGATTTTAGAGCTGATAATATAATAATTAGAAAAGATCAAAAGAGAGTGTGATGTGAAAATGCACAAAATAATGATTGATATAAAATTAATATTGACAAAAATGTGAATATATAATAATCTTTTTACATGGGGCTCATAAAACGTTTTAGTAAACGGCGGGTCTTGGCAAACACTATATTATTCAGGAGGGAATTTACATGAAAAAATTACTGGCTATAACACTGGTATCTGCCCTGGCAGTGAGTCTGGCAGGCTGTTCAGGCAAATCAGACTCAGCTGCTGAGACAGCTGCAGCTACTAAGGCAGAGACAAAAGCTGCCCAGACAACCGCAGCGAAAGCTGATTCTGTCACACCGGAACTGGTTTTTAAGTATGCAGAATTAAACAGTGATGACAACATTAATACAAAAGTGGGGTACAAATTTGCTGCTTATGTAGATGAGATGTCAAAGGGGCGCATCAAGATCGAAGTGTATTCGGCATCAACATTGGGAGATGAGAAGACCTGTTTAAATGCACTTCAGATGGGAGGAGGTACCGTTGATATGTATCGTGGAAATACCAATTCTTTATCTGATTATGGATTTAAAAAACTGAATATGTTCGGACTCCCATTTGTTTTTACAAGCAGGGAATCCATGTGGAAAGTTCTGGAAGACAAGGATCTGGGACAGGCATTCTTAACGGAAGGAAGTGAAGTGGGAGCTGGAATGGTAGGATTATTCTATACAGACGAAGGGGCCCGCAATCTTTTTACTTCCAAAGAAATCAAAGGACTTGATGATATAAAAAACAAAAAGATCCGTGTGCCGGAGACTGCACTTATGATGGATACCATGGCGGCACTGGGAGCACAGCCTACCCCTATATCCTACAGCGAATTATACAGTTCTCTTCAGACTGGTGTGGTTGATGGCGCTGAAAATGGAATGCCGGGCTTCTCTTCTAATAAATTTTATGAAGTTGCTCCTTACTATCTGATGAGCGGTCATACCTTCAGCCCTGGAATCATTATGATGGCAGAGGCAAAATGGAATGCCCTAAGCAGCGAGGATAAGGAAATCCTGCTGGCAGCAGGACAGAAAGCTTCCGACTGGAATAAAGAAGAGATTGCTGCAGAAGAAACGGCACTTAAAAAGGAACTGGAAAACAAAGGAGTTACTATTGTAGAGATGACAGCTGAGGATAAGGCGAAAGCTCAGGCTGCTTGTGAAAGTGTCTGGGCAACTTACACAGCCGGAATGGAAGATCTGCTGAAGAAGATGATTGAAGTTCAGAAATAACTTTTTAGAGAAGGAGACATAAAGTGAAGAAATTTTACGATACTGTTTATTGGCTGTTTATGTCATTTTGCAAGATTGTATTCATTGCCTCGATCTGCATAACAACCTTTGTCGTATTCTGCCGCTACATACTGCATGTAACTCCTCGCTGGGGAGAGCAGGCAATTCTGCTTTGTATGGTATATATGGCATTAATCAGTGCTTCCCTTGCTGTCAGGACAGATACCCATATCCGGGTAATGCTGATTGATTTTATTCTGCCAAAACCAGTAATTGGATTTTTAAAGGCTATGAGCCATGTCTGCATCTTTGCATTCAGTCTGTTCATGATTATTTACGGGCTCCAGTTTACAAAGCTGATGCAGTCAAGCATTATGTCGGGTCTTGGATGTAAGCAGAGTGTTCTCTATGCCTCAGTTCCCATTGCCGGAGTCTGCATGCTGCTGATGCAAAGCGAACGTTTCATCCTGTATCTGTCACATATGATGGGGAAAACCCCTTCCGGCTACGAAATCACAGGAGGTGGATCAGATGGCAGGTGAGTCTGTTGCTATTATTATTTTACTCTGTACATTTTTTGGTTTTATTGCTTTTCGAATGCCGGTAGCGTATGCCATCGGGGTATCCAGCGTTCTTACCATGATGTATTTAAAACTGCCCTTGATGCAGGTGGTTCAGCTGATGGTTAAGGGAGTATTCTCCTTCTCTCTGATGGCAGTTCCCTTCTTTATTATTGCCGGAGAAATCATGGGAAAAGGAGGCATTTCTGATCGTCTCATTGATTTATCCGATGCACTGGTCGGATGGATCCGGGGTGGTCTTGCCATGGTAAACATTGTTGCATCCATGTTTTTTGGCGGAATTTCCGGTTCTTCAGCGGCAGATACGGCATCACTTGGAACCATTCTGATTCCAATGATGGTAGATCAGGGATATGATGATGACTTTGCAACCAATGTAACCATGGCAAGCTCAGTTCAGGGAATCTTAATACCTCCCAGCCATAACATGGTTATATTTGCCACAGTGGCAGGCAGTGTGTCCATTGGGCGTTTGTTTCTGGCAGGTTTTGTGCCGGGCATTGTACTTGGAATAGCGCTGATGATCTACAGCTACTATGTATCCGTTAAGAAGAATTATCCAAAAGGAGAGGCGTTTAACTTAAAACGGTTAATAAAAGTCTCCGGAGAAGCAGTCTGGGGCATGTTCACTGTTATGATCGTGGTAGTGGGCGTAGTAGCGGGTGTGTTTACTGCAACCGAATCAGCCGCAATCGCAGTTGTATGGGCATTTTTTGTATCAATCTTCATCTATCGGAAGATGAAAATCAAAGATGTATGGAATGTACTCGAAAATGCGCTGAATACCCTGGCAATTGTGTTAATTCTGATTGCTACTTCGTCTGCATTTGGCTGGCTGTTAACATATTTAAAGGTGCCGTCCATAATATCAGGAGCCATTCTTGGTATGACTACAAATAAATTCCATATTTTATTTATGATGAATATTCTGATGCTGATTTTCGGAACGATGATGGATATGAGCTGTATTATTCTGGTTCTGACTCCTATTTTACTTCCGATTGCCACCAGTGTAGGCGTGGATCCGGTTCATTTTGGCGTTATCATGATTGTAAATCTTGGAATCGGACTGATTACCCCACCGGTTGGTTCCACACTTTTTATTGGCGCGGCAATCTCCAGGATTCCTATTGAGCGGCTTTCAAAAACCCTGGTTCCTTTTTACCTGGTTATGCTGTTGGTATTGATGATTGTTACCTATTTCCCTGCATTTGTCATGTTCCTCCCAAATATGATTATGCCGGTATAAGAAGAGCAAAACAGCTGCTGCGCACATAAAAACGCAGCAGCATTTTTAACAGATTTTTTAAAAGGAGTGTTTTTAATATGGCAATTTGGAAGAATGACGAAGAAATGTTTGAACTGATGAAAGAGAAGCTATATACGCCGGTAGTAGGAGATATTCTGGATCAGATGGGATATACTCACCAGTTTTTGCCTGCCGGGATAAGACCATTACCTGCTCTTGCACCCATTGGCGGCAAGTTCAATGACGAACCAGACAATCGTTTTAAACTTGCAGGATACGCTTGTACGGTACTGGAACACGACGTATTTAAGATGCCTGAAAAACCGTTTGGATATTTAACGGAGGCTTTGGATCAACTGAAACCAAACGAGATTTATATAGCCACCGGAGCACATAACAGCGCTCTCTGGGGAGAACTTTTAACAACCACCGCAAAGGTGAGAGGGGCAGCAGGAGCAGTATTAGACGGCTACACCAGAGATACGCCCCAGGTTCTTGGATTAAACTGGCCGGTATTTGCCAGAGCCTGCTGGGCACAGGATTCCAGCGTTCGTACTTATGTCAGTGAGTTCCGCTGTCCCATTGAAATCGGACAGGTAACAATTCATGACGGGGATCTTGTATTTGGTGACATTGACGGTGTGCTCATCATTCCAAGAGAAGTTGCCAGTGAAGTACTGGAAAAGTCTCTGGAAAAGGCGACAGGTGAAAAGAAGGTCAGAAAGGCGATTGAAGAGGGTATGAGTGCTACAGAAGCATTTGCTGCCTTCGGCATATTGTAAGGAGAACGAGCGTGTTTGCATTTCAAATTCATAAAGATGACAACGTGGCAACGTCCCTTGAGCCAATTAATCCTGGAAGAGTCCTGATTCGCGGAGAAAAAATAAAGGATGAGGAGACAGCAATAGAAGAAATTCCGGTTGGACATAAGATCTCTCTTAGCACCATGCAACCTGGAGATGACATTATAAAATATGGTGTAGTTATTGGAAAAGCAACAAAAGTGATTCAGAAAGGAAGCTGGGTTCATCTTCATAATATCTGCAGTGTATACGATGAACGTTCCAGTCACTTAGATGCTGTTACTGGTGCTCCTAAGGACACCAGATATGAATAAAGGAGGGGAGTTGGTGGAGCTTAAAAATGCACGCTGGCTTGGTTATGAGCGCAGGAATGGAAATAAGGGAATCCGCAACCGTGTACTGGTTATTTATACTGTAAAATGCAGTGAATTTGTAGCGAGGCAGATTGTGGATCGAATCGCCAGCGCTGACGTGGAGCTGGTTGGATTTGATGGATGTACAGACAACCAGTATGCCGTAAACCTTCTGATCAGTCTGATCAGACACCCGAACGTAGGTGCTGTTCTTACGGTAGGCCTGGGATGTGAATATGTCCAGCCAGAGCGGCTTGCACGAATTGCTGAGGAAGAAGGAAAAGAAGCTGACTGGCTGTTTATACAGGAAGAAGGCGGGACACGCCGGTCTGTAGAAAAAGGGATTTCATTTATCCGCCGTATGCAGGAAGCCATAAAGTCTGTCCGACGGGTGGAGATGGGTTTTTCTGATCTGGTAATTGGCGCAGAATGCGGAGGAAGTGATTATACCAGCGGGCTGGCTGGCAATGTAGCAGTAGGACGTTTTTATGATTTCCTGTTTGATTGGGGCGGAACGGCGATTTTTGAAGAAATTGTGGAAGCCATTGGTTTGGAAAATTTTCTTGTTTCCAGAGGAGCCAGTGAAGCCGCCAAAAATGAAATTCAATATACTTATAGAAAAGCCCTGGATTATTGTAAGTCAGTCAGGCAGTACTCGGTCAGTCCCGGGAATTTTGCAGGGGGGCTAAGCACAATTGAGGAAAAGAGCATGGGAGCTGTTATAAAAAGCGGAAGCCGGCCGATTGAGGGTGTTTTAAAAGTTGCGCAGGCCCCTAAAAAACCAGGACTCTGGCTTTTGGATTCCACTCCTGATCCCTACTGGATGCAGTTTGGTATTACGAATCCCAATGACAATGAAGGGCTTATGGATTTAATCAGCTGTGGTGCTCATCTGGTGTTCTTAGTGACTGGAAGAGGCAATGTAGTTGGAAGCGCCGTAAGTCCCTGCATTAAAATTACCGGAAACCATCAAACTTATCTTCACATGGAAGAGGATATGGACTTTGATGCCAGTCCGGTATTAATGGGAGAATGCAGCCAGGAGGAACTTGCCCTTTCCCTTGCAGCCCTGGTAAAACGGACGGCAGAAGGAACGCTAACAAAAAGTGAGGCACTTTTTCACAGGGAGTTTTTTATTCCTTATAAATATCAGGAAAAACAGGCAGCTGTTATCAAAAGCTGTCGGAAAACAGCACAGGAGGAATAGAGATGGCAGCTTTCACAAATCAGGAGCTTGAGGAATTTTGTATATCAGACTATTATTCTTTAAAAGGAGAGACTGCAGTTGTTACAGGAGGAGCCACAGGACTGGGGCTTGCGATTACCAGATGTCTTGTCCATGCAGGCGCGAAAGTGGTGGTTCTCAGTATGGAAACACCCCTGCAGGCCGCAGCAGCCCTGGAAGAATTTGGAGATATGGCTGTATATTACCAGTTTGACATTACTCAGACAGACCAGGCACAGCATATGGCAGAACGCATCAGCCAGGAACAGGGACCGGTATCCATTCTTGTGAATAATGCCGGTAATCACTGCAAGAAATATATCTGGGAGATGAGCGTGGAAGAATATGAACAGGTGCTGAATGTTCATCTTGTAGGAGCCTTTGCGCTAACTAAGGCACTGGTGCCCCAGATGATGAAACAGCGTCATGGCAGAATTTTATTTCAGGCAAGTATGACAAGTTATATTGGTCAGCCCCAGGTTTCCGGGTATTCTACAGCAAAAGCGGGGTATTTAGGACTGATTCATACCCTTACGGCGGAGCTGGCTGAATACGGGATTACTGTAAATGCCATTGCTCCTGGCTGGATTGATACACCCATGTTTCATAAAGCCACAGACAGTGATCCGGTACGACTAGGGAAAATTATGGGGAGAATTCCGGCAAAAACAGTGGGAGATCCCATGGATGTGGGGATGTGCGCTGCTTTTTTATGCAGCAGGGCAGCCCGTTACATCAGCGGTACCTGCGTGCCGGTAGACGGCGGGGCCTTAATTGGCTTTTAGGAGAAAGGATTAGATTATGAATACGTGTTTCCATGAGGAATTATACTTAACCAATGAAACGGGCCGAATGCTGTATCACAAATATGCAGAGCCAATGCCCATCATAGACTATCACTGTCATCTCCTGCCCAGGGATATTTTTGAGAACCGGCAGTTTGAGGATCTGGGAGAAATGTGGTTGTCCGGAGATCATTATAAATGGCGTGCCATGAGAACCTTTGGAATAGATGAGAAAT
Source organism: Lacrimispora sp. (assembly GCF_031982545.1). GTDB lineage: Bacteria > Bacillota > Clostridia > Lachnospirales > Lachnospiraceae > Lacrimispora. Next base: position 128,172 of record NZ_DALYXB010000008.1, read on the forward strand.
ACATCACCGGTAAGGATACTACTTACTATGAGAAATATCTTAAATTTGCCGAAATTCTTCCCCAGCTGATTGGAAATCCAATCTACATCTGGTGCGCATTGGAACTAAAGCGTTTTTTCGGAATTGACAAACCACTTGGCTCTGCCAATGCAAAAGAGATCTATGAAATTACTAAGCAGATGATTATAAAACAGAATATGACACCGCGCTGGTGTATGGAGCATGCCAATGTAGAACTAGTCAGCACAACGGAAGACCCTATTGATGATCTGCGCTATCATATTTCCATGAAGCATGATCTGTCTTTAAAAACAAGAGTAATCACCGCATTTCGTCCCGATAAAGCCATGTTTGCAGCTGAAAAAGGGTTTCCTTTCTATATTATGTCCCTGGCTGAAGCGGCAGGGATGAATATTGATTCCTTTAAAACTATGGGTAAAGCTTTGGAAAAGCGTCTCAGATTTTTCAAAGATACGACCGGAACTACGGTATCCGATCATGGCATACCGGACTTCACCTGGGAGAATAGCACAGAAGAAGAAATAGAAAGAATTTTTGATAAAGCCATAAAAGGAGAGACAATAACCAAATCAGAGGATAACAAGTACAGAAGTGCTTTTCTACTTGAAATGGGAAAGCTATACTGTAATTATGGATTTGTGATGCAGCTTCATATTGGTACATACTTAAATGCAAACCGGAGGTATGTAAAAGAGGTTGGGCCGAGTACCGGTTTTGATTGTGCAGATGATTCAACAAAGGTACAGAGTGTAGGCGAACTTTTAAATCATCTCAATGAAATTGATCTTCTTCCAAAGACTATTTTATACTGTTTAGATGGAACAAATACAGAAAATTATGCTATACTTGCTGCAGGGTTTTGTGAAAAGGCGACTCGGGCCAAAGTGCAGCTGGGGGCTCCCTGGTGGTTTCATGATCAGAGCTATGGAATTGAACGTCAGTTAAAGTCAGCAGCCAATCTGTATCCGGTCAGTCTTTCCGCAGGGATGCTCACAGACAGCAGAAGCTTTTTATCTTATCCCCGTCATGAATTATACCGTAGAGTTCTTTGCAATTATTTTGGTGAACTGGTAGAGCGGGGAGAATATTTTGGTGGAGAGGAAGAGCTGTCAAAGATAATTCAGAATATCTGCTATTATAATGCAAAGGAGTATTTTGGATTTTCCTGATCGTTCAAAGGCCCTGAGTTTCATTTGATTAATATAAGAATAGATACAAGGAGGAGCCTGATGATGAAAAGGGCCACGATTAAAGACATAGCAAGCATGGCAGGAGTATCCATCGGTACGGTGCATCTGGCATTAAATCATAAGCCGGGAGTAGGAGAAGCGACCAGGGAAAAAATAATAGCATTGGCAAAGGAGATGGACTACCATCCCAATGCAGTAGCGGCTTCTTTAAAAAGAAAGACACTGCGCATTGCTGCCTGTTTTCCCGGCGTAGATGAGGATAACCGATTTTACTATCCCCAGCTTTGGAATGGTATGCGAACCTATGTAAACACCTTGTATGATTATAAAATAAGCTGCAGGGAGTTCCCGTATCCGGAAAACCAGAAGTGCGGATCAACGGACGATGACAGGGATTTGGCGCTTCGCGAGCTGACACAGCTTCTGGAAGCAGGTGAACTTGATGGACTGGTAATACAGGGCAACAGCTGCCCTTATGAGCCACAACAGCTTCGCAGGTATACGGATGGGGGTCTTGCGTTAGCTCTTGTAGATACGGATATTTTAGAAAGCGGCCGCTTGTGCTGTGTTGCGGCTGACTATGATAGTATCGGAAGAACCATGGCAGAACAGCTTTTAGGGAGAATACCATTCTGCGGCAGCGTCCTGTTATGTGCGGGCAGAAAAGAATATCCGTCTCATCGTCTGATTGAAAAGGGATTTGAAGATTATATGAAAGAAAACTGCCATAGAAATCTGGTTTATAAAGAACATTCCAACCAGATCGATGAGGAATCTTATAAAAATATACTGGACTATATTAACCGTCCGGATGTAGCTGGAGCATGCTGTGTCTCTTCCAGATCAAGCGTTATGCTTGGACGGGCTCTTGAAGAAAGCGGCAGATCCAAAGATCTTGTGGCAATAGGCAGTGACCTGTTTCCTGAAAATAAGGAATTTTTAAGAAGGGGAACTTTCCAGAATCTGGTTCAGAAAAATCCCTATGCCCAATCTTTTATGGCAACCAAATTTCTCATGGATTATCTGCTTCGGGATGCCATCCCGGATGAACTTTTTGTGGTTGGAAGTCAAATGATTTTTAGAAGTAATATGTCACTATATGAAAAAAATTCACTGCGCTTTTTGGAGTAAGTGCAGGTTTTAAGGAGCTGCAATACATGATGGAACAATCAATGCTAAATGGCCGTATGCTGACCGGTGGTGCGGGAAATAGGGATCTTTATAATACACAGCTTTTGTATTTTACCTCATCATCCATCAGCGAGAAAGACGAGAAGATCTATATGATCTGTGACGAAGGAGGAAACCCCAATGTCATGGTCAAAGATTTACTGACAGGTGAGGAACGGTTTCTGACTGAGAATAAAAAAGGGATTTTAAAAAGCTATGTGTATTTTGACGGCACATTAGGTCAGGGGCTGGGAAAAGCCAGTGTGTGCCTGGACAGCAAAAGGGATGTGGTTTACTTTATCCAGGATGATAAGATCTGCAAGGCAGATTTAACCGGTACTGTTACTGTTTTAAATACCGTGCCGGAAGGAAGAATGACCGCATTCACCCATGCCAGTTCAGATGGAAAATATCTCTGTGTTCCCATGACAGATGGCAGATGCCTGGATTTTGATCCGGAAACGGAGGGTTCCGGACTGGACAAAAGACCAGCTTATGATATTGATGGACGCGTTCAGGAAGAAAATTTGAACAGTTACTTATGTGTCTATGATACTAATACCGGCGATATGGTGTATGAGAAAGTGGTAGAAAAGTGCTGGATTACCCATGTACAGTTTCACCCGCAAGATTCTGATCTGATTATGTATAATCACGAATGGGCCTCTTTTGACTGTGGAATTCGGAGAATCTGGCTTTATGACCATAGTCAGGATACGCTGACCCCTGTAAGAAGGGAAGGAAGTGATACACTGGGTAGTACTGGAGGCTATTTAAGAAGCAGAAACGACTGGGTCTGCCACGAGATGTGGAGTGACGACGGGACAAGTATTATCTATCATGGAGGCTATGCAGGAGGTCCGGCCATGGTTGGCAAATATGAGCTGGGTACCGGGAAATACTGGGAGATTGCCCTTCCTGACAGTTATAATGCTTATGGACATTTCACCATGGATCATGCCGGTAATCTGGTGTGCGACGGATACTTTAAATATCCATGGGAAGTTAAAAAAACAAGGGAAAACAGTACGGATAATGGACCGGATCCTCATAAAAAAGATGCGGAATACATCTGCCGGGTACTGGTCGACTGGGAGGGTGGAGAACTGAAATGGATTCCCCTTTGTAAGCATGAAAGTGACTGGCTGGGACAGGATGCCCATCCCCATCCGATATACAGTCACTCTGGAGATCGGATATTTTTTAACAGCCGCTGGAATCAGAATGTAAATGTTTACTGTGTGTCTTCCACGGAGCCGTTAAACCGATAAAAGTTATAAAGCAGGCATCAGATCGTCGGAAAATGACGAATGATTGATGCCTGTTTTTTCATCCTTCTGTTAAATATAAGCACCTTATGGTATGATAGGTAAAAAGAGAAAGGAGAAAGAAGGATGAAATTCTTTCATTTGTCCGATTTACATATTGGCAAACAGTTAAATGGTTACAGCCTGAAAGAAAATCAGGAGGCTGTACTAAACCAGATTGTTAATTATGCAGTTACTGAAAAACCCGATGTAATATTAATCTGCGGTGATATCTATGATAAGACAGCTCCTTCGGCAGAAGCTTATACCCTGTTTGGGGGATTTTTAAATGCCCTATCCATGATCCGGCCGCAGCCTTCCGTTCTCATTATTGCAGGGAACCACGATTCTCCGGAACGGCTTTCCTATGCAGGTTCCTTCCTGGAGAAACATTCCATTCATTTGTCGGTGATGCCGCCTCAAAATCAGAACGAATACTTAAAAAAGGTGGTGCTATCCGATCAATACGGTCCGGTTAATTTCTATCTGATGCCTTTTCTAAAGCCGGGTTACGTAAGAAATTTATTTCCCGACAGTCAGCCGGAGGGATATGAAAATGCCATTAAAGAGGTTCTTACAAGAGAAGCCATTGACACCAGGGAGCGGAATGTTCTTTTGTCCCATCAGTTCTATACTGGGGGAAGCACAGACCCGGAAACCTGTGAATCGGAACAGGCGGTCATAATGGCAGGCGGTCTGGACCGGGTAAATGTTTCCGTGCTTCCTCCCTTCGACTATGTAGCACTGGGGCATCTTCATGGTCCCCAAAAGGTCTCAACAGACTGGATCCGTTACTGCGGGACTCCTTTCAAATATTCCATCAGTGAGGAACACCACAGAAAAGGGATCACTGTCATAGAAATGGGAGCAAAAGGGGAATTACCTGCTTGTGAAGTTCTTCCTCTTGGCGGAATTCAGGATGTAAGGCGTGAGAGAGGGACACTAAAAGAGGTTCTAAGCCGTGCAGATGATAAAAACCGGCATGATTTTGTAAGTGTCACGCTGACCGATGAGGATGAGCCATACCGGATCAGGGAACAGTTAAAGGAAGTTTATGATTATCTGCTGGAACTGAAAGTGGATAATGTGCGCACCAGGGAAAAGATGATGGAGGAAGAGGAGCGTGTATCTGTATTAAACCCACTGGAAGCGTTCCAGCAGTTTTATAAGGCTGTAAGCGGGGAAGAGATGACGAAGGAAGCTTATGAGGCCATGGAAAAAATTGTGCAGGAAGCAAAGGAGGAGGAAGGATTATGAAACCGCTGAAACTGACCATGTCGGCATTTGGTTCCTACAAAGATATGGAAACGGTGGATTTTCAGATTGCAGGTCATGGGATTTTTCTCATTACGGGAGACACCGGCTCTGGAAAAACTACAATATTTGATGCTGTTTCCTATGCTCTTTTTGGAGAAACCAGCGGACAGCGAAGAGAACCCTCCATGATGCGCAGCCAGTATGCAGACGATTACAGGGAGACTTTCGTTACCTTCCGCTTTTTAGAACAGGGGGAAACCTATGAAATTACAAGAAGTCCTTCCTATTTAAGAAGCAGTAAGAGGAAAAACAAAGACGGAGAATATACAAAAATCTCAGTTCCTGCAAAAGCTTCCCTGATTCTTCCAACCGGACTTGAATTTGCCGGAAATATCCGGGATATCAACCAGAAGATAGAAGAGATTATTGGAGTGGATTTAAGTCAGTTTTCCCAGATTGCAATGATTGCACAGGGAGACTATTTAAAGCTTCTTCTGGCCACTTCCAAAGAAAGAAAAGAAATCTTTTCCAGAATTTTCAATACCGGAATTTACAGCCGGATTCAGTATAAGTTAAAAGAAAAAAATAATTTCTATGCAGGAAAGCTGGAGGACAACAGGAAGCTTTGCGCTCATGAGACAGGAAATCTGGAGCTTTTGCAGGACAGCATACATAAAGACCAGTGGTTTTTGCTGCTGGAATTTCCAGAGACGAAAATAGAGGAGATCATAAATCAGGTATCTGTTATCCTGGATGAAATCTACGGAAAAGAAAAACAGCTTTCTGAGAAGAGGGAAATAAGCAGTGAAACTCTTTCCAGTGTGGAACGTAAACGAAATCAGGCTATGGAACAGAACCGGCTGTTTGATAAATTAAGAGAAGCCGCTGACCGCATGGAGGCACTGAGGCTTCAGAGTGAGGACTGGGAGCTTAAAAGAGAACGCCTTGCCATAGGTGAACGGGCAGAAAAAGTTTATACGGCAGAGATTCAGTATAAGGACAGAAAAAATGACTGGGAAGCAGCCGGGAAACGGGAAGGAGAGCTTGAGAAAGAGCTTAAAAAGGCAGGGGAAATACTTGCCGTAGTAAAGAAAGCTGCGGTGGAAACCCAGGAAGCATCAGAAAAAGAAGTTCCAAAGCTTACTATTTTATTAGACAGGCTTAATTCTTCCATGCCTCTGTACCAGGACTGGAAGAAGACGGAAGAACTATGCCGGATCAAAAAAAGTATTGAGGAGGAATCCCGGAAGCAGTTTTTAGAAGCAGAAAAAGAACTGGAAAGAGTCAGCCTGCGATTAAAAGAATATGAAAGAAGGCAGGAGTCTCTGACAGCAGCAGCTGCAAAACTTTCTGACTTAAAAGAACTTGCAGGCCAGTATACGAGAAAGGAAGAAGCTTTAAAGAACCTTCTGCAGGCATTAAAACAGTACAGGGAAGTTCTGTTGGAAGTATCCCAATTAAGGGTTTCTGAGAAGGAGGCGCAGACCGAATACGAAGAAGCACAATCCAGATATGCCATTCTCTATCAAAGCTTTTTTGAACATCAGGCAGGTCTGCTGGCAAAGGATTTAAATGAAGGGACCGCATGTCCTGTATGTGGCTCCATCCACCACCCGCAGAAAGCGAAGTTTTATGATGACAGTATCACAGCTGAAATGGTAGATGAAGCCAGGATTAAGAGAGACCAGGCAAATGAACGACGATCTGAAGCAGCACTTCTTACGATACGAAGATATGAAAGCTGCCGGCACCAGGAAGAATGGATTAAGAAAGAAGCCAGTTTATGGTTTGATCCATGCATTGATTTGGATTTAATGGAGGAGCGTTTTTTGCTCGAAGAGAAGGAAACACAGGTTCTGCTAATGAAAGCAGGGGAGGAAGAAAAGAAAGCGAAAGAAGCAGAAGCCGGTTTAAAGGAACTGATTGAAGACAGGCAAACGGATGCGCTTCGTATGGCAGAGCTGGAGCAGGTAAGAGAGAGACTGCGGACTGAGTGGCAGGATAAGAAAGTGGAGAATTCAGCTTTATTTGCACAGCGGGAACAATTAGAAAAGAATCTTCCTTACCCAGATGAGAAGCAGGCCGAAGTTCAGCTGGAAAAATTAAAAAACAGGAGAGAACTTTTGCTGGCCCAGGAGAAACAGGCTAATGAAAGGTTTCTTCTGTTATCAGAAGAGGAACAGGAGAAGAGAGGCCGTCTTGCTTCATTAAAAGAGAACAGAGAGACCCTTCTAAGGGCGCAGGAGAGTTCAAAAGAGGCTTATGATTCCCTGCTTACCGAACTGGGATTTTCTGACGAAACAGACTATCAGAAGGCAAAGATGTCTTCGGAACAGAGGACAGTCTGGCAGCAGGAAATACGTAGCTATGAGGAGGCGTGTCTCACTGCCAGGACGATTTTTAACCAGTACGAAGAAGAGACAAAAGGCAGGGAAAGAATCGATACATCACACTGGGATGAAGAGGCTGTCGTCTTAAGGGAAGAACAAAAACTACTCCAGTTAAAACTGGCAGAAATAGCAGGGATCAAAAGCCGGACTGAGCGGACAGAGAGTAATTTAAAAAAACTTTTTAAGGAACGGAAAGAACTTGAGAAGCAATACCAGCTGTATCATAGTTTAAACCAGACAGCCAATGGAAAGCTTTCCGTCAGTCTGGATTTTCAGACCTATGTGCAGCGTCAGTACTTTAATCAGATGGTTTATGCCGCCAATAAGCGGTTAAAAATCATGTCTGACGGTGAGTTTTTACTGCAGTGCCGGGATTTAAATGCACTGGGAAAACAGGGGGAGGTTGGACTGGATCTTGACGTGTACAGCCTGTCGACCGGGCAGTTGCGCGATGTGAAAACATTGTCTGGAGGAGAATCTTTCATGGCAGCACTCGCCATGGCTCTTGGAATGGCAGATATTATTCAAAGAACAGCAGGAAATGTGCGGATGGATGCCATGTTTATTGATGAAGGCTTCGGATCCTTAGATGAGGAATCCAGATTAAGAGCAGTACGGATCCTTTTGGAACTTGCGGGAGAACACAGACTTATAGGAATTATTTCCCATGTAAGTGAATTAAAAGAACAGATTGATAAGAAGCTGATCGTTTTCAAAAACGAGAGTGGCAGTAAAATCCGGTGGGAGCTGGATCACCTGTCCTGCCTTTGATCAGTGGTGGAAGCGGGAGACTGGGAACTAAAAAGTCAGTTTTCCCGCTTGCTTTTTTCGCTATTCTCTTATTTTTTTCTGGCCCTCAAACAGCAGATTCAGCAGGTTATCGAAGTCCTGGTCCCCCAGTGGTTCCAGCTCTGTGATCAGTTCATGAAGCAGGATGGGGTTTGGATTTTCTTCATCAAAAAATTCCCTTGGCGATATCCCTAAATATTCACAAATCAATAGAAAGTGGTCCATTGATGGTGTGTTGTTTCTGGATTCTATATCGCTGATGTAATCTTCCGCCTGTCCCAGTGAAAGACTCATTTCTCTGGCTGATATGCCTTTTTTAGTCCGAAGCTGTGCCAGCCTTAACGGTATGTAATTTTCATCCATTGGTATCATTCTCCTTCCAAAAACTTAATATTATAATTATAGAAGACTATTGGCTATGATTCAATAGAAAACAGATATTATTTTTTTTATTATGTAAATTTTCGCAAAAATAATGTTTGTTTATTAAGCGCAAATCGGGTAATAAAGGAATAGACGTAACACCTGTTTTGTTTTATAATGGATAGGATCATGCAAGAGGGAATCCGCAGTTAGAAAGGAAGATACCATGTTAAAGTGTGAAAGAACCAGTGTTATGAACATAGAAAACGCCATACGTGGTGCAAGAAACCCAATGAACAGCTGGGACCGTATGGACAGCGAGTATAATGAGGAAGGGGAGTACATACTGGGACCAAATGATCTGGGGCTTGCCAGACGGCTAAGAAAAGCTGGCAGCGATCATAGAAAATTTATCCGGCAGATCTTTGTTTCGGTAGATGTGACTGCTCCTATATACTGGTGGAAGGAATACGATACCTATAAGGTATCTACTGTAGCGAATTCTACAAGTACCATGCATAAGATGCATTCAAAACCATTTGATATGGACGATTTCAGCCATGATCATATGACAGAGGGAACCCTTGCCTTTATGGGAAGTGTTGTGGAAGAATTAGAGAAGATTCGACTGCGTTATATAGAAACAAAGAACAAGGAAGACTGGTATGACATGATCCAGCTTCTCCCCTCCAGCTACAATCAGATGCGTACCTGTACATTAAATTATGAAACTTTAATCAACATTTATTTTGCAAGAAGAAGCCACAAATTAAAGGAATGGCATACATTCTGCAGTTGGATCGAAAGCCTTCCTTACGCAAAGGAGCTGATCCTTGCAGAGGAAGAATAAAAGGTGGACATGCTTATGAATTTAATAGTAGCAGTGGATAAAAACTGGTCCATTGGGAACCAGGGGCAGCTTCTGGTATCCATACCTGAGGATAAGCGGATGTTCCGTGAGGAAACTCTTGGAAAAGTTATTATCATGGGTCGCAAGACATTGGAGAGTTTTCCGGGAAAACAGCCATTATATGGAAGAACCAATATCGTACTTACCAGAAATACTGATTATAAGGTGAAAGGCGCTACCATCTGCCACAGCATAGAAGAAGTGATGAAAGAGCTTGAAAAGCATCCTGGAAAAGAATGTTTTGTTATTGGCGGTCAGAGTATCTATGAACAGTTCCTTCCGTATTGCCATACAGCTCATGTGACATATATAGACTATGCATACAGTGCAGATACCCATTTCCCCAATCTGGATCAGGATACCGGCTGGGAGATGTGTGCTGAAAGTGAAGAACAGACATACTTTAATTTGTGTTATACGTTCCGCATGTACCAGAGGACTGGTCAATCGATAAAAAAATAATGATATTTTTTAATACGTATTGTCTTTGATATTTAAAAATGATAATATGGAACGAGTACCATTTCACCTGATTGTCAGGATGGCTTTCAGGAACGGTGCAAAGGTATATTCACGAAGACATTAGGAGGATGAAGATGTACAGGATTTTAAAAGCAGAGATGTTAGCTGACAAGATCTATCTGATGGATGTGGAAGCACCCCGGATTGCCAAAGCCTGCCAGCCTGGAGAATTTGTTATCGTAAAGATGGATGACAGAGGGGAGCGTATTCCGCTCACCATCTGTGATTATAACCGTGACAAAGGGTCAATTACCATTGTATTTCAGACAGTGGGTGCCAGCACGGAAAAGATGGCTGTTCTAAAAACAGGGGACAGCTTTGAGGATGTAGTAGGACCTTTAGGGAATGCATCTGAATTTGTAGAAGAAGATTTGGAAGAAGTAAAGAAACGGAACTATTTATTTGTAGCCGGTGGTGTTGGAACTGCTCCTGTTTATCCTCAGGTAAAATGGATGAGGGAGCACGGAATATCGGTTGATGTAATCGTAGGCGCAAAGACAAAGGATCTGCTGATCTTAGAAGATGCCATGAGAGAACAGGCCGGCAATTTATATGTGACCACGGATGACGGTTCCTATGAGAGAAAAGGAATGGTTACCGAAGTAATTAAGGATCTTGTGAATAATCAGGGAAAGCAGTACGATGTCTGTGTTGCCATAGGGCCCATGATTATGATGAAGTTTACCTGTCTTTTAACAAAGGAATTAGGAATTCCAACCGTTGTCAGCTTAAACCCTGTCATGGTAGACGGTACAGGAATGTGCGGAGCCTGCCGTATCACTGTTGGGGACGAAGTCAAATTTGCCTGCGTGGATGGCCCGGAATTTGACGGCCATAAAGTGAATTTTGACGAGGCCATGAAACGTCAGATGATGTATAAGAGCGAAGAAGGGCGTGCAATTTTAAAAACCCAGGAAGGCGATACTCATCATGGCGGCTGCGGACAGTGTGGAGGTGACAACTAATGGACGTTTTAAAGAAAGTACCAGTCAGAGAACAGGATCCAAAAGTAAGAGCGACAAACTTTGAAGAAGTATGTCTTGGATATAATGAAGAAGAAGCAAGAGAAGAGGCCAGCCGCTGCATTCAGTGCAAAAATCCCAAGTGCGTAAAGGGCTGTCCTGTATCCATTAATATACCTGGATTTATTAAAGAGGTGGAAGAGGGCAATATTGAGGAAGCTGCAAAAGTGATCGCGTTATCCTCAGCACTTCCGGCGGTATGCGGACGTGTATGTCCCCAGGAGAGTCAGTGTGAAGGTCAGTGCATCCGCGGAATTAAGGGAGAACCGGTTTCTATCGGCAAGCTGGAGCGGTTCGTTGCAGACTGGTCCAGAGAGCATGGTATTGTTCCGGAAGCACCTGAAAAAACCAATGGAAAGAAAGTGGCAGTCATTGGTTCCGGCCCTTCTGGTCTTACCTGTGCAGGAGATCTTGCAAAGCTGGGATATGAAGTTACAATATTTGAAGCACTTCATGAGCCGGGCGGTGTACTTACTTATGGTATTCCTGAGTTCCGTCTTCCAAAAGACGGCGTAGTACAGCCGGAGATCGATAACGTCAGAAAGCTGGGCGTTAAGATTGAGACCAATGTAATCGTTGGAAAGTCTGTGACTATTGATGAACTTCTTGATGAAGAAGGGTTCCAGGCTGTATTCATCGGTTCAGGAGCCGGACTTCCCATGTTCATGGGAATTCCCGGAGAGAATGCCAATGGTGTATTCTCCGCCAATGAATACTTAACAAGAAGTAACTTAATGAAGGCATTCCGTGACGACTACGATACCCCAATTGTAGCAGGTAAAAAGGTGGCAGTTGTCGGCGGTGGCAATGTTGCCATGGACGCAGCCAGAACCGCTCTTCGTCTTGGCGCTGAGGTGCATGTTGTTTACAGACGAAGCGAGGCGGAACTTCCTGCAAGAGCGGAAGAAGTCCATCATGCAAAAGAAGAAGGAATTATTTTTAATCTTCTGTCAAACCCCATTGAGATTCTCACCGATGAGAAGGGCTGGGTAAGCGGAATGAAATGTATCAGAATGGAACTTGGAGAACCGGATGCTTCCGGCAGAAGAAGACCTGTAGAGGTGAAAGGATCTGAATTTGTCATTGATGTAGATACTGTCATCATGTCACTGGGAACATCCCCCAATCCTTTAATATCCAATACCACCAGGGGACTGGATATTAATAAGCGCAGATGTATTATTGCAGAGGAGTCTACAGGAAAGACAAGCAAGGAAGGCGTATATGCGGGAGGAGATGCAGTGACAGGTGCTGCAACTGTAATCCTGGCCATGGAAGCCGGACGTGCTGGTGCAAGAGGAATTGACGAATATCTTTCTGCCAGGAATTAATCCGGACAGATCAGGGCTGCCGCTCATTTGGCAGCCCTTTTGAAACGGAGAAAAATTTTTTATGAATAAAAAAGTAGATTTACTAAAGGGACACATCTTTACTTCACTGACAGAGCTGGCACTTCCTATTATGGTCACTGCATTGGTCCAGATGGCTTATAACTTAACGGATATGGCGTGGATCGGCATTGCTGGCGCTTCATCGGTTGCTGCGGTGGGTGCAGGGGGTATGTATGTGTGGCTTTCCCAGGGAGTTGTTGCACTGGCTAAGATGGGCGGACAGGTTAAAGTTGCCCATACTCTTGGGGGAGGCAGGAAAGAAGAAGCCGCTCAATATGCATCAGGGGCACTTCAGCTTGGCGTTCTGTTTGCTATTCTTTACGGTGCTCTTTGTATATTTGGCGCTAAGCCGCTGATTGGTTTTTTCGGACTGAGCAACAGATGGATCGTGGAGAATGCCCAGATATATTTAAAAATAACCTGCGGGCTGATTGTATTTTCCTATATGAATGTGATTCTGACAGGTATCCTCACAGCCATGGGAGACAGCAGAACTCCTTTAAAGGCGAATGTGGTAGGACTTGTTTTAAATATGGTTTTAGATCCCATCTTAATTTTCGGAGTGGGGCCGGTAAAAGGTTTTGGCGTGGCCGGGGCAGCAGCAGCTACGGTATTTGCCCAGGCAGTTGTAACACTTGTATTCATAATTGCAATTCGTAAAGACAAACTGGTATTTGATAAGGTACGGCTGGTTCAAAGAGTACCATGGGATTATATGAGCTCCATGATCAGAATTGGATTTCCTGCTTCTGTCCAGAATTTAATATACACCAGTATTTCCATGATTTTAACCCGGTTTGTAGCTGAATTTGGTGATACGGCAGTTGCCGTACTCCGGGTAGGCGGGCAGATTGAATCCATCTCATGGATGACTGCAGATGGTTTTGCAGCTGCGATTAATTCCTTTGTGGGTCAGAATTATGGAGCAAAGCAGTATGGGAGAGTAAAAAAGGGATATTTCACGGCAGTGGCAGTCATGTTTATATGGGGATTATTTTGTACCTTTTTGCTGATTGTTTTTCCGAAGCAGATATTTGGACTATTCATACATGAGGCAGATGTAATTCCTATGGGCGTGCGCTATCTTGTTATTTTAGGTGTCAGCCAGATGTTTATGTGCGTGGAGCTTACCACGGTAGGTGCACTCTCAGGACTTGGAAAAACCTTGCTCAGTTCTGTAATCAGTATTGTGTTTACCACAGCCAGAATTCCTCTTGCCATGTTCCTTGGAAGTACCTCTTTGGGACTTGACGGAATCTGGTGGGCTTTTTCCATATCCAGTATTATAAAGGGAATTCTGTTTTTCCTGTGTTTTATTGTGGTATCCAGAAAGATTGGAAAACATCAGGAGAAAAAAAATCTATAAAATTTCATTTTGGACTTGAATTTTACCCTCGGTTTACGTTAACATATAGGAGGGATAAAGATAGAAAAAATGCAAAGGAACTGACGATGAAACGAAAAGTACAGATTATGTATCATAAAAATGCAGGGGTAGTGCGAAGACTGTTCTGCGGTATCATGATAAGTGCCATGGTCTGCACACAGACTGTTCCGGTCTTTGCGACTTCCAAGGCGGAAAAAGAAAAGCAGGAAGCTCAGAAAAAGCTGAATGAGGCCAATAAACAGGCACAGGATGCTGCCAACAAGAAAAATGCGGCTCAAAATCAGGTCTCTAAGCTTACCACTGATTTAACCGCTCTTTTATCAGATATTAAAGTCTTAGAGAACGATATGGCCAATAAAGAAAAAGAAATTAAGCAGGCCGAATCGGATTACCAGGAAGCGAAGAAAGAAGAAGAGAAGCAGTATCTTGCCATGAAAAAAAGAATCCAGTATATGTATGAGAAGGGTGATACAGAGTACATGGATATCTTTCTTCAGGTAAAGGATATGTCGGATCTGCTTAATAAAGCGGAATATGTGGAAGGAATTTATACATATGACCGGAAGATGCTTGTAAAATTCCAGGAGACGAAGCAGCAGGTTGCTGATTATAAGGATGATCTGGAAGAGGACAAGAATGAGATGGAAGTAATGGAGCTGGAGTATAAGGATCAGAAGAAACAGCTGGAAACTCTCATTGCAACAAAGAAAAAAGAAGTCTCCAATTTTGACAGCCAGCTGGCACAGGCCAAGAAGGATGCGGATCTTTATGCTCAGACGGTAGCAAAAAAGAATGAAGAAATCCGCAAGACCAAGGAAGAAGAAGCCAGAAAAAAAGCAGCAGAGCAGGCACGTAAAAAGGCGGAAGAGGATGCAAGGAAAAAAGCCGCCTCTAACACCGGCAGCCGCAGCACCAATAATAATAACAAATACTCCGGACCTACTGCATCGAAAAGCGCAGGGGGAACGGCTCAGGGAAGATCCGTTGCGGATTATGGTCTGCAGTTTGTGGGGAACCCCTATGTGTTTGGCGGAACCAGTCTGACAAGCGGGGCGGACTGTTCCGGATTTGTGCAGTCTGTATACAGGCATTTTGGATATTCCCTGCCCAGAAGTTCTTCTGAGCAGCGCTCTGCAGGAGCTGAGGTCTCTTACTCCGATGCCCAGCCTGGAGATTTAATTTGCTATGCAGGTCATATTGGTATTTATATCGGGAATGGCCAGATCGTTCATGCAAGCTCTCCAGCTACCGGTATCAAGGTTGGTACAGCCACCTATCGTACCATCTTATCGGTGAGGAGAATCATACAATAGTCAGTATTATAGCCGGCTGGAGGGAAGAAATGGGTCAGTTTCTACCTCCGGCTGTTTTGCAAGCCCTAAAAAACACTTGCGGAATTCGACAGAATATGAGAAAATGATATCAAGTATGATGTGATATAATTAACAAAGTACTTTTCATGATGATTACTTATTTGAAAGGAGTTTTAACATGATTTATTCACATGAAGTAGAAGAGATGTGCACAGTAGCACAGGGCGTTCATCACGGCGCTGCTCCAATCCCAGAAGAAGCAAAATGGGTAAAATCAAAAGAAGTTAAAGATATCTCCGGTCTGACACACGGTGTCGGCTGGTGTGCTCCCCAGCAGGGCGCATGCAAGCTGACCCTTAACGTAAAAGAGGGTATTATTCAGGAAGCATTAGTGGAAACAATCGGATGCTCCGGTATGACACACTCCGCTGCTATGGCAGCTGAGATTCTGCCAGGATTAACCGTTTTAGAGGCATTGAATACAGACCTTGTTTGTGATGCCATCAATACAGCGATGAGAGAATTATTCTTACAGATCGCATACGGAAGAACTCAGAGTGCATTCTCAGAAGACGGACTTCCAGTTGGTGCGGGACTGGAAGACTTAGGAAAAGGTCTTCGTTCTCAGGTTGGTACCATGTATGGAACCTTAAAGAAAGGTCCTCGCTATTTGGAAATGGCTGAAGGCTATGTAACTGGTATAGCTCTTGATGCAGAAGATCAGATCATTGGTTATCAGTTTGTAAGTCTTGGTAAGATGACTGATTTCATCAAAAAAGGTGATGATCCCAACACTGCTTGGGAGAAAGCAAAAGGGCAGTACGGCCGTGTAGCGGAAGCTGCAAAGATCATTGACCCAAGACACGAATAATCGGTCGGCGAAAGCCTGCCGGTATCCGGTTATGAAAGCGAAGAGGTTTGGCCAATAATAAGGAGGACAAGATAATGGCTTTATTTGAATCATATGAGAGAAGAATTGACAAAATCAATTCTGTATTAAACAGCTATGGCATCGCTTCCATTGAAGAAGCGGAAAAGATTACAAAAGATGCAGGTCTGGATGTTTACGAACAGGTGAAGAAGATCCAGCCTATCTGTTTTGAAAATGCTTGTTGGGCTTATACAGTAGGCGCAGCGATCGCAATCAAAAAAGGCTGTAGAAAAGCAGCAGATGCAGCAGCAGCAATTGGTGAAGGTCTTCAGGCTTTCTGTATCCCAGGTTCCGTAGCTGATCAGCGTAACGTTGGTATTGGTCATGGTAATCTTGGAAAGATGCTTCTGGAAGAGGGCACAGACTGCTTCTGTTTCCTTGCTGGTCACGAGTCCTTTGCAGCAGCAGAAGGCGCTATCGGTATTGCTGAGAAGGCAAACAAGGTACGTCAGAAACCATTAAGAGTAATCTTAAACGGTTTAGGAAAAGACGCAGCTCAGATCATTTCCAGAATCAATGGATTTACATATGTAGAAACTGAAATGGATTATTACACAGGCGAAGTAAAAGAACTGTTCAGAAAATCCTATTCCGAAGGTTTAAGAGCAAAAGTTAACTGCTACGGCGCAAACGACGTAACAGAAGGCGTTGCTATCATGTGGAAGGAAGGCGTTGACGTTTCCATCACTGGTAACTCCACCAACCCAACCAGATTCCAGCATCCGGTAGCAGGAACCTACAAAAAGGAATGTACAGAAAAAGGCAAAAAGTATTTCTCCGTAGCTTCCGGCGGCGGTACAGGACGTACCCTTCACCCAGATAACATGGCAGCAGGTCCAGCTTCCTATGGTATGACAGATACGATGGGACGTATGCACTCTGACGCTCAGTTCGCAGGTTCTTCTTCCGTTCCAGCTCACGTAGAGATGATGGGTCTGATCGGTATGGGTAACAACCCAATGGTAGGCGCTACTGTAGCTGTAGCTGTTGGTATTGAAGAGGCTGCTAACGCAGGTAAATTCTAATGATAAAACCTTGATATTTCAAGGGAAAATACCATTTGATATAGGAAAGAGGAGTTCGCTTTGGGCGGCTCCTCTTTTTGCGCGGTGGGGTAATATGATGCTTTTGTCTACCGTTTGTCTACCAAAATAATTAGTGGTAGACAAACTACAATATCTTTTCAAGTATGTCGACAGTTTGATCTTGCATTTTAGAAGTCACGTGTGTGTATATTTGAAGTGTCTCCTGTATATTTTTATGCCCCAGTCTTGCCTGCACATCTTTGGGATTTGCTCCATTCTCTAAAAGCATAGTGGCGTGTGTGTGCCGAAGGGAATGAAAATCAAAATTAGTAAACCCAAGTTGATGGTGTATGATCCGGCTGCAGTGCTGTAGGACTCGTGGCTGGATATAGGTTCCGTTTTCGCGGCGATTAATCATGAATAATTCGGTTCCTTTGCCTTCTGTGTTAATATGTCTTTTATCATCTTCGAATAAAATTGTATAATACTCAGCGTAATATGCCCTTGATCGTTCCTGATTATCTTTTGCTCGTTTCAGAATATCAAGCATTTTACTGTCTAAAGGGATAATACGGGCGGAATTATACTTTGGAGAATAGAATGTCCACATACCATCTAAATTTTGAACCTGCTTGTTTATATTTAATGTTTTAGCATCCATATCCACATCGTTCCATGTGAGAGCAAATGCTTCTCCCAGGCGTAGGCCGCATCGGTAAGCAAGCTGCAATGGAATAAAACAGGTATGACCTTCAGGAAAGCGATTTATAATGACTTCCCATTGTTCAGCGGGAATTATGTTCCGATCTTTCTTTCTGGAGGGGGATTCTGGCACTGCTCGATGTGATGGAAGTTTAACTCCTACAGCGGGGTTGTATTTTATAAAATGCATTGGTTCAACGGCATAATTGAGAGCCCCGGTTAATAACCCTTTAAATACGGACAATGTATTACGGCTGTAGCCCTGGTTGAATTTATCATTAAGAAACTTTTGTATAATAGCTGGTGTAAGGGATTTTAACTTATACATTCCTAAATCTGCTTTTATGTGTAGATCGACCTTTTTTTGATACCCAATTAGTGTATCCATACTTAGGTTTACTTTACAGTATTCCTCTAACCAAAAATCGTAATAATCTGCTACAGATATTTCGGAAGGCAAAAAATGAGCTCCGGCGTTATCATATTCGGCTTTTGCCTGTGTTCCAGCTTCTATAGCTTCCGCCTTAGTTCGATAGCCTCCTTTAGTAATTCGCTTTCTTTTGCCATCTATGCGGGCACTTTCAAAAAACCACTCCCAGGTTTTTCCTCGTTTTCTAGCACCTAATTGTCCCATTGTATCATTTCCTTTCTATTTTTGAGTATAAAAATACGCCCCTTGTCAGGACGTTACGAAAATGATATAATCTTTATGAGAATGATTGTATCTTTTCGGTAATCCCGACAAGAGAAAATCTATATTTAAGCCGTTCGGTACGCCAATACCGGGCGGTTTTTCTTTATAAATAAAATAGATATTATTCATCAAAAAAAGCATCATCGTGCTTTCTCATTTCTTCAGTTACTTCGATATCAGTGCGTTCGTGAGCTGCTACTGGTATAAGATGTTTTTGCTCTTCTTCAGCTTGCTGTATGTTAAGAAGGTTTTTACCATAATTAATTATCTTTTTTTTATTGTTGGAATTTAACTGTGTATAGGATGATACTAATTTATTGAACTCAGCAGTATTTTCTTCAGGATAGTAATATGATTCTCCATTTTTGATCCCTGATAAGGTACCATACTCGTTTAATAATTTGTTGCATAATTCTTCATCTAAATTGTCACGGTATTTTTCATTATTTAACATCATAGCAACATATCCTTCAAAATTCACATGGTTCAATTCAAATTGATTACGCTCAAGACTTCTAGAAAATAAGCATCTTAAAACTAAAAGTTCGGCATTATACCTTTCACTTAATGAGAGTGAACTGTTATTTCTAATAGCCCTGTTATCCCCCTTAAGTTTTTCTCGTTCTGCGTAATTGCAATATAATTTCCCATATTTTTCAACCGCTTTTTTCCAAGATGAGTGTAGACGTTCGTGGTATTTTACATCATCAAAATCATTTGGTTCATACATTAAACCACAATCTGGGCATGGTGAGCCAACGTTATTACCTGTCCGCCCGGTCATAAGATAATCAATTGTCACGCCAAAATATTCTGCTATTTTTAATAATTTGTCAGCAGAAGGGGCAGTATTGCCTTTCCATTTCGTTATAGTGCCTTTTCCAAAACCTAAAATTTTTTCTAATTCTGATTGAGAAGTTTTAGTATTGTCAAGAAGTTGCTGAATTCGGTCAGATAAAGTCATTACAAATCCTCCTGAAAAAATTCAACGATAACTATTGACAACGATGAATATATTCAGTATAATGCAATTAAGAGTTGAATATATTCAACGAAGCCACATATAGTTGAACTTGTTTTATTAGATGCAGTGTCGTTACTCATATAATAGAATATTTTCAACTATATGTCAATAGAAAGTGTAGAATATTTTCAACTATAAGGAGGTGAGATTTTGCTATTTGACAAAATAAAGTTACTTGCAGAAGAAAGAGGATACTCTATTTACAAATTAGAAAAAGAAGCGGAACTATCAAAAGGAAGTATCTGTAAATGGAATGAGAATATTCCATCTGTGGATAAAATTCAAAGAGTCACAAAGTTATTAGGCGTAACTGTAGATAGTTTGCTGAAAGAAAACCGAGGCGTATAATGCACATTTAAAAGAGAAATCGCTGCCCTGACTATGTTAAATGGTACTCATGTAAAGATTATGATAGGAGTAAGAGAGATGGTAAAAGTATATGAGCCTCTTTATACAGTAAAAGAGGTATCAAAAGTTTTAAAGGTAAACACTGATGCGGTGTATGAGCTTATTAATACAGGTAAGCTTCCATGCCTGCAACTTGGGCTAAAAAAGGTAAGAGGGACTGACTTAGAAAGGTTCATAGAACAATATCCCATTATGTCAGTTGATACCGAGGAGGCCTCCCTATGCGGAAGTACTATGACAAATTAGACGATTACACCGACTCCCGCCCATCGAAGCTTAAAGAGTTTACAAAGCGGATCATGCCGTCAGTGATCTTCATCGGTGCAATGGCTTTGATGTTCTTTGCGGTCGGTGCACTGGAAGTGACGTGAAAGGAGGTGAAAATGTGTGTATCAATTAGATTACAAAGCCATGAAAGCCAAGATTGACTCTTCTGGTATGAAACAGAAGGTCGTAGCAGTAAAGGCTGGAATGAAAGAAAATCACCTTTGCTTGATACTAAATGGGAAGCGTAAGTGTGAGGCTGGGGAGTATATCAGTTTGTGTAAAGCGTTAGATATTGAACCGGGGATTTTAGTGAAGGAGGTTAAAACTTATGAAATTACCGGAGAAAGTTAATTTGTTGGGAATTACTTACAAGATTGAAGAGGTTGAGGTGGTTAATAAAAACACTCCTTGCGATGGAGAAATTAACTATCAATCCCTTGAAATTAGAATTGATAAAGGTTTAGCTGATGAGAAAAAGGCTCAAGTTCTTATGCATGAGATTTTACATGGGCTTTTTGAAAGCTTGGGTTTGGCAGAACTAAGGGACGATGAAAAGGCGGTACAAAGTCTTGCAACTGCTTTATACCACCTCTTCAGTACACAAACTATTTTTTCTTCTTAGATGGTGTTTGTGATAAGGCACTTCCAGCAGCAGTTTTAGAAGCTGCACCAGTGCGACCATCACGAAGTACCTTTGATGCTGCAGAAGCAGCGCTTGAAGATGTTTGCTTTGAGTTTTTAGCCAATTTACTCATCCCTTTCTATGTATCGTGCCAGACAATAGTTATGCATTTATTATAGTTGGAAATATTTAGAAAGTCAATTTTTATACTAAGAAAATCGTAAGAATATGTGGAAAAGTCATAAGTTATCCACAAGAGAGAAGGCGAAGGAATAATGAAAGTTTTTGTTAATCCGTGGACGCTAGTAGAGGTAGATAATCTATCTATAGATGTCTTGGAAAAAGCGTTCGATGCGGGGCATTTGGATCCACTGATGATAAATGATGGTCATATTATTGGCTTTGAAAAAGCAGAAACCCCGGCTGCGGGAACAGCCAGGGAATCAATGTAACTCGTAAACACTTTTCACCCCTATTATACATAGGGCATAGGAGGATTGCAAGAGAATGAATCTGAGATTAAAGAAAATTTCTATCGAGAATTTCAAGGGAATCACCCAGTTGGTTATCGATTTCCAAGAGAGAACAAACATTTCCGGTCAGAACGCAACCGGAAAGACAACCATAATGGACGCCTTTACATGGCTACTTTTCAATAAGGACAGCGAAGGAAAGTCTGATTTTAACATTCGCCCTAACAATCGCCAGGGTGAGCCGATAGACAATCTGGTTATTAAAGTATCTGCCATTTTGGAAGCGGATGGGAAGGATATTCTTCTTTGCAAGAAGCAGGAGCAGAACTGGGTTAAGAAAAAAGGTAGCGAGGTTTCTCAGCTGCAGGGGAATATCAATAAATATGAAATCAATGAAATCCCCAAGGCGGAAAAGGATTACAAAGCTTACATAGATGATTTGATGAATGAGGAATTGTTTAAGTTAATCACCAGTCCCCAGGCGTTTACATCGTTGAAATGGAAAGACCAGAGAACGATTCTTTTAAAATTGGTCTCTGAGGTTACGGATCAGGATGTGATCTCCACCAATCAGAAGTTTTCTCCACTGTCTGAGATTTTGAAAGAGTTCTCTGTAGATGATTTGACAGCTAAAGCAAAGAAAGCTCTAAAAGAACTGAATAATAGGCAGGCGGAGCTGCCGGCCAGAATTGACGAAGCCAACAAAGGTCTGGTACAGGCTGATTTTGCAGAATGCGAGAATCAGAAAGCCAATCTGGAAAAGCAGATTAATGATCTGGCAGAGCAGGAAAATAACGCATCAAAAGCCAGTGAGGTACTTACCCAGATTAACAATGCGATTATGCAAAAACAGTTTGATTTGGGTGATTTAAAACGTAAAGCCAATGAAAAACTAATGGATCAGCGACGGGAAATTCAGCGGAAGATTGATGATGCCGGATACTCCTTCTCGGATGCGATAAGAGAGTTTGAGAAGACAGAACGGGAGATTAAACAAAAACAGGAACTTCTGGAGAGTAACAGGTCTTATAGAGAAGTATTGCTTAAAAATTATGAAGAAGTAAAGACCATGCAGGTAAATGAGGATACTCTATGCTGCCCGATGTGTAAGCAGATGCTTCCGCCAGAGCAGAGAGAGACTAAGCTGGAGGAGTTTAAGTCCAATAAGCAAAAGAGCCTTTCTGACATTGTTAAGAATGGAAAACAGGTTGCTGCAAATATTGAAGCTTTTGAAAAGGAGATTAGTGTCCTTAATGCGAAGCTGGAAACCTGTAAAGCCAATAAGGTGGAGCAGAATAAGCAAAAGACAGCAGCCATGGAAGAGTTGGCTAAATTACCTCAACAAGTGGAGATATCTGACAGTCCGGAGTATCAGACTATTTCTGCAGAGATTGAAAAATTAGAAAAACAGGCTCAGGAAATGGGGACCGGATCGGGGTATCTGAATCAGTTGAGACAGAATAAGCAGGATCTGGTTGCACAGCTTGACAGAGTCAAATCTACGCTTACAGGAAAAGAGAATAATCAGAGAGTGCAGACCCGCATATTAGAACTGCAACAGGAGCAGCGAACCACGTCACAGCTGATTGCTGACCAGGAGAAAGGGCTGTTTCTTCTGGAAGAATTTACTAAGGCGAAGATGGACCTGCTTTCTTCACGGATTAACTCAAAATTTAAGTTGGTCAATTTCCGCCTGTTTGAAAATCAGATCAATGGAGGATACAAGGAAACCTGCGAATGTATGGTAAACGGAGTTCCCTTCAGTTCCTTAAATGCAGGGCATAGAGTAGTTGCAGGGTTGGATATTATTACAGCGTTGCAGGAGATCTATGGGGTGACAGCACCTATCTTTATTGATAATGCAGAGTCTGTAAATGATTTTAATATTCCGGAGATGGAAGGGCAGCTTATTCTCTTAAAAGTATCTATTAATAACACATTGAAAGTGGAGGCATAAAGATGGGAAATGAAGTCACAACGACACAGCCTAAAGGGATGGTTGGCTTTTTATCAAGCGATAAGGTCAAAGCAAACATCCTACAGGTGGTGGGTCAGAAGAATACAGCAAGATTTATTGCAAGCGTGGTATCTGCAGTACAGAATACGCCAGCTTTGCAGGAATGTAGCCACAACAGCATTTTAAGTGCAGCGCTTCTGGGTGAGGCCTTGAATCTTTCCCCAAGTCCGCAGCTGGGACAGTTTTATATGGTCCCATACAAGAAAAAGGATCGAGAGGGTAAAGTTGTTTCCGTAGATGCTCAGTTCCAGCTTGGAGCTAAAGGTTATAAACAGTTGGCAATGAGGACAGGCCAGTATAAGGACTTAGATGTAATTTATATCCGCCAGGGTGAATACCTGGGACGCGATCGGTCAACTGGTAAGCATAAGTTTGAATTTATTGAAGATGATGCGATCAGAGAAGAGCTGCCGGTTATCGGTTATCTGGCATACTTTGAGCTCCTAAACGGTTTCAGAAAAGAAATCTTCTGGACCAGAACAAAGATGGAAAAACATGCAGACCAGTATTCGCAGGCATTTAATCTCAATGATTTCCACTTGCTCCAGGAAGGAAAGATCCCTAAAAAGGATCTTTGGAAATATTCTTCTTTCTGGTATAAGAGTTTTGATGAAATGGCAGAAAAGACCATGATCCGGCAGTTGATCAGCAAGTGGGGCATTATGAGTATTGAAATGTCTGACGCATACGAGCGGGACATGGCTGTCATAAGTGAAGATGGTAGTCCCCGTTACATTGATAATGAGACAATAAATCAGCACGAAGATGATTTGAGTCAAGCAAATACAGTTGATTTCGAGGAACCGATGTTTGTAAATAGTGAAGTTGTTAAGCAAACTGGTGGTGATCCATTTTGAAGTTGACCTGTTTAGGGAGCGGATCGGCAGGAAACTGCTATCTGCTCCACAATGAGACGGAGTGCCTTGTTATAGAGGCGGGAATACCATTCAAAGAGGTCAAGAAAGCACTGGACTTCAACATCAGTAAGATAGTGGGCGTGGTTGTCTCTCATGAGCATGGAGACCATGCAAAGTATCTACATGAGTACATAAAAGTCGGTATTCCCGTCATGGCTCCAAGTATGGGACATGTAACAGGAGCATTATCGGCTATCAGTAAGCCTTTTGCTGTCAGGACATTCACACTGGTACATGACGCACCGTGTACTGGTTTTCTGATTGAACACCAGGAAGTTGGAAGGTTGCTTTTTGCAACTGATACTGAGTATATCCGGTATAAATTTAAAAGCCTGAATCACATTATGATCGAGTGCAATTACAGCAAAGATCTGTTGCGAGAATCATATTATGATGGCTTACAGGACCGGATAAAGCTTACGCACATGGAGCTTGATACCTGCAAGGATTTTATTCGAGCAAACGAGAACCATGATTTAAGGACGGTCTGTCTAATGCATTTATCTGACCGGACAAGCAATGAAACAGTTTTTCAGAAGGAAGTCCAGGAGTTGGTAGAGTGTCCCGTTTATATGGCAAATAAAAGACTGGAATATGAACTATAGAGGAGGAATGACATATTAATAGAGTAATTCTAATAGGTAGGTTGACCAAGGATCCGGAGGTTAGATATTCAGACAACGGTAATACAATTGCTCACTTTGGAATTGCGGTTGACCGGAAATTTAAAAGAGATGGTGAACCAACAGCAGATTTTATAAATATCGTTGCTTTCAAAAAAACAGCGGAGTTTATTGAAAAATACTTCTCAAAGGGCAGCAAAATAGTAATAGAGGGTAGTATTCAAACTGGCTCATATACGAACCAGGAGGGCCAGAAAATTTATACTACGGACGTAATTGCGAGAGAGGTAGAATTCGGTGAATCTAAGAATTCTAATAATACAAATGGATCCGCAAATGAATCAAGGCCTGCTCCCAGTAGTACAATCGGTGACGGATTTATGAATATCCCAGATGGAGTGGAAGACGAAGGTCTTCCATTCAACTAAGGAGGGATCAGATGGTTATACAAATTGATTCCAGAGAAAAGGCCAGGGCAATCCGTAAAATTGTGGACACTTTCGACCAGCAGGGAATACAGCACTTTGTCAGCAAGCTCCATGTCGGGGATTATATGAATTTTGACAATCCAAGGCTGATTATAGACCGGAAGCAGAATTTAACCGAGGTCGCATCCAACGTGTGCCAGGGGCATCGAAGATTTACTGATGAACTGAAACGAGCGCAGGAAATAGGCGTTAAGGTAATTATTCTGGTGGAGCACAGCAACCAGATCAAGAGCATTGATGATGTTCATGAATGGAACAATCCACGCCTGAAAACGTCTTCTAAAGCGGTCACTGGCGAGAAGCTGGAAAAGATCTTAAAGACCATGGAGCGTAAATATGATACTCAGTTCTTATTCTGCGACAAACTACATACTGGCAGCAAGATAATTGAATTATTGGGAGGTGTCTCTGGTGACCGTTGAGGAAATCAAAGATACATATAGCATGAGGGATATCGTGGAGCGCTATGGCTTCCAACCAAACAGGAGGGGGTTCATTCCATGCCCCTTCCATGAAGGTGATAGGCAGGCTTCATTAAAAATCTATGACCGAGATTTTCATTGTCACGCCTGCGGTGCCAACGGAGATATTTTCTCATTTGTTCAAATGATGGACGATCTCAGCTTTAAAGAGGCATTTATTGAACTGGGAGGGGATTATCACTCTGGTGAAAAAGTACATCTATCTCAGATATTAATGAGAAAGAGGGAGAGAGAAAGAGCGCGTAGGTATGAGGAAGTATTTAGGGCATGGAAGATGCAAAAGTTAATTGAAGTATGCCGGTTACTTCGAATGTATGATGAGCTGGAAATGGTATTTGAGCCAATGTCAGATGAATGGGTGTTGGTAATTAATAAAAAACAAGTTCTTGAAGAAGATTACAGGATTTTAACATCTGGTTTCCGGAAAGAGCAAGAGGAGATGAGAAGCTTAGAATGAATGAACCTTTAAAGGTATACACCCAGGAAGAATTTAATACCGAAGAGCCTTATAAGCTCCTTTACTCTCACCGTGATGATGGATTTAGATACCTACAGCTGTTTAATGAATTGGCTGCCAATGCAGAAAAGGTAGGCTTCCGACGCTTTGGTACGATGGTTAAGGCGTACTTTGCACAGCATGGCGATAAAAAGAGCATGAATAGTGTTGTAAATAACGTCACCAATTTTAAAGATCAGCCAATAGAACTTTACACAGGAGATTGGATTGCCAATGATGAGGGCATTGTCCGTCGTAATGATAAGCAGGGAATTGATATAGCTTGTACACACCCGATCTTGCCCGTACAGAGGCTTGTGAATATCGAAGATGAAAGCGTAAGGCTTCGTCTGATGTTCCGCAGAAATTACGGAGCTTGGGGCAGTGTGGTGGCTCCTAAAAAGGCATTGTTTACGGCAAATGGTATAAAAGATCTTGCTGACAAAGATATATCAGTTTCGGATAAAAATGCTTCCTATTTGGTGGAGTACCTGCAAAATATTGATGATCTTAATCATGATATCATTCCAAAAGTCCAGTCTGTGAGTCACCTGGGCTGGACCAAAACCGGACATTTCTGCCCCTATACAGGCAACCTGGAGTTTGACGGCCAGGATAATTTTAGAAAGATATTTCGGTCTGTGCGCTCAGAAGGGACTCTGGAAGCCTGGGTTTCAGAAGTACGGAAGGTTCGAAAAACCAACTCTCCGGCCAAGATTGCTCTGGCTGCAAGCTTCGCATCGGTTGTACTAAAAACCATAGGAAAACTGAACTTTATTGTTCATCTATGGGGCGGAACTGAGACGGGAAAAACAGTAGCCCAACTTATGGCAGCTTCCGTATGGGCTGATCCGAACGATGATGCTAACTTTATGCAGACTTTTAATGGCACAGTAGTGGGATTGGAACAGCAGGCAGGATTTGTAAATAACCTCCCATTGATCTTAGATGAATTTCAGCTTGTGAAAGATAAGAAGTCTTTTGAGCAAGCCGTTTATATGCTCTGTGAAGGCATAGGTAAGACCAGAGGAGCGAAAACAGGAGGATTACAGAATACTCTTACATGGAAGAATTGCACCATTACATCCGGAGAGTCTCCCATTACCCACAATGCGTCAGGGGGCGGATCCGTAAACCGTATCATTGAGATTGAGTGCAGGGATAAGTTGTTTGAGGATGCACACGGTCTCCTGGAGGTCATAAGAACAAACTACGGTCATGCGGGGCGGTTATTCATGGGTTTTCTATCAACAGAAGGGGCCAGGGAAAAGGCAAAGAATTATTATAAACAGTTCTACCAGGAATTAGGCACCTCTTCGACTGAAAAGCAGACCATGGCTGCAGCGGCAATTCTGACCGGCGACGCTTTGGCAACGGAGTGGATATTTTGCGATGGACGAGCCTTAACAGTAGCAGACATAGAAAAGCATTTGCACACCAAGGAGAATGTGGATGTGGGTGTTCGTGGCTTTGAGTACATACAGGATTTTTGTGTCAGTAATCAGGCAAAGTTCGAAAGCGGATCCGATCCCTGTCTTGGTTCTATCAAGGGGGATGAGGTTCGAATAATACGAAATAACTTTGAAAAAATATGTGAAGACGGAGGATTTAATCCTAAGGCACTGCTGTCCTGGCTTGATCAGAATGGTCGGCTTACTAAAGACAGCCAGGGGAATCTGTATAAATCAACAAATGTATACGGAAAATCTGCAAGATGTGCTTGTATTAATGTAGCTGATAACATTCAAAAAAAAACCGATACAATAAATGAGTATCGGTCCTTACTTGGAACGCTAAAGCGTAACAAGGAAAACATACCTCTGGAGCAACTAAAGACGGAATACCGGAAGGGATATGATCAGCTCACGCAAAAGATACAGTCCATGACCAGGGAGATCCTTCAGGATGTAGCGCTTAAAGGTTTGCAGATCGAACGAGCCGAAGCGGATCAGAGATATACGGAAATTAATTTAGCTATCAGGAAATCGGGAATTATGAAAAAGGCAAGTCAGGCAGCTTTCGTTCAGCAGGATGCAGATCTGGTCCTTGAATATGCCGGTCAGCTGAGGGAAATTGTTCATGGGATTGTGAAAGGGTGTGAAAGAAATGCCAGCTAAAAAGAAAGCCGGTGGGCCTCCACCAGTAGAAACACATATTTGTTCTTACTGCGGTAAGGAGATCCATGGGGATCATGTATACATAAAGACTAAGAGACGGACTGAGCTGCACATACATTTTGAGTGTGTGTCGGTAAAGGCAACAAGTTAATTAAAAACTGAAAGGAGGCTGGAGCGGTGGCCACCGTGACAGGATATCCTGGCTCCTTTCAAAATGAGAGACGTAATTATAGATTATTTCTGCGGTGGAGGTGGCGTGAGTACTGGTGGCGAAATGGCATGGGGCAGATGCTTTGATTATGCAATTAATCATAATGCCGCTGCAATAGCAATGCACAAATACAATCACCCATATACTCACCATTTTACGGAAGATATCATGAGAGTCAAGATTGACAAGTTCCTTACTTGGGGACAGAAAGTCAGCTTTGTATGGGCAAGTCCTGACTGTACCTCGCATTCAAACGCAAAAGGATCTAAACCAATTGAGAGGGGCTTACGAATTCTTCCAATGGGAGTATGGAAACAGTGTAAGTTGATCCTGAAGGCTACGGGAAAAGTTCCGGAAGTGATCATGATGGAAAACGTTAAGGAGATCCAGAAATGGGGTCCTCTAGATAAAAACAATAAGCCGATCAAAGCCAAAGAAGGAGAGTATTACAATAAATTTATTCGCCTTATGAAAGAGTTTGGTTATGAGTTTGAATGTCGGGTCTTAGTTGCTGCGGATTACGGAGCTCATACGACCAGAGAGCGCTGGTATGGGCAGTTTCGATCTGATGGAAGACCTATTGTCTGGCCGGAACAAACTCATTCAAAGAATGGCTTAAACGGAATAAAGCCTTGGGAGCCGATCAGTCAGGATATTGATTTTACTGATTTAGGTAGCTCGATATTCACCAGGAAGCGACCACTAAAAGATAAAACACTAAGCCGTATAGGCGCAGGTATTAAAAAGTTTGTTGTTGATGATCCAAACCGGTTTATTCTTCCGGACAAATTGGCAGCGCCATTCCTGATACAGTATCATTCCGAAACAACAAAAGGTGAGGTACGGGGACAGAGCTTGAAAGAACCCATACAGACGATTGATACATCGAACCGTTATGCGCTTGTTACCTGCTTTCTATCAAAGTTCTATAAGACTGGAACCGGTCAGAGCGTTAATGAACCAATACATACAATCACTACTTCTCCCGGACATTTTGCTTTAGTATCAGCTTTTCTGATTAAGTATTACGGTCATGGAATCGGTCAAAGTCTTAATGAACCGATAGGCACCATTGTCACAAAAGACCGGTTCGGACTCGTCCTTGTGATTATAGACGGAGTGACATATCAGATCATAGATATCTGGTTTCGAATGTTGAAGCCTGAAGAATTAAAACTGGGACAGGGGTTTCCGAAAGATTACGTTATTGAGTTTAAAATGCCAAACGGAAAACTTTATCCCAAGACTATGCAGGTTGAGAAGATTGGAAACAGCGTTGTTCCTTTGATGGCAGAGAAACTTTGTTATACAGCTTGTCCTTATCTGAAAGTGGGAGAGCGAATGCCGAACATGAGGATTGATGATAGTCAGGCTCAGCTTAGATTTGCCTAAAGAGTTGTGAAAGGAGAGCAGATGTCAGAGCAAAATGAAATGTTAAAAATCGTCACTCCTATGATGGAGCATGTATGTGATCACCTGTGCCGGTTCCCTGGGGAGATTGGTGATCAGGAAGAATTGGACAAGATCTGCGGGGGGTGTCAGATGGGAGATCATATCTGTAATATACTGAATACATATAACCGGATGAGTAGTTCTGGGGCAAAGATATTACAGGGACAGGCTGCACATGAGAATATGGTGGCTGACTGGAAGTGGCATTTAACGGAACGGTTTAGCCGGGTGAATTAGGATTTCCTGGAGTACTGGGAGAAAGGGTATATATGAAAAAAATTAAAATGCAGACTAAGATTATTGAGGGTGGGTGCGTTGTTGAAGAAACATATGAAATTGACAATTCAGTTTCAGAAAAGGTATATGCTTAAATCTTATAAGCAACTTCAATGCAACATTACGGCCCAATGAAAGCCCAAGAGAATTACTCGAAGTTACTGTTATTGAGGAAAATGGGGAGAGCAGAAAGGAACATTCATGGGAAAAACAGAATCTTGTTACCATTCGTAGAGCTGGGCAAATGTATGACACTTATAAATGCACCTGTTGTGGTATTACTGCAAAGCGGTATGGAGTAAGTCAGATAGTACGGGATAGAAGATATTCAGCCGAAAAGTACAAATATTGCAAGTAAGGAAAACTGAAATTTAAAGATTTATTGTTCCTTGATAATTGAATATTGATAGTTGGTAATATATGGGATATAATAACTAAAAAAATGGGTAGGGGCGTATGGAAAAGATAATACCAATATTTGTATGGGTGATTAAACGTTTATTTTTTTTGGCGTTAGTTTTGTTAGCAATTTTTTTAATCATAGGTGTTCCACTTATCATAAATGGAGTTTTTAAAATTCCTGCTAAATATGAAATCTTGAGGGCTGGTTCAGAATGGAATGAGGGTGTTATTTTGGGGTATTATGGTTCGGCAATATCATTTATTGGAACGATTTTGCTTGGTGGATTGTCTCTATACCAAAATAAACTTTACAGAAACGAAAGCAATAAACTTAATCAAAGATTAGAAATGGAACAAAAAGATAGCAAAAGGCCTATTTTGGCATTTGAATCTCATGATGGTTTAAATTTCAAAATAAAAAATATTACGGATGGAATAGCTTATAATTTTGGAGTGGGTAAAGCTGAATTACAGCTTGACAAAAAAGTCTACCCATTGATATCTGACAATGAAAACAAAAGTATTTTGACAAAAAATGAAGAAAGGCACATACAACTAAAATCAATCTTAAAATTAGAAGATTTCAATGGATTTGCAATTTTGAAAATATACTTGCAATATACAGATATCTTTGGAAGTAAAGTCCTTGATAAATATTCGGTTGCGTTTTCTCTACATGGAGATTATAACCAATGTTCTACAAACTTTGAGGGAAGAAGAGTCAATTAAAGTTTAATATGTTAACCAACTATCAATTTTCGGTAGTTGGTTTTTTATTGCCCAAAAGGAGGGATACATTGAGAAAATCATCAAAAGACTGCAGAGCAGACAGAGCCAGTGTAAACAGTCGCATACAGGCCGAGGCGGATGCAGCTATAAAGGCACCGCCGGTTATGAGTTTCAGCGCGCAGATGCCAGCTTATACATATACAAGCCTGTGTCCGGATCCGAAGCGCAGGAAGCATCCTGCGAGGAAGAAGGTGCAACATGAAGCTTTTAGATAAACAGATAATCACTGTCCAGTTTACCCTGGGAGAAAGTTTGGGACCATGATCGGCAGCAATGACGGTCTGATCGGGATCATGTTAAAAAGTGGTGAATACATAGATGTTCCCCAGGAACGGGTGAGAATTGTATCGGTGGAGGTGGAAGATGGAAAAGATAAGGTTTAGTGTTATCAGGAAAAGGTGTCTGATCTGCGGAAAGACTTATCCTTCTGATTCGAAGCGGACAAGCTGCAGCTGCAAGGATCACGGGAGATTGTTTGCGGTAGGAAGGTTGTATCAACCGAAGAAGTTTACAAAATAGATTAAAATGTATTTTTACCAAGTAAGAAGTGAACAAAACGGGAAGAGGTGATTTTTTGGGAAATATAAGACCATTAAATTACAGCAAATACGGTATCAGTAAAAATCGATTCTGGGAACTATATTACTGGTGTTTGCAGTATGGTGAATGGAAAGATGAGCTTAAATATAAAACGGATACGGTGGGTGCCATGGAGATCACTGACATGCCTATGAGCAGGAATATCGGTGATGCTACCCAGCAGCTGGCTATGAGACGCACCATGTTAGAACAGAACTGCCGATTGATAGAGCAGACGGCTATTGAGGTTGATCCGGATATATACCAGTACATACTTAAGGCCGTGACAGAAGAAGATGTAACTTTTCGGTATTTAAAAATGATCATGGAGATTCCCTGTGGTAAGGATATGTATTATGATCGACGCCGAAAATTTTACTGGTTATTGGATAAAAGAAGGAAAATGTAAAATGAACCGTAATAACAGGACAAGTCAATATGGTATATTAATATTATCCAGTATTAGATAAAACTGGAAGTTACTTAGTTCTTTTTTATAGAGCGCCTGTTGATCTTATATCAATAGGCGCTTTTTGAAAAAAAAATTGTTGGGTTCAGTTTGAAAAACCATGCCAAATTCGTGTCCTGTTAATGACTGAACATTAGATTTAAAATAGTGTTTTTACAGATTGAATAAATTTGAAAAATCCATACACGGCGGCTACGCCAACATATTTGGCCTCCCATTGAAATAGATGTTTACCATATTAAATTGAAATCCATACTAATGTTAGTAAGCTGTTTTAAATTAGTTTAATAAATATATCAATACACTAATGTATAAAATTAAAAACAAATCATACAATTTAATAAATGTACATATTCAATAGTTTTATTATAAAAATGAAAAGAAGGTGTTTGACACGAATAGTTACTGGGAGTATACTTTAAATAAAGGTATAGGAAATACGGGAGGAAATATAATGACTTTAGATGATATACTGCCGAAAATTGGGAAAAAAGTTAAAAACTTTAATTTAAACAGTGAATATACGACAATACGTTATATAGATGAGAAGGAATACCAACAGGATATATATAAATATGTCGGTCCTGAATTTCATGATTCAAATTCAGAAAATTTAAAAAATCCAAAGTTTATTTTGTTCTCGGCACCTGGCGCAACTGGAAAGACAGCGTTAGCGAAACATATTTGTTACACAAAGAATGGAATCTACTGGGATCTTCCTAATAATAAAATTGCAGAATATAGTTTTCAAGGAGCTTTATCTGAAGCCGTTGGTTTTGCTAATATCAGCAACTTTGTAAAAAGTATAGAAGAGGGAAAAAACTTTCTTGTTATAGATGCATTTGATGAAGCTGAGGCGGGTTCTGGAAGATCTGGTGTTGAATTTTTTTTGAGAGATTTAAATGCGGTAACGGAAAATTGTATTGACACTTCTGCAGTTCTTTTAGCAAGAACAGAAAGTGCGATTTATATAAAAGAATACTTAGTCAAAAATAATATAGCTTTTAAACATTATGAAGTGGGGTATTTTAAAGAAAAAGAATCTAAAATATATATTAAAAATAAACTTGCAAGCTTGAAAATTGAAACTACATTGGTTGTTGAGGAATGCATAGATGAACAGTTCAATGAGATACACAGAATATTCACAGATAAAAGTGCACAAGAATTTTTAGGTTATGCTCCGGTCCTGGATGCTTTGGCTGCTTCTTATACAGAAGAAAGAAATACAGTAAACCTTTTGAAAAACACTACTAAGGGTGAAAATAACTGTTCATTAATGATAAAGATTCTTGATGATTTGCTAATTAGAGAACAGGATAAGTTCTTAAAAGCTTTACGTAATAAATTAAGTAAAAACAATAGAGATATTAATTGGGATTGGTTTAATTTCTATATAAAAGATGAGCAACTTTATCGCATTATTGGCATGATGTTATTTTTGGATGCCACAATGTTCGGAACAATTCATGATGCAATGCCACCTGAATATTACGATGAGTATCTTGAAGTTGTTGCTACCCAATTGCCCCAACATCCATTTATTTGTGCTAAAGATAACAATGGAGTCGTTAAATACGAATTTACTGGGCCTGCATTTCGTGATTATGTGATTGCATACGGTTTAGCAGATAAAGAGTTATCAGATTATACATGGGAATTTCTTGCTAATAATGACCATTTGAAATATCTTCCATCTCAAATGCTTATAGAATTTTATGCTTTGTTTTCGGGTGGGAAAATTAAAGGTAAATTCGTTCCGTTAATGTATAATTCTTTTAAGGCCCATGCACATTTAGGAGATAAAGTTTCATTAAATATAAGCGGTGATAAAGAAGATTGTTATATTGAGTTTGAACTTACAAGAGAAGATAATATTGTATTATCAGTAGAATTTCAGCTAATAGATTTGGATGAAGGTGTTTTTATTAATCAACTTTCAAATTGTTATATTGATATAGTTGGAAATGTTATAGTTGGAGATGCTTATGGAGAAGCAAGAATAAATAATTCTACTATTATTTGTGAAGAATTGCTTTGGAAAAGTGAAAAAATCTTGATTGAAGCATATTCTCCAGGTGAATGTCTTTTGATTGCTAATCTTTTTAAATCGGCCACTACTGGCTCTCCCAGATTTGAAATAAAAACGGATAGAAAAGAAAATTTAAATATATCATCTAGTAATTTGGGCAATTATTATAAATTAATTGCTTATAAAGCAGATAACATATTTAATTCTACTGATTCGGGATTCGAACCGTTTGCTTATGCAATTAGGAGGATTTTTAGTTGCTTAAGATCGCACAGTAAGGATACACCTGCGAGAAAAATGGATTTTATTGATAATAGAATAATTGGGAAAAGTGAGAAGAAAAAAGAAATCTTAAGTTTTCTTATAAATGAAGGAGTGCTATACACAGATGATCAGGATTGGTTGTATAAATTAAATACAGATAAACTTTCTGATTTTACTATTATGTGGAATGAAATAAAAGATGGAAATTTTAATTCATTACAGCGTCTGTATGAGACATATTTAAATTATCAAAAAGAATAAAAAAGTTTGTATAAAAAGGACACCACACCCGGTGTTTTTTTTATACAAATATTAACAAGATTGGAAGGTGAGGTGAGAGCATGGGAAGACCATTAAAAATAAAAACTCCAGAAGAAATGGAGCAGTCGTGGGAAAAGTATAAAGCAGATTGTGACAATCAGGAGGTTCTTACCCATGATTTCAGTTCCAAGAATAGCGAATTTGTAAGCGCTAAGTTACAGCGCAGCATCACATATACAATTGAGGGGTTCTGTGTATTTGTGGGAATTCCAAGGTCGTTGTTTTATGATACATATTCTACAAAGAAGAGGTATTCGGACATCGTTACGCGTATACGTGAGGAATGTGAGGTCGACGCCCGCAAGAAGTTTGAATTGCAGGTGATTCCTTCACAGTTGGCAGGGCTTTGGATGAGCAAATATGGTTATACAACTAAGGTGGAAAACAATGTCTCCGGCACACTGGAAACAGAAAAAACTAAGCTTGACGATCTGATCAAGCAAATGCGTGGCGGTGATGGATAATGAGCAATGAGCGCCTGCTTCTGTCAGAGAAGTATAAAGCTTTTCTTAAACATGATGCTCCAGTCGAGTTTCTGGAAGGGACAACGGCTGCGGGTAAAACAACGGTCGGTTTGTTTAAATTCATGCTTAAGGTTGCAGAGAACCCCAAGAAGTTACACATCATAGCAGCAAAGGATACCGGTACTGCTGAGAAGAATATCATCAATAAGGATCTGGGCATCACAGACGACTTCGGGATCCTGACTGAATATAACGGCAACGGTACCAAAGACGATAAGATTCCTCATATTCTCTTTCATACTTCAGGAGGGGATAAGGTCATCTACGTTCTGGGTTATGGTGACAAAAAGAAGTGGCAGAAAGCCCTGGGCGGTCAGTACGGCTGCCTTTACATTGACGAGATCAATACAGCAGATATTGAGTTTGTAAGAGAGTCAGCCATGCGGTGTGATTACCTGATGGGGACACTTAACCCCGACGATCCGAACCTGCCTGTTTACAAAGAGTATATTAACTGCTCCCGTCCGCTTCCTGATTGGGAGGAAGAGACACCAAAAGAAATACTGGAAGAACTAAGAGAGGAACCAAAGCCCGGCTGGGTGCATTGGTTCTTTTCTTTTACCCACAATTTGGGTCTGTCAAAGGAGAAGTTGGAGAACATTATCCGGAACACTCCAAAAGGTACAAAGATCTGGAAGAATAAGATCCAGGGCTTAAGAGGTAAGGCAACCGGCCTGATCTTCCCGAACTTTGACCGCAAAAAGCATGTGGTCAGTAAGGCTCTTGCAAAGCAGTTTATACGGAATCAGAACGATCGCCATCAAACAGAGTGGTTTGTACATTTTTCTGCGGGGCTAGATACGTCCTATTCCCAGAAGTCACCGGATACCATTTCCATGAGTTTTATCGGGATCACGAACCGGGGCAACTGCTATGTGCTTGATGAGAAGGTGTACAACAACGCAGATCTGGGAACTCCTCTTGCCCCTACAGATACGGTCCGGAACTTTATTGACTTCCTTGATCGCAACCGGAATGAATGGGGATTTGCCAGAGATACCTTTATAGATTCTGCGGATCAGGCAACCATAACAGAGTTTTTAAAGTATAAGCGCCTGAATGGCTGCGTCTACAATTTCAATGATGCCTGGAAGAAAGAACAGATTATTGACCGTATTATCAATCAGTTAAACTGGTTTGCTGATGCAGGAGCAAAGCCATGTTTCTATATCGTGGATACCTGCTCAAATTATATCCGGGAGCTTGAAGTATATAGCTGGCTGGAAGACAAGGACAATACGCCAGAAGACAGAAACGATCACATGGTAAATAGCGTGCAGTATGCATGGCTGCCATACGAAGTAAAAATCGGAACAGGAAGGAGGGCTTCATAAGTGGGTTGGTTTAAGGATATGTATTTTAAATTGCTTAAGATTGTAGGAGCAAAAGAGAGGCAGGTGGTCATAAAGGAACCGCTTTCCTTTCAGGGCAATGTCTTAAAAAATAAGATCTGGTACCGCGGAGATCCGTCAGAACTAGAACAGTTTTTCAAACAGACCGCTTACTGTGATGTGTTTAAGGCAAGGTTCTGGGCTTCCGTTCCATACCGGAAAGTAAGAAAGATCCATTCCGGCATTGTAGGAATTGTGGTGGATCGGTTTAAGGATATAATAACCGCAGATCTAAATGATATCAGCTTTGGAGAAAAAGGAGACAATCAGCCTTTAAAGGAATTATGGGATCAGATTGCAGAGGATAATAACTTTGAAGGGCTCTTGGGCGAAGCAGTGGCCGGTGTTCTGTCAGCCGGTGATGGCGCCTTTAAAATTAGTCTGGATCAGGTCAGTGAATATCCGGTCATAGAATTTTACGAAGCGGACCGGGTGGAGTATAAATACCTGCGGGGCAGATTGAGTGAAATTATCTTCTCGACAAGCTACTCATATCCAGATAACAAGGAAAAAGAATACCGTTTAGAGGAGACTTACGGGAAAGGGTATGTCCTTTATAAACTCTTTGATGATGCTGGTGGAGAAGTTCCGCTTAATACTCTTCCTGAAACAGCAGTCTATGAAGATACTGCCTATGACGGGGATTACATCATGGGAGTGCCCCTTATCTTCTTCACATCAAGTAAGTGGAAGGGGCGAGGGAAAGCGCTGTTTGAAGGCAAGACGGACGATCTGGACGCTTTAGACGAAGTGATCAGCCAGTGGCTTGATGCAGTGAGAAAAGGAAGGGTGAACCGGTATATCCCGGAAGATATGGTTCCCAGGGATCCCAATACAGGGCAGCTGATAGAACCGAATGAGTTTGACAATGATTACATAGCGATCGGTGCAGTAAAGAAGGAAGGATACAGCGATAAAATTGAAGTTGTTCAGCCCCAGATATCCTACGAAGCGTATTTAAACAGCTATACTTCCTTTTTGGATCTAGTGCTGCAGGGAATCATTTCCCCAGCAACCCTTGGTATTGATCTGAAAAAGACGGACAATGCAGAAAGCCAGAGAGAAAAGGAAAAGATCACCACTCATACCAGAGGGACGCTGGTTAAGGTGTTGTGCAAGGTTCTTCCTGAGCTGGTAAGTAAAATCATGATGACTTATGACCAGATGCAGGAAAAGGCTCCTGGGGAGTATAAAGTTTCCGTAAAATTTGGAGAGTATGCAGCTCCAGGCTTTGATGCCGTTGTGGAGACGGTCGGCAAGGCGCGAACCAGTGGAGTCATGAGTATAGAGAAGTCCATAGATGAAATGTACGGCGATACTCTGACAGAAGATGAAAAGGCAGAGGAGGTCAAGCGGATCAAGATTGAGCAGGGGATCTTTGAAACAGAAGAGCCTGGACTAAATACGGAAGGGGTGAAGGCGGATGAAAGTGAAGGTGATGAACCGCCAGTACCAAATGAGCCAGCTGGAGTACCAGGGACTCCTGAAAGTGGCAAATGAGCAGGTTCCGTTTGGCATTTATGCCGTTGAAAAAAAGGATTATGCAGAGCTCAGGTGTGATAAGTGCAAAAGCATTACACAGCTGAAAGATCTTACCCGGAAGTTTAAGGCACAGGGATTTAAAGTTTTAGCAAACGGCAGGTGATCACATGAATGAGTATGATATCTCCGCTGCGTTTGAATCGATTGAACAGGAACTTATTGCCTCCATGATCCGAAATATGGACCGGCACAGAGCGGAGGAACTGAAAGAGGGCTATGACTGGTCCATGTGGCAGACGGAACAGCTTAAGTCTTTGGA
Source organism: Lacrimispora sp. (assembly GCF_031982545.1). Taxonomy (GTDB): domain Bacteria; phylum Bacillota; class Clostridia; order Lachnospirales; family Lachnospiraceae; genus Lacrimispora. Next base: position 167,001 of record NZ_DALYXB010000008.1, read on the forward strand.
AAAATATAAGCTGGAGAACCAGAAAAAATACAGCAAGCAGTTTAAAAGCATAAACGCCCAGATCGGAGAACTTATCTGGCAGGCCAGACAGCAGGGAGGCATGAAGCAGGAGGCGCAGATCCTCCGGGCTATCAAGAACGGCTTTAAAAGCTATAAGCCCGCTTCGGCAGCCATGCAGGCAGAGTTTTTCAAACTGAATACCCGGAAGCTGGAAGCCCTGATCAAAGCAACCGGTAATGATATGAAGAAAGCAGAAACGGCAGTCTTACGAATAGCAAATGACCAGTATCGTAAGGCTATTTTTAATGCCCAGGTATATGCCAACTCCGGAGCCGGTACTTATGAAAAGGCAGTGGATATGGCTACCAAGGATATGCTTTCCCGTGGGCTTAACTGTGTGGAGTATAAGAATGGCGCGCGCCATGCTCTGTCAGACTATGCAGACATGGCAATCCGGACAGCCAGTAAGCGGGCATATCTGCAGGGAGAGGGGGAGAAACGTCAGGAATGGGGAATCAGTACCGTTATTGTAAACAAGCGTGGAAACCCCTGCCCCAAGTGCCTCCCCTTTGTGGGAAAAGTCCTGATTGATGATGTGTGGAGCGGAGGAAAGGCGTCTGATGGTCCGTATCCCCTTATGAGCGCAGCCATTGCAAGAGGACTCTATCACCCAAGGTGCAAGGACAGTCACAGCACATATTTCCCTGGAATATCTACGGCGGATGATATCTGGACCAGAGAAGAACTAAAATCAATTGAAAAATCTTATAAGCAGGAGCAGGATCAGCAATACAATCAGAGACAGGCGGATAAGTTTAAAAGATTGGCTGAATATTCCTTAGATGAATCCAATAAAAAGGCTTACGATAAGAAAAGGCAGCAATGGGAGAGCCAGTCTGAAAAAGAAGAAATTGGATTCTTTAAGAAAATACAGACGAAGAAAGTGACCGAAGAAAAAGTAGACAATATTGCAAATGATTTTATACCAGCAAGCTCATTACAGGAAGCAAAGGAATATGCTTTTAAGGAATTCTCAGTTTTAATTAAAGGTGCCGAAGATATTTCTTTAGAAAATGTAAACTCTATAAATAGGAGATATGGGCAGCTTATAAAAGAAAACCCCCATATGAAAGGATTCATTCAGGAATTTGAGTTTACGGATACTTTAGGAGAGGGCGCTTATGCTGCAAGGGTTCTGACTCCGGGAGGAGATGGCAGAATAAGCCGATCTATACAATTTAACCAGGAAGAATATAAAAACATAGAAGTGCTAAGTAAAAAGTACTCTTCCCTTGTTAAGTCTGGATATTTCCCTAAAGGCACAACTTATGAAAATATTGTTGATCATGAATTCGCTCACGCCCTGGCAGATGAGATGGGTCTTAAAATGTGTCATATTGATATTAATGGTAAATTTACAGCAGATGAATGGAAAAATGTAAGAGTGGCAGGAAAGGCTTTCAGCAAGGTCAGGGTTGAAGAAACAGCAAAAAGACTACATATTACTGCAGGTAAGCTTCAGAAGAAAATAAGCGGATATGCAGTATCAGAACATTCAGAAGCATTTGCTGAGGCTTTTTCTTCTGTACATGGAACGAAGCCGACAAAAGAAGCCTTGGCACTTATGGCTGAATATGATAGAATAAAGAAAATGTACCATTAAGGAGGCAGACATGGTAATCGGTGCCATATTTAAAAAGGGTAAGAACGGCGAATATCTAACAGATAAAAATGGAGATTATGTGATAGATGAGCGTGAATCCGAAAAGCTATTAAACAATGCCTTTCCAACAGAAAAGCAGGAAGATAAACAGGTACTTAGTCTTTTTGAAACAGAGTTAAGGAAAGCTGAAGCACAGAATAACAGTTAATACCTTCAGTCAGTAAAATGGCCGGTGGTATTATTAAATTATATACCTATGTGGAAGGAGGGAATAAAATAATGGTTTACATTCCGAAACAGTGGCTTCATAATCCAGAAAATGAAGTTAAAGTACACCAATTAATTGAAGAGTATTTTCCAAACACTTGTGTCTTATTCACGGAAGATTTGGAAAAGCAGAAAGAATTTCCTACCAGGTTGAAAGAACTGGGAGAGTTGGAGATCCTTAAGCATTATGAAGAAGGGGATATTGTAATGAATGGCTGATACCACTGATCTATTAAGGATTGGTGGTATTTTTATATTCTGCGTTGCGACCGTCGCAACAGATCGGAGGCAGTATGAACCGGATAAGAGAGGATCCGATATAATTAAAAATCATTACAGATAAAGCGCGCAGGATAACCTGGGCGTTATTTTATTGCATAGAAAGGATGAGATCATGAAGAAAGAAGAATTTACTGCACTGGGAATCAGTGAGGATCAGGCGGCCAAAGCGGCAGAGGCTTCAAAAAAGGAGCTGGAATCCTATGTACCTAAAGCTGATTATGATACAGCCAATCAGGCAAAGGGACAGCTTGAAAAGGATATCAAGGACAGGGATAAGCAGCTGGAAGATTTAAAGAAGAACAGCGGGGACAATGCGGAACTGAAAAAACAGATCGAAACCCTGCAGGCAGAAAACAAAGCAGCCGTTGAGAAAAACGAAGCTGACATGAAGGAGTTGAAACTTTCCACTGCTATTAAGCTGGCCATTGCTGAATCTGCTCAGGATGCAGATCTGGTAACGGGTTTATTTGATAAGTCTAAGCTGATTCTTTCTGATGACGGGAAGGTAACCGGTTTGGAGGAGCAGTTAAAGTCCATTAAGGAATCGAAACCGTTTTTGTTTAAGGAAGTAAAGACAGAACCAGCAAAAAATACTGGTTTCCGTCCTCTGGGAGCTCCCAGTCAGCAGACCCAGACAACAACTACAACCGATGGTAGCAAGGTGAATATGAAGTCCGCTATTGAAGCAGCACTTCAGGCACAGATGCCGTCTAAATAAAATTAAGGAGATGAAAGACTATGGCTATTACGTTAGAAGAAGCAAGAAATAATGTGCAGGACGACCTGCAGATCGGGGTGATTGATGAATTCAGAAAGTCCAACTGGATCCTGGATCATATTACGTTTGATGATGCCGTTTCCCCAACCGGAGGCGGAGCGACCCCTACTTATTCCTACACCAGACTGAAAACTCAGCCTACGGCGCAGTTCCGTGAGATCAATAAGGAGTATACGCCCCATGAAGTTACAAAGGAACGTTTTTCAGTAGATATTAAGGTGTTTGGTGGATCCTATCAAATCGACCGTGTTATCGCCAATATGGGCGGTATCGTATCAGAGGTAGAGCTTCAGCAGTCCCAGAAGATTAAGGCAGCTCAAGCGTTGTTTAATGATACATTTATTAATGGAGATATTGCTGTAAATGGCAATGCTTTCGACGGTCTGGAAAAAGCTCTGACAGGCAGCTCCACAGAGTATAATGCTGGAGCGTCCGTCATTGATTTGTCCACATCCCAGTTGGTAACGGATAATTTCCAGCTCTTCCTAGATATGCTTGACGAATTCCTCAGGGGACTTGATGGAGAACCCTCTTTCATTGCAGGCAATACAAAACTAATCTCAAAACTGAGAGCGTGCGCAAGGCGTGCTTCCATGTATAATGTAACAAAGACCGACTGGGGAACCAATGTGGAAGCCTACGGAAATATTCCTTTCGTGGATTTGGGAGCGAAGCCGGGAACCAATAGTGAAGTGGTGGAAATTGACGCAACCAAAGGAACCACCTCCCTCTTTGCAGCAAGACTGGCACTTGATGGACTTCACGGTGTGTCCTTTGCAGGAGTAGCCCCGGTGCAGACCTGGCTTCCTGACTTTACAACGGCAGGAGCAGTAAAGACTGGTGAAGTGGAAATGAACGCAGCAATCGCCTTAAAGGCTTCCAAAGCAGCCGGGGCATTCCGTAATATTAAAGTAAAATAAGGGAGGGTTTTCCATGAAAGTATTTGCACCCAACAAACAGTATACAGGTACGTCCGCCAGCGTACCTTTTTGCAACGGTGTGGGAGAGACAACAGATCTCCGCCTGATACATTGGTTCAAAAGCCATGGGTATGAAGTAGAGGATCTGCCGGAATCAGAGGATCCTGCGGAAGATCTGGGGAAACCTCAAGAGGAGAATCCTGAAGCCCCGGAAGAAAATGCAGAGAAAGAACCTGATAAGGAATTAAAGAAAGGAAAATCTGCGAACCAGAAGGCCGGTGAATAAGATGGCCTATGTCCCCTATTAACACCGGATTATTACAAAGAAATCTATAAAGGCAGAACGGTACCAGAAGATGAGCAGGAAAGAGCACTCCGACAAGCTAGCCACCATATTGATTCCCTGACTTACAATCGAATTGTGGGTCGGGGATTTACAGATTTGACCGAGTTTCAGCAGGAAGTCATTCAGGAAGTGGTATGTCTACAGGCGGACTTTGAACATGAAAACGCTGACGAGATCAGCACGATTCTATCCAGTTACAGTATTAATGGAGTATCCGCACAGTTTGGGAGTTCCTGGAATGTGTTCATGGATAAAGGAGTGGCTATGAAGCGTGATGTGTACGCACAGCTGTCCCAGACGGGCTTGTGCTGCCGGTTAGCGAGGTAAGCCTATGAAATACCCATGTTTAGTACCAAAAGGCCTGTGTAAGACAGAAATTCACGTTCACCTGGAAAGTGAGGAAACTAATAATCTGGGAGAGCCAAAATACAAGGCTGATCTGGATCTGAAGTGCAATTTTCAGGACCGGTCAAAGACGATTCTCACAGCAGAAAAAAAGCTGGTTCAGATAACCGGCACAGCTATGTTTCCTGGTGATATCGCGCCAGCCTTCCCAACCTTAAGCGGAGGTACCGTTACTATATTTGGGGAAGAAAGACGGATTGAGCAGGGAGCAAAGAACCGGAATCCGGACGGTACCGTAAATTTTTGCACACTGGAGGTAATCTGATGCAGGTTAAATCAACGGTTAAAATGAATATGCCTCGGATTCGACAACTAACACAGGCTGCCGTAACAGCTCTGGAAATGACTGTAGATGCAGTACATACCGAAGTTGTTCAAGCGCAGGTTGTACCGTTTGATACTGGAAATTTACAAAATGAAAGCTTCTTTGCTGATTACTCTGATTCCTCCAAAGGAAAAGTTCAGCTGGTATCCAGTGCTCCTTACGCAAGGCGGGTTTATTTTCACCCAGAGTACGACTTCAAGACGGACGAAAACCCCAACGCAAAAGGGCATTGGTATGAAGATTGGGAGGCCGGAGGTAGCAAAGCTGATTTTGCTTTTAGTAAATATAAGAATTTTTATAAGAGAGTAGGTGGTGTATAATGCTGACTTTAAAGGATATTCGTCAATATATTTCCGATCTGAGTATTGCAGAAGATGATAACGTCTATATGGGGAAACTGGATAATAAAAGTCAAAAATCCATTGGAGTTTATAGCCGGCCGTCGTCCGGACCTGCAAATATCGCCATTGGCGGACTGGAATGCACCACCTATGATACCAAGCCGGTTTCTCTACTGGTCCATTGGAGTAAAAGCAAGGATGAGACAGAGAGAACGGCTTTTGAGCTGTTTGAGAAACTAAGAAGTGTAACCAGTCTTACAATAGGAGACACCCATATCAATTACATAAGACTGATGGTTCCTGAGCCGCAGGACGTTGGGACAGATGATAGCGGAGTGTACGAATATGTGATCTGGCTGGATTTTATATATGAAAGGAACAGGTGAGATTAATGGGAGACGCAAAGGTATACCCAGTAAATAACAACAAGTTTAAGGTTGGATTAAATGGGCTTAAGGATACAATGACCATGATTGCCAACCTGACGAATTTTGCCCCCAGTATTGAAGGTGGCGTGGAAGAGTGGAACGCCATGGAGCATGAGGGCTGGGGGGACGCTATGATGACCAGTAAAAAACTGTCATTCTCCTTCCAAGGAAAACGTACTTATGGAGATCCGGGTAATGATTATGTTGCCGGCCTTGCATGGAAATCTGGCAATGATGTGGTAGCTCCATTTGAGTGGGAAATGCCTTCCGGTGCCAAAGTGTCTTTTGATGCAATCATCAATGTAACCACTCCTGCAGGCGGTGACAGCACGGCGGTTGATGCTCTGGAATTTGAAGTAAAGTGTAAGGGCAAGCCAAATTTTACCCAGGCGGGAGCGTAGATTCTGCGCCGCCCGCAGATCCAGAAGAACCAGAAGAAAATAAAGAACCAGATGTAGAGCCAGGAGAATAAGACCTGGCTCTTTTTGAAAGGAGATAAGATTATGGCAAAAATGATTGATATTACAGAGAAACTTACATTCGAGGGAAATCCCTCTTTAATGATTAAAGGAAAGAAACTGGAGGTTAATGCAGATGCTCCCACCATGTTAAAGGTTATGGGACTTATGGGCTCTGATGATCCAGGAGTGAGTGAGATTTTAAAAACCTATGACATGATGTTTCCAGATAAATCTAAGAAAGAGATCGAAAAGCTGGGGCTTAATTTCAATGATCTGATCGTGGTGGTTCAGGAAGCAGTAGGTTTAATTACGGGGGAGGATGACAGCCAGGGAGAGCAGTGACCCGTACTACGATTTATTTGAGGACTGGGATTTAATTATTTCCAGCTTCCTAACGCAGTACGGGTTGAGAATACGGACAAAAGAATTTGAATCGGTTAGCTGGGATGAGTTTAAATCCCTTATAGCTGGAATTGATCCTGAAACTCCCTTAGGTCGCATTGTGGGAATCCGGGCGGAGACAGATAAGAATGTTATCAAGAACTTTAATAAAGACCAAAAACGCATACATGATGCATGGAGAAACCGGAAAGCAGAAACAATGCCGCCGGAAACCTATGATCAGGAAATGAAAGCACTGGAGCAGATGTTTGCGCAGCTGTGCGGGAGGTGATTAAAATTGAAAAGACAAAAGTAAAATGCCCCCATTGTGGATACGAGCAAAATATCTTATACGATAAAAAGAACGCATCCTGCAAAGGTGTTTTTATACGGTGCAAAGCAAGGCACTGTAAGAGAGATTTTGAACTGATAATTAACAAAGACAAGTAGTGCCACTGTGCCGATGTCTGTCTGAAGCAGATAAAGGTAGGTGGTATAGTTGGCTGATAGTGTAGGGCAGATCGGGCTCGATCTTGTCGTTAATCAAAATAATTTCAATAGGCAGATGGCCGGTATCCAGGGGCTGGCCAAAAAGGCAGGAGCGGCTCTGGCTGCGGCTTTTGCTATAAAGAAGATTATTGATTTTGGTAAGAGTGCAATCGAATTGGGATCCGATCTTACAGAGGTCCAGAACGTTGTTGATGTGACATTTCCTAAGATGTCAAAACAAATTGATGCTTTTGCCAAAAATGCAGCGCTTTCGTTTGGGCTTTCCGAAACAATGGCCAAGAAATTCACGGGTACATTTGGAGCCATGGCGAAAGCTTTTGGCTTCTCAGAGAGCGCTGCTTATGATATGTCAACCACTCTGACCGGTCTGGCCGGAGATGTTGCCTCCTTTTACAATCTGTCACAGGACGAGGCATATACAAAGCTGAAATCCGTGTTCACTGGCGAGACTGAGACATTAAAAGATCTGGGTATTGTAATGACCCAGAATGCCCTTGATGCCTATGCCATGGCGAACGGGTACGGAAAAGTAACGGCTAAAATGTCTGAAGCGGAAAAGGTAGCCCTGCGGTATCAGTTCGTACAGGATCAGCTGGCACTTGCCACGGGTGACTTTAGCCGAACCAGTGACCAATGGGCCAATCAGGTGCGTATTCTAACACTACAATTTGACTCCCTAAAAGCTACCATAGGTCAAGGTCTTATTAATGTATTAACTCCGGTTATTCAAGTGATCAATACCATAATCGGTAAGCTGATGAGCCTTGCCAATGCTTTTAAATCCTTTACTGAACTGGTTACGGGAAAGAAGAGTGACACGACCTCCAGCGTACAAGCTGTTGCGGATGCGGCAGACAACGCTTCTGGTGCAGTGGAGGGAACAGGGACGGCAGCCAAGAAAGCCGCCAAAGACATTAAAGGGATGTCTTCCGGAATTGATGAATTAAATATCATAAATCCAAACTCCAATAGCGATAGCAGTGATGGAGGGGCTGGCGGTTACGCTCCGGATGAGTTTGATATGGGGGCAGTGGATACTTCTGGAGTTGAGGAAGCCGGTAATAAATACCAGGTATTAATTGATAGAGCACGGGAGTTAAAAGATTTATTTAAGACCGGTTTCAGCATTGGCTTTGGAGACACATCAGTCATTGACAGCATTCAGAATTCCATACAAGGTATCGGACAGAACCTCAAAGGGATCTTTACGGATCCGGCGGTTTTAGCTTCGGCCGAGGAATTAGGAAACCGGATAGCCGTAAATCTGGGAAAAGCTGCAGGCAGCATGGCTTCTATAGGGGCGACACTTGCAGATAATTTGCTTGGTGGAATTAATAAGTTCTTAGAGCAAAACGGTCAGAGGATTAAAGATTATCTAGTATCCATGTTTGATATCAGCACAGAGATTGCCGACATTGTGGGTAATTTCAGTGTCGCATTTGCAACGATTTTTTCCGCTTTTCGTAGTGATAATGCAAAGCAGATCACAGCGGATGTTATAGGCATTTTTTCAAGTGCCTTTATGGGTGTGACGGAGCTGACCACAAAAATAGGAAGAGATGTTTTAGATGCTTTAACGGCCCCATTTATCCAAAACAGGGATCTTATTAAACAGACTCTTGAAGATACATTTTCTGCAGTAGAGCCTATTTTCTCCGAAATAAAATCAATTGTTGATGAAGCATTTACAAAAATCAATGAAACCTATGATACTCATATCAAGCCAATGCTTGATTCGTTTAAGCAGGGTTTTACAGAAATAGCGACAAAGTTCCTGGAGCTTTACAATACATATTTCCTCCCTATCATTACAAATCTATCCGTACAGTTCCAGGCGTTTCGAGAGGAATATTTGTCCCCTCTGATTGATAAGTTCGTGGAGTTTGCGGGAAAAGTGGCAGATGCAATATCGGTGCTTTGGGAAAACGTGTTAAAGCCCTTTATTATTTGGTTTATGGAGGCGGCAGCTCCTATTATTGCAGAATTTGTCCAGAATGTGATAGATGGATTCTTTCGGTTCTTTGAAGGTGTAAGTAAAGTTGTAGGAGACATATTAACAGCTTTAGGCGGCCTTATGGATTTCATTGTGGGAGTTTTTACAGGAGATTGGGAACTTGCCTGGGAAGGAATAAAAACATTCTTCGGTGGTATCTGGGATGCTATGAAGGATATCGTATCTACAGTACTGGATGTTATTGACTCTGTAATACAGACTGTCCTCGGTGTTATAAAATCTGTCTGGGAACTTATTTGGAATGGCATAAAAACCTTTGTGTCAAATATTTGGGCCTCTATACAGGAAATTGTCACAAAAGTTTCCGAAGCCATAAGAGATAAATTATCAGAGATCTGGGACAGTGTAAAGCGGACAATAGAGGAAAAATGGAGTGCAATCAAAGAGTGGTTTGATCAGATCTGGCAGAAAATTAAAGATGTGTTTAAGCTTGATGAAATGCTGGAAATTGGCAAAGGTGTCATGAATAAGCTATGGGATGGCATGCAGGAGGTTTGGAAGAGTATTACCAGTTGGTTAGATGGAGTTGTAGATGCTGTAGGCGAAGCATGGGATAAGGTAGTTAGCGGAGCAAAAAATCTGTTCAGCAAGGCGAAAGATGATGCCGAAGAAAAAGAGGAAAAAGATTCTTCTGGCCCAGGCAGTACGAAAGGCCATGTAAACAGTGGTCCCGGAGTAAAAGGTCACGCAACCGGCGGTTTCCCGACTTCCGGTAGTTTATTTGTTGCCAATGAAAACGGCAATCCTGAAATGGTTGGTAACTGGGGAGGTAAGGCAGCCGTTGCCAATAACATGCAGATCACAGAAGGTATTACAAGGGCGGTCCAGTATGGCATGAGATCTGCCATTGCCCCGTTAACCTCCAGCATAAGCGCCATGGTTAACAACGCCACCCCTCAGCTGTCTCTGATCGGAACTGCAGGGCGAAGTACTGGCACAACTGATCAGGTTCAGAACATGGCAAATCAGGTTATGGCTATGCCAACAGAATCCATGTCCGATCATTATCTGTCCATTATGGTGGAATTACTGCGCAATATCATAGAGCTGATCGAAGCAATGGATCTGACTGTAAATATTGATATCAGAGAGATTAAAAGCAAACTTGCCGATCTGGATAAGAGAAGCGGTTTTACAATGAGAACAACGTAAAGGAGGCGGTACTATATGGCAGTACTTACAATCAATGGCCGGGAGTTTCCGTCTCCCGACATTGGTGGGAATTTAATTGTTGCTACGAATGTAAGTGATGGTAAAAATGCAAAAGGCGAGTTTATTGGCCAGAGAGTAGGAAGGGATCAGCATAAATTTGAGGGATTACAGTGGAAGTTTTTAGATGCTGCCACCTGGTCGGCTATGCTGCAGGAGTTTGATAAGTTTGTGGTCACAGCCAGAATCCCGGACATGGTACATAACCGCATGATGACAATCCGAATGTACCCAGGAAACCGGACAGCCACGCCCATTGAGTTTGATAAGGAAGGGCTTCCCACCATGTATCAGGATTGCAAAGTAAATATTATCGACTGTGGGGTGATCGAGTAATGCAGGCAGTGAGCACCCAATACAAGGATCACATGAAGTCAAAAGATCGCCTGCGCAACCAGACCTATATCCGGGTTACCATTGGTCTGATCAACCAGGAGGCGCAAGCCAGTGCATATATACCCGATCATGAAAGCTATACTTATTATTCCAGCTTTAAGCGACCTTTAGATAATTATGAAGTCCAGGAGCTTTATGCCACTTGTGATCAGGACTATACATCGGTAGATGGCAGCGTGTACTTTCTTCCAAGAGCCAGGGCGGATGTGGTGTTAAATCAGGGGATTGTGTCAAAGGAACTTATGGGACCGGTGGAAATCCGGTTTCCGATCCAGCACGATATTAAGGGCCTGACGGTGGAGTTTGGCAAGGCTTATCCGGTGGATTTTACCATAGAATCCGATAACAACACGGTGGAGATCACCGGGAATACTGGTGGTCACTTTGTATCAGAGGAAATATTTAATGGAGCAACATTCCTGCGCTTTATGCCATCCCGCATGGTAAACGGTCAGAGCCGCTTCCGGATCCACAAGATTACTATGGGAATCGGGATCTATTTTGATAATCAGCGGATACTGTCTGCTACGAAAAAGGAACATATCAGCCCGATAATGGAGGAGCTGCCGACCATTGACTTTAATCTGTCCGTGAATAATAAGGACAGAGCCTTCGATATTGAGAATGAGGAAAGCTCCGTGAACTTCCTGGAGATTGGTCAGGGTATAACAGTTCTATATGGACAGGAGCTTGACGATGGATCCGTGGAGTGGCTACCGGGAGCAAAGGTGCAATTAAAGGAATGGTCTGCAGATGATGAGGAAATGTCTTTTTCTGGCTCAGATCGGTTCGACTATATGGACGGAACTTATCATAGAGGTCTGTATCGCCCGGAAGGTATCAGTCTGTATGATCTGGCACTTGATGTGCTTTCTGACGCTGGAATTGATAGCCGTACGTACTGGATTGACAGTTATTTAAAGTCTGTGAAAGTGGTAAATCCGATGCCAGTTGTTGCACACAAGGAAGCCCTGCAACTGATTGCCAATGCTGGCCGGTGTATTCTCTACCAAGACCGGGAGGGTAATATCTTTCTGAAATCCAGTTTCATTCCGGCTATGGAGGCAAGTTCAGATAATGAGACATATTTCAGTCATGCAGGATCGGTTTTGGACAAATCGCCTAAGAAGCCATATGCAATGACAACACAAAACTATACAAGCGTGACCTCGACACAGTATTTTATGCCAAGGAAGGAAGAAGGTGCGATTTATCTAAATGCCGGTTATGTCTCAGAGGAAGTGGCGGGAAGTGATGGATCCTTTGCAGTCAATCCAACTGTAGAAATTAACCTGGAAGCCTCATTCAAATGCTTTGGGCTGACTTTGGAGTTTGGCAGTAATAATCCTATGGAAATGGTCTTTCATGTCTACCATGATGGGGAACTGGTGGAAGATTACACCGTAACAGATCTGACTGCAACAACTGTCATTAGCCACGAATTTGAGGAGTTTGACAGACTGTTCTTGGAGTTTACTAAAGGATATCCGAATAACCGGATTGTTTTAAATAATATTACTTTTGGAGACAGAACCGATTATGTTTTTGAGTATGGTCATGAATTGACCAAAACGCCAAAGGGGACACAGCTTGCCAAGGTCAGGGAGCTGCAGGTAATCAGAACGCTTTTTACTCAGGCAGGAGAGAAAAAGGAACTGGCGAAAGAAACCATTGTAGTAACGGCTGCAGATAATCAGTATACCTTTTACTTTACCAATCCGGCGTATGACCTGTCCTGCGCGCTTACGACACCAGGAGAGGGGCAGTTGGCAACTATTATAGATAGCAGTAATTATTTTGCCACAGTGGAACTTACAGGGGTTACGGGGACTGTTGAGGTTTCCGTATTTGGTAGAGAGTATACAACTGCTAAAACTAAAGTAAGCCGGCAGTTAAACCCAACTGGCGGTATGGAAACATGGGAAAATCCTCTGGTGTCTGATGCGGTTCATGCCGCCAATATTGCGGACTGGATCGGTGATTATCTAAAATCAGATCGACATTACGATCTTCAGTATCGTGGAGAGCCTAAGGTTGAGGCGAACGACATCGCATTCCTGGAAAATAAGTATGTTCCTGATCTTCTCCTGCGGGTATATGAACACACTTTAAAATTCAATGGAGCCTTAAGCGGCACCATAAAGGCAAGGAGGGACATGAGCAATGTGGCAGTCGCCAAAGACTAACTGGAAGGAAAATGACTTCTTTAACGTTGAGGACTATAACCGCATAAAGGGAAACATAAACGAGATCCGGTCACAGGCACTTTTGCTCTGGCCGGATTTTGAGTTTGAGGAAATGGGGGCTAATAAGACCTATCAGGACTATGGATTCTATGCGGATGAGATTAACCGGTTTGAGGCTAATGTGGACCATATCTGTGCAGGAACTTATCCCTTTAAAGTGGGTAACCGACAGATTTTCTATGATAACCAGCCTTTTATTGATTGGAAGGAATTGAACCGAATTGAGGAAGCCTGCCGGCTGATTTACAGTAATATACAGAGCCGCTACAACGGCAGAAAGACATTATCATTTACATTGAATGGAGGTGCATTTTCATGAGTTTAAAAACAGATTATAAGGATGCCATGTTTGATGGCCAGCGCCGGTACCGTTTGATTCCCAATGAAGACGGAACTTACAGTCTTCCGGACGAGACAACGTACACCCAGAAAGGCGATAAGTTTGGAGCCAATGATATAAACGCCACGAATAAGGCAATTAATCAAATCAATCATGTGGCAGAGGTTACCTTAACTGCTGCGGGTTGGAACGGTAGTTCAGCTCCTTACACACAGACAATTCCGGTTCCAGGGGTAACAGAAGACATGGAGGCTATGGTTGTGAGCGCTTTGGAGGACGAAGCTACGGAGGTTGCCCAGAAGTCCTACAGCAAAGCTTTTGGTATTGTGACAAGTGGGACAGCTTCCCTGGGTGATGGGACGGCTACTTTTAAGGTTTACAAAAAGCCGGTATCAGATATAAAAATTGGCTTGAAAGGAGTGTAGCACATGGGAAAGATATGGATGCCTGGAGGTGGTGGAGGTGCAGATCTCGATGTGGTGACTGCGGGGAAGCCCGACGTACTGGCCGGAAAAGTAATCGTTGATAAAGACGGTGAACCATTAAACGGAACAATGGTAAATCGAGGCGCGGTGAGTCAGGCATTAGGGGTCAATGGTACATACACTATACCAGAAGGATATCATAATGGATCTGGTAAGGTAACGCAGAGCATTGCAACCATGGGAGGCCAAACAATAAATCCTAGTGCATCGCAACAAACTGTTTCGTCAAGTGGAAAGTATATGACTGGAAATGTTGTGGTAAATGCAGTTTCAAATCTATCTGCAGCAAATATAAAGAAAGGTGTTAATGTCGGAGGTACTACCGGTACGTTTGAGGGTTATGTGCCAACTGCAAATGATTTATATGTAAGGGGTACAAGTCGTATATCAAACTGGGTATATATACAATCAGATAAGTTTCATTTTGAGACTGGAATGATATATGCTTATGGTACAGGAGGTTCTCCAACCATTGGAGCACCTGTAAACTTAACAGGGTATAACTATATAAATGCCGAAGTTTGGTCAAATTTCGGAGATACTTTTAGCCTTGTAGTGTACGAAGGAGATTTATATTCAAACGCACTAGTACGCACATCTGGCACCACCGCTGATGCCACAAACAAAATAATATCACTTAATGTATCAGCAATATCTGCAATCAGAACATTTGGTTTGGGTATACCTCTTTACAGAACATGCTATATTTATCGTATTTGGTTATCATAGATAAAAGAAAGGATTTTAAATTTATGAAAATTTATACTGACATTAATAGCTCAATATTGGCGTTAGATGATGCCCCAGATTATTGGGAACATTGTGTAGAAACAGAAAAGACTCGCAAAGAGTTATTTGGTAATCTTTGCGATGTATGTATTCAGGGATACAAGTATGAACTGCAATACGAATTGCTATTTTCAGAAGATGGAAACAATGAAAGAGACAAAGAAACAGGTGAGTTGCTTTATAAACTCGATGAAGAGGGAAATAAAATAGTCAATGGATATTCCTGTTATCCTTTTGTAGATTACAGTACTCTTATGCTTATCCAAAAACAGTATGAAGATTCACAGCAACAGGTACAGGCGCTCAATGCTCAGGTAGCTTACCTACAGATGATGTCCGGTATAGCGGAGGAGGCGTGATTATGAGTAAAAATTATGGAAAGGTAAAGTTGTTTTATGATGCAGGTTTATGGACTTTAGGTATGACACGTAATGCCGTAGACCGGTGGATCACGGCAGCTGAGTACAAGGAGATCACCGGAAAAGAATATGAGAAAGAGTGAGGATAATGGAAATGGATAGAATTACAGAACTGCTTGCCCTGGCATGGGGAAGCCCGATTATTAAACTGGTTATTTTAGCAGTAGTGATGGACACCTGCTTCGGCTGCATAAGAGCAATTAAGGAGCATGATTTTAACAGCTGTTTTGGCATTGATGGTGCGATCCGGAAGATCTCCATGGTAGCCTCTCTTGCGTTCCTATTAATACTTGATCGGATTGTACATCTTAATCTGATCGGCTTTATTCCTGAAGCGATCCGGTCATATCTGCCGGTTAATGCCATTGGAGTGGCGGAGTTCTTTGGGCTGCTGTACATAGCTTATGAGTTGGTGAGCATTCTTAAAAACATGACTCTGTGTGGTCTGCCGGTGAAGCGTTTATGGGAGACAGTGAAGAAATTCCTTACACAGTACACGGACGAGCTGCCGGATAATACTTAAGCTGTTGCGACCGTCGCAACGGTTGTAATGTCACAACTTTATGGACCTGGGATAATCCCGGGTCCTTTTTCGATTGGAGGAAAACAATATGAGTAATGCAGTATATGATTTGATTAACAAGGCAAAAGCCTGGAACGGATATCTGGAAAAGAAAAGCAACGCCAATTTGGATGACTTTACAGCCAATGCAGGAAGTAACAACTTTACCTGCTTTGCCAGGGATTACAAGATACATACCGGTTATAACCTGCAGGGACAGGCATGGTGCGCCATGTTCGTATCGGAGATATTTGTACAGATGTTTGGATTGGAAACAGCCTTGAAGCTTCTGGCCGGTAAACTGTATCATTACTGCCCTACGGGCGTAAATCAGTTTAAAGCAGCTGGCCGATGGTATACAAAGCCAGAGCCGGGAGACGTGATCTTCTTCACAAACGGTACCAAGGCGTATCATACCGGCATTGTCACAGAGGTTACTTCTACCAAGGTAAAAACAATTGAGGGTAATACTTCGGGAGGCGGTAGCGTGATTGAGAACGGTGGTGGAGTCTGCCAGAAGTCATATAGCTTGTCTTATGAGAGGATTTTGGGATATGGTAGACCGGATTGGAGCATTGTGACACAGCCGGAATATACTCTGGGCTGGAACCATGATAAAAATGGCTGGTGGTATGCTGATACGAAGAATACTTATTATAAATCCTGCTGGCAGAATATTGGTAGTAAATGGTATTGGTTTAACCTTGATGGGTATGCATATAAAGGTCAGTGGTTGCAAAATACAGGCGGGGAATGGTACTATTTTGATAATACATGTGCAATGGTTACTGGATTCCATATAATAAATGGACTTCCATACTATTTCAATAAAAAAGGTGCTATGGTTACTGAAACGGTTAGGCTAAAGTTTAATCCAGATTCTTCTGGAGCATTACATTATTTTGAAGAAGAATAGATTTAATTTATACTAGGCGGAATAAAAGTATAGTGATATAATAAAATAAAGAGATTAATAGATAATATTTAGTATAAATTTATACATAGAGTTTGTTGTTGCAGATTAAGGAAAGGAGATTGAAATGAATAAATACCGTTTATCAATCATGATAGTTTTAATCATTATGGTTTTATTATATATGCTTGGTATCGTTGAGATCTCAGAGGTGTCTAATTTTGCTTTTACATCTTCAGCACTAATATTTAGTATTTCCTCAGCTGTAGATACCTTTGCAAAGGAAAATAAGTTAGAAAAATTAATAAGGTTTGTTCTTGATACATTTGCTATATCTGTTGTTGTATTGATTCCTAATTTAAAAGATACTAATCTGGTAAAGTTAATCATGAATCAATTCGATACTAATGTTTTATTACTATTAGCTTTATTTTTTACAATGGCAGGTCAATGGGCTACTGAAATTAAGTTAAAAGATATTGAGAATAATCATAAGCAGAGGTAGAGGGGGATAAAATTTATGTGTAATAGGAATATATCTGAGCTCAGAATACGAAGTGTGGAAACAAATAATATGTCAAACTGGCAGATAACTCATACAATAGATACTTTAACAATGGTTAATAATAAATTTGATATATTAAAAAAGATAAACGATTTAATTAATGATGGAGTTGAAAAAAAGAATATTTTTATTACAGATAAGTCATTTTTAATAACCACTAACTATAAAACTTACTTTGAAAAAGGTAATGTTCTGGAAAACACTCCAAGCGCAATTACAAAAGTAGCGAATATTGGACGTTTTATTACAATGGAATATAATGATGAAATTATAAAAATAAACTGTTTGTTCTCATATTATAAAAAGATCAATTCATTGTTAAATAAAGATCTTAATTGTAGGCTTAGAGGAACATACTTATTGAAAAGCTATAACGAATTATTTAAAGGAGGAATTGAAAAAGCATTTGATTGTTTGGCAAGAAGTGCAAAACAGCAGGTAATGGATATATATGAAAGATTTTTAAGTCCAGATAATAAAAAGATGAATAAGTTATTAGAAAAGATTGACTCAGAAAAAACCAAAGGGTTAAATAAGAATTATTTAAATTTTCAAAAATTAGCAGATGATTCTATAAAAAGGTTTGCACTATCATTCAATCGATTTGATAGGCCAATACTTGGTATATATATTGAAAAAAATCATACATTTGAAATTATCAACTCAGACCAAATGTATAAGAATGGTGAAGAATCGGAAAGCAGAATTCAACTTAAAAATATATCTAAAAACAGCCCGGTATTATTGGTTTTACTTGTGACAGGTGTTATGTTAGGTTTTATTAGCTATTTAGCATACAGAGACCATAAAGTTAATAACGCTGATATTGAGGATAATATGCTTGATATGCCTCAAAGTACGCATGAAGTTATTAGAAATGTTCTTATTAATGAGACCGGTGAAATGGTGTATGCCGATCAATATACAACAAAAGAATTAGATGCTCAAGTAGCCAATTTAGCTGAAAAAAATCTAAATAAATTGGAAGTTGTTACCAATAGAAAAAAAGTTAACATAGAAATTAGAAATAATATATAATCAAATAAGTATAAATATATTATAAGTTCCAAGCTATTGCTAACTTTAATGCAAGTTGTTGCGTTGTGTCAACCATAATAATTCTTATATGTCTACTATTTGTCTACCCTAAACAGATTTTCAGGTAGACAAAGTGATGTTACTAAGTGTAATCAAATGAGTTATCATAAAGTATTTCCTTATTTTATCAGGCTTACAGATGCGTGCAAGTGCGTAGAAGTGAAATGCTCATTACCAAGTCACATTTGGGTAACAACCCTATGGTTGGAGCCACCGTGGCAGTAGCTGTTGGTATTGAGGAAAGTGCTAACGCAGGTAAATTCTAATGATAAAACCTTGATTTTTCAAGGGAAAATACCATTTGATATAGAAAAGAGGAGTTCGCATTGTGCGGCTCCTCTTTTTACATCTATCTATCCAGAAGTTTTGAAAGTTTCTGATCAATACTTGCCAGAATTTTTATTATCTGCTTCTCACTATTATCGCAATCGGTGTAGATGGCTGAATAAAGATCCTCTTCACAACTCTCACCATAAGTACCATATTGTTTGCATAAATTGTAATTGCTACATTTAGTCTCTGACATACTAACATTTCCCCTTTGAATGTATTTGGCTCTGATTGAACCTATATATAGTATAAAGTACATGGGAAATTTTTACAATAACATAAAGGAGCTACAGTCATTAATCAGCTATCGATTTCATTAACCAATTTAGATGGGTTTCACGATGTTTTAAACGTTCCCGTTTTGATATCGGAATGAATTGTTTATTTGTAAGAAAGAAACCCAGATTGTTATATTCTTCGATAAAATTCATATTAACCAGATAGCTTTTATGACACCGGAGGAATCCTTCTTTTTTTAATCTATCTTCCAATTCACTTAATGATATTGAGCTGGTAATTGTTTTTTGCTTTGTATAAATAATACAGGTTTTATTAAACACCTCAATATAAATGATATCCTTAAGAGGTATATTCATTGTCATATATTCTGAACGTATTTGTATTTTCTTGTAAATAAAATCTATATTCTTTAAACTTTTATCAAGAGATGCTTCCAATTCACTAGTTTGAATAGGCTTAAGAAAATATCCATCCGCTTGCATTCGATAAGCTTCTGCTGCATACTGGGGACTGTTGGAAGTAAAGAATATAATACTATCCCGATTCATTTCACGAATTTTAAGACCTATCTCCAAACCATTTTGTTCAGTTTCTGATAAGTTTATGAAACAACATGGAAGTTTTTCGCATTGGAAATTTTCATGTTCAAACATATTTTTATGTAATGAATACTCATGTAATGAGAAATCAATTAGTCGCTTCTGGAAATATCTTTCTAAAAAAACGATCAAATGATTTCTGTCAGTGGTAATTGAATCTAAAATTACAAGTTTCATGATATTCCTCAATTTTTCTAATTCTGATGTAACAAATATACCATAATTATGTTGAATTGCAAATGTTTTTTTGATTTTTACACCATAAGCATGCATTTTGCGACAAAACTATTGACTGAAATTATATATTATAATAAACTTTACCAGAACTCGGTATAAATATAAAAGTAGTACTGAGTGAATCAATTAAATTACAAAAGAGGGAGTGGAAGTTTATGAAGAAGAGGTTATCAATTTTACTTGCAATTTTAATGATGCTTGGGGCTATGCTGGTAGGCTGCGGAGCAAAAAATGATTCTGTCTACGTAGGAACTACCTGGACTTTAAATTCAGTGGAAGCTGAGGGGATCGTACTTGAAGGGGAACTCTTAGCCAGTGCTATGGATGCTGCCACCATTAAATTTGACGCAAAAAAAGTGACACTTAATTTTGGAACTGAAAATGGAGAGGGTACCTGGTCAGAAAAGGACAATGTTATTACTATAAAGTCTGATGGAGAGACCATTGAATGTCCAATCACAGATTCAAAACTGCTTTTCGAGTTGGAAGGCACTAAAATGTATTTCGTAAAAGATGAAAAAGCAGAAAAATAGAATTATATAAACATAGGATTAGAACGCTCTCTAATAAATAGAGGGCGTTTTTTTTGCGTATCCGGCAGCCCGCACACCAATGAGTGTAAGTCTGGTATGGTACTGTGTCCGTTTAACAGACCGAGTACTAGACCTAATAATAGATTAAGCGCGAAATTACGTATTATTTCTTTTCTACTTGTTTAATAAGTAATGTCTCGATTACCAAAGTATATACCTTTTTTTATTGGAGATATCATAAACCCAATAATTATACCAAGCAAGAAAGCGGTAAATGGACTTAGAGGGTGAAACAGAATTTTAAAAGAGTTTTTCATAAATACATCCTTTCTATCATGTGTGGATAATACACACGCTTGTACAATAAGTAATAGCATGATTATAAATCTGGAAACACGATTTTGCAAGTGGCGCATTAAAAGGGAGTAATCAAGTTAATACCTGGTTCTCCCTTTTGTACTTATTGCTCCTCGTCAATCCCCATACACCGTTTATACCGTGCATCAGCCTCTTGCCAGTTAACCACATGGAACCAGTCTTCGATGTATGCGGCCCGGTCATTAAAACGCTGCAGAAAATAAGCATGCTCCCAGACATCCATGCCGGAGATCACACAAAATCCAAATGAGATTGGAGTATTCTGGTTAGGAGTCGTTACAATTGATAGTGTTCCATTCTGGTCAACAACCAGCCATGCATACCCCGAACCGAAAACAGACAGTGCATTTCTTTTATATTCATTAAAAAAATTCTCTATTGTTCCGAAATCTCTTAATATAATGGGATATAGTGTTTCGGCCTGTGAACGCTCCTGGGAATTAATCATGCCATTAAAGTAGATAATATGATTGTAAACGCCGCCGCCGTAGTTGATAATAGACTGACGGATTTCTTCCGGAAGGCTCTCCGTATTTGTAAGAAGCTCTTCCAAAGAAAGATTCTGCAATTCCGGGTAATCCCGCAGGATGGTGTTTAGTTCCACTACATATCTCTGAAGCTGCCTGTCGTGGTGAATATACATGGTCTGAGTGTCGATATAAGGTTCAAGTGAGTCGTATGCATAGGGAAGCGGTGGATTCACAAATGGATAATGTTCGTTCATGGGCAGATTTTTCCTTTTGCATTTTTGTATATATATATTCCAAAGCCAATGAGATATGATGGATAAGCAAGGAATAAAAAAATAGTGTGCTGGTGGAAAATCTGTTGTATAATAACAAAAGATGAGAAGCAGAAAAAGTGGAAAAAGGAGAGGTGCAGCTATGTGCGGAGTGTGTGACCGGATACAGCTTATTAAAGAAGGCAGAAATCCGTATATTGTAAAGGAATTGGAGACAGGATATGTGGTGCTGGGGGATCACCAGAGATTCCAGGGTTATACTGTTTTTTTATGTAAGGAACATGCGTCGGAGCTTCATTTTCTGGAAAAGGAATTTAGAAACCGGTTTTTGCAGGAGATGGCTTTGACTGCAGAGGCAGTTTATCGGGCTTTTGGACCGGATAAACTGAATTATGAATTATTGGGAAGCGGTAATTTCACACATATGCACTGGCATTTTTATCCCAGAACCATTGGTGATACACCGTCCCCTGGGCCTGTCTGGAAGCTGCCGGTGGAGGAACTTTATAATGATAAGTATCTGCCGGGAGATGAAATCCTCTTCCTTATGAAGGAAAAACTGAATGAGGAACTGGAGAAACTTCTGGCTCAGCAGGACTAATCTTATCATTGAGAATCTGGTTATAGATTTTACCTATAACCAGATAATAGTTATAAATATTAACACAGGATAAAAAAATCCAGTATAATACCACTTAACAAGAACATGCGAAACAGCATTTTACCCCACAGGAGGATACGAATATGAGCAAGAAGACCAGAGGAGAAAGAAATCTTAAATTTGAGACATTGCAGTTACACGTTGGTCAGGAACAGGCAGATTCCGTGACAGATGCCAGAGCAGTACCCATTTATCAGAGTTCTTCCTATGTGTTCCATAACAGCGATCATGCTGCTGCAAGGTTTAATTTAACAGATGCAGGGAATATTTATGGCAGACTGACCAATCCGACTCAGGATGTGTTTGAACGGAGAATTGCGGCATTAGAGGGCGGTGTGGCAGCGCTGGCTACGGCTTCCGGAGCGGCAGCAGTAACTTATTCCATCGAGAACCTTGCAAAGAACGGAGATCACGTAGTCGCAGCAAAGAATATCTATGGTGGCACTTACAACCTGCTGGAGCACACACTTCCTGATTATGGTATTACCACTACCTTTGTGGATCCATTTAATTATGAAGAAGTGGAGAATGCCATTCAGGAAAATACCAAGCTGATTTTTATTGAAACCCTGGGAAATCCTAATTCTGATGTGGTTGATATTGAACAGTTTGCAAAGATTGCACACGCACATAAAATTCCGCTTGTTGTAGACAATACATTTGCAACCCCTTATCTGGTAAGACCCATCGAATTCGGTGCTGATATCGTGGTACATTCTGCTACGAAATTCATTGGCGGACATGGAACCAGCATCGGAGGTGTAATTGTTGACGGTGGTAAATTTGACTGGGAGGCATCTGGAAAATTCCCTTCACTCACAGATCCAAACCCAAGTTACCATGGAGTCAGCTTTACAAAGGCAGCTGGTCCTGCTGCTTATGTGACAAAGATCCGGGCGATTTTACTCCGTGATACAGGAGCCTGCTTATCCCCAATTCATGCATTCATCTTTTTACAGGGACTTGAGACCTTATCCTTAAGAGTCGAGCGCCATGTGGAGAATGCGCTGAAAGTTGTGGAATATTTGAAAAATCACCCCCTGGTTGAAAAAGTTCATCATCCATCTATTTCCGATGATGAGAGTCAGAAGGAATTATATGCCAAATATTTCCCCAATGGAGGTGGTTCTATCTTCACCTTCGAAATTAAGGGAGATGCAAGAAAAGCAAAGGATTTTATTGACCAGCTGGAATTATTCTCTCTTCTTGCCAATGTTGCAGATGTGAAGTCTCTGGTGATTCATCCTGCATCAACCACTCATTCACAGATGACAGAAGAGGAACTTGAAAATTCCGGAATTAAGCCCAACACCATCCGTCTTTCTATTGGAACAGAACATGCATCTGATATTATTGAAGATCTGGAAGAAGCATTTCAGGCGGTTAAATAACTGAATCAGATTATATGCAGGCTGCCATAGCTTCTATGGCAGCTTTTGTGCAGGCAGAATAAAAGGAGGACTTATGACATTACAGCAGCTTCGTTATGCCATTTGCATCGCAAACCAGAAATCTATGAATAAAGCGGCGGCCGAGTTATTTATTACCCAGCCCAGCTTATCCAGTACAATAAGGGATTTAGAAGAAGAAATTGGTCTTCAGCTGTTTTTGCGGTCCAACCGGGGCATTGTAATCACACCGGAGGGAGAGGAATTTTTAGGATACGCAAGGCAGATGCTGGAGCAGTACCGTCAGATGGAAGAACGGTTTGTGAAAAAAGAAAAATTCAAGAAAAAATTCAGTGTGTCCATGCAGCATTATACCTTTGCAGTGCAGGCATTTATTCATATGGCGAAAGAATTTGGTATGGATGATTATGAATTTGCGGTTCACGAAACCAGAACATACGATGTAATTGAGTATGTAAAGAATCAGAAGAGTGAACTGGGCATTCTTTATCTCAATGAATTTAATCAGAAGTCAATGGAAAAGCTGATTCATGACAGTGATCTTGAATTTACAGAGCTGTTCCAGTGCAAGATCTATGTATATCTCTGGAAAGGAAACCCTCTGGCCAGAAAGGAACTGATTGAATTTGAGGATTTAAAAAATTATCCCTGTCTTTCTTTTGAACAGGGAACGAACAATGCGTTTTATCTTGCAGAAGAAGTATTCAGTACCTATGAATATAAGCAGATCATTAAGGCAGATGACAGAGCCACACTGCTCAATTTAATGGTGGGATTAAACGGCTATACCCTTTGTTCCGGTATTATATGCGAGGATTTAAATGGAGATGAATACCGTGCCATTCCTCTTAATACCAGCGACCGGATGCGGATTGGTTACATTAAAAAGAAAAAAATGCCCCTCAGTATTCTGGGAGAAAAATATATAGCGGAATTGAAAAAATTTGAGAAACAGGTTCTGTAAGAATTAAAAATCAGTTTCCTGTTGTTATAGAAATAATAAATAGCAGGCTATT
Organism: Lacrimispora sp.; assembly: GCF_031982545.1. GTDB lineage: Bacteria > Bacillota > Clostridia > Lachnospirales > Lachnospiraceae > Lacrimispora. The sequence goes on from NZ_DALYXB010000008.1 coordinate 191,289, forward strand.
GTTTTTCAATCATACCGCTATTGTCCGTTGGGCTGATATACTGTTATATAAGAATCACGATAATGAATAGAAAGCGGTGACACAACATGGAATATGGAATTTCAACAAAATGTTTATATGGTGACGGAGCGGAAATTACGGTGGATCAATCAGGAGCTATCAGCTTCCCCATTTATCAGACTGCAACATTTGCCCATAAAGGAGTAGGAGAAGGGACCGGATACGATTACAGCCGTCTGCAAAACCCCACCAGAGAGCATTTGGAAAATATAGTAGCCTCTTTAGAAGGCGGCGTGGATGCTCTGGCTTTTTCCAGCGGAATGGCGGCTATTACAGCACTTATGGAACTGTTTGCACCGGGTGACCACATTATTACAGACTGCGATTTGTACGGAGGCAGTATCCGGCTGTTTGACAACATCAGCAAGAAAAACGGTATCTTAATTGATTCCGTAGACTGCTCCGGTTCCTCTTACGGGAAAGTGGAAGAACTGATTGGTGTAAACACAAAGGCTGTTTTTATTGAAACCCCTACCAACCCCATGATGAATGTAACCGATATTGAAGAGCTTGCTAAAATCACCAAAAAGCATGGAATTCTTCTGATTGTGGATAATACATTTATGTCTCCCTACTTCCAGAACCCGTTAAAACTGGGTGCAGACCTGGTGGTGCACAGCGGAACCAAGTACCTGGGAGGTCATAACGATACCATAGCCGGATTTCTTGTCACTTCATCTGCTGAAATTGCAGAAAGACTTCGTTTCATCATAAAGACAGTGGGCTCCGGTCTGGCTCCCTTTGACAGCTGGCTTATACTGCGGGGGATCAAGACACTGGCCATTCGTATGAACCAGGCAGAGAAGAATGCCAAAAATCTGGTGGACTGGCTTAAAAATGAGAAAAAAGTAAAGAAGATCTATTATCCTGGACTTACAGATCATCCCGGACACGAAGTCTGTAAAAAACAGGCGAGAGGTTTTGGCTGTATGGTGACCTTTGAGGTGGAATCAAAGGAGCTTGCCCATAGTATACTAAAGAGCGTGCGTCTGATCCGGTTTGCAGAGAGTCTTGGAGGTGTGGAAACTCTGATCACTTATCCCATCACTCAGACACATGCAGATGTGCCGGCAGATGTACTGGCTGCCAATGGAATCACAGACCGGATCTTAAGACTTTCGGTGGGAATTGAGGATGTACAGGATTTAATAAATGAATTGGAGCGGGTATTTCATGAGTAAAGAACGAATTGATTTTGATGAACAGATAGACAGAAAAAATACAAGCTGCATCAAATATGATTTTGCAGTACAGAGAGGAAAACCGGAAGGAATCCTGCCGCTCTGGGTGGCAGATATGGATTTTAAAGCACCCCAGCCTGTGCTTGATGCATTAAAAGCACGTGTGGAGCATGGGATTTTCGGTTACAGTGAGGGGAAAGAGGAGTACTTCGAGGCAGTGCAGGACTGGATGAAGCGCCGTCATGGCTGGAACGTTGAGAGAAACTGGCTGGTGAAAACTCCAGGTGTGGTTTTCGCGCTTGCAATGGCAGTAAAAGCATACACAAAGCCGGGAGACGGTGTCATGATTCAGCAGCCTGTTTATTATCCCTTTAGTGAAGTGATAGAAGACAACGGCAGAAAGATCGTTGATAATACCTTATATCTGGGTGAAGATGGAATCTATCATATGGATCTTGAAGATTTTGAAAAAAAGGCGGTTGAAAATCAGGTAAAACTGTATTTCCTTTGCAGTCCCCATAATCCGGTGGGAAGAGTATGGACAAGAGAAGAACTGACTCAGCTTGGTGAGATCTGTGAGCGACTTGATATCATTGTTGTCAGCGATGAGATTCATCAGGACTTTGTGTTTAAGGGTGAGCATCAGGTGTTTGCGGCGATAAATGAGAAGCTTAAGAACCGAACCATTACCTGCACTGCCCCTAGTAAGACGTTTAATGTGGCAGGACTGCAGATTTCCAATATTTTTATTTCCAATCCGGATCTAAAGCATAAATTCAAAAAAGAAATTGCAGCTGCCGGTTACAGCCAGTTAAATGCATTAGGGTTAACCGCCTGTGAGGCCGCATACCGGTATGGAGAAGACTGGCATGACCAGCTGATGGAGTATTTAAAAGAAAATATCCGCCTTGTACGTACTTATTTAGAAGACAATTTACCGGATATTAAGCTGATTGAACCGGATGGAACTTATCTCATATGGCTGGATTTCAGGGCATTAGGGTTAATTGAACAGGAACGGGAAGAGCTGATTGTAAAAAAGGCAGGTTTGTGGCTGGACAGCGGCGCCATGTTTGGTTCCATAGGAGAAGGCTTTGAACGGATCAACATAGCATGTCCCCGAGCTATAATCACGGAAGCATTGGATAAATTAAAAACGGCGGTTAAAAATTTATAGAATCTTTGAAAAAAGGTATTGACACATTTCGCTTTCTGCATTAATATAATTATAACATATAAACATATTAATGTTGTAGGTAGAAAGGCGGCAGTTCCATATGAAAAATAACAGAGATCAGAAAAACCGTAAGTGGAATCAGTATATATGTTGTTGCCAGGCTGTTTGTTATAGAAAAAAAACAGTTTCATTGGATTGCTCTTCCTAATGCCTGGCAGCATCAGATATGGGGATATTCATTTACCCCATAAAAGATGAAAGCAGGTGCCTTAGGAGCAGCTGCTTCTTTATAATTTAAAAACAATAATAATGAAACAATAAAATGATAATATGGAGGATAAGGATATGGGATCAATTAAAGAAAGCGCAGTAGAACTTATTGGAGGAACACCGATACTGAAAATCAGCCGTTACGGTACAGCAGAGGGTGTAGAAGGTGTTACGCTTCTGGCAAAGCTGGAATATCTAAATCCGGCCGGATCCGTAAAGGATCGTATCGCTTTAGCCATGATTGAAGATGCAGAGGAAAAAGGAATTTTAAAGCCGGGGGCTACTATTATTGAACCAACTTCCGGTAATACAGGAATTGGTCTTGCAGCTGTAGCAGCGGCAAAGGGATACAAAACAGTCCTGACTCTTCCTGATACCATGAGCGTGGAACGAAGAAATCTCTTAAAGGCCTATGGCGCAGAGCTGGTTCTCACGGAAGGTGCAAAGGGTATGAGAGGTGCCATAGAAAAAGCAGATGAATTAAAGGATACCATTGAAGGTTCCGTTATATTAGGACAGTTCGTAAATCCTGCCAACCCAAAAGTGCATAAAGAGACAACTGGACCGGAGATCTGGGAACAGACTGACGGAACCGTTGATATCTTTATTGCAGGTGTAGGTACAGGCGGAACGGTAACCGGTGTTGGTGCATATTTAAAGGAAAAGAATCCAAATGTGCAGATCGTGGCAGTGGAACCGGCAAGCAGCCCTGTGCTTAGCGGAGGCAAACCAGGACCTCATAAGATTCAGGGAATTGGTGCCGGATTTGTACCAGAGGTATTAAATACCGCTATCTATGATGAAGTAATTACTGTTGAAAATGAAGATGCATTTAAAGAAGGCAAATCATTTGCAGTCACAGAAGGAATTCTGGTTGGTATTTCCTCCGGAGCAGCATTAAAGGCAGCAAAGCTTGTTGCGGAAAGACCTGAAAACAAGGGAAAGACTATTGTTGTATTACTTCCTGATTCTGGTGACCGGTATTTATCAACACCATTATTCGCATAAAATATAATAATTTACTATGTTAAAAAAACGGCTGGTTATAAGATAATCTTATTGCCAGTTGTTTTTTATACATATTACCTATTAACATACGTATGTGGTATGATAATAACACGAAAGCAAGAATAAAATGGAAAGCAGGGAAAAAAGTATGGCGATAGAAGATAAATTCGGTAAGGTAGCAACCAGTGAGGATGCACATGAAGTATCGGAAACAGGCGCTTTTGTAAGACAGGATAATTATTTTATCACACCTTTTGGCAGTGGTGAGGGTGAACTTCCGGTTGAGGCCGGTAGATACCGGCTGATCTGGACACCCCTTTGTCCCTGGGCTACAAGACAGATCATTGCACTGAAACTTTTGGGTCTGGAAGATGTAATCAGTGTTGGAACGGTCAGTCCGGTCAGGACAGAGAACGGCTGGGAATTTTCGTTAGATGAGGGAAATGTGGATCCAGTCCTTAAAATTCGTTATCTGCCTGAGATCTATGCAGCAACCGATCCGGGCTACGAAGGAAGAGCAACTGTTCCTGCGGTTGTAGATTTAAAAACACGGAAGGTTGTAAACAACGATTATCACCATCTGACTAATTACTGGGAGACTGAGTGGAAACCGCTTCATAAGCAGAACGCGCCAGATCTTTATCCTGAACATTTAAGAAAAGAAATAGATGAACTGAATGTAATTCTATTCCACGAAATTAATAACGGAGTATACAAAGCCGGGTTCGCTAAGTCCCAGGCAGAGTACGAAAAGGCGTACGATGTTTTGTTCCAGAGACTTGACTGGCTGGAAGAGCGGCTCTCAAAAAGCAGATATTTATTTGGAAATCAGATTACCGATTCCGATATCCGCCTTTTTGTAACACTTGCCAGATTTGACACAGCATACTATTTTGCATTTAAGACCAACAGAAACCGGTTATCAGAATTTGAAAATCTGTGGAATTATGCAAAGGATTTATATTCCATACCTGCATTTAAGGAAGCCACAGATTTTGATTCCATTAAAAAAGGATACTTGCTTGGAAATCATGCACATAACCCATATGGTATTCTTCCCTTAGGTCCGGATCTGTCGATCTGGGATGAACCTCATAACAGGAAAGAAAAATTTGAAGGAAAGTAAATAATCGAATTAAAAAAGAGGAGAAAAAATTATGAAAAGAGATCGATTAAAAAAGGCAATAGTTGGAGTATTGGGAGCAGTCACCATATTAGGAGCGTTGTCCGGATGCAGCAGTAATCCGCAAAAACCAGCTGAAACCACTACGGCAAAAGTGTCAGAAGAAACAAAGAAAGAGGAAACCAGCTCTGCAGCAGCTCAGTCAGGCAGTGAAACCACTGCAACGTCAGAACCTGTCACAATTTATGCAGCAACAGGCGGATCCCCTAAACCATTCACCTTTGTAGACAGTAGTAATCAGCTGACTGGTCATAACATTGAATTGATTAAAGCTGTTTTTGAACGTCTTCCCCAGTATAAACTGGAAATAGAAGTAACGGATTTTCCATCGATTTTTGCAGGACTTGATTCAGACCGTTATCAGATCGGAGTGAATAATTTTGCAAAAAATGAAAAGAGAAAGGAAAAATATTTATTTACAGATCCCATTTTTGCCAACGAGTACGTTGCAGTTTTTGCAAAAGATAATAAAAAGGCGGAGAGTATTAACACCTGGGAAGATCTTTCCGGATTAAAAACCATATCACAATCCGGAATTAACATTACAACTGCTTTGGAGAACTACAATGCAGCAAACCCTCAGAAAGCGATTAACATCGAGTATAGCGAAGAGGATCTGGTCCTTCAGATTCAGGATGTGGAAGCCGGAAAATATGATTTCGTATTAATGGATAAACCAATGTTTGAATATTACGAGAAAGAATTTAATTTTAATGTGGCAGGAGTATCCATCAGCAGTGATGTAGCAAAGGATTTAATGGAAGAGCCTTACAGCTACTTAATTGTAAGCAAGGGAAATGAAAAGCTGGTTGAGGATCTTAATCAGGCATTAAAAGAAGTGATTGAAGACGGAACCTCTAAGGAAATCAACTTAAAATGGTTTGGTTCCGATTATTCTCCTTCTTATAAATAAAAACCAATGGCTGGAGGCACAAGATGAGCAAAATATTTGATTGGCAGCTGGTATTTACAGAGATCCCTTTATTATTAAAATATTTACCGGTAACCATACAGCTGACGCTGATTGCGTTAATCATTGGCTGGGTGGCAGGACTCTTCCTTGCAATTGTAAAGATACATCGTATCCCGGTATTACAGCAGCTTTGTACCCTGTTTGTTTCAGTGGTCAGGGGAACTCCTATTATCGTTCAGCTGTACTTAACGTACTTTGGAATTCCCATTTTCTTAAAATACTACAATTTCTATAATGGAACTTCCTATAACGTGAATGGGATCCCGCCAATTATTTTTGCAATTGTAGCACTTGGGTTAAACCAGTCAGCATTTGATTCAGAGACCATTCGGGCCGCCATACAGTCTGTAGAAAAAGGTCAGGTGGAGGCAGCCAAATCATTAGGAATGAATGGGCTGCAGATTTTCTGCCGGGTTCTGCTTCCCCAGGCTGTGACGGTGGCAATCCCTTCTCTTGGAAACTCCCTTATCGGACTTGTAAAGGGCACTTCGCTGGCCTTTACCTGTTCGGTGGTGGAAATCACGGCACAAGGCAAAATTCTGGCAGGAAACAGCTATCGTTATTTTGAAGTATACTGTTCCCTCGCTATCATTTACTGGGTTATTACCATTTTTATTGAACGCCTCTTTACTTACATAGAAAAGAAGATGAGTGTTCCGGAACAGATTGCAGAGAAAAAGGAGGCATAGGAGATGAGTGTGGTTGAAATTCGCGGACTGTGCAAAAAGTATGGCAGCAATGTTGTCTTAGATCATGTGGACCTGGATATTGAAGAAGGTGACGTTGTGGCAATTATCGGGCCTTCCGGAACTGGAAAATCCACGCTTCTGCGCTCCATTAATCTGCTGGAGAAGCCGGAGGAGGGAACGATACGGATCAATAATAAAGAAATTAATTTAACTACCCGGTCTGCAAAAGAAAAGCTGGAGTTAAGGCGTTATACAGAAATGGTGTTCCAGCAGTTCAACCTTTTTAAAAACCGGACTGCACTGGAAAATGTGATGGAAGGCTTAACTGTGGTGAAAAAGATAAAGAAGAGCGAGGCAAAGAGCATTGCTGAGAAACAGCTTGAAAAGGTAGGAATGGGTGACCGGCTTTCCCATTACCCCAGGCATTTATCAGGCGGTCAGCAGCAACGGGTAGCAATTGCAAGAGCTCTCGCCATGGAGCCTAAACTGCTTTTGATGGATGAACCTACATCGGCATTAGATCCGGAACTGGTCAGTGAAGTTCTGGTGACAATTAAAAAGGCTGCTACCGAAGGCAATACCATACTTTTAGTAACTCATGAAATGAATTTTGTAAAGAATGTGGCTAACCGGATTATCTTTTTAGAAAACGGTAAGATTGTTGCAGACGGCACACCAAGGCAGATTTTTGACAATCCGGACAATGAGCGGTTAAAAGAGTTTCTGGTGAAAATCCATATGCTTGAAAACACGGAATATGCAATTTAAGGAGGCGGGCAGTATGTCTGAGATTACATTTAAAACAACAAAAGAAAATATTAACTGGCAGGAGGTAGCCGATGTTTTGCGCCGTTCTGGTTTATCGGATCATACCGCAAAGGAACAGGAGACTATTTTCACAAACAGCTATGCAGTTGTCTTCGTCTATCACGAAGAAAAGATAATAGGCGTGGGAAGAGCGCTGTCTGACGGTGTCTGTCAGGCAGCTGTTTATAATATCGCACTTGATGATGAGTTCCAGGGACAGGGAATAGGAAGAACCCTGATTGCAAAGCTGCTTGATCAGGTCAGGGGTCAGAATATTATTCTCTATACCCATCCAAGAACAGTGGCTCTTTATGAAAAAATGGGATTCAGAAGAAATAAGACTGCAATGTGCATCTTCAGCGGAACAGAAGATTCTTTAAACTGGATGGAAAATCAGGGATTTATGCTGCCTCAGACATTCCGGTTTGCAGATGAGTATGGCAGAGAAGATATGAAACATAAGTAGATCATAAAGAAAGAGGGAATCGGAATGTCAGAAAAGTTTATTAAAGAAGAAGTCCAGCAGGATGGAACATTTAAACGCCAGAAAAACCGTTTTACAACTCCTTTTGGTACAGAGGAGGGAAATCTTCCGGTAGAAGCGGGACGCTACCGTCTGATCTGGTCTCCTGCCTGCCCGTGGGCACATCGGTCTGTCATCGTAAGAAAGCTTCTTGGACTGGAAGATGTGATAAGCCTTGGAACTCTTGATCCGGTCAGGCCGGATGTGGGGAGAACGGACTGGGCGTTTACGTTAGACGAGGGCGGTAAAGATCCGGTGCTGGGGATCCAGTATTTAAGCGAGGCATATTTAAAAGCAGACGAAAATTACAGCGGAAGATTTACCGTACCTGCAGTCGTTGATTTAACAACCGGACAGGTGGTAAATAACGACTACTATAATCTGACAAAATACTGGGAAGTGGAATGGAAGAAGTATCATAAGCCAGGTGCACCTGATTTATATCCGGAAAATCTGCGCAGGGAAATCGATGAATTGAATGAAATTTTATATCATGAGATAAATAACGGAGTCTATAAAGCAGGTTTTGCAAGAAGTCAGGAAGCTTATAACGAGGCTTATAATCTGGTATTTTCCCGCCTGGACTGGCTGGAAGAGAGACTTGGTAAAAGCCGTTATCTTTTTGGAGACACCATTACAGAATCCGATGTGCGCCTTTACGTAACGCTGGCCCGCTTTGATAGTGCTTACTATAATGGCTTTCAATTAAACCGCAGCCGAATTACTGATTTTAAAAATCTTTGGGGTTATGTCAGAGATCTGTATTCACTGCCTGAATTTAAGGAGACTACTGATTTTGAAGCAATTAAAAAACATTATCATTTATGTGCGGTGGCTGGCAATCCATATAAGATTGTACCAAAGGGGCCGGATCTTACTTCATGGAATACCCCTCATGGCATAGACAAAATCCAGTTTCATGCAGGGAGCAGCACAGCACCAAGGCCACGGCCAAAAGAGATTGAGAATGAAATTGATGAAAGAGGAGCATTTATACGCCAGCCCAATCACTTTACAACACCATTTGGAGAGGCAGAAGGAGAATTAAAGGCAGAGAAGGGACGGTACCGGCTGTTTTGGGCAAAAGGCTGCCACTGGTCTAACCGGGCATCTATCGTAAGAGAACTGCTGGGACTGGAAGAAGCGATTGGAATTAATCTTGTGGGACACAGCAAAGAAAATAGTGCATATGGATGGGAATTCGTGTATAATGAGGACAGAAAAGATCCTGTTTTAAAAGCACAGTTTTTAAGCGAGTTTTATTACAATGCAGATCCTGATTACAAAGGGCGCTGTACCGTTCCAGCGCTGGTAGATATTACTACAAAAAAGGTAGTAAATAATGATTATCACAGGCTGACGAATTATTTCGAAACAGCATTCCGTCCGTTTCAGGCGGTTGACGCACCGGATCTTTATCCAGTTGAATTAAGAAGTGAGATCGATGCCTATAATGACTGGCTGTTTCCAAATGTCAATAATGCCACTTACCGCATGATGTTTGCACAGTCGATCACAGCTTATGAAGAGGCTTTTGACGATTTTTACCGTGCCCTGGATCAGATTGAGGAACGGCTGTCTGCCAGCCGGTTTTTATTCGGAGATTATGTAACGGACAGTGACATCAGGCTTTTTGTAACGCTGGCAAGGTTTGATACCCATTATTACAGAAACCTTGGTCCCATCAAACGCAGAGTGGTGGACTATGAAAACATATGGGGATACTTAAGAGATTTATATGTGATCCCTGCATTTGGGAATAATACCTATTTCCGCGATATTGCAGCATCGAGATCAGATAACAAATCCCTTTTCCAGGATTTTAATTCCCGCTTTGTGGATCAGATTGATTACGAAGGCATCTGGTCAGCCCCGCAAAACAGAAAACAGTTAAGTAAAACTCCAGAAGAAAAGTTTAAAAGACAGGAATCAGTGACTAAATAACTCCAGGCAGGTGATTGAATGATTAACAGAAGCAGGCTGGTCAGCCAGTTTAAACGAATGGTGGAATTTGATTCAGAGACGTATCATGAGAGAGAAATTGCGGATTACTTAAAAGAGGAGATGCAGCAGCTGGGTTTTGCCGTAACAGAAGACGATGCTGGTTTTCGCCTGAAGGAGCGGATTGCAGATTATGGAGATGCAATTCCCACCGGTAATCTGTACGGCTTTTTAAAAGGAAATACGGCTGGAGAGCCAGTCCTTTTATCCGCTCATATGGATACGGTGAGACCGGGAGTTGGAAAGCATGCGACAGAAGATGGGAACGGAGTGATCACTTCTGTAGGTGAGACTGTGCTGGGAGCAGATGATCTGTCCGGTATTGCAGCAATCCTGGAGGCAGTCCGCAGCATGAAGGAACAAGATATTCCCCATCCGGATATTGAAGTTTTGTTCCCTGTAGCAGAAGAAAATTACGGAAAAGGCAGCCAGCTTGCGGACTATTCGACCATCCATTCCAAACAGGCATATGTGTTTGACTTAAGCGGTGAAATTGGCAATGCAGCGTTGGCAGCGCCCACCCTTTTGTCTTTTGAAATCAAAGTAAAGGGAAAAAATGCCCACGCCGGTTTCTGCCCACAGCTTGGAATCAATGCGATAGAGATTGCAGCAACCGCCATATCCCGTATCAGGCAGGGGTGGGCTGACGAAGAGACTACGGTTAACATCGGAAAGATAAGCGGAGGAAAGCAGGGAAATATTGTTGCTGATGAATGTAGTTTGATTGGTGAGATCCGCAGCCTGAAGGATGGCCGTGCTATGGAAGAATGGGAAAAGCTGAAAAAAGTCTTTGAAGAAGCTGCGGGCTGCCGCGGGGGAAGCATAGAATTTTCCTTTGAAAAGCAGATCGAGGCCTATGAAATCCATGAGGATGATGAAGTGGTAAGGCGTTTTAAAAGGGTTTGTGATGACATCGGCGTAGAGGCAGTCACCCACAAGACACTGGGCGGCAGTGATAACAACCATTTTGTACGCAACGGAATCAAGGGTATTGTGGTCGCCTGCGGTATGAATGAGGTGCATACCACAAGCGAATACACGACAGCAGATCAGTTGGAGAAAAGCGCTCTTCTGGCTCTGGGCCTTATGACGTACCAGCCCTCATGACGTACCAGCCCTGTCACGCAGTATGAGCTTTGCCAGATAGAACTGATCATTGTCATCGATGTCGACAGACTCCAAAGGATTCATAAAATAGGGATAGGTTTTTCCACTGTAGAAATTACCATAGTTAAGAAAATTGGGGACAGATGTAAGATAGATGGCGCCGTTGATCCGGAAGCCGGATTTTACATCCTGTCTCCTTATTTGTTGTTTTAAGGAGTCTGGCGTTTTTATTTCACCAGTTTCAGTAATTCCCACTGACAGATAGCATTTACAATCATAAGGACAGACACCGATTACGGAATCGGCCTGCTTTTCAAACAGCAAATTCATACTTTCCAGAATATGTTCTTCGTTTCTGAGGGGAGAGGTAGGTTGAAGCAGCATAAAATAGTCATACTCCTTCCCAAGCTTTTTCATTTCATTTATTGCGTGGAGGATCACATCACCAGAGGCTGCTTCATCACCAGAGAGGTGAGACGGTCGTAAAAATGGAGCTGATGCACCAAGTTCTACCGCTGTCTGTTGATAAAGCTTTGAATCGGTAGATACAAGGATATCGTCAAAAAATCCTGCTTTTATGCAGGCATCAATGGTATATCCCATTAATGGCTTCCCATTCATTTCTCTGATATTTTTATCCCTGATGCCCTTTGAGCCGCTTCTGGCCGGTATCATTGCAAGAACTCTTTTATTCTGAATCATTACAGTCTCCAATCAATATCATAAAATTCTTTTTCCAAATGAATCCCGGTGCGAAACGCCTCTTTGATACTCATGAGAATTTTTTTACTGGTACCCGGACAATCATAGAGATTTTCAAAAGTAAGGTGTTTTAAATCCAGATCCATTGCCTGAGAGATTGCATTACGAATGCTGTCGGCAGATGTACCGCAGCTGATGACAGAATCTGGCTTTATTCTGCCTTTCTGCCGGAGTCCGATATCCACTGTGGGAACTTTGAAAGCGGGAGTTTCCAGGATTCCGCTGGACGAGTTGCCGATTACAAGTCTGCATACTCTCATCAGGCTTAAATAACGAAGGGAACCCAACGAAGAAATGTACACCGCCCGCTCCGGATGCTGTCTGGTATAGGAAATTGCCATCTGATTAATCTGATTTCCTCCGGTATCAGAGTTGCTGCCTGTAAACACCGTAAATAGCCCTGGAAAGGAATCCAGAGCATCTAAAAGCGGCTGAAACTGATTTTCCACACTGAGAGAATCCAGAGTGGCGGGATGGTATGTGACCAGGGAAAGAGGAGAAGGCAAAGCGATATGGAATGATTTTTCCAGCTCCTCTTTTGACAGAAGAGTAAGTCCTTTAAGACGTTCTATGCCCAGTGCACCCACATAAAAAACTCGGTCAGGAGATTCGCCCAGCTGGATCACCCGTTTTCTGTATTCTTCCGTGCTGGTAAAATGAAGATAACCCATCTTTGTGATTCCGTGACGCATACAGTCGTCGTAGGCTCCCTGTGTCAGTTCTCCTCCATGTATATGGGCGATTGGAATTTTGCAGATGACGGCGGCACTTGCTGCTGTAAAAATCTCATACCGGTCTCCAAGTAGCAGTATCATATCGGGTTTTAGCCGTTCATAGGCACCGGAGATACCAATCAGCTCCAGGCCCATGGATTTACAGACACCATAGGAAGAATCGCTTGCCAGGTTCATTTCCACCATTTCATCAATTACAATTCCATCCTGTTTTATTTCCTGATAATCAAGCCCAAATCGGGTATCCAGATGGGTCCCTGTAACCAGCAGCTGTAGTTTAAAGTCAGGGTCTTCCATAATGCTCCGGATTAATGGAATCAGCAGACCGTATTCCGCCCGGCTGCCTGTTACCACACATAGTCTGATCATTCCCCTATTTTATCATCCTTTCCATAGTCTCTGTCTGCAAAGGTGCCAAGCATCTGGGGAAACTTCATGGGAGATATTCCGGCAGAGCAGCGTTTTGCACAGAGATTTTCTATGGTAAACGGTTCTCCCTTCTGAATATCCTTTGCAGCCACCAGAAACTTTCTTACGTGATCCCGGTTCTGAAGTTCTTCTCCTGCGGGTGCTTTTACTCCGTTCCCCATTGCTTTTTCAATATTCCGAACACTGTCAACCATGTGCTTGAACTCATCCGGCTCCAGACTCATCCTGTGATCCGGTCCCGGCATGGTTTTATCAAGAGTCATATGCTTTTCAATGACACAGGCTCCAAGAGCAGCTGCAGCCACCGCTACTTCAATGCCGGCAGTGTGATCAGAATATCCTGTTTTTTTATGAAAAGTATCTCTCATGGTAATCATTGCATTTAAATTTACATCCTCCATGGGCGTTGGGTAAATGCTGGAACAGTGGAGCAGTGTGATATCCTGTCTGCCCTGGTCAAGAAGGTTTAAAGCATCCTGTATTTCTGCGGGTGTGGACATTCCTGTAGAAAGGATCACTGGTTTTTTTAATGCTGCTGCTTTTTTTAAATAGCAGTAGTTGGTGATTTCCCCGGATGGAATTTTAATAATATCCATTCCCATGCTGTCCAAATATTCCATACTATCCTCATCAAAAGGAGAGGAAAGAAAACGGATTCCACGGAAGGCGCAGTAGTCAGAGAGAATCTTAAAATCCTCCCAGGATAATTCCAGATCCTTTAACATTTCAAATTGAGAGTCATCCGTTCCTGTATTATGAAACTGATATTCTGCTTTCTTCGCTTTGGGAGTAACCAAAAGCTCTGCACGAAAGGTCTGGAATTTGACCGCGTCTGCACCTGCCGCCCATGCGGCATCAATTAACTGCCTGGCGATGCCTAAATCCCCATTATGATTGACTCCAGCTTCAGCTATTATCATAATCTTACTCAAAACGATCAACCTCCCTTGCAGGACTGCCGTAAGCCAGCTTGTTTGAAGAAATGTCAGACAAAACCAGGCTTCCCGCCCCAATCATGGAATTACTACCAATGGATATATTCTGGATCACAGTACTTCCCGCGCCAATATGGCTGTTATCCCCTATTTTTACCTTCCCGCAAAGCGTACAGCCAGGTGCCGCATGAGCAAAACTGCCAACCGCACAGCCATGTTCCAGAATTGCGCCGCTGTTAATAATACATCCATTTCCCAGTCTGACACCTGCACCTATGATTGCTCCCTTTCCGATAAAGACCCCTTCCCCCATATGAAAATCTTGGGGTAATATTGCGCTTTTATCAATGATACATGGCAGCTGATAGCCAATGGCTTTACACTCTTCAAAAAGCCGGATTCTAACCTGGGGTTTTCCAATACTTCCAATTGCAATAGCCGCATAGCGGATTCCTCTGCGGTAAATATCTGCAAGCAGTTCATCAGAACCAAGAACCATAATGCCGGAAACTGTTATTCCACGGCTTTTACTGCTGTCTAAAATTCCTTCGATCTGGAATTCTTTTTTTGAACGAATGGTATCAATCACACTTTCCCCGTGACCGCCTCCGCCAAGGAGGATAAGCTTTTTTTTCATAGTTTCATTCTCTCAGCCATCTTTTTCATTTCACTGAATTCCCCCATGTCAAGCCATGTGCTGTCCATAACCGGGTAGGCGCCCACTTTTTCGTGATTCTTCATGCACAGGCGGATTAAATCCGGCATGTCAAATGGCGTATCCCCGGGAATATATTTTAAAATATGCTTTTCCAGTACATAAAGCCCTGTGCTGACAAGAAATTCATACTTTGGCTTTTCGCTCATGGATTGAATACAGCCGTTTTCATCTAAGGAAATCACCCCATAAGGGATCTCATAATTTTTCATGGCTGTCACAACCGTAATCTGATTCCGGCTCTTTTTATGATAAAGAAGTAGCTTTGCATAATTGACATCAACCAGGATATCGCAGTTGCTGACAAAAAAACTTCCTGCAATCTGATCTTTTACAAGAGTCAGGGAGCCTGCTGTTCCCAGAGCTTCCTTTTCCTCCACAAAGTGAAGATGATAGCGCCGGTCTCCGTTAAAATATGCCTTAATCAGCTCTTTTCTATAATTGACTGTTAAATAAAACTCTGTGAAACCATAGGCGATCATCTGATTCATGATTCGTTCCACGATGGGGGTATCTCCAATGGGAATTAATGGTTTGGGGATGATCTTAGTATAGGGGTAAAGCCTGGAACCTTTCCCTCCTGCCATGATTACAACCGGAGTTTTCTTTTTCCGTACCGGCTGCTTTTTTTCAGATTTCAGTTCATTCCAGAAGACAAGATCAAGAACCTGGCCTCTGTCATTTACCACAGGGAGTCCTTCGATTCGTTTTTCCTTCATGATATTTAGTGCTTCAGAAAGTTCCTCTTCTTTTATAACAATGGGGGAGGGGTTCATAATATGATGCACCGGCATAGACAAATCCTTATTTTGCAGAATCCACCGCCGGATATCTCCGTCTGTTATAACTCCTGTCAGTTTATTATCGTTTACAACCAGCAGCATTTTCATTGCAGTTTCATCCAGCTGCCGGATCGCATCTCTGATTGGAATGTCCGGTGTAACAAAGAATTTTTCCACGTCCATACCAATCCCTCCTTCTTGTCAGCTTTTCTTTAAAGCTTCTATAACAAAGTCCATGTCTGCTTCGGTTACATTCACACTGCAGGGCAGATTTATGATTCTGCTTTGATAGAAAGGCGCTTTTTCAATATAATAGGCCTGGCAGCTCTGATACATGGTCTGGGTGTGATTCAGTTTCCAGATGGGTCTGGTTTCAATTCCTGCTTCTTTCAGCTGTCTCATAAGAGGATCTCTTTTTAAGACCCTGTTTTTTAATAGAAGAGAGTAAAACCAGTGATTATTTCTGGCTTTTTCGTTAAATGGCATCAGCAGGAAATCCTCAAAATTCTTCAGCCCATCCCTGTAATAATTATAATTTTCTACCTTAATGTGGATATAATCTTCCAGACATTCTAACTGCCCAACTCCAAGGGCTGCCTGCAAATTGGACATTCGGTAATTGTATCCAATGTGATTGTGGACATAAAAGAGAGAATCATCCTTTGCCTGAGCCGCCAGATAAGTACATCGTTCTATGTCAGCCGCTTTTTTTGCAGTCACCATTCCACCGCCGCCGGTTGTGATGATTTTATTGCCGTTAAAGGAATAGGCACCGAAATCACCCATGGTGCCTGCAAATTTCCCCTCATATATCCCGTCTGTATATCTGGTTCCAAGTGCTTCCGTGGCATCTTCAATCAACTTTAAGCCATACTCATCAGCCAGACGGACGAGGGTTTCCATATCTGCCATATTTCCAAAGATATGAACCACTGTGAGTGCAGTGATAATCCGTTTGGATTTGTTATTTCTAAGACCCAAAGTGGTTTTTGTGCATTCCTTTTTTAAAAAATCTTCCAGTTTCTGGCAATCCATATTCAGTGTATCATCACAATCCATAAAGACTGGTTCTGCACCCAGATATTTTACAGGATTCACCGCGGCAATAAAAGTCAGTGCAGGCACGATCACTTCCTGACCTGGTTTTACCCCGGAGAGAAGGTAAGACAGATGGAGAGCAGCTGTGCCGCTTTGGACCGCAGCTGTTTGTTTCACCTTTAAATAATCAGCCATTTCATGTTCAAATCTGGTTACGTAGCTGCCCGAAGCAGAGACCCAGCCATTTGAAATCGCCTCGTCTACATATTTTTTTTCATTGCCTTTGATTACTGGCACAGATAGGGGAATCATGGGATGCCTCCTGTAGTTTCTATTAAATGTTATACCGGTCTGTCCGGTAATGGTTTAAATTGTTTTCCATCCAGTGTATGGTTTCTTCCAGACCCTGAGATAAGGAATATTGCTGTTTCCAGTTCGTCAGGGCTTTCAGCTTTTTATTTGATCCAAGAAGTCTGGTCACTTCGCTTTTTTCCGGGCGCAGTCTTTCATTTTCACAAATGATCTCTGCCTTTGGATTAATCTGACGGATCAGTTCCATGGCAAGTTCCCCAATAGAAATTTCTATTCCGCTGGCTATATTGATTTCTTCTCCTACGGTATGTTCCGATGATTCGATTTCAATAAAGCCGCTGACGGTATCTTTCACATAATTAAAATCTCTGGTAGGGGTAAGACTTCCCAGATGAATGTCTTCCTTTCCGGCCAGAAGCTGACTGATGATTGTGGGAATGACTGCCCTTGCTGACTGTCTTGGGCCATACGTATTAAACGGCCGCACAATTGCAACAGGAAGAGAAAAACTCCTGTAAAATGATTCCGCCAGCCGGTCCCCGCCAATCTTCGTAGCAGAATAAGGGGACTGGGCTTTAAACGGATGAGATTCATCAATGGGAACATAGTCGGCACTGCCGTAGACTTCTGAAGTGGATGTAATTAATACTTTGCCAGTTTCCAGGGCTCTTGCAGCCTGAAGGATATTTAAGGTTCCTTTTACATTGGTGTCCACATAAGAATCAGGAGACTCATAGCTGTATGGAATGGCAATCAACGCTGCCAGGTGAAAGATGGAATCCACACCGGTCACAGCAGTCCTTACTCCATTGGGATCCCGGATGTCTCCGCTATGTATTTCAATTTCATCCTTTATATGTGTGGGAAGAGTATCAAGCCAGCCGTAGGTACCAAAGGAGTTATAGTAGACAAATGCTTTTACCTGATATCCCCGATTGACAAGCTCCTCTGTCAGATGACTGCCAATAAAGCCGTCTGCTCCCGTGACCAGCACCTTTTTCATGATGTTCCTCCTCACTCATGATGATTGTCAAATACTTTTACCCGGTATGTAACAGTATTGTCCGGGACAGAAAAGCAAAACTCCCCATGCATGTTAGTCTGAGTATAACCCAGATAGACGCCTTCCCAGTCTTCTTCTTTCAGTTGTTCATTAAATACACTTACCATTCGTTCCAAAATAATGATGGCCCCTCTCACTGGTACACGATTTTTGTAGCGGACCATCCCCCTGATTAATCCACGTGCCATGGCATTCCCCCTTAATTAACTGGTAAGGACCGGTTCATAGATATCGAACTGGTAGTTGATTTGCGGATTCTTTTCTACTACAATGGCAAACTCTCCGAATTGATTGGTCATTACATAACCAAGATCCTTTTTTTTCGTCGGCGCTGCAGCAGTAATCCGTACCACAGCGCCCTCAAGAGCTTCGCAGTGGTCATTAAAAATGGTTCCGGTCAGCAGTACTTCAGGTGAGTATTCCATGGTAATGACTGCTGAAGCAACATATCTGTTGCTAAAATTCTTCGGTATTATTAAGAGTTCCGTATAACAGCTCATTAATATCTCCCTTCTTGAAAGTGACTAACGGGGCGAAGACCGAAATTTCATATTTCATATCAGGCCAGGCTTCAAGGGAAAAGACATAACGCCCTGCTTCATCTGTAATAGCATAACCAAGCACTGTTGAAGTGTGATTCACCATATTGACCTGGGTGATCTGTACGGCAGCTCCGGCACTAGGGGTCTGATTGAGGGAGTATACGGTTCCTTTGATGATTTGAAAGTTGATTCGGCCGAGATGAAAATTAAAATGATTTTCTCTGCAGGGCAGAAGCCTGGAACCTCTTATGGTGAAAGAGAAATTTTTATGACAGTCCATGGTTTCGTTTCGCCCCCTTTCTGTTCTTCTTTACTCGTTTTGTGTATAAACGTTTACGTTTAACTGCTGAGTGTCTTTGGTGGCCTCAGCATTAATGACATTTCCCTGGTGCTCTTCTCCATTTACAATAATTTTAGATACTTTGAGCTCCTTGTACTTATCTTTGATTGTATCAAAATTAGTTTCGCTCTCCATCTTATCGCCCTCTTAATATTATAGGATTTACTAAACTATATGCCATTCATAGAATTCTGATACCGTACAGCGAATGATATCGATTGATTCCTCCAGTATTTTCTTTAGTTGTTGAAAGTATTCCTGGAAAAATTGAGCCTGATATTGAAGGTCAGAAGTCAGTCTCTCATAATCTTTCGCCAGCATGTGACTGTTACTTTCTTTCATTTCATAGAGAAAGTCCGTAATATATCCCTCTATATACATGCTATAGGGGTGATTTTCAAAACTATTAACGATTTGTATGATATATAGTATTCTTTGGAGATCGATGTCGTCATCTTGAACATCTACCAGAGATTTCACCTTATTTTCAGTTTTTATAATCTGGCATAACTCCAGTCCCTGATTAGTCTTCGTAAGAAACTCATTCAGGTATTTCATTATGGAATCAATAGTTTCCTTTATATTAAGATTCAGTTCATAGTGTGGAAGGCAGTCTTTTTTCTTACCCGCAAAGGATTCATTTGCAAGTATTTCACTAAGCTCCTTATGTGGAGCACCATTGATCTCAGCCCCATAGGAGCAGTTAATAAATTTAATGCGAGGTTGATTATTAAAACAGCTGATATAATACTCCAAATTTTTTCTGAAGGAATTTAAGGTAACAGAGGTACCCGTCAGGTTACCGTAAATGTCTTTTATAAATAAATGAGATTCATAATTGGCACTGCTGTCGTAGGGGAATAGTGCGCTGTCAGCGTGATGTTTTTTATTTGTATAAGCAAAATCCTGCCCCACAAATAAAATTGGAGAGCAACCCAGCATATTTGCAACATCAATGCATGCATGTGATACAGACCCGCCGCAGTAGACTGATTTTATGTGCCCAAATCCTTTTATGGTACGAGAAAACAGGGTGGAAGTCATTACCTTTTCCCCTTTGTAATGATTTAATAAATATCGATTGCTGTATTCATAAAAAACCAGTGGAACATCTAAATCCATATATTCTTTCATCATCTCATAATTTGCATTTATCGGATCAACCGTCACAATCATATCAGGGATAATTCCATTGTCTACCAGTGCCTTTACAGTTCTGCTCCCAGTGATAATAAAGTAATTTTTAAGTTTCTCTTTCTGCTTAACCATATCCTTTATATTTTCATCCAACGATGCTCCACCAGAGACTACGATTGCGGGAACATCCTGGTTGGATAATTCATAATGGTTAATAATGGTAGAATTTGATGTGATTTTCATGTTAGCAATCATATTTTGGATAAATACCTTTTTAAAACGTTTCGCAAGATATACCTGTGAAGCAGTATTCATAATAGTCCAGTCCAGGTGTTTAATTAGCCGATCGTATTCTCTTTGATAGATTCTTTTATAATTACCAAATGCATGAAAATAGATATTATTTATATTTTTAAAATTAATTGTATTTTCAAATATTTTCTTTACCAGCTCATCATCATAATAGAGAATCTGTATGTTACTGCCTAATTCTTTTGAAGAATGATTAAAAACAGACCGGTTTGGCTCAAAAATAAAAACTTTATTATGGCTGCAAACGCATTTTTTTAATTGATCTAAATAAGCTCCTGTATCAAAGCCAAACAGAAATACTAAAGAGTCAAATTTTAATTCCTCTATAATATCTAAGAGCTTAAGGATCTCTTCCTTGTAATGAGTACAGTCTGCAAGATATTCGTAGGTTTTATTGTGTTTTATGCGGTATACCTCATATCCATCAGAAGTTTTGATTTTTTTCATAGTTGCCTCCATAAGAAAGTTGGTCCGATAGTTTTATTTACACAGCCGAATATGCCAATAGCTGATATTGTTTGCCATGGATCTGGGGAAGCGAGACCCCAAAGGTTCCATCTGTAAGGGAAAAGGTGACGCCAACTCGGATAAACTGATTGGGATCAGATATATCCAGGAGGCGGACTTCTATGGCAGCGTGGGGTAAAGGTTCTCCGCTGGGACTGTATACAGTTCCTGTGATAAAGAAAAAGGAATTACAGGACAGGGTTATATCAGCAGTTACAATTCCTTCACAAATTAATTGGCAGCCTGTGAAACTTAATTCAGATAACATGTGATCGCTTCCTTTAAAGAGGGTGTCCAAGAAGAACACCCTCTGCAATATTAGTTATTGTAGAATTTAACTACAAGGCTTACACCAGCTTTTGTCGTAACACCGTAATTTCCGTTTGCATCGGTAAATGTTAAATTAGTAGGCTGTCCAGTTGTTGGAGCATTGCTTACCCATACAGCGACAGCACCGCTTTTTAACGTCTGATTGCTATAAAATGCAACACCATTTAATAGTATCAGTCCCCAGCTTGTAGTAAGGACTCTTACAGAATGAGCTAATCCCCCAATAGCAGCACTTGCCGCAAGAGTATTGGCGACAGGCTTATAACTTTTATTAGCAGCCATAATAATGACCCCCTATTTTAGTATTAGAAATACGTATTTCTTATATATAGTATGTACTAATTATAAAACGGTGAAATTGCCGTCCCATTCTGTGATTTCATAAGAAAGAGGAAGCTGCAAACCGATAATGGCTGCAGCTTCCTCTTCATTTATATATATATGAAATCCCTGGATTCAGGAATGCAATATTGACAAATTTATTAACATTTTTTAGGTTGAGCCGGCAAAGAAGCTTTTCAGAGCGACTCTGCCGACTTAGAAAACATATGTATGAAAGCACTCTGACCACTTTGTGGGATCTTTCATGTTTATGATATTATCATACATGGAAAATGTGAAGGAATTTTGACCAGGATCTAAAAATAGTATGAAAACAATGAAGAAATTATGACAGAATTTGGTACAGTAACAGAAACCTCTCTGCAGATACTATCATATAGTAGAAAAATTCCCATTAAGCAAAAACAGTATTGCCTGGCAGTGAAAAATATGGTATTTATATAGTGTTAGTTAAAGCTAACCAAACAACAACCCATACGAACAGGCTGTTACAGTTTTTGAATGATAAGTGGGAAACAAATTTCATGATGGAGGTATAAATATGTTACTGGAAAGGCACTTAATTGAATATTGTTCCCCAACCCTGGCTTCTTTGAAAACCGCAAATCTGTTTAATCATTCTTTTACTTCAGAAGAAGAACTGTGCTGCCAGCTGGAATATTTGAACCTGCAGCTGGGAGAAAAAGGGATATCATTGATTGAATTATACAGACGCGGGAATAAGGCTCTGATTTATGTATATCGCAAGTCTCATTTAATGAAGGATTTAAACAGGCCGGGAGTAAGCAGATTTTTAAAAAATTACGGTTACGATGCGATGGATGTGGATCAAGCCCTGGACAGATTAAAAATCCGACTGAAAGAAGAGGGGGGCTTTCCTCATGAGATTGGATTATTTCTTGGATATCCCCTGGGAGACGTAATTGGTTTTATTAAAAATTCAGGAAAGAACTGTAAGTGCTTAGGATGTTGGAAAGTATATTGCAATGAATGTGAAGCGGTGAAAATCTTTGCCAGATATCAAAAATGCAGAACTATTTATTCCCGGCTCTGGAGAAATGGAAGATCAGTCTGGCAGCTTACAGTAGCTGCTTAAGCATATAAAAAGGAAAGAAAGAGGTAGGATAAGATGAGTAAAGTCGCGGTTGTATATTGGAGCGGAACCGGTAATACGGAAGCTATGGCAAATAAAGTACTGGAAGGAGCAAAAGCAGCTGGTGCGGACGCTTCTTTGTTCACAGCGTCTGATTTCGGAGCAGATCAGATGGATGATTACGATGCCGTTTCCTTTGGCTGTCCTTCCATGGGAAGCGAAGAACTGGAAGATGGCGAGTTTGAACCGATGTTTAAAAGCTGTGAATCGAAACTGAGTGGAAAGAAGATCGCTTTGTTCGGTTCCTATGGCTGGGGAGATGGCGAGTGGATGCGTAGCTGGGAAGATTCCGTAAAATCGCTGGGCGCCGTAATAGTTCATGACAGCGTGATCTGTAACAATGAGCCTGATGAAACTGGAGCTGCCCAGTGTGTTGAGCTTGGAAAGGCACTTGCATAATAAAAAAGACATGGGTATGACACATTCTGAACTGACCCCCATAAGTTAGACCGAAAAATCTAATTTATGGGAGGTCAGTTTTTTCATGGCAAAACACAGTTTTGATTTAAAGAAAAGAATGGTATTGGCTTATGAGTCTGGTGAAGGTGGTTATGCTTTTTTGTCCAAGAAATATAGTGTTTCGCGGATAATGATACGAAAATGGGTTGCTGCATATAAAGAATTCGGTGACGAAGGACTGAGACGTTCTCGTCAAAATGAAACGTACTCTTTCGAATTTAAGCTTCATGTGGTAGAGTTATATCTATTAACAGAGGTTTCTTATCAGGAGCTCGCTCTTACAGTTGGAATGAATAATCCACCGTTAATTACCAAGTGGGTTAATGATTTCAGAATTGCTGGTCCTGATGCTTTGAGACCAAAGCGTAAAGGACGGCGAAGAAAAATGGATAAACCTAAAGAGATAGCCTGGGATGTGCCAGATTCATTAAAAGATAATAATGAGTATATCAAGCAACTCGAGGATGAATTACTAAAACTAAAAATAGAGAATGCGTATTTAAAAGAACTGAGGAGGCTGCGTTTAGAGGGAACACCTCAGAACAAAAAGCGAGAATCATCCACAGCCTCCGAGGATCATTCAAACTAAAAGACATTCTCGCAATCACAGGTTTTCCTAAAGCAACATATATGTATTGGCAGAAACGTTTTGATAGAAAAAACCAAAATAAAGAATTCGAGCAAAAGATCCTTGAAATACGAAAGAATAACAAAGATTTTGGCTATCGTCGCATTTATGGAGAGTTAAGAAAACAAGGACTAATTGTAAACAAGAAACGTGTGCAACTGATTATTCAAAAGCTTGGTCTTCAGGTGATATCGTTCACGCGGAAAAGCCGCAAATACAGTTCTTATAAAGGAAAAGTAGGAAAGGTTGCTCCGAATAGAATTCACAGACGATTTGAAACTCACATTCCACACCAGAAGATTACGACCGACACCTCTGAATTTAAGTATTATGAAATAGATGAAAAAGGAAGAATGAATATCAGGAAGCTTTACCTGGATCCATTTATGGATATGTGTAATAGAGAAATAATCAGTTATGGCATATCACAGAAACCATCTGCAGAAAGTATAATGGATGCCTTAAACAAAACAATAGAAAAAACAGAGGATTGTAAATATAGACGTACATTCCACTCAGATCAAGGCTGGGCTTATCAAATGAAATCGTATGTTCGTACGCTTAAGGAAAACAAGATATTTCAAAGCATGTCCAGAAAAGGAAATTGTCACGATAATTCGGTAATGGAAAACTTTTTTGGATTTATAAAGCAAGAAATGTATTATGGTGTAGTTTATTATAGTTATGAAGAGCTTAAGTCAGCTATTGAGAAATACATAAAATACTACAATGAGAAACGAATTAAAGAAAAACTGGGATGGATGAGTCCTGTAGAATACAGACTCAGCCTCCTGGCTGCATAAAAAATAGCGAAGCAGTCTAAAACTACTTCGCTATAAAGTCTAACTTGTTGGGGTCACATCACCTTATAAGCAGTCTTTTTTATCGCTTAGTTTAAGCAAGACGAACATTAACAGCCTGTGGGCCACGAGTTCCTTCTGTTATATCAAATGTTACAGACTGCCCTTCATCTAACGATTTATATCCGTCCATAGCAAGACCTGAGAAATGAACGAAGTATTCTGTGCCACGTCCGTCGCTGATAAAGCCAAATCCCTTTTGTGCATTAAACCATTTTACTGTACCTTTATTCATTAAAGATACCTCCTTAAATTATAATTATATTAGCTAAAACTAAAAATCGCATATATAAGTAAATCATCAATAGAATTATGACTTACGTATACATGCGAAATCAAGACTTTATTAAAATACTGTTTTAACATAACACATTTACTAGTATAAGTCAATAGAGAAATAAAAGAAGAAGCTGTATTACTAATTAAAATAAAAAATACTGCACAATCCCAGTAAATATAAGGATTATACAGTATCCAAATTATGACCTATCCGGGAATCGAACCCGGGTTTCCGCCGTGAGAGGGCGGTGTCTTAACCGCTTGACCAATAGGCCGTTTCTCTGTCATCTCTGACAGCTCCATTATATTATCACAGGTATTTCCATTTGTCTACTGTTTTTTTGAAAAAATAAAAAATTTGTCAAAAGCGGATTTCTTATGTTATACTTTGCAATAGAAAAAAAGGAGGCTTAAGATGACATATGGAACGGAAAAATCGGGAAATTCAGTATGATTATCTGCGGGTAATTGCAGTTATCGCAATTATTATGGTGCATTCCATTCCTGCCCAGGCAGCCAATGATACGCAGCAGCTTTTTAGTGCAGTGCTTATGCCTGTGCTTTTGTCTTTTGTAGGAATCTATTTTATGCTCAGTGGTTTGTTTATTCTTGATCATGGTACAGAGAACATCTTGGCATTTTATAAAAACCGGTTTTGTACCATTGTGATCCCATTTGGTATCTATACCGGAATTTATTACTATTATTACAATGTATATCTGGGGCAGGAGAAGCTTGGGTTCTTCCCACATATCAAAGCATGGCTTTTTGGGTGGCTGACAGAAACCACGCCTATGGCCCCCCATATGTGGTTTATGTATGTGATTCTGGGGTTGTATTTGTGTGCGCCCTTTTTATCACGAATGCTAAAGGCTATGACAGATCAAGAGCTGAGGATTTTTCTGGTCATGATTCTTATTATTCAGACTTTGTTTGTTTATCTGCAGCCGCTTGGTTTTTTACCAGGAGAGTTTTTTCAATATATGATCTTTAAAGGCTGGCTGATTTACTTTGTGCTTGGCTATGCATTAAGGCGTTTATATCAAAACACCAGCTATTTCCCTTTCCTGGCAGCAGGTCTTGCAGGATTTGCGCTGACCATGATTCAGAAGTTTTTTACACCAGCATTTACGCCTGGTATTCATGATCTGGCACCCACTATGATAGCCATGGCATCAGCTGTCTTTTTGTTTTTTGAACGATACGGAACGGTATCAATTCCTGTATTTACAAACCCATGCGGATTGATCAGCAGACACAGCTACGGTATGTATTTAATCCATTATCTGGTGTTGGGACAGTTCTCCGCTGCAATCATAGAGAAAACATGGATCAGACATTTTTATGTTCCTAAAATTATCTGCCTGACGGCACTGACATTTTTCATTTCTCTGGTAATAGCCTGGTTATTGGATGAAACGGTATTAAAACTGTTAAAACGGATTCCGAAACTGATATGGAAACGGGGAAATGACAGATAAAGGAGAATAATAATGGCAAAGAAAAGCAGTTGTGAATATTGTATGTATTATCATTACAACGAAGACTATGAATATTATGAGTGTGGGATTAATTTAGATGAGGATGAGATGATGCGTTTTTTAAGTGAATCCCATCAAAGCTGCCCTCACTTTAAATATGGTGATGATTATTCTATCGTAAAGAAGCAGATGTAAAAAAAACCCCTAAAAAGGGAGGAGCCGGTATCCCCTACGAGGAATACCGGCAATTATGAAAAAAATTCTTATCTCAAAGTATGTTGGCAACATCTTTTTCTGATGATTTAAGTATATGAGTAAAATATGAAGAGAGTTTGTCCGGCATGTAACAATATTGTGACCAGAATGTGAACAATAACAGGAAAACGGCAGCCTGCAAAAGGACTGCCGTTTTTTGTGTCTTAATAGAATCAGGATTCCTGAAAATGATAGTTGTCCAGCAGCTGGTTTTTCATGTTCCAAAGCGGCTTAGACAGATCAACGTGAACCTCATGAGGATTTACAAGACGCCTTGACTCATCCCATAGGGTATCAAGCTCTTTTTTACAATAAGCCTGGATATCCATCACGGCAGGAGACTCATAGACGCATCTGCCTTTCTGGAACACAGGAATCAGTAAATCCCTCATGGTATAAGTATTTGGGGCGAGGTGTGTCTTTTTCCATGTCTCAATCGGATCAAAGAGAAGGAGTGAATGGTTTTCGTCATATACTTCGCCTTCCAGACATATTAAATCAGCAATAATTTTGCCGGTTTCCCTGCTGTAAATTCGTTTGATTTCTTTATTGCCAGGATTGGTGATCTTTTCTGCATTTTCTGAAAGCTTAATCTTGGGACTAAATTCTCCAGTCTTCCGGTCCATAACAGCTGCCAGTTTATACACGCCTCCAAATGAAGGACAATCCTTGGAGGTAATTAAATTAGTACCCACTCCCCAGGAGTTTATGGTTGCGCCCTGGATCTTTAAGCTGTTGATCAGAGTCTCATCAAGGTCATTGGAGGCAGAAATAATGGCATCAGGAAATCCTGCTTCCGTTAGCATTTTCTTGGCTTTTTTGGAAAGATAGGCAAGGTCTCCGCTGTCTAACCGGATTCCATAACTGGTCAGTGGAATATTCGCTTCTTTCATCTCCTTGAAAACTTTAATTGCATTGGGAATACCGGATTTCAGCGTATCGTATGTGTCTACCAGCAGAATGCATGCTTTTGGATAAAGCTTTGCATAACTGCGAAATGCAGAAAACTCGTCAGGAAAGCTCATGATCCAGCTGTGTGCATGAGTCCCCTTGACCGGGACGTTAAACATCTTTCCCGCCAGGACATTGGAGGTTCCTACACAGCCTCCAATCATGGCAGCGCGGGCACCGTAGATACCGGCATCAGGTCCCTGGGCACGGCGCAGACCAAATTCCATTACTCCGTCACCTTCCGCTGCAAATACGACTCGGGCGGTCTTTGTAGCAATCAGACTTTGATGATTAATAATGGTGAGCAGCGCCGTCTCCACCAGCTGGGCTTCCATAATGGGAGCGATTACTTTTACCAGAGGTTCTCTGGGAAAAATGACGGTTCCTTCCGGTATGGCGTAAATATCTCCGGAAAATCTAAAATGAAGCAGGTATTCTAAAAAGTCTTCCTCAAACAGTCCGGTGGATCTTAAATAGTCCACATCCTCACTGTTAAATTCCAGTTCTTTCATGTATTCAATCACCTGTTCCAGACCAGCGCAGATCGCGTACCCGTTTCCGCCTGGGTTGCTGCGGTAAAAGGCATCGAATATTACGGTCTCGTTGGCATCTTTCTCTTTGAAGTAACCCTGCATCATGGTTAACTCATAGAGATCTGTTAATAAAGTTAAATTGCGCTGGCTCATAGTTTTTCTCCTTTTTACAAATCCTTTTCGCACATTATACCATATGTTTACAAAAAAACAATTACATTGATAAAAACATAACAATCTCACGGAATTGCAAATAAACAATTAAAGTGTCTAAATAGAATAAATTATCAGAATAAACACATACAATTAGTAAATAGAAAAATAAATGATTAAAATATTGCAAAATAACTTGCAAAATAATGCGCTATGCATTATAATAATATCATCTACAAAAGATTAACAGTTACACCCTTTTTTTAAAAATAATTCATAAGACAGAGCCAAAGGAGGTCGATTCCACCAAAAACAGTTGTAACGCCTGTTGACTGACAAAGAGCTCAGGCAAAAGACAAGACGTTTCCCCACTTTATAAAAGCCAGTGGATTCCAGCAGTTAAGCTGACATGGAAGATGGCAGAAGGGTCCGGCAATTCATTGACGTGCCTATGATTGGTCAGAACTATATTTAAGTAATTTCGCTGGTTATTTCCAGCGATCCAAACCCAATGGTTCCCTGACAAGATAGAAGAATGAAAATAAGAAGCAGAATAATTGAGATTGCATAAGGGATCAGTAAGGGAAGCGAAAACAAGTTCATATAGAGAATCATCCAGAAAAGCATTATCAAAAATCTAAAGAGAGGCATTAATTAACTGATGGATGAAAACGTGTAGAGCGGGTATCGAATTGAGGAAAGAATTCGGTACCCGCTCTGATTTTATTTCAAAGACGTCATCACAATTTAGAAGCAAATATGTAAATATTAGCACTCAAAATGTACAATTTTGGCGGTTAGGTTGAAATGTACATAAAAAGGATATAGAATGTAAGCGTTTTATTACTACCATATAAAATATCAGAAGAGGAGGGTATTAATGCTTCTTATTGCCATTTGTGATGATAATAAAAGTGATTCAGTCAGAATAGCAAAATATGTGAAAGGTTATATGAAATCCGTATCAGTTCCATTTCAGATTATAACTTTTAAGTCAGGAGAAGAGCTGCTTGATTTTCGTGGAAAGTTTGATCTGATATTTCTTGATATTGCCTTAACTGGAATGAATGGGATTCAGATTGGTAAAACAATATGGGAAATGAACCGGAATGTTAAAGTCATCTATACCACTAGTTATAAACAATTTTGCAGACAGGCTGTCAATTATGTCCATGCGTTTGCCTTTTTGGAAAAACCCGTTACAAAGAACAATGTGGAACGTCAGCTTCAGGAGATTATACAATACATTCAGGAAGAATCCGGTAAATTAGAAATTGTAAATTTTGAAGTTTTAGAAGTGAATGAGGCTGATGAATTAGAAAGCAGAATAAAAAGTTTTGAAGTCAAAGATATTTTTTACTTTGAATATATAAATAGAAAAATAAAAATAAAACTTGAAAATGAAGAATATTTTTTTGTAGATAAAATGAAGAATTTAACAGAAAGAATGCAAAAGTACAATTTCGAAGCCTGTCATCAAAGCATTCTGGTAAATCTAAGACATATAAAAAATATAAAAGGTTACGAGGTTCTGTTAAATAATAATGATAAACTTCCTGTTTCCCAAAAAAAATCAGCGGATTTCAGGAAAAAACTAAATAATTTCATACAGAGTAATGTATAGGAGAAAAGATGGAAAATTATATGATTCTTACATTCGGAACCTTCATTTCATGTATGATTAATATTATTATTCTATTTCAATTTATAGAAGAAAGAAATGAACGGAAAATAAATAACCGGTTTTTTAACATATTATTAAAAACAGCCGCTTTTTTTATAGTTGTAATGACAAATGAATTGGGGAAGCCAGTCCTTAATATAGTAATCTGGATTGTGCTGTTTAGTTTTATAAATAATATTTTTTATCACAATGACAATAAGAAATTAATATACCGGATCTTTGAAGTGCCAGTTTTAATTTTGATATTAACTGTCTGCGAAACGGTTGGCGTGGTAATGCTGGAATACATACTTCTGAAACTTCAGATCCACGGGATACAGCCTGTAATGATCAAAAGTATGGAACTTACTTTTTCCAAGTTAGTTGTCCTCATTGTTTATTATCTGATTATCACCAGACTCTGGCGGGAAGAGTATGCTGTAAAGTATACAATTACCCAATGTCTGATACAAGTAATCATTATATTGTTCAGTATGACCAATATAGCCGTAATCATCGTGGTAATCCCGAAAATTACAAATATAACTGAATATATACTGATACTCATTAATATGGGGTGCATCTTATTTGCAGATCTGTATTTTTTATATCTGGCAAGATTTGTAGAAGAAAACAACCAGCTAAAAGTAAAATTAAAATTGTTGGAGCAGCAGTCTTTGCTTCAGTATGAATTTTATGAAGATCAGAAAGAAAAGTATAATGAGTCCATTATCATACTACATGATGTATATAAGCGACTAAATTTGATCGAGGAGATGTATCAGACAAATGATCATAAAGCAGCGCTTACTTATGCCAAAGAAATAGGAAGATTACTGATTCCACTGTCTTTGGAGGATTATACCAATAATCCTATTTTGAATGTAATATTAAATGATAAGAAGCGAATTGCCATCTATCATAAAATAAAGTTCAATCTG
Source organism: Lacrimispora sp. (assembly GCF_031982545.1). Taxonomy (GTDB): domain Bacteria; phylum Bacillota; class Clostridia; order Lachnospirales; family Lachnospiraceae; genus Lacrimispora. Next base: position 221,904 of record NZ_DALYXB010000008.1, read on the forward strand.
GAAATAGGCATTGTTGATCTTTCCTTTATGGAGCCAATTGAAGTAACAACAATTTTTGGAAATCTGCTGGACAATGCCATCGATGCATGCGACCAGGTGCCACAGGACAGATTTGTCAAAGTTAAGCTTGATAAATATAATGATTTCACGGTTATAAATATTATCAACAGCACAGCTCCCATAGAAAGATGGCATCGTGGCAAGCCAGTTTCAAAGAAAGGAAAAAATCATGGAATTGGTCTTTTGAATGTGGAAAATATAATTAAAAAGTACAATGGAAGTATGGTTCTGGAAGAAGAAAACAGGGTATTTTCCTGTAAAATAATATTTAATTAAGATATATCATTTGCTGAAAAGAGAGCACACGGACTGGTATAAAAAAGTTCGAAGTGCTTTCTTTTTGTTTTCTGATCTTTATTTATACCAGATGTTTCATGATTGAAACATTCAAAAAATTGTAGGTTATACGTAAAAACTGTAAGTTGTACGACTTTTGTTGAAAACCACAATAAGAAGTAGGAGAATGTGGCTGTAAACAAGAAATGAGAATAGAAAGGAGCAAATAAAATGAAAAAAATAGCTTTAATAAGTCCCGTAAGAACTGCTGTTGGTTCTTTTAACGGTACTCTTTCAACCTTAACTGCATCAGAACTGGGAACCGCGGTCATTCAGTCCTGCCTGGAACAAAGTAAATTAGAGAGTTCACTTATTGATGCAGTATATCTTGGAAACGTGCTTCAGGCGGGAATTGGTCAAAGCCCAGCCAGGCAGGCTGCTGTAAATGCAGGTATTCCGGTTGAGATTCCTGCATCCACCGTAAATACGGTCTGCGGCTCCGGGCTGCATACGGTTGCGCTGGCTTATGATTCAATACTGGCGGAACAAAACAGCATTATTTTAGCCGGTGGAATGGAAAGTATGTCAAATGCACCTTATCTTTTGAAAAAAGCAAGAAACGGTTATCGAATGGGGAATGGAGAACTGGTAGACAGCCTGGTTACTGATGCTCTTACCTGTGCCATAAATCATTATCATATGGGAATTACGGCAGAAAATGTAGCAGAAAAATATAAGGTAACCAGGAAAGAGCAGGATGAGTTTTCTTATGGCAGCCATATGAAGGCAGCAGAAGCAAGAAGAGCAAAGATCTTTGATAATCAGATTGTCCCAATAACGGTTAAAAAGAAGAAAGAAGAAATCTGCTTCTCAGAAGATGAACATATCAAAGCAGATACCACATTAGAAAAGCTCTCCGGATTAAGAACTGTATTTAAAACAGACGGAACAGTCACAGCCGGAAATGCTTCCCCAATCAGTGATGGTGCAGCAGCCATGCTTGTGGCATCGGAAGATAAATGCAGAGAGTACGATTTAAAACCAATGGCTTATATCAAAGGTTATTCGCTGGTAGGCGTTGATCCTGCATATATGGGCATCGGTCCGGTAAAGGCAGTATCTACACTTTTGAAAAAACAGGGATTAACCATTCATGATATCGATTTACTGGAGTTAAATGAGGCATTTGCGGCACAGTCAGTGGCAGTAACAAAGGAACTTGGTGTTGACAAGTCAAAGGTGAATGTTAACGGCGGGGCAGTTGCAATCGGACACCCTCTTGGTGCAAGCGGTGCCCGGATACTGGTTACTCTGGTGCATGAGATGGTGCGCAGATCCGCCCGTTACGGTGTGGCATCATTATGCATCGGCGGAGGGATGGGAATTGCCATGCTGGTTGAAAATGCTAACTTATAAACAACTTTTACATAGAAAGGAACATGTTTATGAAATCAGAAACGATTATCTCCCTGCAGTCCATGCCTGCAGCAAGCGCCAGCTATGGGCGCCCTCCGTGCCGTTTTATAAACAGGGAATATTTTACAGTCAGCTATGAATCAGATCCGGATCTGATTAAAGAGGCGGTTCCGGAACCACTGGAACCGGATGGAAGCAATCTTGTTTTGTATGAATGGATCAAAATGCCCGATTCCTCAGGTCTTGGAACCTACGAAGAAAGCGGGATTGTAATTCCATGTACATTCCATGGAGAAGCCTGTAATTTTACTGCACAAATGTATTTAAATAACGGTCCTGCCATTCTTGCAGGACGTGAAATATGGGGATTTCCAAAGAAGTGGGGACAGCCCCACCTTAGAGTTGAAGATACCGAGACATTAACCGGTACCTTGATTTACAATAATATTCTTGTGGCAATGGGAACCATGCCTTTTAAATATCATACTCCTGATAAAAAAACAGTTGCAGCGAACCTGGGGAAAATGCAGGTTAATTTAAAACTGATTCCGGATGCAGATGGAAGTCCGAAGATTGCCCAGCTGGTGGCTTACAATCTGGAAGATATTCAGGTAAAGGAGGCATGGTCCGGGCCTGCAAGACTTCATTTAGTTCCCCATGTGAATGCGCCTGTGGCAGATCTGCCTGTAAAAGCCTGCATGGGCGGTACACATATCATCTCGGATTTAACCTTACCTTATGGACGCGTGATTCATGATTACCTAAGTGAATAAAAAGGAGGCCATTCTATATGAACAAATTAATATCAGCCGGGGAAGCGGTGAAAAAAGTCAAAGATGGAGATGCTATTATGATCGGTGGATTTCTGGCAGGAGGTCATCCTGAAAATCTGGTAAATGCACTTTTAAATACCAGCACAGCCAGTGATCTGGCCATTATATCCAATGATACCGGTACAACGGAGCTTTCCATCTATCAACTGATAAAAAGTGGAAGAGTGAAGCGGATCTTTGCCTCCTACATTGGATCAAATCCAGAAACCGGAAGACTTCTTATGACTGGAGAAGCCAAAGTTCAGCTGTTTCCCCAGGGGACCCTTGCTGAAAAAATACGTGCAGGCGGCGCAGGTCTGGGTGGAGTTTTGACACCAGTCGGACTGGGTACAGTTGTAGAAGAAGGAAAGAGGAAAATAGAGATCGGAGAGAAAAATTATCTGCTTGAAATGCCGCTCAAGGCAAATGTGGCATTTATTAAAGCCCAAAAGGCAGATGAGACAGGAAATCTGATTATCAACGGCTCCTCCCGCAACTTTAATGTTGTTATGGCTACCGCCGCGGATTATGTGGTCGCAGAGGTGGATGAATACGTAAAAGCAGGGGAAATTGATCCCAATGATGTAACGGTTCCCGGAATTTTTATAGATAATATTGTAAAGGTGGGCCAGTAAATGATGAATAAAAGAGAATCGATTGTAAGAAGAATTGCAAAGGAACTAAAAGACGGAGATGTTGTTAATCTTGGAGTGGGAATGCCTACAATGGTCGCAAACTACATACCAGACAATATACATATTATGCTGCAGGCCGAAAATGGAATATTGGGTGTGGGACCCAATGCAGATCAGAAGGAGGAAACTCTGGACTGCATCGACGCAGGAGGAAACTACGTAACAACCGTAAAGGGCGCCAGCTATTTTGACAGTTCGTTTTCATTTTGCATTATCCGGGGAGGTCACGTAGATGTTACAGTCCTGGGGGCACTGGAGGTTGATGAAGAAGGTAATGTGGCGAATTGGATGATTCCAGGCAAAAAAGTACCTGGAATGGGAGGCGCTATGGACCTGGTGGTTGGAGCGAAAAAGGTGATTTTAGCCATGGAACATGTTAGCAAAGAGGGAGCTCCGAAAATACTGAAAAAATGCAAGCTTCCGCTGACGGCAGTAAATGTGGTAAAGACCATTGTCACGGATATGGCTGTGATTGATGTGGTTCCGGACAAGGGGCTTGTGTTAAAGGAAATTGCTCCTGGTCTGACTGTAGAAGATGTCCAGAATGCAACAGAAGCCCACCTTAACGTATCACCGGATTTAAAGGTGATTCATGTATAAAATCCTGTAATGGTTCAGTTAACCGTATAATACAGGAAAATAAGTCATATAGTAATAAAAATTAAAAATAGAAAGAAGGCATTCCTATGAAATCTCAATTGAAAAAACTATCATTTAAAATTGCATCAAAAGCCATTTTAAATTCAGCAAAAACAGAGGTTAACAGTTCCTGCTTTTTTATCGGCTACCAGCCTAAATTACCGGATAACGCGAAAAAATTAAGAAAATTCTAGGGTGAAAATCCAGATGATAAGATGGGAAGAAACATTTGTAGAAAAACTGGTATCCTATGAAATTATCAACGAAAAAGAGGCAGATCTATATCAGTTTGGAATAGAGTGTCTGGTTTTAAAACTGATCCACTGTATTTCCTATTTATGCATTGCTGCCTGTTTTCAGATGGTGCCGCAATTAATTGTCATTGGCTGTGTCCTTATACCGCTTAGAAGAAATGCAGGCGGTTATCATGCGAAGACTAAAATGGGGTGTTACATATTTTCCTGTTGCTATATAGCCATCATTCTTTTCCTGTCAAACGCTCAAATCCACCAGGATCTCTGGTGGGGCGCACTGGCCTTGTCTGATGCGGTTCTGTTTTTTAAGAGTCCGGCAGATAATGAGAATAAAAGGCTGGATGAGAGAGAAGTGGTACACTACAGAAGAAAAGCAAGATTTATTCTGATCCTGGCCAATGCAGGCTGCCTGGTACTGACTTTGTTTCATTTTTGCTACATAGGAAATCTTTTCATCTGCGGTATCACTGCAGCGGCATTTTTACTGGTACTTTCATAATGCAGGATGCAAAAGGGAGGGGATACCCTCCTTTTTGTCAGGCTGCAGCAGCTGAATACAAAAATAACCTTGACATTTCTTTTTTTGATCCCTATAATTAGTAGACATATAAGGTGTGAACATCTTTATAATAAGAAGAAAGACTTTGATGGAGACAGTAGAACCGTGTGAAATCTACAGAGAGCCGGGGAGGGTGGAAACCTGGTGAGAGTATTATGGATTCGAACATCACTCCGGAGTTGCCGGCTGAATATAGTAGGTCAGGACGTAGTTTCTGCGTTAAAGAATAGCATATGTCAGTATGCGGTATTAGGTGGTATAACGAAGAATGAATGCAGCCTTCGTCCTGATTACAGGATGGGGGCTTTTTTGATTAAAAATTTTAATGGAGGTTATAAAGATGTACAGAAAAGTCCCTACAGATTTAAACTTTGTGGAGAGAGAAAAGGAAATTGAAAAATTTTGGGAAGAACATGACGTGTTCCAGAAGAGTATGGATAACCGGAAGGATGCGGAAACTTATACCTTCTATGACGGACCGCCGACTGCCAATGGAAAACCCCACATCGGTCACGTTTTAACCCGGGTTATTAAGGATATGATTCCCAGATACCGGACCATGAAAGGATATGATGTTCCCCGTAAGGCTGGCTGGGATACTCACGGACTGCCGGTAGAGCTTGAGGTTGAGAAGAAGCTGGGACTTGACGGTAAGGAACAGATTGAAGAATACGGTCTGGAACCATTTATCAAATACTGCAAGGAAAGTGTATGGCAGTACAAAGGAATGTGGGAAGATTTTTCAAAGACTGTGGGTTTCTGGGCAGATATGGACGATCCCTATGTTACCTATGACAATAATTTTATTGAATCCGAATGGTGGGCTTTAAAGCAGATCTGGGAAAAAGGGCTTTTATACAAGGGCTTTAAAATCGTTCCCTATTGCCCCCGCTGCGGAACTCCTTTGTCCAGCCATGAGGTTGCCCAGGGCTATAAAGATGTAAAAGAGCGCTCTGCGATTGTAAGATTTAAGGTGAAAAATGAGGATGCATTTATCCTTGCATGGACCACGACTCCATGGACCCTGCCTTCCAACGTGGGACTTTGTGTGAATCCGTCTGAGACCTATGTAAAGGTACAAAGCGGCGACTATACCTATTATATGGCAGAGGCACTCTGTGAAAAGGTATTGGGAGAAGAGTTTCAGGTATTAGAGAAATTTGCTGGGAAAGATCTGGAATTTAAAGAATATGAGCCTCTCTTTGATTTTGTAAAACCAAACAAAAAGGCGTTTTATGTTACCTGTGATAATTACGTTACTTTAACAGATGGTACCGGTGTGGTTCATATTGCACCTGCTTTCGGTGAGGACGATTCCAAGGTTGGAAGAAAATACGATCTTCCTTTTGTGCAGCTGGTAAATGGTGCTGGAGAGATGACAGAAGAAACCAAATGGGCTGGCACGTTCTGTAAGAAAGCAGATCCGCTTATTTTAACAGACTTAGAAGAGAGAGGTCTCTTGTTTGCCGCTCCGGTATTTGAGCATAGCTACCCACACTGCTGGAGATGTGACACTCCTCTCATCTACTATGCAAGAGAATCCTGGTTTATTAAGATGACAGCGGTAAAAGACGACTTAATCCGCAATAACAATACTATTAACTGGATCCCTGAGAGCATTGGTAAAGGCCGTTTCGGTGACTGGCTGGAGAATGTTCAGGACTGGGGTGTCAGCAGAAACCGTTATTGGGGAACTCCTTTAAATATATGGGAATGTGAGTGCGGACATCAGCATTCCATCGGCAGCATCGAAGAATTAAAGAGCATGTCTGACAACTGCCCGGATGAGATCGAGCTTCACCGTCCTTATATCGATGGGGTTACCATTACCTGTCCTGAGTGCGGCAAACAGATGAAGCGTGTGCCAGAGGTAATTGACTGCTGGTTTGATTCCGGCTCCATGCCATTTGCACAGCATCATTATCCATTTGAGAATCAGGATTTATTTGAGAAACAATTTCCTGCAGACTTCATTTCAGAAGCAGTGGATCAGACAAGAGGATGGTTTTACTCTCTTCTTGCCATCTCAACCCTGATTTTCAATCAGGCACCCTATAAGAATGTAATCGTACTTGGCCATGTTCAGGATGAAAACGGCCAGAAGATGAGTAAATCCAAGGGCAATGCGGTAGATCCCTTTGAAGCACTGGAGACCTATGGTGCCGATGCAATCCGCTGGTATTTCTATGTAAACAGTGCACCGTGGCTTCCAAACCGGTTCCATGGAAAAGCAGTTATGGAAGGACAGCGTAAATTCATGGGAACTTTGTGGAACACCTATGCATTCTTTGTGCTCTACGGGAATATTGATGAATTTGACCCTACCAAATACAAACTGGATTATGAGAAGCTGCCGGTTATGGATAAATGGCTGTTATCCAAGTTAAATACTTTAATCAGACAGGTAGATTCTTACCTTGGTAATTACCAGATTCCGGAATCAGCAAGAGCACTGCAGGAATTTGTGGATGATATGAGTAACTGGTATGTACGCAGAAGCAGAGAACGTTTCTGGGCAAAGGGGATGGAGCAGGATAAGATCAATGCCTATATGACCCTTTATACCGCCCTGGTTGATGTGAGCAAGATTGCTGCTCCCCTTATTCCATTTATGACAGAACAGATTTATCAGAATCTGGTTTGCAGTGTGGACAGTTCTGCTCCGGAAAGCATTCACTTATGCGATTATCCGGCAGCCAGTGAAAACTTCATCGACAAACAGCTGGAAGATAATATGGATGAGGTTTTAAAAATTGTAGTATTAGGCCGTGCAGCCAGAAATACAGCCAATATCAAAAACCGCCAGCCAATCGGCCAGATGTTTGTAAAGGCTCCTCATACACTTCCTGTCTTCTATCAGGAGATCATCGAAGAAGAGCTGAATGTGAAAACAGTTGTATTTAAAGAGGATGTGAGAGACTTTACTTCTTACAGCTTTAAACCACAGTTAAAGACCGTTGGTCCAAAGTACGGCAAGCAGTTAGGCGGCATTAAAAATGCGCTTACGGAGATAAACGGCAATGAGGCTATGGATACCCTCAATGAAAAAGGTGCTCTAACCTTTGATTTTGATGGAACGGAAGTAGTGCTTACAAAAGAAGATTTACTCATTGATACCGCCCAGATGGAAGGATATGTATCAGAGGGAGACAACGGTATTACGGTTGTACTGGATACCAATTTAACTCCGGAGCTTTTAGCAGAAGGATTTGTACGTGAGTTGATCAGCAAAATCCAGACGATGCGGAAAGAAGCTGGTTTTGAGGTGGTAGATCACATCCGGGTATACAGCAAAGACAATGAAAAAATCGAGAGTATTTTAAAGGCTCATGAAAACGATGTTAAGAACGAGGTCCTTGCAGACGATATCATATTAAATGAAGCTGCCGGTTATGTGAAGGATTGGAATATTAACGGCGAGAATGTAACCTTAGGCGTGGAGAAGATCCAGTAAACAGTCAGGAGGTCTTGTGGAATGAGCATGGGATTTGATAAGGAAACCTTTAAAAAAAGTGTCTTGTTTAATATGAAGAATGTGTTTCGTAAAACAGTAGATGAGGCAACCAAAGAGCAGATGTACCAGGCAGTCGCCTATGCAGTAAAAGATGTGATCATAGATGAATGGATCGCAACCCACAAAGAGTACGAAAAGCAGGATGTAAAAACCCTGTATTACTTATCCATGGAGTTTTTAATGGGTCGTGCTCTTGGCAACAGCATCATAAGTTTCATGGCACAGCCGGATGTGAAGGAAGTGTTAGAGGAACTTGGGTTTGACTTAAATGCAATTGAAGACCAGGAGCCGGATCCGGCTCTTGGAAACGGAGGGCTTGGCCGCCTTGCGGCATGCTTTCTTGATTCACTGGCAACACTGGGATATCCGGCTTACGGCTGTGGAATCCGATATCGTTACGGCATGTTCAAACAGAAAATCGAGAACGGTTACCAGGTGGAAATTCCGGATGACTGGCTGAAAAACGGATATCCCTTTGAGATCCGCAGGGCAGAATATGCCACGGAAGTTAAATTCGGGGGATATGTAAAGGTGGTACGGGAGAATGGCAGGGAGCGGTTTGTGCAGGAGGGCTATCAGTCCGTCCTGGCGGTTCCTTACGACATGCCCATCATAGGATATGGCAATAACGTAGTAAATACTCTGCGTATCTGGGATGCCCAGGCCATTAACACCTTCAGTCTGGATTCCTTTGACAAGGGGGACTACCAAAAGGCAGTGGAGCAGGAGAACCTGGCTAAAACCATTGTTGAAGTCCTCTATCCCAATGACAACCACTATGCAGGCAAGGAACTGCGCTTAAAGCAGCAGTACTTCTTTATCTCTGCCAGCGTGCAGCGAGCGGTCATAAAGTATATGGAAAACCATGATGACATCCATAAATTCTATGAGAAGAACGTATTTCAGTTAAACGATACCCACCCGACGGTGGCGGTACCGGAGCTGATGCGGATTCTCCTTGATGACTACGGATTGAGCTGGGATGAGGCATGGGAGATTACAACCAGGACCTGTGCTTATACCAACCACACCATTATGTCAGAGGCTCTGGAAAAATGGCCCATCGAGCTGTTTTCCAGACTCCTTCCCAGAATTTATCAGATTGTGGAAGAAATTAACCGCCGTTTTCAACAGAAGATCGGCCAGATGTATCCGGGAAACCAGGATAAGGTACGTAAAATGGCCATTGTTTATGACGGTCAGGTTCGAATGGCCAATCTTGCCATTGTTGGAGGCTTTTCCGTTAACGGTGTAGCCAGACTCCATACAGAGATTTTAAAGAATCAGGAGCTGAAAGATTTCTATGAGATGATGCCGGAGAAATTTAATAACAAAACCAATGGGATTACCCAGAGACGTTTTCTCTTACATGGAAATCCTCTTTTGTCTGATTGGGTGACGAAGAAAATTGGAAATGAATGGATCACCAATCTGCCTCATATTCACCGCCTGGCTGTTTACGCAGATGATCCAAAATGTCAGCAGGAATTTATGGATATCAAATATCAGAACAAGGTCCGGCTTGCAAGATATATTAAGGAACATAACGGCATAGAGGTAGATCCCAGATCCATATTTGATGTGCAGGTAAAACGTCTTCACGAGTATAAACGACAGCTGATGAATATTCTTCATGTAATGTATCTGTATAATCAGCTGAAGGATAATCCTAATTTAGATATGGTTCCGCGAACCTTTATTTTCGGAGCAAAGGCCGCTGCCGGTTATCGCAGGGCGAAGCTTACCATCAAGCTGATTAATTCTGTGGCAGAGGTGATTAACAATGACAGAAGCATTGGCGGTAAAATAAAAGTTGTATTTATTGAAGACTACAAGGTTTCTAATGCAGAAATCATATTCGCTGCGGCAGATGTCAGTGAACAGATATCCACTGCCAGCAAAGAAGCCTCCGGAACCGGTAATATGAAATTCATGTTGAATGGTGCCCTGACCCTTGGAACCATGGATGGTGCCAATGTGGAAATCGTAGAGGAAGTGGGAGCGGAGAATGCATTTATTTTCGGTCTGACATCCGATGAGGTGATCCGTTATGAGCGGGAAGGCGGATACGATCCCATGGAGATTTTCAACAATAATTATGAGATCCGCAGAGTGCTGATGCAGCTGATTAATGGCTATTATTCCCCACAGGATCCGGAGTTGTTCCGTGATATTTATAATTCCCTGCTTAACACCATGAGCAGTGACCGGGCCGATACGTACTTTATTTTAAAGGATCTTCCTTCTTACGGGGAGGCACAAAAGCGGATCGATCAGGCATACAGAGATGAATCCTGGTGGGCAAAAGCTGCCATTTTAAATGTAGCAAACAGCGGTAAATTTACATCAGACCGTACCATTCTTGAATATGTCAGAGACATCTGGCATTTGGAAAAGGTAAATGTAGAACTCTGATCCAGATGAAGGTTTTTTAAAAAGCGTTCCGGAAGTGATTCCGGGGCGCTTTTTCGCATATATTGAACAAGGGTTCAGACTGAAAGAAAGGCGGCGGGAAGATGGGGAAGAAGATTTTAATGGCATGTATACTGGCATTTTTGTTTCCATATATTATGACACTGGCGTGGACCGGGAAAATTGAGGAGAAAAAAGAAATGCCCATTACACTCAGTGGAAAACGTGTGATCTTAGACAGAAAGGGCGGAGAAACCTCCATGGATGTGGAGGAATATCTTCCAGGAGTGGTAGCAAAGCAGATGCCGGCTGATTACGGAAAAGAAGCACTCCGGGCCCAGGCAATCATCGCCCGGACCTATATTTATGGTAAAATGAATGGTCAGAAGGAAGTAAAAGAATCGGATCTCCATATGGATTATTTAGAGCAGAAGCAGATGGAGAAGATGTGGGGAAGCGAGGCTTTTGTCACCAGCTATCAGGCAATTGAAGATGCGGTACGCTCTACCACAGGTACGGTGATCACCTGTAACGATAATTTAATTGAACCGTTGTTTCATCGTGCCAGCAACGGAATGACAAGAGCGGGAGATTCAAACCACCCATACTTACAGCCAGTGGAATGCAAAAAGGATGTGGAGGCAGAAGGTTTTTTAACAATTCTTCAGTTCAGCAAAGAGGACTTTGCGGATGAAATCAACAAGATCTCAGGAGATGGTTCTGTAAAGGCAGATCAGATTCCGCAAAGTATTCAGATTGTTCAGCGGGATGATTCCGGTTACGTGGTACAGATCCAGATCGGTACCCATACCCTCACCGGAGATCAGGTCCAGTATGCACTTTCCCTGCCGTCGCCTTCCTTTGAATTTGAGGATTATGAGGGCGGTGTGAGAGCCGTCTGCCGGGGGATCGGACATGGATATGGCTTTAGCCAGTACGGTGCAAAATGTAAAAGTGAGGAAGGATGGACGGCAGAAAAAATTCTTGCTTATTTTTATAAAAATATTGTTTTGAAATCTGAATAACTCTTTCACTCTTGGTAAGAATATTATCGAGGTGATAAACGTGAAGGAGAAAATAAGTCAATTGTTCAAGGATAAAGTATTCCTTGTCCTGTTGGTTCTAGGCCTGCTGACTATAGTAGCTGCAGCAGGAGTCATTACCGTTCAAAGAGGAAATGGTGGAGGAAACAGCCCTTATCTGAAAGTACCGGATCAGAGCAATATGATTGTTGAAGAATCAGTCCCCCAGGAAACACAGGTAGCTGTTGCAGGAGATTCCAATGCAACAAAAAATGCGGAAGAGGAAATGAAGGCTGTTGATTCAGCCAAAGCCACAGCCGAGAAAGAAACACAGGCAGCAAAAGCCGCAGCAGACAAAAATGCCGCCAAGTCACTGGTACTTAATTTTAACGACTCCACCAGAATGACCTGGCCGGTACGCGGAAATGTTATTTTGGACTACAGTATGGATAAGACCATCTACTTCCCAACCCTGGATCAGTATAAATGCAATCCAGGCGTGGTAATTCAGGGAGATGTGAGCACTCCGGTAGTCGCACCCGCCAATGCAAAAGTGCAGGAAATTGGTTCCAATGAAGAAATTGGTAACTACGTTGTTTTAAGCATGGGCAACAAGTATACGGCTGTTTGCGGTCAGTTAAAAGAACTGAAGGTAACAGCAAATGAATATGTGAAGGAAGGCCAGGTACTGGGTTATGTTGCAGAACCCACAAAGTATTATTCCGTAGAAGGCGCCAACGTATTCTTTGAATTGACCCATGAAGACAAAGCCATTGATCCTCTTGACCATATGCAATAATCATGCTCAGGAAATATTAGGAAAAAGTTATAAAAAAATAATAATTTGTTCATACGTGATTAAGACTCATCTGCTATACTAAATCCGTACATCAAACGGGGAGTGTGGCTATGAACATATTGTTTTTTTTAACACCTAAGAATGAAGTGGCTTATATTTATGAAGATGATTCTCTGCGTCAGGCGCTGGAGAAGATGGAGTATCACAAGTACTCCGCCATACCTGTCATCAACAGGAACGGCAAATATGTTGGAACAATAACAGAAGGGGACATGCTCTGGGGAATCAAGAATAAATTCAATTTAAGTCTGAAGGAAGCGGAGAATGTGACGGTAGCCGCCATTGACAGAAGATCGGATAACCGCCCTGTTTTTGCAGATTCCACAATGGAAGACCTGGTTGATATGGCTTTGAACCAGAATTTTGTACCGGTGGTGGATGATCAGAAGAATTTCATCGGGTTAGTAACCCGTAAGGATATCATACGCTACTTTTACAAGAAGTCCCAGGAAGTAAAAAAGTCCGACGAGATCAAGGTCAGGACAATTGTAAGTAATTAAGCAGATAGAAAAGCGTTTTCGGTTTTGGACCGAAAGCGCTTTTTTCATCCCATATTTTAATCCTCAGACAGATAAGGAGCTGATTCATCCCGGTTTTTCCCTAAAATTCTCAACAGATTCTCCTGCTTTAAGGGAGTGGAATAATAAAATCCCTGCTGATAGCTGCAGCCTGCTTCTGTTAAAACGGACACCTGATTTTCTGTTTCCACGCCTTCTGCGATTATGGACAGGTGAAGATCCTTTGCCATGCGAATTAATCCTTGTATGATATATCCGGACTTTTCATTGGTCTCAAGCTGCCAGATAAAGAGCCGTTCTAACTTTACAGTGTGAACGGGAAGATCCAGGCTGGCAGAGACACTGGAATAACCAGAGCCGAATTCATTGAGTATCAGTTCTACTCCCATATCTGACAGCTTCTGAAGAATAATATTAAAGTTTAAATATCCCATAGTCAGTGCACTTTCTTTCAGTTCCAGTGCAAGCTTACCCTGTGGAACCTTATATGCCTCCATAACCCGTGCAACTTCGTCAATAAAGTCCTCCTGCAAGAATAGCACAGGAGAGACAGGAAGTGCTATGGATTCAAATTCACAGCCATCCTCCAATGCCTGTCTGATGCACTGACAGACCTTTTCCAGGGCATAATAAAGCAATGCACGGATCTGGCCGGAATCCTCTGCCACAGTCATGAATTCTCCGGCTCCGATTAACCCCAGACCTTTTATAAATATCCGCATGGATAATTCTGCTCTTAAAAATGTTCCTGTTACAACGCAAAAGGAAGGTCGGTAAAGAATCTCCACTTCATCTTTTTCCAGAGCCGTCTTTAAATAAAGGGCGATGGTCTGCCGCCGCCTAAGCTGATTTTGTAAAGTACTGTCAAACATGACTGCCTGATTGGGACCGCCCTCACCGGCTCTGGTCACTGCCAGATCCAGGCATTTTAACATCTGCTCCGTGGTTTCTGCATGACCGGGATAGGCACAAAGTCCCATCTGAACAGAACAGATGCAGTCTGTGCTGCCAATCTTCCAGGCATGGTCAAATCTCTGGGCGATTTCATCTGCAAGATTCATGGCCTGTCCCTGGGTATAATGATCCAAAAAGATCATATATTCCACGCCGATATAATGATAGACATTGTTTCCGCATGATTCCTTTAGATAGGCAAGAATCTGATTCAGCAGGTTTTCACAGTATTCGTAACCCAATAATTGATTGAGCTGTTTAAAATTCTCTATGTATAGTTTTAAAACAACGCCCCGTTCATTGGAACTGAGTGCGTGGGTAAGATGATGTAAGCAGGCATCACGTTCCAGTTTAACCGAAGAATCACTGCCCTGTTCGGTTCCTGGTGTCTGTTTATCGTCAGAATTAAGATTCTCTTTTTTTTGAAACCAGTGCATTGGGATTGCCTCCTGTTCTTGGTTGTCTGTTATTATTCTAGTATATAAAAGAGAGGAAAGCAAGAAATAATTGGAAACGGGAAAAAAGGCATTACTTCTGTTAAATGTGAGAATAATAGGAAATATGCATATTAATACAGCGTCGGAAAGACAAATATCAGAGGTGAAAATCAATGAATTCAATATGGACCGAAACAGTCCGAATACCGGGGAGAAACCCTCTTCCTGGAAACAGGCGGACAGAGGTGGTGGTGATTGGGGCAGGAATGGCAGGAATACTGACTGCCTTTTATTTACAGCGGCACGGGGTTCATGTGGTGGTATTGGAGGCAGACCGGATCGGAAGCGGTCAGTCCGGATATACCACTGCTAAAATTACGTCCCAGCATAATTTAATTTATGGAAAACTGGTAAAAAACGTGGGAGAGGATACGGCCAGACTGTACGGAAGAGCCAATCAGCTGGCAGTAGAGGAATATGGAAAGCTGATCAGACGATATGGGATCCGGTGTCATTATGAAGAAAAAGATGCTTATCTTTACTCTGTACAGGAATCGGAAAAGCTTTTAAAAGAAGCGGAATGTGCCAAAAGACTTGGTCTTCCGGCTTCTTTTGAGCGGGAGATCAAACTTCCTTTTCCCATTTTCGGAGCAGTCCGGTTTTCCGGCCAGGCACAGTTTCACCCTCTGGAATTTTTAAGAGACATCTCCTTAGGCCTTACAATTTATGAAAGGACGAGAGTACTAAAAGTGGAGGGGCACGAGGTTATCACAGACCGGGGAGTGATTAAGGCGGAGAAGGTAGTATTTGCAACCCATTATCCATTTATCAATATTCCAGGATTCTATTTCGCAAAAATGTATCAGGAAAAAAGTTATGTCACGGAGTTTGAGGGCGTTCCCGCTATCGACGGAATGTATCTGGGGGTCGATTCCAAAGCCTATTCTTTCCGTAATGCAGGAGACAAGCTGCTTATGGGATATGGAAGCCACAGAACGGGAAGTATTCCCAAAGAGAATCCGTTTGTGGTTATGAAGCAGACGGCAAAGCATCTGTTTCCAGGTGCACAGGAGATTGGTAAGTGGTCTGCACAGGATTGTATGACTCTGGACGGAATTCCCTATATCGGCCCTTACTCTGTCTTTAAACCCGACTGGTATGTGGCAACAGGATTCGGCAAATGGGGTATGAGTACGTCCATGGTTGCAGCTAAGATGTTAAGCATGCAGATTCTCGGGAAGAAAACACCATTTGATGAAGTATTTACACCCAGGAGGCATCATATAAAGGCGGGTGCAGGCACTCTGGTTTCCCATGGTCTTAAATCCGTAAAGGGGCTTTCCGGCGGAGTATTAAAAGGCGCGGTCAACTGTCCCCATATGGGATGCCGTCTGGTCTGGAACCGTCATGATAAGAGATGGGAATGTCCATGTCATGGATCTTCTTTTGAAATAAACGGAAAAATATCTTCTAATCCTGCACAACAGAGTATTCCATTCATAGATTGATATTAGAAACTTTTCAAGTATGAAAGGAGTCAAACATCCTATGGATGGTTATACAAAACAACGGTGTTCCGACTGGTCTTCGCCTATGGAACTTGATATGTCCGTATGTCCGGGTACAGTGATTCGTCCAGATATGCCTCTGGGATCTGGTCCGGCAAAGAGCTTAAAAAACCCGTCAGCACCCATTCCAATGAGACAACAGGATTTATCTAGATGTCCCTCTTACTTTGGATCCATGAATTGTCCGGAGATGCCTCCCAGGCCAATAAAATGTCCGTCACAGGGAGTATCCCCGGCAGTGATGAAATGCCCGGAAATGCCCCCGTGTCCAATGCCAATGAAATGTCCGTCACAGGGAGTATCGCCAGCAGTAATGAAATGCCCGGAAATGCCTCCATGCCCAATGCCGGTAAAATGCCCATCTCAGGGAGTCTCACCAGCAGTAATGAAATGTCCGGAAATGCCCCCATGCCCAATGC